>NZ_JBNGVC010000012.1:1797500-1896347 GCF_050524305.1 Bacillus silvicola
GATCAAACGTTATTAAAAGCTAATATTACAACGGCTCACACTATATTAATAACAGCAGATAAAGAAAAAAATGAAAGCTTAGCTGATACACAGTCCATTTTAAATATTTTAACTGCAAAAGGGCTCAACCCAAATATTCACTGCATCGCTGAACTTCTTACTTCTGAACAAATCCAAAACGCAACGAGAGCTGGTGCATCAGAAATTATAGAAGGAAATAAATTAACGAGCTATGTATTTACTGCATCTCTTTTATTCCCTTCCATTTCAGGTGTACTATTCTCACTTTATAATGAAATCTCTGATAACAAATTACAACTGATGGATCTCCCTTCGTCCTGCACCGGACAAACCTTTGCAAATTGTAGCTATACTCTTTTAAAGCAAAACATTCTCTTACTAGGTGTAAAGCGCGACGAGCAATATATGATCAATCCAGTTCATTCTTCCATTCTTATCGAAAGCGACATACTCATTGTTATTCACCATTAAAAAAATGATTTTCTAGTTCTTGTACCAATACTTTACCAATATTGACATACTTTCTCTTCACATCTCCATCTGGATCTTGCGGCTCCGCAAATTGATCCAATCCACTCGTTCCAGCTGTTAAAGCATTAACATTATCATCTAGTTCGTCTTGATATACGTGCGAAAGAATATACGGTGTTTCAAGACGGACTATTACACCAGGCACATCTAGTTCCCCATCCACCGCTGTAAATGGTACGCGTAAAAATTGATACCCTTCTTCTTCGTCGATTTTATAATCAAAGCATCCTTTATCATAATCCCAATTGCCGCCAATACTATATCCAAGTGGTTTCATAACCTCTTCTAACTTATATAACGCATATGTACTTCCTTCTAAATTTGATTGAATCGGAATCAAGCCCATCCCTCCTAGACTTTTCCTTTAGCATGTCCATTCCATTCTGAATATATATGAGATTCAACACAGAATGTAAGTTACTCGCCAAAAAATCACAAAAAAAACTGTTGGGGGCTCGTCCCCAACAGTTTTTTTATTTTAAACGCTCTTCTAATTCTGCTTTTAATTCTTCAAATCCTGGTTTACCAAGTAAAGCAAACATGTTTTTCTTGTATGCTTCTACTCCTGGTTGGTCAAATGGATTTACGCCTAATAGATAGCCGCTCATCGCACATGCTTTTTCGAAGAAGTATACAAGGTAACCGAATGTGTACTCATTTAATTCAGGGATGTTTACGATTAAGTTTGGTACTCCGCCATCGCTATGTGCAAGTAATGTACCTTCGTACGCTTTTGTGTTTACGAAGTCTATCGTTTCACCAGCAAGATAGTTTAATCCATCTAAATCGTTGTCATCTAATTCGATTTTTAGTTCGTGTGTAGATTTACCTACTTTAAGAACTGTTTCGAATAGATCACGGCGACCTTCTTGAATGTATTGACCTAATGAGTGTAAATCAGTTGAGAAGTTTGCTGAAGATGGGAAAATACCTTTTTGATCTTTTCCTTCACTTTCACCAAATAACTGTTTCCACCACTCAGAGAAGTAGTGAAGTGCTGGCTCATAGTTAACAAGCATTTCAATTGTTTTCCCTTTATTGTATAGGGCATTACGAACTACTGCGTATTGGTAAGCTGGGTTTTCTTCCAGTTCTGATGTCCCGAAGTCATCCTGACCAGCAGCTGCACCTTTCATCATCTCTTCAATATTTAAGCCACTTGCCGCGATTGGTAATAAACCAACTGGCGTTAATACAGAGAAGCGGCCGCCAACATCATCTGGAATTACGAATGTTTCGTAACCTTCGTTATCAGCTAATGTTTTTAATGCGCCACGTGCTTTATCTGTAGTTGCATAAATACGCTTGCGAGCTTCTTCTTTTCCATATTTCTCTTCTAATAACTTACGGAAAATACGGAATGCGATTGCAGGCTCTGTTGTTGTACCTGATTTGGAAATAACGTTAATAGAGAAGTCTTTACCTTCTAATACATCCATTAAATCTTTCATGTAAGTGGAGCTAATGTTTTGTCCAACAAATAGCACTTGTGGAGTTTTACGTTGTTCTTTAGATAGCGTGTTGTAGAAAGAATGGTTTAACATTTCGATTGCTGCACGTGCTCCTAGGTAAGAACCACCGATACCTACAACAAGTAAAATGTCAGAGTCATTTTTAATTTTTTCTGCGCATTTTTGAATGCGAGCAAATTCTTCTTTGTCATATTGAAGCGGAAGGTCTACCCACCCAAGGAAATCGTTCCCAGCTCCAGTTTTTTCGTGGATTGCATGATGTGTTACTTTCACTGCATCACGCAAATAAGTTAGTTCATTTTCACCGATGAAGGATAACGCTTTAGAATAGTCGAACGTTACATGTGTACTCATCTTTTTCCCTCCAATTATGTATATGTATTTCTGTATTCACTTTAGCGAAACTAAAGTTGTAAATCAAGCGATTCAACAATTGTAAACGTAACCAATATATATTTTTTAGAAAAAGTTCATTTTTTGCATAAAAATTCGCTTTTTCGGTATAGATGTATATACATCCTTTTTAAACACATTTTTTATGTATAAAAACAACATAACTGCACCATTCTATAAAAGAGTTGATTAACTCAGCTCTTGCTCATGCTTCACAATTAAGGGGGGCTTTTTCATGAGTACATTGCAACGTATCGCATTAGTCTTTACTGTAATTGGTGCTGTAAACTGGGGACTAATCGGGTTCTTCCAGTTTGACTTAGTAGCAGCCATTTTCGGCGGACAAAACTCAGCTCTCGCACGTATTATTTACGGCATCGTTGGTATATCTGGGCTTATCAATCTTGGTTTACTCTTTAAACCATCTGAAAATCTTGGTACACACCCAGAAACAAACGAAATTCGATAACCAGTATGTCCTCTTCACCTCCGACATACGAATATGATTGCATGCAATCATATTTGCAAATATATATCATAAGATAAAGTAAAAGAGGAACGCTCATATGCGTTCCTCTTTTACTTTGTTAACTCGGACTCTTCAATCCATTCTGTCAGCTTTTCTCGCAACGTATTAAATCCGTCCTTAGATGGATTCGGTATAAGAATCCTTCCTTGTTTTCTTTTCGCCGCTTTTAACGATAAACTCATTTTTCTGTGCTCTTCATCAATTGAAAGTACTTTTACTTCTACTGTATCGCCGACTTTCAAAAAGTCATGAATATCCTTTACATATCCATTTGTAATTTCAGATATATGCACAAGTCCTTGTGTTTCTGCATCTAACGCTACAAATGCACCGTAATCTTGAATTCCAGTCACTTTCCCTGTTACAACCACTCCTGTTGTATATTGTTCTGACATATGAAACACTCCCATACGTTTACCATTTTCTCTACAAATGTAGATTGCAAAACAGATGTACTTATTATTAAATATCCGATTGGTGAATAAGTACCTTAAGTAAAATACCTAGGATACTCACACCTTATATTAGTAAATTATACCACTATGATAGAACTCATTCAAAATTCACGAAAAAATTTCCTGCAATACGTATAATTCTCCAATATTAGGATAGAATACTAACACATGGCTTTCTAGTATTCCCCCCCTTTTATGGACAAAACGTATTATGTTTTGTCCTTTTTTTATTCTCTATGAACCGTTCCATTCTCTTCATCGCTTCCATAAGTTGCTCAAGCGATGTTGCATATGAACAACGAATGAATCCTTCACCACTCTCACCAAACACACTTCCAGGAACAACAGCCACTTGTTCTTCTAATAATAATTGTTCTGCAAATTCTGCTGAAGATATTCCGGTTGAAGCTATAGAAGGGAAAACATAAAATGCCCCGCCTGGTACATGACATGTTAAGCCCATTTCATTGAAAGATGTCGCCATAAAGTTACGGCGTTTCTTATAGCTATCTCTCATTCGAATTACTTCATCATTTCCCCCACGTAATGCTTCAAGTGCTGCAAATTGAGACATCGTTGGTGCACACATCATTGAATATTGGTGGATTTTGAGCATTAATTCTGAAAATTGCACAGGGGCTGCAATCATCCCAAGACGCCATCCTGTCATCGCAAATCCTTTTGAAAATCCTGAAATTAAAATCGTATGTTCACGCATGTTTTGAATGCTCGCGAAACTTGTATACACTTCGTCATATACAAGCTCTGCATAAATTTCATCAGATAATACGATTAAATTGTGCTTCTCAACAATAACTGCTAGCCTTTCTAATTCAGATTTGTTTAACATTGCACCTGTTGGGTTATTGGGGGAGCAAAGTAATATTGCCTTTGTTTTCGCTGTAATAGCCGCTTCAATTTGTTCTGGTTGTACTTTAAACTCGTTTTCTAAAGTAGTCGCTACAGGAACTGGAACTCCTCCAGCTAATGATACAAGCGGTGCATAAGAAACGAAGCTCGGTTCAATAACGAGCACTTCATCATCAGGATTTATAATGGCGCGCATCGCTACATCTAACGCCTGGCTTGCTCCAACCGTAACAATGATTTCATCGTTTGGATCATAAGATACTGCAAATTGTTTTTTTAGATACTTTGCTATTTCTTGACGGAGCTCCAATAATCCTGCATTTGCTGTATATGACGTATACCCTTGTTCCAAAGAACGAATACATGCTTGCCTTACATTCCAAGGTGTAACAAAATCCGGCTCTCCTACCCCGAGAGAAATAACACCTTTCATATTTGCTGCTAAATCGAAAAATTTCCGAATACCAGATGGTTTTAAAGATTCTGCTGATCTGGATAGTTCAAATCGCTTCATGGTGTCACCACAATTCGCTTATCATCATCGTCTTTTTCATAAATAACGCCCTCATGTTTATACTTCTTCAAAATGAAATGAGTAGTTGTAGAAACGACAGATTCAATTGTTGCTAATTTCTCAGAAACAAACATCGCTACTTCCCCCATCGTTTTCCCTTCTAATGTAATAGAAAGATCATATGTCCCTGACATTAAATAAACGGATTTCACTTCTGAATAACGATAAATTTGTTCAGCAACCGCATCAAACCCAACGCCGTGCTTTGGCGTAACTTTCACATCGATCATCGCCGTTAAACCTGTATGTTCTTTCACCTTCGTCCAATCAATATGTGTTACATAATCCACAATAATCTTTTCATTTTCTAATCTCGCAACCATCTTCTTCACTTCTTCTACCTCTATATTTAACAGCTTCGCTAATGTATCTACAGATAATCGACTACTCTTTTCAAGACAAGCTAATAATTCTAATTCTTTTTCTGTCACCATATAAATCATCCTTCCTTTTCGTTTGTGCCTAAATTATACAAATACCTTTTCCTGTTTGAAAAGAAGATTTTTTTAGAGAATTATGTCAAAATGAAGTGAAACTTTAATCAGCGGGGGTTTTATTCATCCCCACTGATTATCAGCTGCACCAATCGGGATTAAGAGGAAAGGGGATGGAACCGTGAAACCAAAAGTATATATTGCCGAACCAGTTCCAACATTTGTAGAAAACTATTTATCAGAACACTGTGATTTTGATAAATGGGATCAAAACGAGAAAGTACCTCGTGATGTTCTATTGGAGAAAATAAAAGATAAAGATGGGTTATTAAATTTCGGATCTGCTATTAATGAAGAATTGTTAGATGTAGCTCCTAACTTAAAAGTAGTGAGTAACATTTCTGTTGGTTACGATAATTTTGATTTAACAGCGATGGAAAAGAAAAATGTTATCGGAACGAATACTCCATATGTATTAGATGATACAGTAGCTGACCTCGTTTTTGCTCTTATGTTATCTGCTGGTCGCCGTGTTTGCGAACTCAATTCCTATGTAAAAAATGGTGAATGGAACGCTGAAATCGGAAAAGAACACTTCGGACTAGATGTACATCATAGTACGATCGGTATTATCGGAATGGGACGAATCGGAGAAGCTGTCGCAAAACGAGCGAAATTTGGATTTGATATGGATGTCCTTTACTATAACCGTCGCCGTAAAGAAGAAGCCGAACAAAAATTTGATGCTACATATTGTGATTTACAAACTCTAATCAAACAATCTGACTTTATTATTCTTCTTACGCCATTAACAGATGAAACATATCATCTTATCGGGGAGAAGGAGTTTTCATTAATGAAAGAAACAGCAATTTTCATTAATGCCTCTCGCGGGAAAACAGTAGATGAAACTGCATTAATTCATGCATTAACAGAAAAGCAAATATTTGCAGCCGGTATCGACACATTTACACAAGAGCCTATCCAAAAAGATAATCCGCTCTTATCATTACAAAACGTTGTAACTTTACCGCACATCGGATCTGCAACATTAAAAACAAGACAACAAATGGCAATGACAGCTGCTGAAAATTTAGTTGCAGGATTACAAGGAAAAACACCACCTAATATTGTTCGTAGGTAATTATAAAGTGAAACTTTAATCACCCCTCACCAATCGGGCTCTTACGGGCAGTAAGACTCCCACAAATAGCGGGATAAATAAGCGAAAGGCAAGATGACGATGTCATCTTGCCTTTTTTTGTTAACATATTTTTTTCGCCCTTGGAGATGATATGAACAAAAATCAATGGAGTGACAAAAAATGAACCATGAATGCAAATGTCCTTACTTCACTTTTTCCACTCGCGGCACTACTATTCATTACGAATTGTATGAACATAATAATAAAAAAGAGCGACCTACTTTCGTACTCGTTCACGGCTTCTTATCTTCCTCATTTAGCTATCGACGGCTCATTCCTTTACTAACAAAGGAAGGTACAGTAATCGCCCTTGATTTACCACCATTCGGAAAAAGTGATAAATCTCATCTCTTTAAGTATTCTTATCACAATTTAGCAACAATTATTATCGATTTAATTGAACATTTATCACTCTCAAATATTGTATTAGTTGGTCATTCTATGGGTGGGCAAATTTCTCTCTATGTAAACCGTATACGTCCTGAACTAATCTCAAAGACGATTTTACTATGTAGCTCTAGCTATTTAGCACGCGCAAACTTACCTTTAATGTATACTTCTTATTTACCGTTCTTTCATTTATACGTAAAGAACTGGATTATACGGCGCGGTATTGTTCACAACTTAATGAATGTCGTTCATGATCACTCATTAATTGACGATGAAATGAAAGAAGGTTACTCCGCCCCTTTTTATGATGATCGTATATTCCCTGCCTTAACTCGAATGATAAGAGACCGTGAAGGTGACCTATCTTCAAGCGAATTACAAAAAATCGAAACACCAGTATTACTCATTTGGGGTGAAAAAGATCGCGTCGTTCCTGTACATGTAGGACACCGTCTTCATAAAGATTTACCTAATTCAACATTTATCTCTTACGAAAATACAGGGCACTTACTACCAGAAGAAAAGCCCGAGCATGTTTATGAAGAAATCATGACATTTTCCGCACTGTGAAGCCAAACTTTAATCAATCCGAACGAACTAAAATAAACAAAAAGGCTGTCGTAAATTCCGACAGCCTACAATGAACAACTTCCGCCCTCTTTTAGTACAAGTAACTCCACAGCTAATTTCTCACATTTTTCAAGTGCAGGTACTTCCTCAAAAGACATAAAGTATATATGTTGAATCTTCTTTGCGATATATTTTGGATCGTCAAACACACTTACAACGTTCACAACATCGCTCGCTTCTGTTTCATAAAACTCCGGTCCCATTTGAAACGGGTCCCAATTTTTCACAAGCTCAATCATCTTTTCATATGCACCCATCTATTCCCCGCCTTTTCACTTTTTAATACTTTTCTTTATCCTATCACATCAGCTATTCTATAAGAAGAGAGAGAGAACTTTCATAACTTAACGGTTTTACAGAAGAAGGGGGCAAACATATGCAACTATTTCATAAAACGGTAAATCGGCGTGGTACACACAGCACAAAATGGGACACATATAAAAACGAAGAACTTCTCCATTCCTGGATTGCAGATATGGATTTTGAAGTACCAAAACCAATTCAAACTGCATTACAACAGCGTATAGAACATCCTATTTTCGGCTATACAATTCCTCCAGAAAATATTGGGGATATTATTTGCGATTGGACAAAAAGCCAATACGGTTGGGATATAAAAAAAGAGTGGATTGTATTTAGTGCAGGCATCGTTCCAGCTCTTAGTACGAGCATACAGGCATTAACGCAAGAAGGAGAATTTGTACTCGTACAACCTCCTATTTATCCACCATTTTTTGAAATGGTCAAAACAAATAATAGACAATTATGTGAGAGTCCCTTATTTAAACAAAATGGCACATATAAGATAGACTTCGAGCATCTAGAAACTCAATTTAAACAAGGTGTAAAACTAATGCTTCTCTGTAGCCCTCATAATCCTATTGGACGTGTTTGGACGAAAGATGAACTAACAAAACTCGGTTCGTTATGTACGCAGTATAATGTAACCGTTGTCGCCGATGAAATTCACGCCGATATTATTTATAAAGGCCATACTCATACACCGTTTGCTTCTTTATCTGAAGAATTAGCAGCATGCACTATTACTTGTATGGCTCCGAGCAAAACATTTAATATCGCAGGATTACAAGCATCTACCATTATTATTCCGAATGAAAATCTCCGTAATGCCTTTATGTCTATCCAACATAGACAAGGATTCCACGGATTAAATACATTTGCTTATACAGCAATGCAAAGCGCGTATACAGAATGTAATGATTGGCTAAATGAAATTCGATTGTACGTTGAAGATAATGCTCAATTTGCTTGTGAGTATATTCAAAATCACATACCAGCTCTTTCTGTAATTAAACCAGAAGGTAGTTTTTTACTGTGGATTGATTGTTCCCGCTTGAACCTTTCTCAAGATGCACGAACAGCATTACTTGAAGAGAAAGGTAAAATCATCGTTGAACCTGGTGAGAAATACGGGACAGGCGGGGAAGCCCATATCCGAATTAACATCGGCTGCCCACGATCTGTTTTAGAAGAGATTTTAAACAGACTACACCATACATTCTCATAACAACAAAAGCTACCTTTCACGGTAGCTTCTACTTTTTCTTCATATCCGACGCTTTTTTAACAATAACACCACAAGCAATTCGGTCACCAGATTTTCCTACTGGTTGTGTCATGCCATCATCAGCGTTTTCTGTAATAATAATAGACGCCCCATCTTTTCTATGAATCGTCGTTTTTCCTTCTTCAAGCGTTATATGCGGTGCATCGATTTCTGCTTTAATCTTTCCAGAACCATCTGCCACTACATTCGGTAAATCACCATTTTCCGCACCTTTCGGATTGAGGAGCCCATGTTTTTTATTATCTGGATTAAAATGATTCCCGGATGATTCGAAACTAGGCGCCTTACACTCTCCGATTTCGTGTACATGTAGCCCGTGTGGCCCTGGTGTAAACCCTTCCGCTTTGATCGTAATTTTCACTCCACTTGTTTGCTGAACTACTTTTGCAGTCCCCACTTCATCACCTGAAGCATTATGTAATTTCACATCAATTTCTTTCGGCTTCCCTTGGTCACAACCCGCCATTAGAAATAATAAACAACAACTGAAAAAAAGCCGTTTTTTCATTCTATTCCCTCCAAAATACTTTCTGCCCTTAGATTGTCCGAGCATAAAGGGAAACATACAATAATGAATTACTGTTTCTTTTCAGCTAAAAGCTTTTCTTCTACTTTCTGCAATCGCTCTGCTTCTCGTTTTGATACACGAATAAACATACGCCATGTAGCAACGGCACCAATGATAAATAGAACGCAAACAATACCTGGAATAATATACTCCGTTTTATCTTCAGGAAAATATAAAGGCATCATATAAAACACTCCTTATCAGGGAATTTATGAAAAGAATTATCATCAGAATTTTCTGTCATATTATTTTAAATTATAGTTGAAGCCTGTCATATTCTCAAGGACATTCAAAAATCAACTGATTTCTTTGACTCCTTCTTATACTTTCCTTACTATAAACTTGAGGTGAAAAATATGAGAGAAACATTTGAAATTGGTGAAATCGTTACGGGTATTTATAAAACGGGAAAATACATAGGCGAAATTACAAATAGCCGTCCTGGCAGTTACGTCGTAAAAGTATTAGCTGTTTTAAAACATCCGGTGCAAGGTGATTTACATAATGTAAAACAAGCTGATGTACCATTCTTCCATGAAAGACGCGCTTTAGCTTTTCGTGAACAGACGAACATTCCAGAGCAAATGGTGAAAAAATATGAAGGAGAAATTCCGGATTATACAAAGTCACTAAAATTAGCATTAGAAACACAAATGAATTCATTTTCTGAAGATGATTCACCTTTTGCGGGGCGTAGTCTAGAAACACTTCAGCAATTGAAGCAAGATTACAAACTTTAAAAAACAAAACGACCAAATTACATGTTGTGCAATTTGGTCGTTACTGTGTACTCACGTTCTTTAACACTTTCGAAAAATCAACAAGTTCGCCTAATGTCGGAGGTGCTGGTTTGACTAAATACTCTTTATCTTTTTCTACTAATTTAAAAATATTATATGTCGTCATCGCATCATCAAGCGCACAATGATGCTTTCCTGTTCCTGCTTTTCCATATGCCTCAATTGCTTTCCACAGCCCTGTTTGATTTCTCTCTCCAAAAAACTTCTTATACTCAAGCGATAAATCACGACACTGTCCAAAGAATGGAAATTCTAAACCCGCCATTTCGCAGTTATGCTTTAAGACTTTCATATCCATATTTCCCCACGTTACAATTGTCGGTTTACACCTCTTTTCATATTCTGCAAGTTTCTCAACAAGTTCATGAAAAGAAATTCCTTTGTCCACTACTTCCTGTTTAATTCCTAAAAATTTTTTACATCGATCCGTTAAGGACGGAAATGTTTTTGGCCTGACATGTGATGCATACGTATCTTCCACCTTACAACCAACAACTGAAACGAGTCCTACCTCAATAATTTCCGGGAAAAAACCTTTTGGCTTTTTTCTATGCTGGGGCATCGTAAACTCAAAGTCTAAAAATAAAAATCGTTGTTCATCCATACGATCCCTTCCTTATCATCTTTGTCATTCCTTTCTATTTGACACTCCTACACGAACAAGCTCGAATGCTGATTCCATTTGAAATATTCAGATTGGATGTATCTTATATATATGTCAAATGCCCACAAATATTTTTAAAAATAAGAAAAAATGACCTATGCAGAAAATATGACAAAATAAACCCTTTCATTTACATCCGCCATTTTTCTACTTTATAATGGCGTTATGTGTGTTTCATCTAGTTAATTTTTTGACACACTAAGAAAAGTGAATGAAAGGAGATGAGAGTTTTGCATGAAACAACGCAAGAGCTCGCAAACTGGCAGTATTATTTCGCTATCGCAGTCTTTTTAATTACATATGCCATTATTATTTCTGAAAAAATTAACCGTGCTGTCATCGCACTTCTTGGTGCAGCATTCATGGTAATTGCAGGGGTCGTTGACTTACACAATGCCTTTACGAAACATATTGAATGGGGAACTATTACGTTACTCATCGGTATGATGATACTAGTAAACATTACAAGTAAGTCAGGTGTCTTCCAATACGTTGCCATTAAAGCCGCAAAAGGAGCACAAGGAAATCCAATTAAAATTTTAATTTCACTTTCCTTACTTACCGCGCTTGGCTCCGCATTTTTAGATAACGTTACAACAGTACTTCTTGTTGTTCCAGTTACTTTATCTATTACGCGCATCTTGCAAGTAAATCCTGTTCCATATTTACTTTCTGAAATTATTTTTTCAAATATCGGAGGAACAGCAACATTAATTGGGGATCCACCAAATATTATGATTGGTTCTGCAAATAAGCATTTAGATTTCAATGCTTTCTTACTAAACTTAGCACCAATTGTAATTATTATCATTGCAGTAACAGCAACAATGCTTTACTTCATGTACCGTAAGCAATTAATTGCTGATCCTGTACAAATTAAGAAATTAATGAGCTTAGATGAAAAACAATACATTAAAGACCCAGTATTAATGAAAAAATCTTTAACAGTACTTGGACTTACGATTGTAGGTTTCATGACTCATTCTATTTTCCATATTGATGCAGCTATCATCGCCTTAACTGGTGCTACTGTCCTTATGTTAATCGGTGTGAAAGAACATGAAATTGAAGAAGTATTCGCTAGCGTAGAATGGGTAACAATCTTCTTCTTCGCGGGACTATTCGTACTCGTTGGAGGACTTATCGATATCGGTCTTATCAAAACGTTAGCTCAAAAAGTAATCGGAATAACAGGCGGGGATATTTCTCAAGCATCTATCCTTATTCTATGGGTATCTGGTATCGCCTCTGCAACAATCGATAACATTCCATTCGTTGCAACAATGATCCCACTTATTAACGATATGGCAGTTGGGCTAGGTTTATCACCTTCTGATGCACAAATCGACGTACTATGGTGGGCATTAGCATTAGGTGCTTGCCTAGGTGGAAACGGAACATTAATTGGGGCTTCTGCTAACGTAATCGTAGCCGGAATCGCAAGTCGTGAGGGGCATAAATTCAGCTACATGGAATTCCTTAAAGTCGGCTTCCCCATTATGATCGTTTCATTAATCATTTCTCACATTTACATTTATTTCCGCTACCTTATGTAGTAGAAAAAGCGCCCTGTTAAGCAGGGCGCTTTTTTATGTCTCATTCAGTACCGATTTTTGGAAAAGTTACTCGTTATACCTCATCGGCTCATTTCGAATAATGAATAAATGAATCGGCAAGAAAACCGAAAATGTGATTACATGAATAATCGTAAATAATATCGCATTCGTTCCATATCTGTCCAAAATAGCGTAAATGAGATAAATAGACAGTACAATCGACACAGCCGCTGCTAGCAGACTTATAATTGGTACATAATTAAAAATAAAGCATGCGACATATATACCGAATACTTTCCACCCTGCTTCTTCTTTCAAGAAATCCGGCAATTTATCTTTCGCTAAGTCCCCCCATGTCTTACTATTTAAAAAAGGAATAAAAGCAAGAACACCATCCGTCGCCCCATCATTTTTCGCCATCGTATAGAGTGCAAAAGCCGTTAACAAGTACGAAATAATTGCCCAAATTATTATAACAAGAATAAACGCAAAGCTAAGAGCAAAGAAACCTGCTAGTACGCCTTGATCTTCCATCTTATCCTCTCCTCTCTCTTCTCAACATATTTCATTACAGTGCAAGTTATGTTTTAAAATTCACCCAAACTCTTTGTATAATAAGAGAAGAAAAATAATAAGAGAGGAGCACATACCTATGCATCCATTTGTAAAGGCATTACAAGAGCATTTTACAGCTCATCAAAATCCCGAAAAAGCAGAACCGATGGCACGTTATATGAAAAATCACTTCCCTTTTCTAGGTATTCAAACACCTGAAAGAAGACAATTATTAAAAGACGTTATTCAAATACATACTCTCCCAGATAAAAAAGACTTCCAAATTATCGTACGTGAGCTTTGGGATTTACCAGAACGTGAATTTCAGGCAGCTGCACTTGATATTATGCAAAAATATAAAAAGCATATAAATGAAACTCATATCCCATTTCTAGAAGAACTTATTGTCACGAAATCTTGGTGGGATTCTGTAGATAGCATCGTTCCTACCTTTTTAGGTGGTATCTTTTTAAAACATCCAGAATTAATTTCTGCATATATTCCAAAGTGGATTGCATCAGAAAACATATGGTTACAACGTGCCGCAATTTTATTCCAGCTAAAATATAAACAAAAGATGGATGAAGAACTTCTTTTCTGGATTATCGGACAACTACATTCTTCAAAAGAATTTTTCATTCAAAAAGCGATTGGGTGGGTCCTTCGTGAATACGCAAAAACAAAGCCAGATGTAGTATGGGAATACGTTCAAACTAACGAACTTGCCCCGCTCAGTAAACGTGAAGCTATTAAACACATTAAACAAAACTATGGAATAAATAATGAAAAAATAGGCGAGACTCTATCATAGATAGACACGTTCCTCTATTGAGATTTAAAAAAGAACGTGTTAGAATATGTTCATTATTATTAATATAAGTAGCGATGACGGACTTATAAGTACTTGCACAAAAAGCGATTTGGGGATAGTGAAAGCCTGAAGCAGCAAGGAAACGGCAGTCTCGAGCAATACATTATAAAGTGGATGTGCATTTTGTACATCAACTAGGGTGGAACCGCGGGCAAACGCTCGTCCCTAGGCGAATAAGCCTTGGGATGAGCGTTTTTTTATGTTTTTTAAAGCATATACTGCTCGTTTCACAAGTACCAGAGTACGTCATCGCAAATACGTTAACTTTCAAAAGGAGGATTTTATTATGTATTCAATGGAACAAGTTGTAAACTTAGCGAAACATCGCGGTTTCGTTTTCCCTGGTTCTGAAATTTACGGTGGTCTTGCAAACACATGGGATTACGGTCCACTTGGAATCGAATTAAAAAATAACGTTAAAAAAGCTTGGTGGAAAAAGTTCATTCAAGAGTCTCCACACAACGTTGGTTTAGATGCAGCTATTTTAATGAACCCAAAAACTTGGATCGCTTCTGGTCACGTTGGTAACTTCAACGATCCAATGATCGACTGTAAAAAATGTAAAGCTCGTCACCGTGCTGACAAATTAATTGAAGATGCATTAGATGCAAAAGGCATCGAAATGGTTGTTGACGGTCTTACTTTCGACCAAATGGCTGACTTAATGAAAGAACATGAAGTAAAATGTCCTGATTGCGGTAGTGAAGAGTTCACTGAAATCCGTCAGTTCAACTTAATGTTCAAAACATTCCAAGGTGTTACAGAATCTAGCACAAACGAAATCTTCCTTCGTCCTGAAACAGCACAAGGTATTTTCGTAAACTTTAAAAACGTACAACGCTCTATGCGTAAAAAACTTCCATTTGGTATCGGCCAAATCGGTAAAAGTTTCCGTAACGAAATCACACCTGGTAACTTCACATTCCGTACACGTGAATTCGAACAAATGGAACTTGAATTCTTCTGTAAGCCTGGTGAAGATTTAGAATGGTTCGCATTCTGGCGTGAAACTTGTAAGAACTGGTTACTTTCACTTGGTATGCACGAAGAAAGCATGCGTCTTCGTGACCACGGTGAAGAGGAATTATCTCACTACAGTAACGCAACAACTGATATTGAATTCAAATTCCCATTCGGTTGGGGCGAACTATGGGGCGTTGCATCTCGTACAGACTTCGATTTAAAACGTCACATGGAACACTCTAACGAAGACTTTAACTATATCGATCCACAAACGAATGAGCGTTACGTACCATACTGCATCGAGCCATCTTTAGGTGCTGACCGCGTAACATTAGCATTCTTATGTGATGCATATGAAGAAGAGCAATTAGAAAACGATTCTCGTACAGTTCTTCGTTTCCACCCTGCTTTAGCACCATATAAAGCAGCAATCTTACCATTATCTAAAAAGCTATCTGAAGGCGCTACTGAAGTATTCGCAGAACTAGCTAAAGACTTCATGGTAGACTTTGATGAAACTGGTTCTATCGGTAAACGTTACCGTCGTCAAGACGAAATTGGTACACCATTCTGTATCACTTATGACTTCGACTCAGTTGAAGACAAAGCTGTTACAGTACGTGACCGCGACACAATGGAACAAGTTCGTATGCCAATTAGCGAACTAAAAGGTTTCTTAGAGAAGAAAATCCAGTTCTAATTATAAAAAAGAGGCCGCTCTAATGAGCAGCCTCTTTTCTATTTTTCACGTTTTTCTTTAATAGCTACTGTACATCTTGAAATACATAATAAGTCATCATTTTCATCAATGATACGAATATCCCAAACCATTGTTGAATGCCCTCTATGTATAGGTGTCCCAATCGCTGTTACAATTCCATCTTTCTTTGAACGAATATGATTTGCATTAATTTCTAAACCAAAACAAATACATTTCTCTTGATCAATTAAATTGTATGAACCAACGCTTGCTACCGTTTCTGCTAATGCAACCGATGCACCACCGTGTAAAAATCCAAATGGCTGATGCGTACGCTCATCAACAGGCATCGTAGCAACCACCTTATCTTCTGTCATCTCTAACAACTCAATTCCAAGCGAATCCATTAAAGTTTTTGACATATCGTTTCCCCCTTTTCCTCACTTTTAATCAAATGTATATTTTTACCTGTTTAATTTCAAACTACCTATAACACTTATATAAGGAGGTTTCACCTAAATGAAACAAAAATTTTGTATACTATCGCTTATATTCTCCTTGCTGACTATTGTACCAAATTGTGCACTAGCAGCCAAAGCATCTAACCTGACAATCGATGTTCAGACTGTAACGCAAAAAGGTAAGAAACCTTATATAGAATATCAAATTAATAGGCCTTCCTTTCACAACTTTTCTGACTCAAAATTTCAAAATAAGCTGAATTTCTATTACAAAAACTCTACTGCCAAATTTAAAAGTAAATTAGAAAAAGAAGCAAAGAAATATTATAAAGAAACAGAAGGATCTAGTACCCCTTTCCATCCATACGTTGCAAATGTTGACTATAAAGTAGCTTTAAACAAACGACCTTTTCTAAGTCTATATGTGAATTACTATCAATATACAGGCGGAGCGCATGGACTTTATACGTGGAAAGCAAATACATTTGATTTAAACGAAAAAAAGTTATTACACTTAGACGATTTATTTCAACAAGAGGATACATATAAAGAAATAATTCGTACGGAGATTGTAAGACAAATTAAACAAAATGAAGGCATTTATTTTCCTGATGCAGTCGAAAAAGTAACGAGCACAAAAAAGTTTCACTATTTTTTAGAACCAGATAATCTTGTGATTTATTTCCCTTTATATGAGATTGCTCCTTATTCAAGCGGAATCCCGCAATTTCATATTCCATATACGTTGCTAAGAGACTATTTAAAGCCTTCTTATCAAAATATTTTGATTGACAACAAGTAAATATTTTCGCTACGATAATGTTAACCTAAAAACAACAGGAGGTTAACATTATGAGAAGATTTCATGTTTTAGATTTAGCATTAGCTGCCATGTTCGTCGCTCTTATGGCTATTGGTGCAAACATTGTATCTTGGGCACCATTCTTGCAAGTAGCGGGCATCCCATTATCTATGCAACCATTTTTCGCAATTTTAGCAGGGCTTCTTCTTGGAAGTAGACTTGGCGCATTATCAATGACTGTTTATATGCTTGTTGGAGTAGCAGGTGCGCCAATCTTCGCTAACTTCAAAGCTGGATTTGGAGCACTTTTAGACCCTACTGGTGGTTTTATTATCGCATTTATTATCGTTGCTTACGTATCAGGAAAAATAGTAGAACAAAAAGAACGACCAACATTCAGCACCTTTGCAATTGCTTCGTTCACAGGAATCATTTTAACGTATATTATCGGTACTACTTACATGTACGGAGCGGTCAATATTTTCATGGGTGGTAATATGAGTTATAAAGCTGCGTGGATGATTATGATGTGGTTCGCAGTAAAGGACATTGCATTTACAATTATCGGTGCTATTATCGCACCCCGCATATACTATGCTGTACGTCGCTCGGCTTATCAGCATTCTCATTCGACGATTTCATAAGAAAAAGGAGTTGTTCCAGTAGGAACAACTCCTTTTTTATATTAAGACTCTTGATTCGTTTGCTCTTCTAAAATTTTCTTCATCATTGTGACCATGTCATCGCGTAATTCTGGGTGTTGCAGAGCCATTTCAATTGTCGTTTGAACGAATCCTAACTTTTCACCTACGTCGTAGCGTTTTCCTTCGAAGTCGTAAGCAAATACACGTTGAATTTCATTTAAGCTTTGAATTGCATCCGTTAACTGAATTTCGCCGCCCGCTCCAACTTGTTGCTGTTCTAAGAACATAAAGATTTCAGGTGTTAAAATGTAACGTCCCATAATCGCTAAGTTTGAAGGTGCAGTACCTTGCGCTGGCTTCTCAACAAAATTACGAACTTGATAACGACGACCCTCTTGCTCTAACGGATCGATAATTCCGTAGCGATGTGTTTCTGCTTCAGGAACAGTTTGCACACCAATAACAGAAGAAAGTGTTTTGTCATACTCGTCCATTAATTGACGTAAACATGGTTTTTCAGCTTGAACGATATCATCGCCTAATAATACTGCAAACGGCTCATCACCAATAAATTTACGCGCACACCAAACAGCATGTCCTAATCCTTTTGGTTCTTTTTGACGAATGTAATGGATATCTACCATTTTAGAAGAAGCTTGTACTTTTTCAAGTAACTCATACTTTTTCTTCTCTAATAAGTTTTGCTCTAATTCAAATGCATTATCGAAATGATCTTCGATAGAGCGCTTTCCTTTACCAGTAACGATAATAATATCTTCGATGCCTGATTTTACTGCTTCTTCTACGATGTATTGAATTGTTGGTTTATCTACAATTGGAAGCATTTCTTTTGGCATTGCTTTCGTTGCTGGTAAAAAGCGTGTTCCTAATCCCGCTGCCGGGATAATTGCTTTTCTCACTTTTTTCATGACAAATACCCTCGCTTTTCCTTTTAATTCTCTTAGTAAGGTGCAAATTTATAACATTATCTCTTAATAATCCTCTACATCATACAAAACTATAAGAAAAGAGGAGGCCGTTCTCCGTTCTCCCCTTTTCCTATCAGTAGCACTCTATTCTATTATAAACGATTCATAATATCTTCTTTAATAGTAAGTAACTTTTGTTCACTATTTTGTAAGGAATCATCTTGTACACCAAAGTAGAATTTAATTTTTGGCTCTGTGCCCGATGGACGTAAGCAGAACCAAGAACCATCTTCTAATTGATATTTTAACACATTTGATTTCGGTAAGTGAATCTCTTCCTTATTTCCACCTTGTAACGTTGTAATGATGCTCTCCTTATAATCCTCAACTGCAACGACTGTGAAACCAGCTACTTCTTTCGGAGGATTCCCGCGGAATGTTGCCATCATCTTTTGAATCTGTTCAGCACCGTCTTTTCCTTTTAACGTTAACGATACAAGATCTTCACGGAAGAAACCATGTTTCTCGAATACTTCTAACAGACCATCATATAACGTTTTGCCTTGTGATTTGTAGTACGCAGCTACTTCACATGCAAATAGAACAGATTGCACCGCATCTTTATCACGGCAGAATGGACGGATTAAATAACCGTAGCTTTCCTCATAACCGAATTGGAATTCATATTGTCCGCTTTCTTCATACTGTTTAATTTTCTCACCGATAAATTTAAATCCAGTTAACGTATCAACTGTATCTAAACCGTATGCTTTTGCGATTGTACGGCCAATTTCAGACGTTACGATTGTTTTTAAAACAACACCGTTTTCTGGAAGCGTTCCGTTTTCTTTCTTTTGTGATAATAAGTAATCAAGCATTAACGCACCTGTTTGGTTCCCAGTTAACACTTGGAACTCACCATCGTGATTACGAACTGCTACGCCTAGACGGTCTGCATCAGGATCTGTTGCGATTAACACGTCTGCGCCTACTTTTTCACCGTCGCGAATTGCATACTCAAACGCTGCATGCTCTTCTGGGTTTGGTGATTTCACTGTAGAGAAGTTTGGATCTGGTAACTCTTGCTCTTTTACAACTGTTACATCTGTAAATCCAACTTCTTCTAAGCCACGGCGTACAGAAATATTTGAAGTTCCATGTAATGGTGTAAAGACGATTTTTAAATCTTTTCCTACTTCTTTCACCATCTCTTTATTAATAATGACATTGTTCAATTCTGCTGCATATGCATCATCTACTTCTTGTCCAATTATATGTAATAAACCGTCAGCTTTTAATTGCTCTACATCAGCAACTTCAACTGTTAATTCATCTTCTACTGCATTTACGTAACTAATTAACTCATCAGCTTCTTTTGGAGGCAATTGTCCACCATCGTCACCATATACTTTATAACCGTTATATTCAGGCGGGTTATGGCTTGCCGTAAGAACGATTCCACTTACTGTATGTAAATGACGAACTGCGAAAGAAAGCACTGGCGTTGGGCGTAAGCTTTCAAACACATATGTTGTAATACCGTGTGCACCTAGTGTAGCGGCTACTTCCATTGCAAATTCAGGTGATTTATGACGAGAATCATACGCTACAACAACACCACGTTTCTTCGCTTCTTCACCTAATTTTTCAATAAATTTCGCTAATCCTTGTGTCGCTTTACGAACTGTATATACATTTAATCGGTTCGTACCAGCACCAAGTTCACCACGCATACCACCTGTGCCGAACTCTAGATTTTTATAAAAGCTATCCTCGATTTTCTTCTCATCTTGCTTCATGTTTTCTAGCTGTTCTTTTAATTCTACATCTAATTCTGCATATGAAAGCCAGCGACTAAATTCTTGTTTCCAATCCATACTTCTATCTCCTCCCGCTTGTCATACCTTTATTATATGAAAAAAACAACCTGTATCTCAATATTTTATAAAATCTAGCAGGATTTTACTAGGAATATTTGTATACACTATGATTAAATACTCCACCAAAGGGAATGAGGATTATGCAAGAATGGGGCTTGTCAGAAGAACTCAAAATACAAACAAAACAAATGATTGAAATTGCTGAAAAAGAATTATCAATTATGAGACAGGCAATTGATAAAGAAGATGAATGCATTTTATGCAAAATGGAAGATATTCATCACATGTTAGCAAATGTACAAACATTGGCAGCTACATACTATATTCAGGCGTATTTATCACCTTATACAGAAAGCTCACATTTTATCACAACTGCTGTCCAACATTTAAGTGCCCGCAAACACGGTGCTCTTATCGTTGTGGAACGAAACGAGACGCTTGAATCTTGTATTCAAACTGGGACCACATTAAACGCTCATTTAACCGCACCGTTACTCGAATCAATTTTTTATCCAGGTAATCCTCTTCATGACGGAGCCGTTCTCGTTAAAAATAATCATATTGTTTCAGCAGCTAATATTCTTCCGTTAACGAAAAGTACGGAAGTTGATCCTGAACTAGGAACACGTCACAGAGCTGCAATTGGCTTATCAGAAAAAAGTGATGCACTTATATTAGTTGTCTCTGAAGAAACAGGACGCACTTCCTTTGCTTTAAGTGGGACCTTATATACGATTTCTTTATAAGACGAGTCTTTCACTATGTCATACGTTATTAAACGGCATAATAGTAAATGAAATGGTATCGACTTACCAACAAAAACTAATCATACTCGTACCATATCAATAAGAAAAGACTGTCTCAAATGTTTGAGACAGTCTTTTCTTCAAAAATTATTCTTCCTCGAAACGCTCCACAAGTGTTGCAAGTGTACGTACCATTGCACCTGTTGCCCCGGCCGGCCCTAAATCATGCGCTCCTGATGTTTCAGATGTTCCAGCGATATCTAAGTGTACCCATGGTGTGTCTTCAGCGAATTCACCTAGGAATGTCCCAGCCATAACCGCATGTCCTTCACGACCTGGTGAGTTATTTAAATCAGCAAATTTACTGTTTTTGACACGTTCTTTATCGCGCTCGAAAATCGGTAATTGCCAAATTGGCTCATCCGTTTCCATTGATGCTTCTAATACTTGTTCAAACAACTCTTCATTATTTGTCATCGCACCTGTTGTATGATTTCCAAGTGCAACAATTACGCCACCTGTTAATGTTGCAACATCAACTAAGTAATTTGCACCAAGCTTCTTCGCATACGTAATACCGTCAGCTAACGCTAGACGACCTTCTGCATCTGTATTTAATACTTCGATTGTTTTTCCGCTCATAGATGTAATCACATCATCTGGCTTGAATGCAGTACCACTTACAACGTTATCCGTTGATGGAATTACAGCGATAACATTTTGCTCCGGGCGAAGTTCACCAATAATTTCCATCGCACCAAGAACAGCTGCTGCACCGCCCATATCACCTTTCATACCAACCATGCCTTCACGTGGTTTTAAAGAGTAGCCGCCTGTATCGTATGTAATCCCTTTTCCAACGAATCCAATTACATCTGTCCACTCTTCTTTTCCTTTATAAATAAGAGCGATCATTTTCGGTGGCTCTACACTACCTTGGTTTACTGCAAGTAATGCACCCATACCAAGATCTTCCATTTCTTCTTTCTCAAGAACTTTATAATCCATATCATACTTTTCCGCTAATTCAACCGCATACTCAGCAAGCCTTGTCGCTGTTAATACGTTTGGCGGCATATTTACAAGTGTACGAGCTGAATTTGTTGCATGTCCATGTACGTAACCAACTGTTAATGCCGCTTCAATTTCTTGTGCATCTTCCGCTGTAATAGCCGTGAACTTCTCTAGCTCTACACGTTCCTTTTTATCTGATTTATACGTTTGTAATTCATATGTACCAAGACCTTGTACTTCTGCTGCAATATGAGCAACATCAATCGCGTCTAACTTCTCTGTTACGAAAGAATCAAGTAAGATTGCTGCCTCTTGTACTTTGGCTGCCTGCAGTGTTTTAAACGCCTTACCAAGAGCCGCACGTAATGTTTCCGTCGTATAAGATTCTTTCTTTCCTAAACCAACGAAATAATAACGTTTCACATTTGTTTTTCCTAAACTATGTACTTTTGAAATAGCTTTCTTCTTAGTAGAAAGTTCTTTCTCTTCTAATAAAACTTGTAATTGCCCTTCAAACGCTTTGTCTAGTTCTTGTACAAAACTACTCGTTTTCTCTTCTTCAAATAAGGCAACAATCACCGCTTCATGGCTTGCTAATTCTTTTTGTACTTGAAACATGTTCAGACCCCCTAAATTTCTCTACTCTGCCTTTATTATAACTTTATTTTCGATAAAATGCGACAATTCTAACTTCTGTTACATCCTATATACTCCATATTTCTTCTAATAAAAAATAAAAAAAGTCTAGCGTAATTACCACTAGACTATCTTTGTTTTAAATATTGGCCGCGAAACACTTGCATCGTTTCGTCTTGATTTAACATCGTTAACTCTTCTTCTGAAAACTTACCATTTCCAACTTTCACTACATACACATTTACTTTTTTCTTACCCCATTGGCTATAAACATCTTTCACCGTATCATAATACAGATCAAGACGGTTTCCTTTTATTGCACCGCCCTTATCAGCTACTACACCATACCCATAACCCGGTACGAATAGAATCGTTCCAATTGGGAATACGCGTAAATCCGCAGCGATCGTGGAATATAAATCCCTTTTCACCTTAACACCTGAATATGTAATACCATACTCCGGATGTCCCGGGCTCTTACCGGTTGACTCTATGCCTGATGTATAACCTGTTGCAGTCATTTCAATTGAACGATATTTAGACCAGTCGTTTGCCTGTTCTAAAGCATTTATCACTTCTTTACTCGGAGCAACATTTCTCTTAACTTCTGCTGCATGTACTTCTTTTGCACTCGTTCCCTCATATTTCTTTACAATCTCTAATAAAGAAACTCCTGTGAAAGCATTCCATGTTACGCATAATGCGGATACAAGTAAACAAGTCATCATAATGCGAATACAATATCGTTTTAACATTTTTATATTCCACACTCCTTCATCGTTAATCATTCCCTATACAATGAAGGAATATGCAAAAAAATAATCTCCAAATGAATTGGAGATTAAAACATTTGATATCCGCTTTTCCGAAGTTTCTTAATCACGATTCCTGCTAAAGCAGCACCTACTAACCCAGTAGATAAAATAAACACATCTGCTTGTCCTAAATGCGATACACTTGTCCCAAATGAAGAAAATGTTTCTTTTGGCTTTGAAAAATAATCCCACACACTCGCCTTATTAATAATAAGCATACAAACAATCGGATACACAATAACCATTACCCATGTCGCTCGCAATATCATGTTGAGTAAAAATCCAATTCCAAAAAACAAAATAAAAAATAACATCATTGAAATAAGCAGTACCGGTATACTCACTCTTTCTCCCTCTCCTTCTCATGCGCCGTAAATACGTGGTAAGCCGTATAACCAAATTGTTCTCCTGGATTTAATGTTTTGTCCATTTCAAGATGGAATTCTGATTTTCTTTCTAACAAATATTTAATAAGTACAGACGTATTTGGATCGTCTGCAATCGTATCTGGATGTAGAAACGCTACTTCAGACAATTCCTTCTCCTGTACAATAATATTTTCCCCTTCAGGTTCCAAAAGGAAAATAATCATATTATCACTAATTTCATTGCGAATCACGCCCGATCGAACGCCAATAATTCCCTTCACATGAGCGACAATACCTGTCTCTTCTAACACTTCACGTTTCACAGCTTCATCAACCGTCTCACCTTCATTTACAAAACCAGCCGGCAAAGACCATTTCCCCTTTAATCCACTGTATTTCTTCTTAACGAATAGCCACCTGCCATCTTTTGTAGCTACTAGGCCACTAACAGCTAACCATACTTTCCCGCGCTTCCCCATGATGCAACCTCCTCTACTAGAGAGAACAGAATATTCTTTCTTTTTTATATATTATACTATATTTTTAAGTACACTGTGACTTTTCCTTTCTTAGAATAATGCCCCATTGCCACCAACTTAAAAAATTGGCATTTCCCTATATCGAAAAAAATGAGCCGAATTATTATAAATAACTCTGGAAAGATAAAATTTTCATTTTGGGGATACTTCAAAATATCAGCCTGATGGACATAGGTATCACCACATGTCCATGGATTAAAGAAAAAGCATATTATTAAACTGTGCCCTACTCTTTGGGTCGGAAGAGGTGCTATAGATGAATATAAAGGCATATAGGGCTCAACTGTTTTCTTGGTCTAAGGAGTCCAAGGTAGAAATAGTAGAACTCATTTCCGCTGGCATAGGTATGGCCGGACCTGTTCTGTTCGCCACATTTCTAGGCTATCCCGCTCTTGGTTTTGCTGCATCGGTCGGAAGTTTGGCAGTCAGTAGCGTGAAAGTCGGTTCAAGTTTTATAAATCACGGGGAAAAGTTGGCGTCAGCGCTCATATCAGTAGCACTCGCTGCAATTGCTGCTGGTCTCTCTTTCGGACAAGGCTACCTGACATTCGGAGTCTTGACCCTGCTGGTAATCCTTGCTACGTTAATTGGCGGATATAGTCGGGCTTTGGCCGTGGCAACAACACGCTTTGTCATATTCCTGATCATCATCCTCAATATGTTAGACCAGACGGAGTACCCGATGGCACTAATTTTTTCAATCTTAGCAGGAGCGATTTGGACCATCAGTATCAGCTTGGTACTAGGCATCTGGGTACACCGCTGTTTTAAATCATCGCTGGATGGAGCTATGAAAGGGCCAACATCGAAAAAAATCATTCTATGGTGGAATTCTCTTGCACACCTATCCAGTTGGCAATTCCCAATCAGGCTCGCATTATGTCTAGTTATAGCTGAGGGATTACGAATACTTTGGCCCGAGCACCACTTCTATTGGATTGCAATTACTGTAGCGATCCTTACTCAGCGGAAAATAGAATTCTTTCCAATCAAAACAACACAACGAGTGCTTGGTACAATAATCGGCGTGATTGTTGCGAGCTTGCTTCTCGCAACTAGTCTACCAATTTGGGGATTAGTTATAAGTATCGGTCTATTCGCAAGTGTTCGACCTCTTCTAAAGGTTCGAAATTACCTTGTATACTCTGCAACCATGATTCCGCTCATTATTTTGATCATGGAAGCCGGCAAGCCGTTCCAGTCTATCATTCTGTTCGACCGTGTATTTGCAACCCTTATCGGTGCAGTCATCGTGATTGCAGTGAACTTGATATTCAGTAGAGCGCTGGCGAAATCAGTGTAAAGGTGGTTATCTAGCGAAAGATGCTTTCATATTTTTCTCATTTTTTCCAGTTGAACAAAATCCCCTAAAATGAAAAAATACGCTATTCTTTCTGTATGATCCTAAGAAAGAATGGCGTTTTTGTATGTCTATTTCTGTATCTGATAAATGACAATTATTTGTTAAATAACTATATAGAATGGAAGTATGAAGAAAACGAAACAGGGGCCTCACGAATCTGCATTTTCTTTCTTCGGAAACGCAATTATTTTATATTTAATTCCTTTCACTTCCCCCTTTTTCATTACTATATCGAAAACGTGTATTATACAAAAAAAGCAGAAACAGCTCATAGCCGTATCTGCTTTTCTCCACTATATATTAAAATAACTTCAATTTACCTTTTTTAAGAACTAATAAAGGTCCACCTAATAAGAATAGGTAACGGTTATCAATAACTTTCTTCATGAAGGAAGCTTTCCAACCTGTTAACTTTTTGCCCATAACAACGCCCATTGCATCGTCATGACCTAAAGAACATACAGATCCTTTATTGTCGAATGCGAATGTTTTCATTTCGCCTTTGCCACGAACTAACACAGTTAAGTTGTGTGCAATGTTGTAACCTTGTTGAATTGCGATTTGTGCTGTTGGTGGGTATGGACGGTTAATTTCTTCGTTAATGATTAAGGCTGCGTCACCAACCATGAATACATCTTCGTATCCTGGAGCGTGCATGTACTCATCAACTTTTACACGTCCGCGCATTGCTTCAAAGCCAGACTCTTCCACAATACCGTTACCACGAACACCTGCAGCCCAAACTACTGTTTCAGACTTAATTAATTCAGTATCATCACCATTTGCAACGATAATACCTTCTTCAGTTCCTTCTTTAATTGCTGTACCGATGCGGAATTCTACGCCTTTTTTCTCAAGTTGTTTTACAGCGTATTCTACTAATGCTGGATCGAAACCTGGAAGTGCTGTTGGAGCAGCTTCAACGCAAATAATACGTGCTTTTTCACGTGGTACATTGTACTGTTTGCAAAGTTCAGGAACACGGTTTGCAAGCTCACCTACGTATTCGATACCAGTAAATCCAGCACCACCAACAACGATTGTTACTAACTCATCGCGTTGTTCAGTTGCATATTTAGCGAAACTAGCTTCCATATGCTCACGAATTTGACGAGTTGCATTAATGTTAGCGATTGAGAATGCATGCTCTTTTAATCCTGTAATTCCGAATGTTTCTGATTCGAAACCAAGACCGATTACTAAGTAGTCATACTCTAACTCGCCGTCTTTTAAGATAATGCGTTTTTCAGCAGCTTTAATTTCTACTACTGTATCTTGTACAAAGTTCACTTTATTTGTATCGATAACGTCTTGAATATCTAGACAGATTTTTTCATCTTGTAATGTACCAGCTGCGCTCTCATGTAACCAAGTCGCTTGGTAGTGATAGCTGTTGTTGTTTACTAACGTAATTTCAGCTTCATTTACAGATAATGCTTTTTGCAGACGAACAGTCGTAATCATCCCGCCATAACCTGCACCTAAAACTACGATTTTTGGAGTCTTCACCAAATCACAACCCTTTTCTTTATATAATAGTAATGAAAAATAATACCAAGTACTAAAAACTCTATTTGTCAAGAATGTGGAATTTATCACATTCTATATCATAACAACACGCATTCAAAAAATCGTACGAAATTTGTCATAGAAATTTAACATAATACTTCCCTATATTAGTCGGTTTTATTCCAGAATTCAAGCACCTAGCGAATTATCAATATTTTAAAATAACATAGCGTTTTCAAGGGTTTTTCAGCCTTTTTTTCATGTATTTTCCTTTCCCTGTATTTTATACAATTAAAAAAGCATCTATGCGAAAACTTACACACAATTCAGTCGTTTTCAGAAGTATTATAAACTTAAATATGCTATCATTTATTTGAAAGTGTCATCATTTGCAGGATTTTCATGTACATATGAACAATATATGAAATCAATATTAAAATTCCATCATCTATAGGGGGAATGAAAATGACAGAAAATCAAAAGGTTTACGACATAACAATTATTGGTGGTGGCCCAACAGGACTATTCACCGCATTTTATGGCGGAATGAGACAGGCAAGTGTAAAAATTATTGAAAGCTTACCTCAACTTGGGGGGCAATTATCTGCGCTATATCCTGAGAAATACATTTATGATGTAGCTGGATTCCCGAAAGTACGCGCACAAGAGTTAGTTGATAACTTAAAAGAGCAAATGAAGAAATTTGATCCAACCGTTTGCTTAGAGGAAGCTGTTGATACTCTTGAAAAACAGGCTGACGGTATATTTAAGCTTGTTACAAATAAACAAACCCACTACTCTAAATCTGTCATTATTACTGCTGGTAATGGTGCTTTCCAACCACGCCGCTTAGAATTAGAAGGCACAGCAAAATACGAAAAGAAAAACTTACATTATTTCGTTGATGATATGAATAAATTTGCTGGAAAACGTGTCGTTGTATTCGGCGGCGGTGACTCAGCAGTAGACTGGACGATGATGTTAGAACCGATTGCAGACAAAGTTACAATCGTTCATCGCCGTGATAAATTCCGTGCACATGAACATAGCGTAGAAAGCTTACTGAATTCCCGTGCAGAAGTAAGCACACCGTATGTTCCAGTTGAGCTCATCGGTGATGACACGATTGAACAAGTTGTTCTTCAACACGTAAAAACAGAAGAAAAAGTTATCATTGATGTTGATGACGTAATCGTAAATTACGGCTTCGTGTCTTCGCTTGGTCCAATTAAAAACTGGGGCTTAGATATTCAAAAGAACAGCATCCTCGTGAATTCAAAAATGGAAACAAATATTCCTGGCATTTATGCTGCCGGTGACATTTGTACATATGAAGGAAAAGTAAAACTCATTGCTTGCGGCTTTGGTGAAGCACCGACAGCAGTAAATAATGCAAAAGCTTACTTCGATCCAAACGCAAAACTCCAACCAATGCATAGCTCAAGTATGTTTTAATATAGAAATGAAAAGAACTCCTTTTACATGAAAGGAGTTCTTTTCATTTAAAGATTCCTAATCGAAATTCCTCTTTTTCCTAAATAAAATACATTTCAACTTAATAAAAAACACTACTCCCTTCCAAAATATGTTATAATAAAAACAGAACGTACGTTCCGTCCAATAAAGGGAGGTTTTATTAATGAAAGAACCGATTATCGTAACAAAAGAAGCTTTCCAAGCAATCGGCGTCTCTATTACGACGACAAACGAAAAAGAGGCATCTACTGAAGGAGAAATTCCAAAGCTTTGGAATCGCTACTTCCAAGAACAAATTATGCATCAAATTCCAAATCAACAAACAAAAGAAACATTCGCCTTCTATTCAAACTACGAATCGGATGAAACCGGTATATATCAATTTACTATTGGCATGCCCGTTTCTTCACTGGAAGACGTTCCTGAAAATATGACAGCTATAACAATACCTGCCACAACGTATGCAGTATTTACAACGAGAAAAGGCCCTGTGTCTGAAGTCGTGTGCGAGGCTTGGGAATATATTTGGCAATGGTCGAAAGAAAACAAACGCGCTTTTACAACAGATTTCGAACTGTATGATGAAAAAGCAACGGATCCAAATAACGTACAATTAGATATTTATATTGCTTTAGCTTAAAAAAAGATGCCCTTCGGCATCTTTTTTGTCGTTAAATAGCCACTGTGCAAATCCAACATTATTGTCTACAATGAGAAAGTGCAGTATAGAAATATTAGAAAGTGTATAAAGTGAAACTATACTCAGTGGGGGTTTTGTTCATCCCCCCACTGAGTATCAGCCCTCACCAATCGGGCGTTTACGGGCAGTTGGTCTCCCACCTAACTTCTTTGCTCGAGCCAAATTTTGAGGTGGGAGCTTTACTGCCCGTTAACGCGGGATAAAACGATTGTTAACAGGTTTTTTAGTTTAAATTTGTCACATAGAAAGGAAGCAATATGGAGGAACTACAACAAAATAAATCTGCTTTAGAGGGACGCGGAAAACCGTTATTAAAAAATACGAATTTCCTTTTTCTTTGGGCAGCTACTCTTTTTTCAAGTTTTGCTTTAGCCTTTTTTACTTTTTCACAAACGTGGTACATAGCAAAAACATTAAACCTTGAAGCTTCACTCGGTGTTGTTTTCGTAGCTCTTAGTGTTCCAAGGCTTATTTTTATGATTATTGGCGGCGCTGTAGCTGATAAATTCCCGAAAAAAAACATTATGTTTTATTCTAATATTATTCGTGCTATTCTCGTCGCAACCATTCTTACATGGTTCATCGTAGGTGATGTAACACTATATACATTTGCTTTATTTGCTTTATTCTTTGGACTTGCTGATGCTTTTTTCTGGTCAGCTGATGGATCTATCTTACCTGAACTTGTAGAAAAAAGCCGTTTAACACAAGCAAACTCACTTACACAAATGACAAACCAAGCATCGGTCATCTTAGGCCCTGTACTTGGCGGAATTCTTATCAAATTTACGAACTATGAAACGATTTTTTCAATCACGATTTTATTACTGATCGTCGCAGCCATACTCGTTCAAAAAATACAATTTACGATGCCAGAGCAGCAAAATACAGACAAAGGCATGTTCACTTCTATTAAAGAAGGAATTTTATACGTAAAGGAATCACCATTCCTTTCAACTTTCCTTCTTTGTAGCGCCTTTTTAAACTTATTTTTAATTGGTCCGATGCAAGTCGGTTTCCCGCTTTTCGTTAAAAATGTTTTGCACGGCGACTCACTCCAGTTCAGTTACTTAGAAGCATCTGTAGGAGGCGGAATGGCAATAGGCGCGGTCATTGTCGGATTAAAAAATATTAATCGTAGACGCGGCCTATTTTGCATTATCATGATGCTACTGTCTGGTGTCTTCTTCTTATCCATCAACTTTAGCACCGTACTTTGGCAAGCATTATTAGCTGGCATGTTTTACGGTATTACGATTGCAATGGCTATCGTTCCGCTTATGGCGATGATTCAATCGACAGTAAAAGAAGAAATGATGGGACGCGTAATGAGTTTACTTATGCTATCATCAATGGGCTTTATTCCGCTCTCTTATGCATTCACATCTATTGCGCTTGCAATAGGAATTCCAATCGTAACCGTTATGAAAAGTGGTGCAATCGCGGTTATTGTCTTCGTACTATTTGTAGCGATTCGTGTGCCAGTCGTAAGAAAGTTCGATTAGCTAATTAGAGTCATGTACTATACGCATGGCTCTTTTTCAAATGGATCAAACAGCGATATCCCCTTACTTCTCCTTGATGCAGCTCCCCACTCTAATCCAACCTCTAAAAATAAATCCCGCACTGTACTATTTATAAGACTGATTATATCAGGGGCGAAATAAATAGGAAAACCAAATGTTTGGCTACGCCAAACCGAAATTCATCTCCCACACGCCACTAGACTATCGTCTTTCACACGCCTGAGGAAGGAGACTTCTTTCGGATAATACGTTAAACGCTTCTTTACTTCGAAATTCACTGTGTGGTTTCATTAAATTATATAAGCTTCCCATTTTTATCACCTCATTTATAGGTAAGAGTCAGGAAGAAAAATTGGCGTGATATTTTAAATTTTTTTGGAGGTGACAATATGATCGTAATAAGTGCTTGTTTAGGTGGTATCGCTTGTCGGTATGATGGAAATGACAATCTCGTTTCAAAAATAGAGGAGCTACTGCAGAAAGAAGATACAGTCCTCGTTTGTCCTGAAGTATTAGGAGGATTACCAACGCCTCGTCCTTCAGCTGAAATTATTGGTGGGAATGGCGATGACGTTTTGGATGGAAAAGCGAAGGTGATGACAAAAGACGGAAAGAATGTCACAGAAGCCTTCGTAAATGGTGCTTATAAAGCGTTAGAACAAATTAAAGATTTACATCCAGAGTATATTATTTTAAAAGAACGTAGTCCATCTTGTGGTAGTTCTACGATTTATACTGGAGAATTTAACGGTAATAAACAAACTGGTTACGGGGTAACAACTGCTTTATTTAAAAGACATGGCTTTACAGTCATTTCAGAAGAGGATTTTGAGAACGAAAAAAGGAATTGACCCTGTTCGTCAATTCCTTTTCTATCTGTCTTATTTCACGCCTAATTTTTCTTTCACTTTCGCTGGAAGTTCGTCTTTTTTCACTTCTTCCCAAGCTGTTACACCTTTTTTATCTGAGTGGTATAAGCGTAAGAATGCTTCTTTACGAAGATTTTTCACAGCTGTAAATTCTAACTCTTTTTCTTTACCTTCTTTATCAAATGCAGGTAACTTATATTGATAATCTTTATATGGTTCACCATTACTAGACTTACCATTATACTCTTTTCCATCTACTGTAATTTGAACGTAATACTCGTCTTTACCCATACGGTTAATATCACAACCAACTAACAAACTTGCAAATACAACTAAAATACTAAATAGTGCAATGTATCTTTTCATTTCCTTCACCTCATATGTTTTTTCTTATATTCTTATCTTAAAGCCCAGAGCTTAAAGAAGAAATTCAAAAACATGACATGAACATTACACTTTTGTAAGATAATAATTATTTCTTCACTTTAGAAACCGTCATCCCGTCACCAATTGGAATAAGTACAGATTCTAAACTTGGATGATTCGCTACTACTTCATTAAACTTCTTCATAGCTTCTGTATAACGTTTTGATTTCACACTTTCATCAGCTACACTACCAGCAGCTAGAACATTATCTGTAACAATTAATGCGCCTGGCTTAGCAAGCTGAATGCAGTATGTTAAGTAATTTTCATAATTCTCTTTATCAGCATCGATAAAGAAGAAATCAAATCGCTTATTACCTGCGGCTAATTTTTCAAGACTTAGTAAAGCAGCACCAGTCATATACGACACTTGTTTTCCAAATCCCGCTTTATGTAAATTGCTGTGCGCTACCTTTGCATATTTCTCTTCTAGTTCAAGTGAAGTTAACGTGCCTTCTTCTCCAAAACCTTTCGCAAGACAAATTCCGCTATACCCACCTAATGCACCTATTTCTAAAATATCTTTCGCTCCAGAAATGGAAACTAACATCGTTAAAAGTTTACCCGAAGAAGGTGATACTGATATCGGCGGCATTTCGTTTTCTTTTATGGAAGCAATCACTTCATCCAAAAGAACATCTTGACCACAAAATACAGAATCAATATAACGATTAATTTGTTTCATCAGATGCAGTCCCTTTCTCTAAATCTGCCTTCTCATCTAACATAGACGCTTCTTCCGTTTCACTCTCATGTATTTCAAATAGTTGTGTAAATTCATTAATAACCATATCAATTGCCTTTAATTCCCCGATTAAAATTTGCTGAATAGACTGGAATTCTGGCTTACTTAACTGTTGTTTAATTGTCACTCGTTTTAAATTCATCATTTCTAAAAAGGCAATTGCTCTCCCGCGGCGAAATGTTTTCGGCCCGCGATGATGAGATCCATCTCTCCCCCTATGACGCTCACCACGGTGACGGCCTTCTTTCATAAACTTATCTTCTCTCATTTCAAATCCCCCTTTGTATACAAATGTATACGTTTATTTTGTATTTCAAAGTGTATACGTTTGTATACAAAATGTCAAAATAAAAAACCTTAAGGGAAATGAATTTTATAATTCATCTCTCTTAAGGTTTTTTCTCCGCTATCTCTTTACTGCCAATTTTTCTATGTACCTATTACCGCCAATAACGTCTTTCACGCCAGTTTCGCCACTTATCACGGATTTTATCACGTAATTTCCTTATACCGTTTATTACACCTTCTATTATGCATTCTATTATAATATCTATCACAATGTATCTTATAAACCTAAAAATAGAGCCTATCACGTACTTCACTACAAATTCAAAAATATCTTCCAACATATATCCCCTCCTCTTTCTATCCTTCAATTATACTTGTAAGAAAGAGAACGATTAAAGCAAAATAAAAGACCTCCTTAACGATTTTATTCCATCGCTAAAAAGGTCTTTTTCTATTTCGGCCAAAAATTTAGCACTCTTCTGGCTTACCAGCATTCGAAGCTGTACGGAAAGATGATCCACATCCGCATGATGCGATTGCGTTTGGATTATCGATTGTAAACCCACCGCCAAGCATAGATTGTTTATAATCAACTTTTACTCCTTTAACAATTGGAGCACTTTCTTTATCAATAACAAATTCAACACCGAAAAATTCAAGAACTGTGTCGTCTTCGTTTGGTTCTACTTCAAATCCTAGGCCGTAAGAAAGACCACTACATCCGCCGCCATGTACAGCAAGGCGCACGTACTTCTCTCCATCTTCAGCATCTTTTAACATATCTTTAATTTGAAAAGCTGCTTGTTCTGTTACTTCAATCATGAAATACACCATCCTTTCTGTTCTCGTTCTATTATACATCTTTACGCTTCTATCTTGTACTCATACACTCCGCGGCAAATTACTTCCGCAGGTCCTTTCATTAACACATTCCCTTCTTCTGTCCATGCAATCATTAAATCGCCACCTGCTAAGTGCACTGTAATTTCTTTACCACGTTCCATTTTTCCATTGAGAATCGCCGCAACTACAGCTGCGCATGCTCCTGTCCCGCAAGCTTGCGTTACACCAGATCCACGTTCCCAAACGCGGAAATTCATTTCTTCATCATTCAAAATCTCGATGAACTCAACATTCACTCGCTCCGGGAACATTTCATGCGTCTCAAGAACTGGCCCTAACGTTGTAAGAGGCGCTTTTTCTACATCATCAACAAAAATAACCGCATGTGGATTCCCCATTGAAACAGCTGTAAATGCATAACGGTGATTATTGTATAAGAAGTTTTCACGAATAAATGGTGTTTCTCCTTCACCAAGCATCGGTATCTCTTCGCGTGTTAAACGAGGTGCCCCCATGTCGATTTTCGCTAACGTAACTTTGTCATCTTCTACCGTTACTTCTGCCGTAACGATACCAGCTAACGTTTCAATTGTGAAAACTGTATCTTCTACTAGTTTATGCTCATACGCATATTTCGCTACGCAGCGTAAACCATTTCCACAGCTCTTTCCTTCTGAACCATCGTTATTAAACATACGCATTTTTACTGGTGCCACATCAGAAGGACAAATTAAAATCATTCCATCCGCACCAATACCAGTATTAATATTCGAAACCTTTTCTGCTACAAGAGCTAAATCTTCTTCTCTAATTTGTTCCTCAAACATATTTACATATATATAACTATTGCCAAGACCATGCATTTTTGTAAAAGAAAATTGGCTCATTTTTATTCACTCCAAAAATAATTTATTATTTCAAGTATAAAATGCATGCTTTTAGAACACAATATGAATGTCCCCCGTTTCTCATATTTGACAACGTTTTGGCGATAAGTCATTCTTACACAAATCGTGTAAGAAAAAAGCCCTTCTAAAAGGGCCTTTTTTTATTTATATTCCGTATTATCCTCCCCTGCGAAATAACCTTTTATCTAATGAAAAAGGTGTTGCCGATTCGCAACACCTTAAAACATTGGATTTTCATCCAAATAATCATATACATTATTAACAAGTTCTTCTACTGTCGCACCTTGTACTACTTCACCATTCACAAGGGCAAATGGTCCTTCAAAACAAATACCACAATATCCTAAACAACCATACTCCATTACATCTAAATTCGGATCTTTTTCTAATTTCTCTAAAGCTGCTTGTGAACCACTCGCAAGGTTACCTACACAAAATTCAATTAACGGTTTAATCAAAATTCTCCCCCCTGTACTACAAAACAAATTACCTTCTGACTTCATCTATAAGAAGAAAACTAAGCTGTTTCTTGTTGTTTTCGTTACATTTACTAAACTATTCAATTCCTTCACTATTTCACTTCAAAGAAAATATTCTTATCTATATAAATATATTCACGACACCGCTTTTCGGCCTTCATAATGAAATAGTAACTAGAAAAAGAAAACAGTTTACTTTACTTTTCTTCTTATTGTACAACAGAGTATTCATTCATGCATTGTTATTTGTTCACAAATTCGATATAATTTGATTGAGTAAAGTCAAAATATTTTATTAATATAAAATTTTAGGATTAGGGGATATTTCAACAGAAAAGGGGTAATCCATCATGAAACACCTCGTAATACTAGGTGGTGGCTACGGTGGAATGAGAATTCTGCAGCGGCTACTTCCAAGCAACCAACTTCCAGATGATGTACAAGTGACATTAATCGACAAAGTACCATACCATTGTTTCAAAACTGAATATTATGCATTAGTAGCGGGTACAATTTCAGAAACGCATATTCGCATACCGTTTCCTGAGCACCCACGCCTCAATATTCAATACGGCACAATAACAAATATTGATCTCGAAGAAAAAGCTGTTCATCTTGATGGCGGCGAAGCAGTCCAATATGATGATTTAATTATCGGACTTGGCTGTGAAGATAAATATCATAACGTTCCTGGGGCGAAGGAATATACACACAGTCTACAATCGATTGAACAAACACGTAAGACATATGAACAATTAAATAGTCTAGAACCAAATGCAACAGTTGCTGTCGTTGGTGCTGGCTTAAGTGGCGTTGAAGTAGCGAGTGAACTTCGTGAGAGCCGTTCTGATTTAAAAATCTATTTATTTGATAGAAAAGATAGAATTTTATTCCCATATCCAGAGAAATTAAGTAGATATGTAGAAGAATGGTTTATAAAACATAACGTTACCATTATACGAAACTCTAATATTACCAAAGTCGAACCAAATATTGTGTACAACCACGATGAACCTCTTGAATGTGATGCAATCGTCTGGACAGCTGGTATTCAAGCCAATGAAGTTGTTCGAAACCTTCCGGTTGAACAAGATGGTAGCGGACGGGTTGTTTTAACAAAATATCACAATATTCCAAATGACGAGCACGTTTATGTTGTAGGAGATTGTGCAGCACTTCCACATGCACCATCTGCTCAACTTGCTGAAGGTCAAGGAGAACAAATTGTCCAAATATTATTAAAACGTTGGAACAATGAACCACTCCCTGATGAACTACCTGTTATTAAATTAAAAGGCGTTCTCGGTTCTCTCGGCAAAAAACACGGATTTGGTTTACTAGCAAACCAACCATTAATGGGGCGTGTACCGAGATTATTAAAATCCGGTCTTCTTTGGATGTACAAATATCATAACGGTTAATACTTTAAAGGCTTTCTACTATGTAGACAGCCTTTTTCTATTCATTTTTTTAAAAATAACTTTCTCAATATAGATTCATAAAATCCTTCTATTTCAATATTAAAAATTACAGATTAAAAGTGTATACTATATGTAATAGTTATTTCATTTTATTATTTTCTTTAGGACCGAATACGTTCGGTCTTATTTTTTATGCTATAAGTACTACACGTAATAGGAGACATTTCATTTCACTTATGAACTTAACAAAGCTAAATAATCGAATAGAAGTGAAAAAGAGGGAATTAATCCACCTCGTTGAAAAGTATGGATTTACTCACGATAAAGTCATTTCTCTCAGTCAAGACTTAGATCGTTTACTAAACTTATTAACGAAACTAAATACTTCCGTCTCAAAATGCTCTAATCCTGCAAACAAAGAAAAAAGAGACTCCCTCTGAATAGACTTTATTTTTCTATTTTTCTTTCTTTTTGATACGATATAACTAGAATTAGAAAGGAGCAATTTATGTTTATATTAAAAGACATCAAATATAAAGATATTCTACACATTCCTTATTTACAGATTCAAAAAGAAAAAACTACTTGTATTATCGGTGAAAGTGGTAGTGGCAAAAGCACACTACTTCGTATGTTAAATGATTTACAATCACCAACATCTGGAGCAATTGAATATAATGGAAAATCTATTTTAGATTATCCCCCCATTCAATTACGACGTGAAGTTGTCATGCTCGGACAAACTCCGCCTATTTTTGATGGAACAATTAAAGATAATTTATTAATGGGACTGCGCCTTTCTGAAAAGCCATTTCCAAATGACGATGCCCTGCGGGACGCATTAACGACTGTTAGCCTAGATAAAAAATTAGAAGATAGCGCCTCTTCTTTATCAGGCGGTGAAAAACAAAGACTTGCTTTCGCTCGTATTGTACTAATGGATCCACCCGTCTATTTATTAGATGAACCAACTTCGGCACTAGATAGTGATACAGAACGACGCGTTATGAAACAATTCACTCTACTGGCAAGACAAAAGAAAAAAACAGTTATCTTCATCACGCACTCGCAACAACTTCCAGAAGAAATCGCAGACGATATTATTGAAATTAGTAAAACAAACGGTGCAACTAGAAAGGAAGTGCTATCAATTGAAGGGCGTTATTGAACTACAAATTTGGCAACTTGCAGCTGCATATATTTTCATCCTTATTTTAATCGGGCTTGTGAAATTAAAAGGAATACCGCGTGAGAAACAAATTACAATTGCTACATTACGTATGACGATTCAGCTCGTACTAGTCGCATATGTCCTTACATACATATTTGAAAATAGTAATCCGTTTTATACAATAGCTCTCATTACTTCTATTACTACATTTGCGATTTTCAATATTTATAAACGAGTTAATATTCCAATGTCAAAAGAATTAAAACGAGTAGCTGCCCTCTCCATGATTGCTGGATCAATTGGCCCTCTTCTACTATTTATCTTTGTCATTATTGGACACGATCCTTGGTATGCTCCGCAGTATATCGTTCCTATTGCCGGTATGCTAATCGGTAACGCTATGACAGGCATTTGCCTCGGGGCAAATACCTTTTTAAGCAGCATGAAATCACAAAGAGACCATATTGAAGGTGCACTTATGCTTGGGGCAACTCCAAAACAAGCAGCTGCCCCGCTCATACGGGACGCTTTCGATTCTGCTATTTTACCGACAATCAATTCTATGGTTGGAATGGGGATTATAAGTCTTCCAGGCATGATGACTGGTCAAATTTTATCCGGTGTATCACCGTTTACAGCGATTCAATATCAAATTGCGATTATACTTGGCATTTCTGGAAGTACAGCTTTCTCTGTTATTATCTTCTTACAACTTGGGTATAAAACATTCTTTAATAAGCGGTGTCAGTTGAAAGAAGTTGAAGTACAATCATAAAAAAGAAGCTCTGCAAGTTACTTACAGAGCTTCTTTTTTCTTTGCTAATCTTACGCCTTCTTAACGAACTGTGATTTTAACTTCATAGCTCCGAAACCGTCGATTTTGCAATCAATATCGTGATCTCCTTCAACTAGACGAATACTCTTTACTTTCGTACCAATCTTTACAACTGAAGAAGTTCCTTTTACCTTTAAATCTTTAATGACAGTAACAGCATCGCCGTCTTGAAGAACGTTTCCGTTCGCATCTTTTACAACTTTTTCACCATCATTATTTTCAGCTTCTGCTTCTTGGCCCCACTCATGAGCACATTCTGGACATACGAAAAGAACGCCATCCTCATACGTATATTCTGAATTACATTTTGGACAATTTGGTAAAGTAGCCATAAATTCATTTCCTCCGTTCATTATTTATACGTAAAAATCAAATGTGATGTTTACATCTCGATAAATAAAATTTGTATAGCATTTCTTTATACTGCCATAGTCTCACGTTATTGACAAGCCTACCTCAAATTCTCATTTTTTATTGTATTTTACAAAAGTTCAATCAGTATGGCGTTTTGTATTCACATTTTTCGTTAATTAACTTACTCGACATGTACTTCTTCCATCCAGCTGCTCGTCTTAGATTTCACTACTATTAAATGCTCATTTTCCCATTTTAGTTTGCCTAAAAATCTAGAATAGACTACTTCATTCCCTACTTCTTCTACGAGTAATTTATTTACCACTCTTAGTCCTTTATCGTTATACACTTCACACATTAGCTGAAATCCTTCCGAACGATGAATTCCTTTTAATATGGCCGTTTTCTTTCGGCTTGGGCTCTTCTTCGGTGTTTTATCCACTAAAAATACAATCTCATAATTCTCTTTCTCTATTTCTTGAAGCGCTTCGTTCACATGCTCTTTAATCATTTCTATTGATATTTTTGAATACTTTTCAATAGCTGGTACGACATAGAGGTGAACCAACTCACAAAAATGCTTATATTTCTCCTCAACTGATTCCAGATTTAAAAATTGCATATAATCATAAGGTACGAATATACAAATTTCACCCAGGGTCTCGTGTAGTTCATAAGAAACATCTTTATTAGGGTTTGCTAGGCAATATATATCTATATTTTCTACAGTTCCTAATCCAAGATCCAACCTACTTAATCTCTTTGAAAAAATCAATTCAAAAATTCTCATTTCATGTAATCTATTATAATGTTTTTTAGGACGTTTCTTAGCCCAATCATAAAAATGAACATCCATCATACTACCTTTTCCTCCTAATATTATTTACTTTTCTAATATACAAAAAGAAGAACCTTCACAAGATTCTTCTTTTTAAAATGAACGAGTTTCTCTCTAGAAAAACCACATATTTTCTTCAACATAGATTTGATACTCTTCAGCTTCTTCTTCACTCAACTTTTTATTATTTAAATACACTTCTTGCCATTCAAAGTAATCATCATTTAAATATACAGCGAATTTAATTTTCACATTTTTCTTTTCTTCATAATCATAACCAGTAAATTCTACTACATCATAATCTTGTTCTTTCTTTACATACTTCCAATTTGGTTTATCTGTAATAGACTCTAAAGCCTCTCCTTCAAGACTTAAGCGAACAACGTTTTTAATATTAGGTTCAGTTGGTATAGAAGCTAAACCGAAACTAGCGCCTGCAAAGAATACAAATACTATCACCTGTAAAGCAATCATAAGCCCGATATGAGCGCCACCTTTTGATTGTAAATAATACTCTTTCTTATACTCAGGCACATCCTCTTCCTTATGAAAAATACGGATAACATGCTTATAATATAATCGGTTTCCTTGCCACCCAGTAAACAGCATCGTTCCAGCATATATGATAAAATCTATCCACATCGGTATATCAATAAAAGTAGCTATAATTAAAGTAGGTACCGCCAATAACGTAAGTATAATAAATAACTTATACATTTTACGATAAGCTAACCAAAAAGACGGGAAGAAAAAGGCTACCCAATTCCATGTATTCCCTTGTGCTGGATTTTCTACTTTGCCCCATTTAAAGTCATAATAAGCTGTATTCTTTTGAACAACTTTATGTAACTCTTGTGGAGAAATTGTTTCTTGTAAAACTGTGTCCTTCACGTACATCATCCTTTTCTTATTTCTACATCAATTTATTTTATAGAAATAAAAAGAAGTAATCTAACAAAAAGGGCATATATTTCAAAAAATTGAACGGAAATCGAATATATTCCGACAATTACCCACTTATTATTCTATTTTACTTCTAAATGTATTAAAATGATCATATATCATATCTTTAATACACTAAGTTAATTATTTTATATATTCACTAAAAGTGATGTTAATGAATCACTTTTAGTGAATATATAAAATACTATTGGAATATCGCCAAATCTAAAATCTCGACTTAAGAGACTTCACAAATTAGCGTTCTACTATTTCAAACATATTTCCACTTACACAACTAATGAATAATCTATCATTAACTTCCTCAATCGATACAATAAAATCTATTTCAACTACATTTTTAGGCAGTTTAATAATACCTTTTACTTCGCCACATTCAGCATCAAGTATTATTAATTCTAAATTTGAAGTAGCAATGTAAATTTCACCATCTTTATATAACAGAACCCTTGCAATATCATGTAGAGTAGTATGGCTCCAAATCACTTTACCCGTTTGAATATGAACACCATAAATTCTGCCTTCTCCTAAGGATAATACCATCATCTCTCCGATAAGAAACGGAGGCAATTCAATTTCAGAAGGTACATTTACTTCATATAACTTTTGACCGTTCTTATGATCATAACATTGTATTTGTGTACTTACACCTTCGTATCTATACTCAGTTCTTGTTACTACTATTTTTGATTCCTTTGATACAATGTAAGAGTATTCTACTTCATCAAGGACTTTTTCAAAGATTACGTTACAATCTTCTTTACCATATTCCCATTTTCGTAGTAAATCTGCTGCTATACATATAAAATTTTCATTGTCTAAAACAACTGGATCATTCGGATAACAATCTTCTATCATTTGTTTCCATAGTGTAGAAGCGTCTAATAATTGCATGGCAATTGCAACGTTACTATATGCATCAACTTCCCCATCTTCATCAAAAGGATTTCCTGCTAACACATAGTAATCTGAGCCAAGATGGCACTGCAACTTTTCTCCTCCGACTCGGACATTCTTTTCCCATACTTTCACTCCACTTTCAAGCTCTAATAAAACATTGTAGCCTTCCTGTGTAATAACTAATAAACGTGGTAATTCTTCCCTCGTAGTTTTTACATCTTGTATAATATGCCCTTCTATTTCTAAATTCCATAGAAACTCTCCAGAACTTGATGAAATAGCGTACAATTTCGCAATATTTTTTCCAAATCTATTCGCATGCCAAATAATTGTGACCCCATTCACAGTTATGCAATTACAATCTTCTACTAGTGGAAGATTGCACTGCCAAATCTCTTCTTTCGTTTCACTATCGAGTTTACGAATTTCGTGGTTATTTTCCTCCACATAAAAGATACTCTTCTCATTATGAGATAGTACCGGAGTAAATATCGGTTCAATCTCTATTCCTTTTACATACTGCCAATTTAATTCATATTTATCACTTGTAGCATGATAAATTCGATACATAATTGTGTCATTTCCATTTACAAGTTTAGAAACAAATGGTTCAATTTCTAACATTCTATGATAAGCATCTTTAATTCGAAAAGAATCCACCCCACTTACGTAAATCTGCTCTATCTCCTTTTTAAGAAACGCAAAGATTACTCGTAAAAATTGCTCACTATCAACACTAGCTAACTTCTTTCCTCTCTGATCAAGAATAAGAAATTCCCCATCCTTCTTCTTAAATTCCACCTTTTTTTCATATTCATTCAAAAAAATCACAGCATCATCATATTTAAAAAATTCAACCCAAGCGTCAAACAACCAACAAATCGGGTCTATTATGTCTGTTTTTTCTTGAAACACAATACTTTCATCTATACTAAGTACTATTTCTCCAGTATTTTCTGTTGGCAATTTATTTAGTTCAATTTGAAACTTTTTCATTATTTTCTCCCTCTTAATCACGTTGAAATACTATGTTTATTTACCCCACATTCCCCTGCACTTTCTCAATAACATCTTCTATACGTTCCGTTATACATTCTTTCTCCCATTCTCCCTCACCGTGCATAGCCGTATAAACTGGATAATTCTCATCGTTACTATCTACAAAAATCGGATCTCCAAGATACGAATCTATCCCAATTACAATCCATCCTTCTTTCCAATCTCCTTCTTCATTCCCGGCTAAGCTTTGCCCTTCTTCATCAAAACTATAACCAAGTTGCCCTTCTTCTATTTCTTCACTATTAAACAATTCTATCGTCATTGGTTCAAATTCATACTCTAGCTCAATTTCATTATCCTCAGCACGATCTACATGTGCTAAAAGTTGTTTAATTTTATTATGGTTAATCATGATATCTTCTCCATTCTATCTTAAAGAATCTAGCTTTATTCATAATGAGCTGCCGCAAGTAACATTTGGGCGATAAAGTGAAACTTTAATCAGTGGGGGTTTTGTTCATCCCCGCTGATTATTAGTTGAACCAATCGGGCTTTTATGAGCAGTTGATCCCCCGCCTAACTTCTTTGCTTTCACTGAATTTTGATGTAGGGGGTCTTACTGCCCGTTAATGCGGGATAAACTGCCATGGAATATTTTCTGGAAGCCTCTCCCCTTGATTTATATAAACACCTTCATAAGCACCTAACCAACCATGGAATGCCTCTAAATAAGTCTCTATCTCTACGTTCTCCCATTCATCTTTATTCTCTTTTAAATCCTTTTGGAGATATACAAGAAACTTCAACAAATCTTCTTCATAATTCACATTATCAAATTATTCAAATACACCCATATTTTGTCCCTCTTTCTATTGCTCATTATTCAAACTAACTATACTATATGAAATAAGATTCTTAAAACTATTATTTGAGGTGACCAATATGAAGACTACACTTTGGACAGAAGATGACTATTTAAAATTAGCACCGATTAACGACGAACTAATAAAAAAAGCTGAAGAAGTACTAAACGTAAAGCTTCCAGAATCGTACATAAACCTGCTAAAAGAACAAAATGGGGGGACGCTTCGCCTTGATGCTCACCCTACTCCAAAGCCAAATTCTTGGGCAGACGATCACGTTAATGTGTCTGGTTTATATGGCATTTCTTTTGATGAAAATGATTCTAGTATTTTAGAGAGCCGTTATTTAATTAAAGAGTGGGAAATGCCTGAGAATCTCGTACTTTTATCTGGGGACGGACATACATGGATTGCATTAGACTATCGAAATGTAGCTGAAAATCCTCCAGTTATATTTATCGATAATGAGTTTGAGGAAATTATCGAATTAGCACCTAACTTTGAAAGTTTCTTACAAAACTTAACTACTTACGATTATGATGAAGAATAAACTTAATCTTAAAGAAGAGCGAGATTTCATTACAAATTTACATGCTACTTTAAAACCACTCGGCTTTAAGAAAAAAAGACATACATTTTTCAAAGCTGATAATGGATTTTACAAGCTTATCAATATACAAAAAAGCCAGTTTGGGGATGACTTCTATATAAATATAGGAGTTCACCCTATCGGCCTCCCGCAGCTTATTACGGACCAATTACAAATAAGAGAAAATATTTCAATATTCGATTGTATTCTACAGACGAGAATAGAGCCTATAAACATTAAAAAGAGCTATCTATTGCATAATGTTTCACATGAAACTATCCACATTCCGGATTATCTTTCGACTTCTCATTCTTTGTAAAGCGTTTTTTTATTATATAAAAATAACAAAAGCATCCTTGTATATGAAGGATGCTTTTACTATTCACCTACCAATTCTCCCTGCACTCTTCAATCAAACACAGCAAGTACCTCTTCGTCATATCTGCCCTTCTCCACCTTGAGAGCATTCGCTTTTCTTTTGGATTATGCCGTATTCTCTCTACTTCTTTTAATAAAGGGTCCCATTCTTTCGCTGAACGTTCTAATAAGTATTGTAATCCTCTATCTTTTGAGACAATTGTTTTATGATCCAGTGTATATAAAATACGTCCCATCGTAACGACAGCTGATTCCACCCATTCTTCTATGAAAAATAAATATGGCTGCTTCGCTTTTTCACTCCAGTAATGTTCTACGTTGTATTTCATCGTATTTACTACATCGTCCCATCGTATTTGAAACGAAAGGTCTTCTGCTTCTCCCCCGGCAACTGTAATACCTTGATTTTTCAATGTCCACCATGTGACCGCATTAATATCCCAATGACCTATATTCGCCTTACCGTCTGCACAATACACGTACTCATTCATTTCATCATTGTATTTCCCTAAGTCAGCAAGAGGAATATACATACCATCCATTCTTTTACCTAACGTACTTTTACTAAGCTTTTTATGAAATTCTATAATTTGTTGTTTTTCAGCTTCATTTACGGAATCACTTATTACCGTAACAAAATCAACATCGCTCGTTTCTATATGAAATGCTCCTAACGCGATCGATCCGTAAATGTATACCCCGACTATTTTTTCATCCGAAAAAATTTCTTTTAACTCTACTATGTACTGATTCATTAACTGTTTTACTTCTTCTGGTAGAGCCTGCTTTATTCCGTTCTCCACATCTATCCCTCCATATAAAAAGGCCTTTGCAAATTCGCAAAGGCTTCATGCTTTATAAATATTTCTCGATTTCTTCGTAAACATCCTTCAAACGAGGATTTCCTTCTCCAACGATTTCACCATTTACAAGAACGACCGGATAAAATAGATCTTCCTCCACTACGCGCTCTGCGAATGCTTTTTTATCTTCATTCTCTTGTTCTTCTTGAAAATCAATATACTCGAAATTAAATTTATTTTCTTGTCCTTCATATTTACGACCAATCGCCGCTTGTAACCATTCAAACGTTTCTGTTGAAGATGGCATTCCAACGCAGCTCGCACAAATTACTTTCGTCCCATACACTTGAACATTAACCATTTCTTCTCCCCCACTTCTTGTTTCAACAGCATATTCAGATGTCTTAGTACATAAGCACATCATTTTACAAACTTATTCCATACCCCTATACTGAAAAAACACGTTGTACACACGATACAATATTTCGACAATAAAACAAGAAGAGAAAAAATAGATTTTCCCCTCTATCTTGATTATAATAAAACTGATGAAAGGAGTCGATAAAAATGGAAAACCCACATATGCAAGAACAAGTATTAGAAGTATTAGATAAATTACGTCCATTCTTACTTCGCGATGGCGGAGACGTTGAATTAGTAGACATTGAAGAAGGTATCGTAAAACTACGCCTTATGGGTGCATGCGGAAGCTGCCCAAGTTCTACAATCACACTAAAAGCTGGTATCGAACGCGCGTTACTTGAAGAAGTACCAGGCGTTATTGAAGTAGAACAAGTATTTTAATTAAAAGCGGAAGCGGCTCGTTCAGAATCGCTTGCTAAAAAGAGACCCAAATGGGTCTCTTTTTTTATTCACATAACTATTCCGCTTTAACATCATAAAACAAAATTGGAAATCCTTCTCAAAAAATGCGATAATTGATACTATATAGTGAATCGTTCACACATATAAATTAAAAAACATAGGGGGACGACACATGCCAAAAATGGGGAACACTTTTTTAACAATTCAAGAACTAGAAAAGAAAAAAGAGTATTTATTAGAACTTTCATCCGTTATACCAACATGGAATGCGAGCTATCAATTTTTATTTAAAGAAATCCAACAAGAATTATTGAGTAAAGTAAATGAGAAAATCGAAAAACATCAACTCATTTTACATATATGTGCAGATCAACAGGTAGGGGCATAATGTATTACATACAATTGTGGTATAAAAAAGAGACCTCAATCGGTCTCTTTTTTATACTTTTATGATAGCCAATCTAATTTTCTAATCCCAAGCTTATCAACTGGTAAACGAAGTGACCCGTAAAAATGCTTCATAAATTGCTCGGAGCGGTTCACATCGTGTAAAATGGCTTCTAAGCGATCTCTATATATGCTTTTTTGTTCTTCGTTTCCTGTTTGATAATATCGTTCAACCGTTTCAAAGTACTGGAGTGGGAACAGAATCCTTGCAAATAATAAGCGCCAACCAAATGAGGATAGCGAATAATTACGTTCATAATCTGTAATGAATTGAACTACCGTTTGCTCCCAGTCGTTCTTTTTTTCTGTCATCATATGGCGAATACATTCTGCTATATCCCGACTTGGGTGGTCATATACCCAATCAAAAGGAAGTTTTAAGCGCTTCGTTTGATGCCATAATAAAGGTGTAAATCGTTCTTGGCAAATTGTTGCCGCGTCAGTTATTTGCGGTGTATCGTCCATTTCTGTATCGACAACATATTGAATTGCATTTTCTGCAACTCCTAAGTAATACGGGAAGGATTCAATAAACAATTGATCGAATACGTCTGAAGGATGGTTCATCACTTGCGATTGCCAAAACTTTTCTAATTGATCGAGCCTTTTTTCCCATAATGCTTTCCATTCACCAATGCGGCTTAATTGCTCAACTTCTTCTGGAAAGAATGCACCACGTTTATGGAATATAGAAAGCTCACTTCCTAATGATGTAGCATGTCGCTCTAACATACGCATACCTTTTAATAAGCAATAATTTTTTTCTTCTATCTCACTTACATAGTAGCCGTGTATAGTTGGAACGAAAGTCGCAACAGTTATATCCCCTTGCTGGTTCATATAATCACTGAGCTTTTTCATCTCTACAAGTACTTCTTCCTCCATTTCTCCAATTGGAACAAGTACATAAATTTTGTTGCGAATCCAAAAGCTTTTATAGGGGCCAAGGGGGATTAATTCTTTAACATGCATGTGATAATGCTCATAAATATGCTGAATCATCGCAGTCGCCACCTATGGTTTTTCTTTATATATATGAGCTTGTGCTCGCCTTTCATTCCTATGCACATGATAAAGCAACGAAACGTATACAAATACTAAAAAGAAAAAAAGGTGATAAACATGAAAGAATCAAATCAACTACAAGAAAGAGCATTACAACTATTACAAGAACGCGGTGTAACAATTGACGATATTGCTGAACTTGTTCATTTTCTTCAAAAGAAATACCATGCAAATTTAGAGATGTCAGAATGTCGCTATAACGTTGAGCGTGTACTATCAAAACGCGAAGTACAAAACGCACTTATTACAGGCATTGAACTTGATGTCCTTGCTGAAAAGGGAATGTTAAGTCAACCGTTACAAGATATCGTAAAACGCGATGAAGGACTATATGGAATCGATGAAGTTATCGCACTTTCTATCGTTAACGTGTACGGTTCTATCGGTTTCACGAACTTTGGATATATCGATAAATTAAAACCGGGTATTTTAGAATACTTAAATGATAAATCATCTGGAAAGGTGCATACCTTCCTTGATGATATCGTTGGCGGAATTGCTGCCGCTGCTTCAAGTCGTTTAGCGCACCGTGCTGAGCATTCGGAATAAAGTGAAACTTTAATCAGTGGGGATTTTGTCCATTCCCCACTGATTATTAGCCTTCACCAATCGGGCTTTTACGGGCAGTTATCTCCCGCCTAACTGACTCGCATCCGCCGAATTTTGAGGTGGGAGTCTTACTGCCCGCAAATAGCGGGATAAAGTGTCTAGGCCGTCAGTTTTATACTGACGGCCTTTCGTATTCCATAAGCATAAACTCTCTTCCACGGCTCAAAAAAACAGGTCCTACTTGAAATCCAATGTTTTTATATAACCTAATTGCTCTTTTATTAAATGTCGCTACACTTAGTCGAAACATTTTTGAATTTAATTCCTCAGCAGCAAATGCAATTCCCGCTTGAAAAAATATTTCCCCCATCCCTTTCCCTGTTAAATCCGGCTTCATTCCAAGCCCGATATCTACTACATTTTCTCCCCTATATAAATTAGCATCTCTTCCGCCCGGAACTTGCGCATTTTCTCCAAAACAAAAATAGCCGATGAATTCTCCCTTCTCATCACAACAACCGTAATACGTCCCATCTAATAGCTCTTCTATTACTTCAACCTCTCCTGAAAAACTATATAAATTGTACGGTTCCTCATACGTCCACATATTTATCTCATTCGCTTCTTCTTCTGTTAACTTATGTATTTCCATTCCTCTCGCTCCTCATCAAATATTCTATATATATTTACTCATTCATTTTCAACACTCAATTTCCCTCTAATTACAATATGCATAATTGCATACGCACACCCATTTAAAAAATGTTAAGCTTTATTTGAATCGCTGTTGTTACACTTCTTGATTAAGAAAGACCGTTAACCGGAAAATTAACGTCTTATCAAATTCAAGCAATTGGCACATTTTGTCATCATCAAAGACACTCAAAAGAGTGTCTTTTTTTCTATAAATGAGCAGGACCTGCTCATTTATAAAATAAATACATAAATTAATATAACTCTTTAAACGCATTATTCCCTTTCTATACGCTAGGGTGTTCGTTACGACAGATTCGGATAATAAAAAGCACTCCAGCCAGAGTGCTTTTTACTTTCAAACAAGGAGGTTACATATATGGATAGTACTCTTGTATTTAACTTCGGCATTGGTATTGTCATCATTTTATTCGTCTTCTTTGTTCTTTGTATGAGCGGAGTATAGCAATCTTTTATGCTGATAACTCCTTTAAAGTATCACTTAATTTGAACTTTCTTAATTGTAATGAAGCAATCATTGCTGCCCCTGATCCAAGTATCACACTAGCTAGGGCCAATATGAAAACTTGATTATACGGAATAATAATAACCGTTAACTCTAAGCTTGATAACACAATATAACTAAACAAAATCCCACCAAAAATGCCAATACAACCAGCTATCGCTCCAAGTAAAGTTCCCTCTAATAAAACAATCCGTCTCATTTGCTTCGGGATAGCCCCTACCGCACGAATCATACTAATTTCAGCACGTCTTTCATGTAAGCTTGCGACAATCGCATTCATTAATCCTATACCAGAAATAATGAAAACAATTACAACTAACAAGCGAATTAACATCATCATTTGCGATAATAACTGCTCTTGTTCTTTCAATAAATCATAACTGTTTATAACTTCTACATTCTCTTTATTATTTGTAACTTGTTTTACTTGCTTCTTAATCGCTTCAAATGATTGATTAGAATTAGTCATAATTTGAATTGCTTCATATCCTTGTACGTGAAACTTATCGCGAGCCCATTGTTCATTTACAAAAATATCTAACCCTCTTAACCTTAATCCTTGCTCAATAATCGAAACAACTTTAATTGTTTGTTTTTCTTTCCCTTTTCCTTGTACGTCAATCGTATCATGCAACTGAAGCCCTAAATTTTTAGCCGTTTCCTTCGTAACGACTCCCTCACCATCTTGTAATGGCTTATTTAAACTTTGTCCTGCAATCACTTTCGCCTTTGTTATTTTTTGATACGCGACAATATCATTCCCCACAACTTCCATCAAATCAGGTTCAAAATTATTTTTCCTCGCATATTCATACCATTCTTGATTCGCTTTTTTAAAATTATAATTCACAAGCCTTGCTGTAAAATCGGTAGCATTCCCTACACTCGCCTCTACACCGTCAATTTCTCTAACCTTTCCATTTCAATAATATTCATCCCGATATCCCCTTCTCTCTCTATTTACCAATCTATATATTCTATTCAGAATGCAAAATTCCTACTTTTTTGTATTTTTTTGTAACATGCTAATATTTCTCATGTCAGAAAAATTGACTCGCGCAAAAAAAGTAACCATAATAGTTACACGAATACATAAAAGTTATTCACATATCCACAAATAGGAGGAAGAACAATGAAACATGTAATCGTTTATGCACACCCAAATACAGAAAGCTTCAACCATGCGATTTTAGAAACGGTAAAAAGTGAATTAGAAGGAAAAGGTCATGAAGTACGCGTTCGCGATCTATACGAATTAAACTTCAATCCAGTATTAGGCGCTTCTGATTTCATCTCATTTTCTCAAGGAAACACACCAGAAGATATTAAAGAAGAGCAAGAGCATATCTCTTGGGCTGATAGCATTACATTCATTTACCCAGTTTGGTGGGCAGGACTTCCTGCTATTTTAAAGGGATACGTTGACCGTGTATTTAGCCACGGCTTTGCTTATGCTTACGGTGAGAATGGCATTGAAAAGTTATTAAGCGGCAAAAAAGGATTATTATTATCTACAATGGGAAATACGAAAGAAGCATACACCGCAGGCGGTATGTTTGACGCAATGAAGAAAACAGCGGATGTTGGTATTTTTGAATTTACAGGAATTGAAACAATTGAGCATACATTCTATACGAGTGTTCCTTCTGTGGATGATAGTGTGCGTAAACAATATCTTGAAGAAGTTAAAGACGTTGTTAATCGTGCGTTTTAATAAAAAAACTCTGGTTATAACAACCGGAGTTTTTTTATTTCATCATCAATTTTGGAATATATCTTTGAAGCATACTTTCTAATTCATTCATATCTTCCTGTCTAATAAGTAAATTTACATTGTCATTCATTTTTTCTCGCCCGCGATATAAAAATATATTTTCTTTTGGATTTTCCCATGTTGATGTTTTATAGCCTTTTAATTCTTCATATGAATAAAAGTTCAATCCGTCTATTACACCTTTTTCATATATTTGTACACTTTTAATCAGATGGATAGCTATTAAAGTCATAAAACAGCTTGCTACAGCATAACTACCTGACTGAATGAGAAACTGTTCAAATGTACCAATATCACCACTTACGTATTGAGCATATATATACATACATTGTCCGATAAAGTACGCTGGTCCAAGTAAAACAATCCAACGTCGTTTCACCCGAGGATATGCTGCAATAAGCTTTCCCGCGCTTTTTTTCATTTCATTTATTTTATATATCTTCCATAGAACAAAGAATAAAACACATAATGTAAAAATAAACATAATACATGACATCCAGTACACTCTTATTTCCTCCCCTTCACATCATTACATATAAATTTTACATTTTATATCCCTATAGTACATATGCAATTGTGCATAAAAAAACAGGTAACCTCTTCCGGTTACCTGTTTTTCATTACATCTTCTCAATCCACTCCGTCAAGTTATGCACAACTTGCGTCGGTTGTACTTCATATTCTGTTAACTTCTCCACAGTTGTTACTCCAGTGTGGACAATAAGGGTATGCATACCAGCATTTATCCCCGCTAAAATATCTGTATCGTAGTTATCCCCAACCATTAATGCTTCTTCTTTTTCTATGCCAAGCACTTTTAACGCTTGTTCCATAATGATTGATTCTGGTTTTCCGATAAAGATTGGATCCACACCTGTTGATACTGCTACAACTGATGTTAATGAACCGTTACCTGGTAATAATCCGCGCTCAGTCGGAATGGCAATGTCCCCATTTGTGGAAATAAACGTTGCACCGTTACGCACAGCAAGGCAAGCTTTTGCTAATTTTTCATATGTGATATCACGATCTAAACCAACAACAACGAAATCAGGATTTTCATCCACAAGTTCAAAGCCTTTTTCCACAAGTGCAGCGTGTAAGCCCTCTTCACCAATCATATATACAGTTGCATCTTGTTTACGCTCATAAATAAAGTTCGCTGTAGCCATACTCGTTGTGAATACTTGCTCTGCTTTCGCTGGAATATCGAAACGAACGAGTTTTTCTGCAACTTGTTCTGGTTTACGAGTTGAGTTATTCGTAACGAATAAATACGGAATGCCGCGCTCTCCTAATGCTTTCACGAAGTCGCTTGCTTCTTCAATTTGTTCTTCACCACGATACATTGTACCGTCTAAGTCAATTAAATAACCTTTATACATCGATTATGTCTCCCCTTCTCTGCTGACGTTCTCATCTATCATACCACTCTTATATTACCCCCTTTTTCCAAAGAAAAAAACGCTTTACACTAAAGCGTCCCATAACGTTCATTTTTTCTCTTTTACTTGGTAAGAACAACTACAATCACCCTCGCACATGTTTGCTAGTGTCTTTACATCTGCATTCGCAAATAAACGCTTATACATCTCTTTTTCATCTTCACATACTTGCGGGAATCTCTCTGCAATTTCCTTTAACGGACAATTTTGCTTTTCAATTACGAAAGAGTTCTCTCCATCTCTCTTTATTTGAACCATATAACCATTTTTCTCTTGCATAGCAGCTATTTCCTGTACTTTATATGCTAAATTACTTTGATTGCTTATCTTCTTTTTTAACTGTTCTTCCATTCGTTTCGTTCTCGCTTGTAAAACATAACGAAGTATTTTTTCATCGCCCATTCGAGCTAAATCATCTAATATTTCAATAGCAAACTGCTTATATTCTTTCGGGAATGTATCTTCTCCCTTTTGACTTAGTCCATACAAATATGTTGGGCGTCCAACATGCTGCCTTACCATCTTTGAATAAATTAGCTCATCATTCTCTAGTTTACTTAAATGCCTTCGGATCGCCATCTCTGTAATTTCTAAAGCTTCGGCTAATTCTGCTACAGTATGCTCGCCCTTTACCTTTAATAATTGTATAATTTCTTCTTTCGTAGTACGTGCTTCCCCCATAGCTCATCCTTCTCCCTTTTCTCTCTCATATACAATATAAGATCCCCAAAAGGAATCCTCGGGGATCTTATAAGCATAATTATTCTGGTACAAATGCAGATACAGGCCCTAATTCCTTCTCTAAATAACTGCGAATATTTGCTGGGTAGTTCTCTACCACTGCAATATGTTTTTGAATCGTCTTATATAATTCATCATGATTCATTTGAATATAATCTTGCGTAAGCATTTTTCGAAGAAGGATAACTTCTTTCATTCCTTGTCCTTCTTCTGCACTTATCACTCGCTCGTCCATTAAAATATCGATAATATCTTCATAGCTTCCTGGATCGCGCATAATAAATCCATCAATCATCGCATTCCCTACATCTAATACGCAATCAATCATAAGATGGGCTATGCGCTCTAATGCATAAAATTCAAACTCGGTTTCATATATCTTCTTCTCTTGAAATGTATTTGTTGCTCGTTCTAAACATACTAGCATTTGTTCTATTTTTTTTCTGTCTACGAAGTACATTCATGTCACCTACCTGGAAATTAAAGCATTTACATTTTAATTGTAACGCTTTCTTCTGAAAAAATCGACAATTTTTCGAATTCACCTTTTCTCCTTTATTTGTTATAGTTATATTTGTATGATTTTTGAAATTGGAGGAATGGAATCTTGGAACGTGAACTCGCACTAGAAATTGTCCGTGTAACAGAAGCAGCAGCATTAGCATCCGCACAGTGGATGGGCCGCGGAAAGAAAAATGAAGCAGATGATGCAGCAACTACAGCTATGCGTGATATGTTCGATTCAGTAAACATGGCAGGTACAGTTGTAATTGGTGAAGGAGAACTTGATGAAGCACCGATGTTATATATTGGTGAAGAACTAGGAACAGGTAACGGTCCAGAAGTAGATATCGCCGTTGATCCATTAGAAGGTACAAACATCGTTGCAAAAGGTCTTGCAAATGCAATGGCAGTTATCGCAATCGCAGATAAAGGAAACCTTCTTCACGCTCCTGATATGTACATGGAAAAAATCGCGGTTGGTCCAAAAGCAGCTGGTAAAATTAGCTTAGATGATCCAATTGAAAAAACAATTGAAATTGTAGCAGAAGCTAACAATAAAAAGATTCGTGATCTAACAGTTATCGTTCAAGAACGTGAACGTCATCAAGATATTATTGACCGTGTTCGTGCAAAAGGTGCACGCGTGAAATTATTTGGTGATGGCGATGTTGGTGCATCAATCGCAACAGCACTACCTGGAACAGGTATCGACTTATTCGTAGGTGTTGGCGGAGCTCCAGAAGGCGTTATTTCTGCAGCAGCATTAAAATGCCTTGAAGGTGAAATGCAAGCTCGCTTAGTTCCAATGAACGAAGAAGAAGAAGCTCGTTGTCGTGAAATGGGATTAGAAGATCCTCGTCAACTGCTTATGTTAGATGACTTAGTATCTGGTGATGATGCAATCTTCTCAGCAACAGGTGTTTCTGCTGGTGAGTTATTAGACGGCGTGAAATTCCTTGGCGGAGATTTAGCTGAAACATATTCTATCGTTATGCGTTACAAAACAAGAACAGTACGTTTCATTAAAACGCATCACCATTTAGATCATAAACCACACTTAAACTTAGATATTTAATAAAGGAGCCATGTGTATGGAAGAACGTTTCTTTCTGTACGACGACACTGTCGCTACAAAAACTCGTTTCGTTAGCTTTATGGGAGAAAATGAGCGTCATGATTTAGCGCTTTTATACTCCGATCGTCATTACGGTAAAACAATTGTCCTTGATATGCAACGCAATAAATTTGCAATCATCGGTCCTGACGATTTAAACGAACCAGGCTACTTAGAGCACGCATTTTCTATGACTGAAGAAATTGCAGAAGAATTACGCTCATTTTTATTTGAACTTATATAATTTATCGTATGCACCAGCTATTTTAGCTGGTGTTTTTTCATTGTAAGAGTTTTGAATTTTCAATCTTCTGTGTTATAATTAAGAATAAATCTATTTGGATAGAAAGGACGTTATCTACGTATGCCAACATTTACTTTGTAATGGACCAGCAATTGGATAGCATTACTCTCAAAAAAGCACCGTGCTTTTTCAAGGGAGTAGTCTGCCCATTCCCATTACAAAGGAACGTAACGCATCTGTAGTATGATGTTTACGGAGGTTCCTCTTTGGGGAACCTCTTTTTATTTTTGTCTACTTCTCATATCTTCATACTACAAGACATCCAAATAGCTGTATTACGTTCCTTTACCAATATATAAGAGGTGAAGGAAAATGCAGAAAGTACAACTTTCTTGGAGTTTATATGAAAACGAACTAGCAACAATCGAAAAATATTGTAAAAATTGCAGGCGTACTACCCTTTTTACCGACACGAACATTCGCAGGCATAACGCAAACGGAAAGAACATATATCGATTTGCAATTTATAAATGTCCGAAAGATCATACGTGGAATCAAAAACTTCATATTTATAAATCATTTACTGATCACGTCGAAACTGTCGATATGACTCAGCAAGAACAAACGGAAACAAGTACTACCATTTCCATTACACAATACAAAGAAAGTGGTATAGCCGAAATAACGATCGTATTAGACATAGTTTTCGGTTCCCACCGGGTTGATAAAGTGTTATCCACATATATTTCAGATTGGAGCCGTGCACTCATTGTGGAGAAAATTAAAAATGGGTACATCCAACTAAATGGACAACAAATGAAACCAAACAAAACGCTTTCTGAAGGTGATCACATTTCAATTTGTTTGTAAGGAGGACTCACATGTTAACGGTGAGAAAAGGTACGATTGATTTATTGAATGACTTAGATGTAATGTATACAGCATGCAAAGAAGCACTCTTACAGAACAAAATTTATCAATGGGATGATTCTTACCCGTCGCGGGACCATATTTCCTATCATTTAAAACAAGGTGAACTGTATTGCCTATTTGAGGATGATTCACTCGTTGGTGCTGTCGTGCTAAACGAGTGGCAATCTCCCGAATATGAACGAATTGATTGGTCAGAAACAGACGGACGCTTTCTTATCGTCCATTCTTTCGTCATCCATCCTTTCGCGCAAGGAAAGGGATATAGCAAAGTACTTTTATCCTTTTGGGAAAGCGAAGCAAGACGGATAGGCTACAAAGGAATACGCCTAGATTGCTTTACAGGTAATCCGGTTTCATTAAGCCTTTATGAAAAAAATAATTATATTTGCCGAGGTGCTGTTTATTTCAAAAGTAAACAGCCTCCTCATAATTGGTATAATTGCTATGAAAAAAACCTCTTACAATCGTAAGAGGTTTTTTTATTTCTTCACTTTTCGTAATACGAAGTGTGCACAACCGAAGTTACAGTACTCGTATAAATACTCTGATAAAGTACTAATTTTCGTATCATATGTCGAACGTTGATTACTATCATCAAAGAATCCACGCAATCTAAGTTGCTCATAACCCCAGTCTCCAACGATATAATCATATTTATTTAAAATTTCTGCATAACGCTCTTTAAATGCTTCTTCACTAAAACCGTCACGAAAGTTTTTAATTACTTCGTACTGAACATTATTAACGCTCACCGTAGTATGAATCTCTTGCTTTTGCTCCATTATGAACTTCCTCTCTAAGCATTCTTCTTTTTATCGTATCACAAAGCATAACAACCAACAATTTCAAATACAAAAAATTGAAAATTAGTGCATGCTATGGAGAAGGAGGTGATACATCGTGAAAAAGCAAATTATACTCTCTCTCCTCACTCTTTCCTTATTTACAGGCTGTCAGTCAACTAATAAAGCCGAAATGGAACGTGAAGAAGGAAGTCGTGTTCTTGTTTCCAATAAAAACGACATGTATCATACGGAAAATACAAATACACGGCTCACAAGGGTTGGCTATTCATCTAAACAAAAACATGAAGTATCTAACAAACAAGTAGGAGCCATTAACCGTGAGAAAGTCGCTGAAATGATTACAAGCATGACAGTTAAACTTCCTGACGTTGCAAATGCTGCCACGCTCGTTACTGACGACGAAGTATTCGTTGTATACCGTGCCAACACAACCGATCCGAAACTAGTAGCGGATCAAGTATATAAAACTGCTTTGTCCATCGTTCCTCGCTATTATAAAGCATATGTGTCAACAAACCAAAAGTTGATTTCTCAAATTCAAGGCCTTCAATCCGGTAGCTTAAACGATACAGAATATGAACAAAGTCTTGATATGCTAAAACGTGAAATGAGCAACAATCCTCATTTGAACAATACCGGGGAGCAAACTTTAAATGATATGATTAAAAAATAAAAAGGTGGAAAAAACCTCCACCTTTTTTTACTATTTCTTCCGATCTGCATAAACCTCCATCGCATCACACATAAACTGCGCTAAACCTTCACCAAACTTATCAATATTTTTCGTAAAACGCTCATCAGCAACATACATTTGACCGAGCCCCTTAAAGGCTTCTAATGAATATTCACCAAAGTTTTGCAAGTAATCGTACCAGACTCCAATTGCTTCTTGCGCCTCTTTAGAATCAGGGGCTCCATTTCGAAGTGTTGCTAGCTTTCTGTAAATATTATTAAACTCCTCCTGTTTCTCTGTAGACATACCCTTCGCTGTTTTATTCGCTTTAACTACAGCCTCATCTCCCCATCGTTCACGTGCTTCTTCTTCGTACGGGTTATGACTAAAATCAAATCCTTCAAATTTCTCTTTGTTCGTCATTTCAATCTCTCCTTTTGTATGCTGAATTGTTTTATTAATCGTCGCTATCACCTTATCCAATCTAGCCCGCTTTTCAAGAAGCATTTTCTTATGAAGCTGTAATGCTTCTTCACGGTCGAATGAAGGACTCATGATAATTTCCTTAATCTTCTTTAAAGGGAAGCCAAGCTCTTTAAAAAATAAAATTTGCTGCAATGTTTCTAAATTTTCATTGGAATACAGACGATATCCAGACTCTGTCGTCTCATCTGGGGTTAACAACCCAATTTCATCGTAATGATGCAGTGTGCGCACACTAACTCCAACTAAATTAGCTACTTCTTTTACCCTCATTGTCATGCGTATCTCCCCCTTAGTACATACGATAAAGTATGACGCAACGTTAGAGTCAACAAAAAATTCATTCGTTTTTCGAAAGATTCATCTCTCCACATTCTCCTACATTTCATGCATAATATATATGTACATACATTAGAAAGCGGTGAAAGTATGGTTTCAAATACTGTAATTGCCAGCATCATATTTCAACTCGTTGTTTCGATTCTGGTCCCAATTATTGTACTCGTTTATTTCCGTAAGAAATATAATATTAATTTGAAAATAGTTGGCGTTGGTGTCCTTATCTTTATCGGGTTTACCCAAATTCTCGAAACACCATTCCAATTATTCATGCGTGGTAATCCCACAACAGCTGAGTTTTTAAAGAACCCATTTATCTTTTCGATTTCCGGCGGACTAACTGCTGGTATTTTTGAAGAACTAGGTCGTTTCGTTGCCTTTTACTACTTACTGAAAAAATATCGAGATTATAAAGACGGTCTTGCGTACGGAATTGGGCACGGCGGTATTGAATCGATTTTAGTCGGCGGATTCGCTGGGCTTCAAACTCTTACCTTTGCAACATCTATTAACAATGGTAGCTTCGCTCAAATGGTTGAACAATACCCACAGTTGAGCCATATCAAGGACTTGTTAATAGAGCAACCTGCCTATTTATACTTACTTGGTAGCCTAGAAAGAATTATGGCATTAGTACTGCAAATTGCCTTCACAATGCTTGTCGTATACGCGGTAAAACAAAAGAAATACATTTTCCTCGTATACGCTATACTATTCCATACACTTGTAGACTTTTTCGCAGCACTTTACCAAACAAAAATGATTAACATCTTTGTTGCAGAAGGAATCACTCTTCTCTTCGCGATTGGTGGTTTCATTCTTATTCGTAAAATGAAAGAGAAATTAGTGAGTGTACCAGAGTAAAAAATAACCCACCAGTTGGTGGGTTATTTTTTATAAGGATTGTCGTAATGATGATAACTTTTTCCTCCTTGCAGCTCCCTCTTTGTTTCTGCATCTATAACGATGTACTTATGAAACTCTTCTACCTCATCTTGAGTAAAAGAAGCAAAAAAGTACACTTGGCGATCAGGGTGAACAAACGAATCTTGAATCACCACGCTACTACGACAGCCGACAGCTGTTTTTTGTCGGAAGGTAAATTCTGCATCTTGTACTTCTTTCCATAAAATTTTCTTTCGAACACTATACGCCGCATTTTTGTATTCCTTATAGACCTTCTTATCTAACTGTTCATAAAATAGATTTTCATTCACAAACGATTTGTTTTGATTGCTCGGGTATTCTAATTCTTGATTTGATTGTGCATATGTTGTGGACAGTTGTACGAGAAAACAAATACTGAATACAATGCATATCATTTTTTTCATAATTGTACCTCAATTTTTTATTATCCACATTACTTTTCCACATACTTAGATCACTATGCCCTTTCCAAGAAAAAGGAATTTTTTCCATACTTGTCGAAGTATATATCGTCAACTTGAAAGATGGGGATGAAATATGAAGAAAATTATTATAATACGACATTGTTCAGCAACTGGACAAGAGCGTAATGCCGAATTAACAAACGTAGGAAGAGACCAAGCAAACAACCTTGCTACATTCCTCATAGAAAATAATCTACAAATAGGTCATATTATTTCAAGCCCTTTTGTCCGCGCTATCGATTCTATTCGGCCCTATGCACGCCAAGCTAATTTACCTATTCAAGAAGATGAACGGTTAGCAGAGCGCATATTAAGCAACGTTCCAATGGATGATTGGATGCAAAAACTAGAATCCACTTTTACAAACATAGATATTGCCTTTTCGGGCGGAGAGTCAACAAAACAAGCAACAGACCGTGCCATCTCACTTATTCAGGAAGTTTTAAAACTAGAGCATGACACAACATTACTCGTTACACACGGCAACTTACTCACATTAATTTTAAAGCACTTTGATCATACTATTGGCTTTGATGAATGGAAAACTTTAACTAATCCTGATATTTATGAAATTAAACTTGATGAACAATCTATCATAAAACGATTATGGAAAGCGCCATCCAAGTAATATCCCTTTCCAATACATTCAGTTGACACTGCGAGAAGATATGGTAGGGCTGCAGTAAAACATAGAGAGGGGTATCATGCAATATGTACGAAGACGTACTTTCTTTACTACATAAAACAAATGCTTCTTATGAAAAATTTGAACACGAACCAGTACTCGATTATGAGACAGATCGCATCGTTCGTGAAAGGCTCGGCTTACAAGGTACTCCAAGTAAAAGCCTATTTTTAAAATCAAAATCCGGGGAGTACTACGTATTCTTTACGTTAGAGGGAACTCGTCTCAACCGAGGAGAGATGAAAGAAATAACAGGAGAGAGCTTATCTCTCTGTTCTCCTGACGAGCTAAGAGAAGAGACTGGCTGTACTCCAGGATGTGTAGCTCCTTTCGGTTATTCACAAGATGTAACGATTATTGTGGACAGTTCAATTTATACTTACAATAAAATTTTAATTACACCTGGTGTACCTGAATTTACAATTGAATTATCCACAGAGGAATTAAAAAGAATTTTATCAACGTGTCAAAATACAGTTTTAGAGTATAAGAAAAAAGAGAGCTAATCATTAGCTCTCTTTTTTCACTATTTCGCTTCTGCTGTTTTTTCTTTTGCAGAACGTACTTGCTCGTCCGCATGATAAGAAGAACGTACAAGTGGACCAGCTTCACAGTGGCTAAATCCTTTGCTAAGTGCAATTTCTTTAAGCTCTGCAAATTCTGCTGGTGGATAATATTTAAGAACTGGTAAATGCTTCTTAGATGGTTGTAGATATTGTCCAAGAGTTAAAATATCCACATTGTTTGCACGTAAGTCATCCATTGCTTCAATTAAATCTTCTCTTGTTTCTCCTAAGCCCACCATAATGCTCGATTTAGTTGGAATATCAGGCTGCATTTCTTTTGCTCGACGTAAAAACTCTAATGAACGGTCATATTTTGCTCTAGCGCGAACTCGGTTAGATAATCGACGTACTGTTTCAATGTTATGGTTCAAAATATCTGGTTTTGCATCCATTAACATTTTTAAGTTTTCTTCTACCCCACCCATATCAGATGGTAATACTTCGATAGACGTGAATGGATTTTTACGACGTACAGCGCGTACTGTTTCAGCGAAAACAGCTGCTCCGCCGTCCTTTAAATCATCACGTGCAACCGCTGTTATAACAACGTGTTTTAAGCCCATTTGTACTACAGAATCTGCTACGCGTTCTGGCTCTTGTAAATCAAGCTCAGTTGGCAAGCCTGTTTTAACCGCACAAAAACGACAAGCACGTGTACAAACCGCACCTAAAATCATAAATGTTGCTGTTTTCCTTACAGCCCAGCATTCATGAATATTCGGACATTTCGCTTCTTCACAAACGGTATGAAGATTTTTAGAACGCATCATTTTCTTTAAGCCTGTATAGTTTTCATTCGTGTTTAACTTAATTTTCAACCATTCGGGCTTGCGCTTATACTCTGTTTGTTTTGTCATGGTTATCAACTCCGCACAATATGAAATAGTTTACCGTGTTCGCTTCTTTCAATGTAACATATCTATTCTAACGTATGAAAGCGATTTGCTCAAATGAAGATTCTAAGATTTTTTCCAATCGTTCCCTATAATGAAATACTCCGTATATCCCACACTAAAAAGAGTGATGTTGTGAAAGGAGTCTATTTCATGCTTCGAAAAATTTCTCTTTTGCTTTCGATTTGCTTTCTTCTCCACCAAAACATCGCTTACGGTGAAGATAATCAGCAAAGCATATATGAAAAGCGCATGGCACTATATAAAGAAACTGAGCAATCTTCAGGCATTCCGTGGTATTACTTAGCTGCAATGGATCAATACGAAAGAAACATACGGAGCGTAAGAAAGGATATTCCGAAAAAACCAGATGCCATCATTTCCCTTTATTTTAAACCTGAAATATGGGCTGGACCTGTTAATAGTAACGATACTCTCCCCCATACGATTTCTCTATTTGGCGGAATGGGTTTAGATGGTGACAAAGATGGATTTGCAAATGCAAATAACGACCGTGATCTTCTGCATACCGCAGCAACTATTTTAAAGAAACAGGGAACGTCAGAAGACCATATTAACATTATGCTTTGGGAATATTATAGACGTGCAAAAACAGTTGAATTAATTACAGAATACGCCCGAATTTATAAACATTATGGACGTATTAATTTAGAAGGAAATGCTTTCCCTCTCCCAATCCACAGTGACAATAGCTACCGTAGTACTTTTGGAGCTGGAAGAAGTTTTGGTGGAAGACGAATTCATGAAGGAACCGATATCTTTGCCAGATATGGCGTACCCGTAAGATCCACTTGCTATGGCGTCATTGAAACAAAAGGATGGAATCGTCTTGGCGGATGGCGCATTGGTATTCGTGACCTTCATAATAATTATCACTATTACGCTCATTTAGGCGGGTTCTCTAAAGAAATACAGCTCGGACAAATTGTCGAGCCAGGAAAAGTAATCGGATTTGTCGGTAGCACTGGTTACGGTCCTCCTGGCACAGCTGGAAAATTCCCGCCCCACCTACATTTCGGCATGTATAAAGACAACGGTTATACAGAATGGGCTTTCGATCCATACATGCATTTAAGTCTTTGGGAGCGAAAAGAACGCGCGAATACAAAACGATAACCGTAGCACATTGCTACGGTTATTTTTTATCCCGCTATTTGTGGGCAGTAAGACCCCTACCTCAAAATCCAGCGAAAGCAAAGAAGTTCGCTAGGGCTCGGGCTGCCCGTAAAAGCCCGATTGGTGAGGGCTAATAATCAGTGGGGGACGAAGCCCCCCACTGATTAAAATTTCACTTTATATTCGCTAACTATCCGTTTTCTTTTTATCTGGTACAACAACACTTCCGCTTCCGTAATAAGTAGGCACCTCACCTTGAACAATGCGCGTCGCAATCGGAATGTTTTGCTTCACCGTAATTTCCTTCGTGCGTAACGGAATCATAACTTGTAACGTCACTTCCACCTCCATAATAATTTTGATCGCTGTGTTATTAATTCCTTGCGGCTCAACTAACTGTTTAATATCCGTATTCACATGGCCAATTGGCGTAAAATTAATCGGAATATTTGGTCCTATATTACCAAGAAGCGCATTATCGGTTATGCGTCCAAAAGGAACTGACATAGATACCCCATTCTCTTCAAAAACACCAAGTGCTTTCGTATCCCCTTTTTCTACTTGTTGTAAATATTTCTCTATGTATTCAGTCGTCGATGTTAATATTTCATTTACTTGTTTTGTATTTAAATCAATTGTAGATACTTTCCCGTTCCTATCCGTTTGTACTTTCATTAATGAATCTACATCAAACCCTTCATTAATTCGGTCTTTTACCGCTTTCGTCATAACTGCTGTCGCCATTTTATGCGTCTCTGTTTCCCCATACTTAATTAACGTTGGTTGAATACTTTTATTTACAATCCATAATCCTTGAACTACCATTACGATAAAAATGATAAACGAAATAAGCAGTATATACCGAAAGGAAATCGGTCCCCTTCGAAACCGCGAATTTTTCGAACGAAATATGCTCATAAGAAAACCCTCCTTCTTATATTATTTCTATGCAAGAAAGAGGGACGATATATGCTTATCTCATTTTTAATAGTGCATCTTTTCCGATTGTGCCGGCCGTAATGCCTAAAGCTTCGGCTTCAATCGTTACTGATTCCAGCGGTGCTTCAAGAAGTTGTTCAATCGTTCTTACACCAACCGCACGGCCAGCAATAATTCCTCGATCTCCTAACTTCTCATTTAAAAGACCTACATCTAATGCACCGCACATAATATATCCTTTATCGCTCATTACAGCTAGCAAATTTGTCTTTGGAAGTTTGACGCTAACGGCAATAAACGTATAGTTATCGATTATAATAGGCTCTACATTAACCATAGTTCACACTCCTCTCTTTCTTATCTGTATGACAAGAGAAAAATGAGTGTTACACGTTAACTAGCCTATAGTTTGACGGAAAATGTATGAGTTATCAACATGTCTGTTAACACATCTCTAAGTAGTTCTGGCATATAATATTGCTTATGAGAAAGTGTGGATAGCTCTGGGTATAAGTATCCAAACGTAAACATATCAATCGTTCCTACCGTATATATACGATCTAACTCCAGTGATTTCCCGTTAATCAATACATCTTCCAGTAAAATTTTATTCCCAGGAATCGTATCTGGAATCACTTCTAAACCATCGTAAATCATTTTCCCCATTACTTTTCCGCGAAATCCGAATCCTTTCACCTCAAGATTCTCCATATTCGGACGGCGTGCTTTCAAAATAACTTCTCTTAACGTCTTCCCTGGCACTTTTAATAAACATGGATTAATTGGATGTGGACAAATTCGATGAATATCTCCGCGCGTCACAACGCCTTCATTTAATCCCTCAAGTAGTACACCAGCGTTCACCATTCCAATATCTGCATTACACCACTCTTTAAGCGCACTTGCCAACATATGAGAAAACGTCGTCTCCTTAAACCAATCAACCGGCAATGATTCTTTTAAATGAACGACAGGCTCAGCCATTATCTGTTTACTTTCTTCCTGCAGCATTTCAATTGTGGATAACGGCTCGCTATAAGCACCTAACCGTTCTGTCTTAATCGCTCTACCGTCTTTTTTCAACAGTCTCTTCGTCTCTTTATCCACAGTAAGCTGAACGTGACCAACGTAATGTCCCCACTTTTCACAACAGCAAAGCAAGGTATCATTTACAAGAACGCCACGCTCAAATAAATGATGCGTATGTGCACCTAAAATAACATCTATATCATAATGCTCCGCCATATACTCATCCATACTTTTTCCAAGATGAGAAAGCACAACCGTAATATGAGCTGTATCCTTAACTTCTTCTAAAATAGACTCTAAATGGATGATTGGATCTTCAATATGCCAATCTAACATATGATAAAACTCTGGATAAGCTACCGTTAACCCAATAAAGGCAACCGTAATCCCATCTGTCGTTGTATGTAATTTATAAGGCTGCGCCCACGCCGGACGTACACCTTCTTTTTCAAATAAATTCGCTACAAGCACCTCAAACCCAGCATCATCATATAGACGATTCAAATGCTCTTTCGCTAACGTAATTCCTTCATTATTTCCGATCGTTACATAATCATATAACGCCTCATTTAATAACCTCGTATTCCCAAGTCCATTTGTCGCTTCCGAAATACTATGAAAACGATCCACATGATCGCCAATATCTACAGTTAAAACAGCCTCTCCCGCTGCCTGTCTTCGCTTTTTCTCTCCTTGTACAAACCGAGAAATTTGTGGCCAATTTTCAAAATGACTATGTATATCGTTTGTATGATAAAGGTGGATGATTGTTTCTTTATTTATATTCAGAGAAAAAACCTCCTCTCAGTTCCTTACTGCCATTTACGCTATACGTACGCAATAATCCTGTAAATACTTTTCGTCTTTTCTTGCTATTTTACATTGTACTCGCATTGTGAGAAAAAGCAAAAGATTGTCCTTTTCATATGAGAAACTTTATTTTTTCTAGCTTGTGGATTCTTTGCTGGGTTTGTCAGTATCTTAGCCTCAATTACTTTTTGTTGGTCGCCTTATATATAAGTGCTTCTCTCCCATTTGAATGTTGAGGGGTATATTCCCCTCTCCGCGATGTCGTAATTTGTTGATAAGTCGATATTCCTTGTCGACACGTCGATATATTGGAATAATCGCTGATATATTCCAAGTTGTGGTCGATATATTTGAAAAATCGCCGATATATTTAACTGAACACCCACCTAGGTATCCTTTACCAAGCCAAAACAAATCCGCAAAACAAAAAAGCGCCCTGCTATGGAGTGACCCCTGTCAAGTAGACAGTATTCAAAAAACACAATTAAGCAACCTGAGTTCTATATTTATATGGACTCAGGTTATTTAGTTTCTTTTGGAACCTGTGGTGATTATAAAAGTATATATATTTGCGCACAGCAAACTTAACCTCATCAGCTGTGCGGAAAGAGTATAGGTGAAAACACTCTGACTTAAAGTGACTGAAGAAGCTTTCTATACAAGCATTGTCCCAACAGTTCCCCTTTCTGGACATACTAGCCTTCATCTGATATTTTTTGAGTAGTTGAGTATATTGACGAGATGTGTACTGGAACCCCTGATCACTATGCAGGAGAATCCCTTTCACGTTTCGTTTTTTTCTTGCCTTTTTAAGTGTGTCTAGTACTAGTTTCAGGTCATTTCTACGGCTAATTTCATAGGCAACAATTTCATTGTTGTATAAGTCTTTAATAGCGGATAAGTACAATCTCTGTCCATTGAAAATCAAATAGGTAATATCTGTTACCCATTTTTCGTTTGGTTTGGAAGCTTGAAAATCCCTGTTCAGATGGTTATCTGAAATCACGTAAGCCTCTTTCTTCCCGTAATAAGGTCGTTTTCTCCTAATAATGGCTTTGATACCTAGTTCACCCATCAACCTTTGTATACGTTTGTGATTAAAATGAAGGTTATAAGTAGCTTTCAGCCAAACTTGTACTCTCCTGTATCCATAAATCCCTTTAAGTTTTTTATGACACTCCAATACCTTCTTTTTTATTTCGGTATCCTCCAATTGTTTTTCAGAAGGCATCAACTGTCGCTTTATCCATTTGTAGTACCCACCTCTAGTTACTCCAGCGATATCACATAGAATGGTAACTGCATAACCTTTTTCTGATAGCCCTTTGATGGCTTCAAACTTCTTCGTTTTTGGTACAGATTCCACTCCTCCTTTTACATCCCTAAGAGCTTTTTTAACATTTCATTCTCCGCTTCTAATCGTTTCATTTTAGCTTCTGGATCTTCTGGATTGGTTTTTGGTCTACCTATACCTGGACCTTTCGTTTTACCACGTTTTTCTTCTAGTCCTTTGATACCTTCAGCTTCAAAGTGTTTCACCCAACGTCTTACTACCGAGTGATCAATTCCTAATTCTTTAGCAACCGTTTTGTATCCCATTCCTTCTTTCAAGTATAAATCTACTGCTTTTTTCTTAAATTCTATATCATAAGTTACTCTAATTTTGCCCATAGAAAAATCCCCTCCATAGTAAACAGATTAATGTGCTTTCTTTTTACTGTCTACTATAAGGGGATCATATCACTATGCAGGGCGCTTCCACTTTATCTATTATCCAGTTCCAGCGGCTAGAATGTTCGGTGGCTTCACTTCTTCCTATGAGGCAAAAAGCGCCTCTACGTCAGAAGCTCCATCCCCCTCACATTCTGGACGAGCCGCTTCCACTTTAAATATTGTCCAGCTTCGCCTCCTAGACCCTCATGTCTAAGAACCTTCCATCTCGACTATATATAAAAGAATGAAACGTAGAAAACCGCACCAAATCAACGTTTTAGAAGTTTAATGAAATCTGTTTTTTGATATTTTTTCTTTATTTATTTTACAAAACGGTATCACAAATGGTATCACGAAAAAAAAATAAAAACAAAAGAGCACAGCGTGTATAAGTGGTGCGTCAACACCCTTATACCGTCCGCCTACCATGACTAGGCAAACACCTGCTGTACTCTTACGGACTATTTTACAGTACGTAAGAGCTCCTAGCAACAGTTTGCTTACATTTGGCATTCTGTTGCTTTTTTGTTTCTCAAAAGGAGACAAACCATTATGAAAAAAATGACAGCATACAATAAAGATGTTCAAAAATATATGCAACTAAACAAATTATGTTCTCAAAAGAAAAATGAAATCATTGACGCTATTAGAAACAATGTTAATGATAATAATCAAAGCTTCGAGAGTTTATTTCCTACACATTCTAAACGAAAAGATGTGATGGATCATATTATTTATTTACTTTCAGGAAATGGTATATGCAAAATTTCTGCTGAAACATTAGCAAGTAAAGCTGACTGTTCTGTAAGAACTGTGACTGATACTGTTCGTGCATTAAAACAAACAGGTGAAATCTTGGTCGCTGGATTAGCTGACGGTAAGAATAAATATGTATTTGTATTAAAAACGCATCCTAATTTCACAACAATTATGAAAGAGGTATTTTATGTAGATGCCGACCAAATTGCCGAACTAAATACCAAACAGGTTGCCGAACAGAAAAACGCTGAAGCCGTTGAGGCTGTAAGTCTAGAGAGTGAAAAAACGAGTTCTAACTATAATAACTCTATTAACTCTTTTCATTCTTTAAAACAAGAAAAAAATAATGATAGAGTATCCCTAACGGAATCAATTGAAAATGAATTAGAAGAAGCGCAAAATGATATACAAAAAGAATTTGAAAGAATCCACACTTACTATGTGAATGAATTCCAAGAAATGATGTATTACACAATTAAATCTAGTACTTATCACCATACTTTAAAAACAAATGCATCTATTATCGGTCTACGTGTGGGTAGCAATTGTGATAAAGGTTTGTTTTGCCTTGCATTAAACGCAATAGGGAAAATTGATAGATTCTTAAAAAGCAACGGGACTCTCACAGACACTGTACAAGCTTTATTTACGAAGGTTTATAATGATAATATCAAAGCAACTAAAGCATCTAAAACAGCTATCACAAGCAATTCTGAGGCATCAAAACCACACACTAAAGTGCTTTTTTATAATTGGTTAGAAGAGGACAAGTCAAAAGAACCGTCCACCAATACATATACAAATGCAACAAAATATTCTTTCATTCCTGAAAGTGAACTTAAAATCTCTAAAGAAGAAGCTGACGAAATGGGATTATATTAAATGTGGAAGATTTATAGTTTGCGTATTTCAACGGGATTGTAAATAACTTGATAGACAAGTACTTCTTTGATCGTGAGTTTATGCATGAGGAACAATCGCTTCACATGTAACCAAGGACACTACTGCATGATACTGTGCAATAAGATTATTATCCTATATTTTCAAAAAAGAAACTACCGTATGGCCAATAGCTCTCATTCATTTATCAAGCAAAATACTAGCTCGATAACCACTATATATAGTATAATTTAATTGAGCAAAAATCTATATGTATTATTTAACACTAAAAAAACATAATATCCGAGGAGGTTACACATGAATCAAAACAGTAATAACAATGGCATGGATTCCCAACCGAAGCATCCCTTCACAAACGCACCAGGTTCTGAAGTCCAACAAATGAATTACAAAGATTGGATGCATATGGATACAGCCGGAGCACCAATGGCATTATCTACCGACCCTGTAAATACTGTTAGAGATGGGGTAATTATAACTACAGGTATTTTATGGGCAATCCTTAGCGTCCCATTTCCTGTGGCTTCTTCAGTCGCGGGGATTTTCAACGTACTAGTTCCATACTTGTGGCCAGAGGGCGAAACTCCTGGGACTCCCCAAGCACAATTCACATTGGAACAATTGATGAGTGCTGTAGAAGGGCTCGTAGACGAAAGAATTCTGGCGAGTAAACGATCGGATGCCGTTGCAAGATGGCAAGGTATACAAGTATTAAATGCAGACTATACACAAACAATCGCGGACTTAAAAGCCGATCCAAACAATAAAATAAAGAAAGACAGGGTGAGAGATGCATTCGATGATCTTGAAGATGCTTTAAAGCTCGCGATGCCATTCTTTAAAGCGCAAGGTTTTGAAGTCCCTATGTTAGCCATGTATGCACAAGCTGCTAATATGCATCTACTCTTGTTACGAGATGTTGTCCAGCATGGAGCAAGCTGGGGATTTCAGCAATACGAAATTGAACGATATTATTCCAATACAAGCACTTTAGGAAATCCAGGATTAATACAACTATTATCCCTATACACAGAGCATTGTGTAAGTTGGTACAATACTGGTTTAGAAAATAATAAGGCAACTAACCAATGGCATAAATTTAATGATTTCCGAAGAGACATGACCATTATGGTGCTAGACTTTGTATCTTTATGGCCAACTTATAATCCAAGATTGTATGCAAAACCTACAAAATCACAACTTACACGAACTGTGTATCAAGATCGGATTGGAGCTTCTGATCCAGAATATCCGAAGACCCCTATTGTAGACATAGAAACGAATGGCACTGTCCCTCCACGTCTATTTACATGGTTGCGACAAATAAACGCCTATGTTTGTAAGGTTACTGCATATACTGGGGCGGTAACTGATATGCTTGATGGTTATAAACTAATCCTCCAGACCACTTTAGACAACCAATTATGGGAAACGACACTTAAGGGACCGGGGTGTGGCCGAATCGAAAGTATTACAATTCCACCAGCAACATCTAACGATGATATCTGTAGAATTAACACTAGCCTATTTTATGTTGAGCACCCCTTTTGGGGGCGCATGCTTAACGAGTTGAAATTTTCTTTTACTAAATCCGAAGACCAACAGATAGGAAATCGTCTTTCTGGTGGAATACGAACATTGAACGAGTTGCCACGTCATCGATTTTCATATCTGGGATTGGGAGCTTCTAATGGCATCACCATTGCACTATTAGGAGGGGTTGTCTACGGTTGGACCCACGTAAGCGCAGATCCAGACAATCTGATAGACCCTGAAAAGATTACTCAAATCCCAGCGGTGAAAGCATCTTCACTTTCCGAAAATGCTAGAGTGGTGAAGGGGCCTGGCAGTACAGGCGGAGATCTAGTAGAAATAGATCGTACAGGAAAAATAAATTTAAATCTTACCTTCTCGGATACTACGAAGTCTTATCAAGTTAGATTTCGTTGGGCGACTATCAGTGGATCCCAATCGGCAGATACATTAAGATATAATGATTTTTCTTACGCTGATTTCACTATCCTATCTCCAAGGTCTAATCGAGTTAATTTCCCTATAGAATTAGAGGATTTTGATGGAAAGATAGTTTTTGACAAAATTGAATTCATTCCGATGTAATGATTTTCAGACAAAACCACTAATCTTGTCGAGTCTATATCTGAAAAGATTGGTTCGATAAACATATATAACACCCATGGAAAAAAAACAAATTCCTTACCTTACAGGATTTTGGCTTTATGTAAAGACTTGCTAAACATATGGAGTTTTCAAATGGCACTATCTCTTATTCATATGTTTAGTAATCAGTTGGAAATAAAAACTAAATAATAACCTATTTTTCATGTATCTCGGATGAGTCGAAATTTGCCGATTTTTTCACTTCAAGTTCATATGAACTTCACATAAGAACTTTATTATTGAACTCGTACAGATAATTCTTTATCTTGTATATGAATTACTCATTAATAGTTTTTCTACAACCATTAAGAGGGAGAACGAGGTCCAAACATTATAAAAAAATGATTATGGAGGTATTAACCCGCAATGAAAATTACAAATTATCAAAAAGATGCAACTCATTGTACAACACTACTTAATAAACAGGTTGCTAAATATTTAGATATGGATAGTGAAACCGAACATGCATTAGCCACTAAAAATTTAGTGGCACCATGGGAAGAACGAGTTATTGAAAAGGATGGAAAAGTAATTTGGAGTCAAGAGGATTACCGATTTTTAGAAAAGGATAACTGTCCTCCTACAGTAAACCCAAGTCTATGGTGTAATGGAAAGAACAATCATGTGAGTGGTTTATTTAAAGTAACTGAAGAAATATATCAGGTTAGAGGATTCGATATGGCCAATTTGACAATGGTTTTAACGCCTCAAAAAACATGGATTATGTTAGATACTTTGACAACGACAGAGTCTGCAATAGCTGCTATAGATTTTGCAAATAATTATTTTGAAAAGAATGATTTACCAAAGTTGATAGGTAATATTAGTGCGATAATTTTGAGTCATTCCCACGCGGACCATTTCGGAGGGATTAATGGGATATTTACATACGAAGAACAAAAACCTGATATTCCTATTTATGCCCCTAAAGGCTTTACTGAACACGCTGTTAGTGAAAATATTTATGCAGGAAACGCAATGGTGCGTAGAGCAGCTTATCAATACGGTCCATTTTTAGATGCTAGTGAAAAAGGATCAATTTCTGTGGGGATTGGGCAAACACAATCAAGGGGAACAGTTAGCTTTAGATTACCCACTCATGAAGTTGCAAAGAATGAATCAATTGTTATTGATGATTTAGAACTTACGTTCCAGTTAACCCTTGGAACTGAAGCACCAGCAGAAATGAATACTCATTTTCCACGCTATCGCGCATTATGGTTAGCAGAAAATTGTTCCGGAACCTTGCATAATTTATATACATTACGTGGAGCTCAAGTGCGAGACGGCAATGCATGGGCAAAATATTTACTTGAAGCGATATCGTTATTTGCTGATAAAACGGATGTAACTTTTCAAGCACACAACTGGCCACATTGGAATACAGTCGACTCGCCTAACACAGTGCGTGAATATATAACAGTAACAGCGGCAGCATATAAGTTTATTAATGATCAATCATTACTATATATTAATCAGGGCTATACTAGTACAGAAATTGCAAACAAAATTCAATTACCTAGGGATTTAGCTAAACATTGGTATATTCGCCCATATTATGGGACACCAAAACATAACGCGAAAGCTGTATACCAACGGTATATGGGATGGTATGATGCAAATCCAGCGAATTTGGATCCTTTGCCCACTGTTGAGCGAGCTAAAAAATTAGTGGACTATATGGGCGGAAGTGATGCAGTAATTCAAAAAGCCCTAATTGATTTTAAAAATTGTAATTATCAGTTTGTTGCAGATATTATGAGTACACTAGTATTTGCTGAGCCTAAAAATAAAAAAGCTCGTAGTCTAGCTGCAGATGCTTTAGAACAGTTGGGATATCAATCCGAATCGGGAGCTTGGAGAAATGCCTATTTATCCGGTGCGTATGAGCTAAGGAATGGAACAGTTACTGATCCCGCAAAGTATGCTGCAGAATTTGACATAGCTGAATACATGACAGGAGAAATGATTTTAGATTATTTAGGTATTTTAATTGACGGGGATAAATTTTCACATGTTTCTCTTGAATTTAATCTTATTATTCCTGATGATATTGATTTAACTGAGGAGTCATATGAGCATCGCAAGAAAGAATATATTTTAAAACTTTATCAGGGGACCGTGCTATATTTTAAAGATTCATCATCGTTAGAATTACCTACAATAACTATGACTCGTCAACAATTAGGATCTCTTATAGCAGGTAGTACACCAGAAAAGGCAAAAGAAATTGCTAAAAGTATTTCAGATGATCCAAAAGTGGTAGATGCACTGATAAAATTCATGTCCTATATTATTCAATTATCAGAGTATCGCTATTTTAATATTATTGAACCCTAAGAAAAAAAGGCTATGGTAAAAATATAATTGAATTTGAAGAACGACAGATTTCTAACGGCATTCGGTGTTATGTAGTAAGACTGAAGAGATTATGGATAAGTTATACCTTATTTTGGAGGGGATTCACTCTTGGAAAGTTGGTCCTTTCTTGATAATATATGTATGATTTATATTCCAGAAATTAATTCTTGTATGACATCTTAGAGGCTATATGATTTGTTTTTTCACATATATATCTAACATGTTTAAGAGAAACCAATGAAGAAGAGTACGCCCTGGTCAGGAGGCCACTGAAAAAGTCCCCCTAGTAAGACAAAGGAGTTCATCACCTACTATATACAGATGATGGACTCCTTTGTGTTTTCTATATATTGAAAAAATACACGTTATTTTTTCAAAGCAATCACTTTTTCAGTGCCTTCCCTGGTCAGGCATACTCTTTTTCTGTAACTATTTAGTTTACTAAAAAACGCAAGACAAAGAAAGGAATTTTTTCGTTATGAAATTCCTCTCTAATTAGTTGATACATGTAAAATCCATGCTTCCTTCACGAATGAATTGTTCTAGTGTGTGGAATACAGGTTTTCCTTGTTTTTGTGCGGTTTGAATGAAACTTCTTGTTAAACAAAAGATACGCGCACCTTCTTCGGTACGAAACGTACCAGATACTTTTTGTTTTACTTTTGCCATCCGAATATCTCGCTCCGCTTCATTATTATCAAATGGAATATCAGCATGCGTGAGAAAGCCTAAAATTGCATCTTTATCACGCGCAAAGCGATCCAATAGGTTTTTGGAAGGAGATTGCTTTGAACGCTTTTTGGATGTGCTTTTTTCTATCGAGTGAGGATGACACTGGGCCCCATCCTGCAGGATGGCTTCATACCGGTACTCAATTTCGAGAAGGTCCCACAATGAAAGCTTTCCCTCTTTCTGTTCTTTGACTTGTTTCGCATCAACCAATAGCTCTTTCATGTCTTTTGCCCATTTTTCAGCAGTTTGCTCATAAATACCTTGTAAATCCCGCAAAAGATGAGCGTTACATAAAACATGTTGGCACTGTTCATATCCAGAATAGGCCGCAAGACCATCATGAACCGCGATTCCTGAAAATGTGGGTAGGACACCAATCTCATTCATGGCCTCTCTTCCACGTTTTGCATGTGTTACTTGAAGGTTTATCTCTTTTGTACTCATGGTATGTATCCACTGTAATTTTCGGTTCACACGAACTCCCGTTTCATCAAAATGAACAATGCGGGATTGTAACAAATGCGTTTTCGCTTTTTCTTCAAAAATATTCAAGCGCTTCCCGAATGTACGGTTCATATGAACCAGTGTTCCCTCGCTGATGGTATGGCCAAATTGATCACGGATATAGGCAGCTGTACGGGAATAAGAAAGCATCTGGTAATTGATGAGGTATACCACTAATGCTTGTATACGAGGACCATATTATACGGATTTGGTTACATGAGGTGAAAACTGTCCTTCTTCGAAAGACAGGCAATGGGAACAAACTTTTTCTTCCGCTTCATATTGAGTCACTTCTATTTTGGTAGAAGGTACATCGAAGACTTGTCGTTTTTTTCGACTGACAACTTGTTCATTCTCTAAAGAAGATTGACATTTTGAACAAAGGGAAATGGGATGTATAACAATATGATGTGGGGATTTAGCAGGTACAAGCCTATGGCCCTGGTGACCGATTTGCCCACCAGGTTTACGTTCGGTTTTTCCCCGTAAACTTTTCGTGAGAGGTTTCTTGAACCCATCTGTAGAAGGCGGCTTATGGCTGTTTGAGGAATTCTTTTGGTTAGTTACTTTTAACTTCTGTATTTCCGTTTGTAGCGATGCTACAGTTTCCTTCAATTGTTTATTTTCCGCTTCTAATTGTTGTATGTATACGGTTGATTTGAGATGTTCCTCCATAAAAAGGTTTTTTACCGCTTCCAGACCCATGTGATAAGAATGAGAAATTTGTTCTGTATGCATAAACAGCATGCCTCCTTTCATTTTTATTATTAGTATGAGCGAAGACATTGAATGCTAAACTATGAATTCATAAATATCAATAATACTAACGGACTAAGCAGTTACCTTTTTCTGTTCTTACTTCACATAGGCTTCATTTGCTGTTACATAATATGTTTTCCCTTTCAAATTGTGCACTTCATAATGATTATTAAACTTACATGTTCATCCTCTCAAAATCTTTTTTCTAAGAACCTGTCTAGAATCTTTTTAATAAAATCGCCACACCTGCCAATAAGCAACTCTGCCTACTATTTTCAAGTGTCCGTTCACAGTTCTTCCACAGTCTGCGGTAATTTTCTAACCAAGCAAAGGTTCGTTCCACAATCCAGCGTTTCGGTAACACGACAAACTTGTGAAGTTCAGAGCGTTTAATGATTTCAACCGAACAATCAATCGCCTCTTTTATCGATTGTGCAAATGATGGGCCCGTGTATCCACCATCACAAAGTATATTTGTCACTTTGTCCAATGTTTCGGTATGCCGTTCGCACATTTGGATAGCGCCCTCTCGGTCCGTTATATTTGCAGTTGTTACTTCTATGGCATGAATGAGTCCATTGGTATCTACAGCGATATGTCGTTTGATACCTGAAACTTTTTTTCCGGCAGCGTAGCCATTACACCTAACGGCAATTTTGCTTATGTCACAAATCAGAATGATAATACTGTATCTGCCATTAATACTGCTTCCAATACCGTCACCGTCACCACTACTGTTTCTGTTGGTAATTCTCCAAGTGGAATAGCAATTAAGTAAACTTCATAAATTTAAAATAATTAATCTATTTGGTTCGTATGCATAATTCATAGAGAGCATCTTCCATCCAAGATGCTCTTTTTTCATTTTCACTATTTCACCCACACATACGTGTCGCTTGCCGTAATATAGTATGTTTCGCCCTTACTATTGTGCACCTTATATTGCGGTGAACCATCCACCATAACTTTCTCATCAATGGTAAATCCATATCCTGCATCCACAGTACCCACTACATCTTCACTACTCCAAGAAGGACGATTGCGGAAGTTTAATCCATTTACTTTCGATTCCACTCGTTTGCCTGCCACAGAGGAGAGGTTTGTTTGACCTTCCTTTTCAAAGCGAATATAAGATGAATCATGATAAATCCATTGTTCCCCGCCGAGATTCAACCATCCATCCTTGTGTCCCCACACTTGGTAGGCTTCACCTTTATTTAATTGACGAATCACAGGATATCCTGTACCTGGGCCCTTACGCAGATTTACTTGATTTCCCTCAATATATGCAACACCAGTTTCATTGTTTGAATGAGAAGGTGGAACTGGAGCTGGCGTGACTTGATTACTGCTGCCGTTATATGCCCTTTGCACACGCTCAATAAAACTGTCCCATCGCCCTTCAGCTAACATGCGATGCGGACAATACTTTCCATTCCATGATTGGTGTGTACGCACTTTGCTAATTGGAATATTGTATTGTTGCATTACCTGAACCACAATGATTGCTGCATTCTCTTCTGCTTTGTAATATCTATCCCCACCGTTTAGAGAGTAACAGATTTCCACACTAATAGATTTACGGTTTCCTGGGCCATTTCCATCACCACAAGCCCACGCATTGCGCTCTAAAGGCAGACCTTGTACAGCTTCTTTATCATCTACGGCAATATGAAACGATACTTGGTTATCATTGCGAATCATATAAGATACTTCATTTTCTGCTGTAGCATCGTTGTAAGTATTGTGTACAGTAATGAATTCTGGATTCATTGTATACGGACACTTTGTACCATATTTACTTGGATCAACTAATTTTTTTCTGATTTCCATTATTGAACATCTCCCTTTTTCTCTTCTTGTTTTTGTTTGCCACCTAAAATTTCAACTGCATTTGTTAAAGCTGAAGGCAAAGGTATTCCCATACGCCCTGCATTTTCTAAAAGTGAAAGCAACTCATTCCCAATAAAGAAGAAAATAGTTGCTTCACGAATCGCGCTGTTACTTCCAAGCGCTGAATCTAATTGAGCGGCCGCGCCGACCAAAAGAAAAAGCACCACCTTTTTGGCGATGCCTTTGAAACCAACTTTACTTTTTAACTCCCCGTTATATCCTGCTGCAATCATGCCAGTTAAATAATCAATAACTGCCATCGTTACTAAGATTTTCAATGTTGCATCCCATCCTCCCAAGAAATACCCACAGAATCCACCAAACGTGGCTATACATGCTTTCAGTAATACATCCATACGTTCCATCTTTTCATCTCCTCTTTCCGAAATAAAAAAAGTCCGCTCTATATAGCCGACTGTTCTAATTTATTATCTTCTGTTATTTGCTCTGTTGGAGGATCCTCTGTTGTAGGAGGGGGCGGCTCCGGTGGCATTTGTGATGTAAGTAAATGAATTGCATACACAAGATTATCTAACTCAGGTTGTAAAATTTCAATCCGATGGGTTTCCTCTTTAACCTTCTCTTCTGCCGTCTTACGGACCTCTTCAGCCTCTATATTATAATTTTCAATATTTGTACGATGTACCTTTTGCTGATCACGAATAGCTTGCGCTTGCAACTCTAATTGCTCAATTAATTTATTTGAAAATGCCATCACTTTCACCCCTTAAGTCAAATGTAAGAGAACGAGCTACTTGTACAACTAATATTTCAACTGTTAGTTGTTTGTTTTCTTCGTCGTAAGTCTGTCGCACATCAAGATTCATGCCATCCACATGAAGTTGCTCATGTAACGCTTGATATTCTTCATGAGTTGGATTGTCAGAAATGGAATAGCCTAGCTCACGCATTGTTTTCAATCGTTCGTATTCAATTTGTTTGTCAATATCAGTAAATACCTTATCCAACTCTTTGGAGGCTCTCAACGCTTCTCTTTTTGCTTTCATTTCTGAGATACTCATCCGTTTAAAACTTTCTTTTGCCTTCACAGTCTCACCTCCACTTATGTGTATTTCTTAACTTTACCCACAACCAAATAAGTACCTGCTATGCGAGCTACTAGCACACGTTGGTCAATCGAAAGAGGGTAAGCTGAGTCGAGAATAGGATAGCTAGTAGCTGTTGAGTAACTCGCTGCTCCATCAAACTTCAAGAATACTTTAGCTCCTGCTGGGGTAACATTATTGTTTAGTGCTCCCACAGTTGCCATGAACAACTGAGGAACATCTTTATTCTTTTCAATTGCTCCATAGATAACATCAAGAAATTGCTCACTATTCATTATACAAACACAACCTTTCTAGCTTCATGCTCCATTTCTCCTCCTACCTTGAGTTGCATCTTCCAACCTGTCTCGATGTAACGATCATCAATGTCAAGCTCTGAGTAGCGAACCCTTATACAATCTTGGTACTCATGAAATGGCATTAAGGCTGTATGGAACTGAATTTTTTGATAAGTCATTGTAGTCTCCTGTAAAATACGCTGAGCGTAAGCGTCCACCTCAGCTTGCGTTCCCAGGTTATCTACTTCCCTACAGTCTACTATTCTGCGACCTGTAGAAACTGTAGAGAGAGGACTGAGCGGGTCATTGTTAGCTCGTGCTTGCCACAGAGGTGCTTCCTCAACATTCGACTGTACAACGATAACGTAGTTAGCTGTATTGAATAGGTCTAACTCCTCGTTCATACCGTTGTATGTTACTGAAAGCTCGTCGTCCTGGTAAGTGTACTCAACTGGTCTGTCAGTAGGTAACACGTAAGGCTGCGACCTAAAGACTCCGTTAGCATCAACCCACAGAGGAGTATATCCTGCTGTATCAAGCATTTTATTAATAATATCTATTATTGGAGCACCCATAGGAAAGTTCCACACACTTGACTTTGTAGTCGGTGGAATACTAATAAACTTACGGTTGAATCCAAGAGACTCTAGCAAGTCAGCTACTTCCTCATGTGGATAGCCCCAGAAAGTACGATTCCAAAGAGCCTTATCTTCTTGAAGTATAACAAGTTGATCATAAGCTTCAATATCCCTGTAGACCCCTTTTACTTGGTCGGAACGAGTAGGCGAATTAAGAAGAAATACTCCTAGCGGAAACTCTAACCAGTTGCCGTCTGGCATTTCAATTTCCATGTAGGGCTTGATTCGATCGCTCAAATAGTTAATCACATCACGCTTTGGAATGAGAGTGTCCTCTTCGTAAGTGACTGCTACATTAACATACTTGAGTCGAACATTGTCAGCTGAGTTGTGCCTTCCAGCACTCCATTGTAGTTGCACTCTCAACTTTCGAGCGTCTGAACCAGCTGGTATACCAAGAGAACCATATGGAACAGTTGTGACCCAACTAGACCAAGTAGTCCCACCATTCAGCGAGTAGCGAGTTTTGACTATATTTTCTGGACTCCAAGAGCCTTCTCTGGTAAGTGTGCCAAATACATTGTCATATGACAGCTTAGCTTCTTTAACTCGTGGAATGTCAACTCCCTGGTACGTACTATTGCTCATATCAAGTACAGGGCTTGTAGCAATACCAGAGTAGATCGCTTTAGCTGTTCCACTAAAATAAACATTATCGTAGTTACAAATACCATTGAGAACTCCTGAATCGCAAGCCATTAACAAACCGTAACCAGCACTAGCTCGGCCAGCTGGAACAGTTACTTCTCCCTCCCAGCGATACCAGTTGTTAAATCCCGTGTTGGTCATAGTTACATTTTCATTGAGTCGAATGTTTCCAGCTGAGCTCATAGCGTATACATAGTTAGGGTGAATCTCTCCGTTAAACAAGCGATAAAAGAACGAGACGTATATCTTTTGACCTCCACTAACTACTACCAATCCGTTACCTATTGTTTGCATTCCGACGGGTTGTGTGTTAGCTGTGTCACGTTTGACCTCTTGAGCGTAGCTACCTTGCCAACCGCCTCCTTGTGAAACCGTGTAGTAATTAACTCCGTTAGCCCAAGGCTTGAACTCTCCAGCCATCCACCCGTGAGCTTGCTCTGGATTGTCTGTTACTGTTCGCCAACCATCTTCCAATCTTGAGTTTGTAATTGTTCCACTGTAAGGTTGTAATCTCATCTCGCCATTATCCATAGCTACATTGGTCTTACTCCAAGATTCAAATTTCAAGTTTGCCACATTTGACGCAAGGCCTGTGTAGAAGTTTACTGAGCGTGATCGTCTTTCAATATGAGCTGGCATGTATTCTTCTCTTAATGTAAACTTAGCGGTTCTCTTGATAGCGGAGAAGGCTGAGAAAGCAACCTCTCCGTCAAGAATGTTGTCAAGTGTGCGCTTGAAGTTTAAGTTCTTATCTAATAAGTCATATCTAAACCGAATGTTACGAGCCTTGGTTTTAGCGTGTAATACATCATAAACCTGCTCATCAGAATAACCTTTCTGTGCTAATGGTTGCATTCTCTCTCCTCCTATGTTGTTATATTATCAGTATCATAGTGAGTCTTGGTAAACTCGCAACTCATTACGAAACCACTAATTTGCTTATCTTTCATATTGACTTTATCCGTTGAGACGAACATCTTACGACCCGATCCGTCTCGGTACAAGTAAACTTCTCGCTTGTTCAACAAGTCGCTCACCTGCTTAGCCTCGAACCAAGTGTCAACCTCCCACTCGATACTCAACTCTGTCGTTTCATTCTCACCGTACTCTCTTACTGGGTCTTTACGTCCAACAAATCGTTGTAGCGCTGAGTCGACCTCAGTAGAGCTATCTCGATCAGTTACCATAGTCAGAAAATGCAAGTCAGTTATACTGTCTACATCTTGAACAATAGTTTCATTGAATGTGTGCATAAACTGGCGAGGTGGACTTTCTGACTTGGTGTTATTTACCAAATTCCATGCTACGAGTTTGTACTCATAAAGCGTTTGACTCGCTGGCGTATAGTCAAGGAATCCTCCTCGAATACCGTCTAGTGGCCTTGGCTGGAAAGGCGCACTCTGTGGGAAGTTACCTTTCAACAACATTGGCTGAATAAAGTAGGTGTCATTTGTCGAGTTGTTTGAAGCTACAAACATTAGCCTCTCAGTACCAGTTGGAGTAGTAAATACTTTATACTGAACACCGCCAACCATCTCTGCTCCAGTACTCGCTCCTGTGTTCGTCTGAGGTCGGATATACCAACCAGAGCTTAAACCAATGAGAGTGTATTGTTGACCAGCTTTAACTGGAATGTAGACATAGCTCTCAAGGAATGTTGCTGCAGGTGCTTGAATCCTCATTTTGTAAGGGGTCATTATAGTTGTCTGAGCATGTCTAACCCAACTTGAGTCTGTAAAGCGTGGCACTAAGTTGCCAGTGTCAATTGAGCTAACCACTGGGTTTCCTGCGATTAGTTCCCACTCAGCATTCCCAGTAAGTGTATACTCTCGACGATAGCAATCTATTAAGTTAGTAGCTACTGGAGATGTAATTCTCAACTGAATACCACTCACAGTTACGTTAGCCCCTCCACTCATAGGAGTTCCATACACATTGTCAAATACTACTCTGACTTTTGCTACATTAGCTGGAGCTACTCGACTTGCATAAACTTCTGACTTTGCACCACTGCCAGCAACTTGACCAGCTGGATCTGCCGTGCTTCCTATGTCATTTCCGTTAGCATCATAAAACCAGACAATGCCTCGTAATCCATTGTTATCAGAAAAACCAACTACCTCATAAGTAGCACCTGCAACGATTGGAATCTGAGTAGCATCAAGATAGATAGATACTCCAGCAAAGTTATTACCAGCTGTTAGGTCGCTCACATTCACTTTGTAGCTTGTTGCATCCACCGGGACAATACGAGAAAGCGATACATTGCCTCGACGCTCCCAATCATTTGCAAAAGTAACTCCGTCCTCCGTGATAGGTGGTAAGTTAATGCCAAGCTCACCTTGGTTGTATACTACGTTAGTAACACCAGAGCCAGCTTCCTCAACTCGTTGAATAATTGGAATAGCTGGAGTTGCAAAGTTGACGGAGAAGTCCGTCCTCACAAAACTAGACCAGACACCGCTTGAGTTGACTCGTAGTTGAATGTAGTAAGCCTCGTTCGTTATTAACGTGTAGTTAAGCCTTACACTACGCTCAGTAGTGCCAGTAGTACTCCAAAGAGTGACTCCTCCAGGGTTCTTTAAGAATAGTTCAAACTGTAATTGCTCCACAGAAGTCCATTCGACTACCATAGTAGCCTGTGGATGAACAACTGCGTAAGTTGGATACACCATGTTAGGAGCATTACTAGGATTAGCTGAGATAGCCAACTGCTCTGTCGTCCAGGAGCTTTGCAAGTTAAAATCGTCCGTTGTCTTAACAGACCACTCGAACATTCCAAGCGGCAATGTGCTGGATGGCATATTGTAATGCTGACTCGTAGAGTTGACAAAACTCGTTGAGTTCGGTACGTAGTTCCAGCTTCCTCGGTTACCACCAGAATAAACGGTACGCCAACGGAACTGATAACCCATTTGAATTGCTTTAGGGTCAGCCTTCCAGCTAAACGTGTTAATTGCTGTTCGATCAATCGTAGAGCCAACTACTGGAGTCGTTCCAGTTGGCGCTTTTGGTGCTACATCGTGGAAGATAATAAACCAGTCTGAATAATTCCACTCTGAGTAAAACTCTCCGTCAAACGCTCGAATAGCTACGATTGCTTTTCTTGTCTGACTCATATTGTAGGTATTAATCTTGTAGCTTGTAATACCATTCGTAGTAGCTTTAGGGTAGTTCTTCCAAGTCGTCCCGTTATCATCTGAGATAGCAACATCATAACTTAAACTGTTTGGATTCGTTTCGTTGACTGGTGGTGTCCATCTCACGGTAAGCTCTTGGTTTACTGAGATGCCAAATGTCGGATAGTCCAAACGTGGTCTTTCTGGTGGAACGTTCCAATCTCCCTCCACAACCCAATAAGCTCTATATGGATTGTCAATAACTCCCCAGCATTCACTCGCTGGTGTGCCTTTGTTATTCCATATAGTAACACCTTGATATTTACCACTAACGAGGTCATCTCGAATAATACCTGTAAAGTTATAATCTTGATATTGGTTTACATCTGGAGTGAACTCCCAACCAGTCAGCGCCAAATGATATGGTTTAGTTGACTGAGTAGGACGACTCGAAAGCTGGTGCTTACCAACTAAAAAGTCTCCTCCATAGTAAAAATACAATCGCAAGTACACTTTCGCTGGAGTTTTGGAGGTCACAATTGCCTCACGGACTCCAGCTGGTGTACCTAGAAAGGAAATATAGCCTTCATTACTACCAGCACGAATAGGAGAGTAGCTTCCATTCCACCAGTTGTCACTTAGTCTATATTGTTCCATCCATTCTAAGGGGAACGCTCTTTGTTCTATAGCCATGTTATGACCTCCTTATCGTTTTCTCATTGCTTGTCGTAAATCTTTCAGATACTCTGGTGTATTGTCGTAACCTGCAACCTTATCGTTAACTTGTTGGTTCAACTTCTGCTCGATACTTTGTAGTCCTCGACCGTCCAAGTCAACTGCTCCGTCCACTGTTACAACGTGGTTAACTGTTACGGTTGGTTTGCCTCCAGTGAATGCTCTCAGCGACTCACCTGCAAAGCCATTTTCCATTTGGTCACTTACTGCATTCATAGCTCCACCGATAGCTCTCGTCATTGGTTTCACTTGTGTTAAAGCTGACTCATACCAAGTTGGAAAGAATGACTTACCAGACTTATCAAGATCACTTAAGGGTCCTTTCTTAGCTGGTGAGAACGGTAAGTAACTACGTACTTTAGCCATCCCATCAGATACGGCACTTACAGCGTTTCCAATACCAGACTTCATACCGTCAACGAATGCACTTAGTAGTCCCTTACCAGCGCTTAGGAAATCACCTGTAAAGTTCTTAATAGCACTCCAACAGTTTTTAACTCCCGTTTGTACCGTATTGACTGCTGTAGTGAAACCGTTTCGGAAACCGTCCACAATTCCAGTTACAATTGAGCACACCGCTGAAGTGAACGCACTCACAGAGTTACTAATAATAGACTTCAAAGCGTTAATCCCTGTATTCCATAGATTCTTGGCTTGATTCCAAAGCTCATTAAACTTGTCGACAATACCTTGTTTGATATTGCCAGCGATTGTTTTTGCGTCGTTATACAAGTTCGTAAAGAACTGTTTTATTTGTTGAACTCCAGTGTTCCATACTTGCTTGGCTGAGTTCCATAGTTCGTTGAACGTATTAGTTACATCACTCTTGAGCTGTAGTGCTTTTTGTACTACCTCCATAGCTAAATTGAGGAACAATGCTTTCATTTGAGCGATTCCAGTGTTCCAGATCGTCTTAGCTGTATTCCACAACTCATTGAACTTGTTAGACACATTGGTTTTTATCTCATTCGCTTTAGCTGTAGCATCTGACCATAAGTTAGCGAAGTATTGCTTAGTAGCTTCAACTCCCTCGTTCCAAGCTTGCTTGATGCCTTCCCACATTTCTTTCATCTTGTTCCACAGTTCAATAGCTTTAGCCTTCACAGTGTCCCAGTTCATATAAAGCAACACACCAGCCGCTACTACGAGAGCGATCAAACCAGCTATCCACATGAGGGGGTTAGCTAATAAAGTTGCATTCAGAAGTGTTGTTGCCAATCTCATTGCTGTAGTTGTTGCCTGAGCAAGCACCATCGCTTGTCTGAATCCATTAATAGCTGTTACTACTGTAGTAATAACACTACCTATAGCGAGTGCCGCCTTGAAAGCTACAAACCCAGCAACTACCGCTACCAGGACTTGCTGTACAGTTTGCATATTCTGAGATAGCCAAGTACCTGCTGCCGAGACTAAATCTAATGCTGCTTGTACGAATCCTGAGTTGTTAGCCCACGTTAGGAAATTACTAGCCAGTGTTAATACAGCCAATCCTAGCGGTGCTAATGCGGTAACTAGCTTAACGAGTATACCCCATAGTTGACCTATGATGTTCATTATGATAGGCGTGCTCGTTTGTACAAAGCTTACAAATGACTGGAATGCGGTTGAACTCTGTAGACCTGCTGACCAGGATGCAAACTTAGCTGTCAAATCAACTAATCCATTCCTCATATCCATACCCAAAGGTGTGAAAGCTATCATAATATTGCTCAGTCCTTTTAGTATGTTTCCTACTGATTTCATAGCCATTTCGAACATCAGGACTGCAAAGGTGTTCATATGCTCAAAGAAAGCGTCTGCTTTACCGCCTTCAATTGCTTGGTTCATCTGACCTAGCATACCTGCAAACGAGTTGCCTACTCCCTTCATAGCTGGAAACATTTTGGTCATGACATTGTTAGTCAAGTCCATACCGTTAGCCATCATAGTAAATGTTGTAGGGCTCATCTCATCTTGCATATCTTTCCAGTTAGCTTTAAAGTCCATAGTTGCTGTAACTGCTTTGCGCTCCTCGGCTGTTAAACCGTTTAAGATTACTTGTTGCTCTTGTAGCGCTTTACTACGCTCCTTAGCATTACTAGCATTGTCAATCTTCTCTTGAGCCTTCTCAAGCTCTCCGGTGGTTTCTATTACTCCAGTGATACTCGTCATAGCCAAAGCTCCAAAACCTGCCACAGCTACCCCAGCTGTACCCATAAGTGCAACCGCACCGCCAAGCCCTGCAAGTAAAGCTGGCATGGAGGCACTAGCTACAGCACCAATAGCAGCTATTTTTGTTCCTGTTGAATTAGCTTTGTCAGCAACATTATCGAGCACTCGGCTAGCATTGTCGTTCGCTTTAACGATGATGTCTATTATTGAAGCCATTACCTAGCACCTCCTCCTAGTTTTTGCTTAGCCTGTTGACGTTTCGCTTTTCGTGACTCTTTAGCTTCAAACTCACTGATGGTATTGTGAACAATGAGAAGTTCCTGCATAATCTTGTTCTCTTGTCGATCAATCTCGTCGGGTAACTTTTTGAAGATCTTTCCTATTTCGTAATACAAAAGAGAACGAGGAGGATTGGCAACAGACTTGCCTTCTAACATTCTTTTTGTTGCCTGCTCTATTGCTTTTTTTCTTTTTCTGTTACCCCGTTATCAATTTTCGTGTGTACAGCTTGAATAATTTCCCCTACAAAGTCTGGATCTAATTCGTTATCAAACGTATCTAACATAATTGGTAACTTCTCCCCAACATCGTTAGTTAGCTCCCAATCAGTAATTGAGTGGACTACTTGAAGTGTCATTGCAAGTGATACATCGTTTTTAATTGGACGTCCCATTTTGTCAAAAGTAGTAGCTTGTTCAGCGATTTTACGAGACTCACCATAACTCAACTTTTTATAGTGAATTTTCACTCCATGTAATGTTACAAGTTCTTCTTCTTTCTTACGTAGCCAAGGTTTAGAGTTTGTCATTATAGTTTCCTACTTTCCTATCGTTTTATTTTGAAAGGGGACTAAGACCCTCAGTTTATTAAGCGAATAAGTTGTTAATTACGTCTTTAGCAACTACTGAGATATCAGTGAATACTGCTTCAAGTTCTTGTTCTGTTACGTCCTCAGCGCCAGCACCAATAGCGTTCGTATCATACTTACCACCAGTAAGCGTAATCGTAATTGAGTTCTTTGGCTCGCCAACATCTTGAAGTTTCAACTCAACCGCAATATCCGCACCTCTTTGGAATAAATCCCAGTGTGTTTTATCTAAGTAATCCATTGTCATTGAGAGAGCAAGATCAAGTGAGCCTTCTTGAACCTTCCCAGCTGTGTCTTTACCGTTGACATAAAAGCGACGTTCTAAATTGTTACTAATCTCAAGTTCGAACTCAGAGATATTCGATACAGTGGCGTTGTTCACTTTCACAGTGCCCTCATAGAACATGTAATAGTTATTCAACTCAGCTGTAACTGCTGACGCTGTGCCAGTCGTATCAACGTTTAAGAAAAGCATATCCCCTTCGATCTCAACCGCTTCCTCAGCTGTTGCTGTAAGAGTTAACGTATCAACTTTGCCACCAAGATAGTTGCGCAATAGCGAGCCACTTGCAATATTATGTTGGAAAGTGAAGCTTGGAAGAACTTCTCCTTTGCCTACTGGAGTAAGTGTATGTGTATAACCCGCTGTAGCATCTCCTGTTTTTACTTCTTTACCAAGAGCCATCAAGATTGGCCGAGCGTTTTGTAGTACGCCTCCAAAGCTTGCATCGAACTCTTTAGCTTTTGTACGTAATTTCATTGGAGACCGCTGTCCGAGACCTTTACGTTGATCAACATTAAAATTCTCTTCTGGCTCAAAACTTTCAAGAATCGTAAGCCATGAGAAAGCAGTTACTTTTGTACCTGCTGTAGTTTCCTTACCAACTACAACTGTGTGGTCAAATCCGTGTGCCATTATTCACCAACCTCCTTTACTTCCTCAAATCCGACGGCTTTAAGGTCTTTTATAAGTTGTTTTTCTTTCTTGTCTACCTCAATGGTTTCCCCAGCTTTGACTAGTTGATCAAAAGGTTGAATTATTTTGAGGTCAAAATTGAAAGGATTTTTGAGCTTCATGTTATACCTCCTTTGGTATTGGTTTTGAGCGGATCAAAACTGGAAGTCTTGCACCTTGTAGAAAATTAGCCTCCCCAGTTTCAACTTGTCCAAATTCGGCCTCATCGTCTATGGAAAGATACGCAACAGTACCACCAAGAGTTTTATCACTCTCGATGATTTTCTCTACAACGTTCAAGAGCTCGATACACTCTTCCTCAGCATCCTCAGCATCAAGTATGTTTGAATACACCCAAACCAATATAGTAAACTCCACCTCTGAAACTCCAAGTCCCTTTTTGACTTTTCTGCGTTTCTGTAGCTCAAAAGCAAGAGCTGGAAAGAATGCTATATTTTGATAGTGTACTTTGTGTACGTCTGCTTTGATTGACTGAGTAGTAAGACCAGCAACTAATTGGTCATATAATGCATTTTTGATAGTTAGGTATAGACCCATTAGTCTACCAACTCCTCTATATAATCCTGAAAGATACGCTTAATCATGGATTCATCTTGCGTATCAAAGTATAAAAATTTACGAGCTGGCACATAGCCAAACTTTGTGCGGCCTCCAAAGTTATGAAGTTTCGCTTTTGGTAAAGCTGTTCCAAAATACATTTCCAGTTTATCAATGCGTTTGATAGCTCCACCTGTTACGCTCATTTTTAACTGTCCTGTATCATTCAGTGGTTTTCCACCTGCTCGGTTTGGATGCCATTTGATAGTGTTCTCGCTTAGTGGAACCCAAGGTGCTGCTCTAAAACGATTCCCAACAGAGCGCTCCATATAGGTAGCCGAGCGAGTCATTGGCGTCCTCAAATCTTTTAAACGATTGCCTATATTTCTGAGGCGCAAATCAGTTCCGTTAGGTCTTACAGTTACCCTGTAGTCTACTCCTGGCATAACCTACCACTCCGTATCCAAGTTAAATATAGGATCTCTGTTGTTTGTAGTAGCAAAGCCAGAGTGTTTTCCGTTTAAAAGCGGTACTCCAATGTCCATGTCACCAGCAATAATTTCAGTAATTGTATTCTTAATTTCAACAAACTTGTTAGCAACCTTCTCGTCTAAGTTTGGTTTCTGAGAAGAATACAACCATTTTCCCAAGTAGTAACCAGCTAAATCGGTAGCTAGTTCCTTAATCATTGGTGGTACTGGGTTGAATGGAACAGCATACAAACTTCCTAGTCTAGCATCAAGGTAAATAGTAGCTTTCTCACAAAAGACCTGTATTTCTGAGTCAGTGATATTTGGAGATAAATCCCTTACAGTCGTTCTAATGTTTGTAGGCGTTGTGTATGCCATTCTGTCAACCTCCCTTATTTATCTTCTTTCTTTGGATCTGTACTTTTCTTTGCATTGCTACGAGTTTCTTTTACTTCTTCGGCATAACCATGCTCGATTAAGTGATTACCTACTGCCTCATCAACTTCCAAGGTTTCACCTACTGGTCGCTGATACTCAAGTACATGCTCAACTAACGTTTTGACTTTCATCGTATTGCCTCCATATCAAAAATTAAGGGAGACTCACACAATATGTATGAACCTCCCCTGGTATTGCTGTTCTATTCTTATTTAACAGTTTTAAGTAAGAAGATTGCTTTAGGATCTGTTACGTACGCTTGAGTAAAACGAGTAGCTCGTGCAACAGTTCTCATATTTTTCTCCTCGTTATACGTACCAGTTCGTAACCCTTCAGCGTCAGCAATATCACCGATGATTTTCTTCTGAAGGACTACAACATCTCCATCCTTGAAGTTGTCATCTTGAATAATGGAAAGACCCATAAAGTCGCCAATATATCCACGCAATAAAGCTACGTCAGTGTTGTTTACACGTAATGCATCACGAATACCTTTATTTTTCAATAATGTAGCTCCAACTTTTGGATGAACAACAGCTGTGTCAGCCGAATAACCAAAGTCAGCAATTGCTGTTTTTGCATCAACAAGCTCGTTAATCACATTGGTTTCGTTTGCTGCCCAGCCCCCTGAAGTCGAACCTTGAATACCATTTCCGATAGTATACTTGTTAGTTGCTACATCGTAACCCATTGTATCAACCATTTTCTTGACATTAAGAGCTAATTTGCGAATAGCACGTTCAAAAACACCATCAGAACCCCATTTTTGCATTTCGTAAGTTAATACAGCTTCAAGACCATATTTTTTAATCATTGCTGTCTTTTCCTCTTCGTTCAATCCAATACGTTGGAAAGTAGAGCCTTCCCCTACTTCTGGTACTCCGTCATAAGCTTGACGATCTTTTGAGTCCTTATCGGCATCCTGTAAATATTTAATTGCTAAAGCATCCACTGTGGAAGCTGTAAACAATTGATCAGCTACAAATTGATGTCCAATAAGTCCCCTAACACGTTTATCAATAAATTCTTTCTTTAAAAGTGGATGTTGTCCTAACATAATATCAGCCATTTATATGACCCCCTTGGTTATAAAATTATTAGCCTAACGCTACAATAAATTTGTTTCCGGAAGTAGCCCCTGTAAGTGCTGTGCCAACTACTTGTTTTTCCTCATCCGCAACATAAGTAGCTGTAGCTACTTGCTTTACTGCTGCACCATTTGCACCAGCTTTAACTTTGTCACCTGCTACAATAGTTCCACCTGCTATTACGTAAAGTAACCCCTTGAAAGCAATTGAAACGGAATCTCCTTTGTCACCTTGGTATCCTACATTGACACCATCAATTGCAACAGTTCCAGAGTATACTACTCCAAAAACTTTCTTCGAATCAGCGCTGGCACGTTGCACCTCAAAATCCCCTGTAATCTCAACTAACTCGCCAACCTTAACAGTTTGACCAGCTTTTACTTTGAAAGTGAAAATACCATCTTCAGGAATATTTAATTCAACTCTATTTCTCATAGTTTCGGACCTCCCTTTTTATAGTTTTATAAATCTTTGCCGAATTTAGCTTCGTGTTCTTCATAGAATTTATCAAATTCTTTTTGCTCTTGAGTTCGTTTATCTTGATCTCCTTCTCCAGCAACTGCCCCTTGTTCTTGGAAGTCGATTTGTGTAGCATTTTTCATAAACTCATCAAACATTTGAGTTTGTTCTTCAGAAAATGAAGATAATAAATTTTTTAATGAAACAGCTTGAGCTGGTACAATTTTGCTCTCTTCTTGGAATTTCTCTATTTTTGAATCCATTTTCCCTTCTGAGAATGATTGATTTTGAGCTTGTAATTGTTTCATTTGTTCTTCTAACTGTTTATATTGTTCTTGCAACTGTTTGAAATTTTGCGGTTGCTGATTGTTTTGTCCTGGCATTGTTTCAGCCTCCTTAGTCTCATCAATTTCCGAAATATAACCATTTTCACTGAATAAACGAGCTGACTTTACTTGAGGAAACGCAACTAAAGAGACCTCTCTTAATTTATGAGGCCTAATCGTGTCATCCTCTTCGTTGTACTGAATGTAAAATGAGATAGAAAGTTTTTTCATTAATCCTTTTTCGATACGTTCTTTTGTGGATTCGTCAATAATACGAACTTTACCTAATAATTTATCGCCTTCCACACTTACTTCTTCAAGATATCCAACAGTGTCACGGACACTATTAGAGTGATCAAGTTGAATTGGGATTTCTTCGGTAACATCAAAGTTATTAGCTAGTGTATTTAAGTCTTCCACAGTGTACGCAGTTCCTCGATGAATACCAGTAGAGAACAATTCAGCTTCTTTGATGAGATCTTCTCCTTCGCCACCTTCTGAAAATGACTTTGTAAGTTTCCCTTCATAAAACAAATTTTTAACTTTACTCATCTTTCTCACCTCCTAATGTATTTTTGAGGAGCAAAGAGGTACTGGAACCATCTAATTAAATACGCCCCAGGTATAATGACCTCATCGACGCAGTGGAGATAATCACAATTGGAGCGTATTATCAGGCAACACAAATAACCCACTCTCATATTGAGGTGAGCTTTATTCTGGTCTTGGCCTAACAAGTGGTTCCCGATTTATACCATTTAGTAACCTCGGTAATGGGGCTGTAAAATCGAAACCTTTTTCTGGCTTCATAGAGATATCAAAGTTATCTTCCCACTCCTCAAATTTTGATACAGGTAGCCAAGTAGCACGACACTTAAAATGATTAGGTGGCGTATACTCGGCAATTACTGAAGCGTTCCCGATTGAAATAATCATTCCGTCAAGGTGTCTACAGATTTTAGTTGTTCGACCATCCACAATAGAATCATATTGTAAGGCAACTACGAACCCTTTATTTTCCGGTGACATATAACGCGCAAGTCTTCCTGCGTTGTACATCTTACCGTTTTCCGTCCTGGCTATTGTTTCAGCGTGATGTTGGCTTAGCCATCTCTCAGAACATTCCCTAATGAGCTGAATAAGCTCTTTTAGTGCTGTTCCGGAAGTTAACCCTTGCATGAATACTTCTCGGATAGCATTGAGCACTGTAGCTTCAGTAATAGCTGTGATTTCAAGTGAATAATTTTCCAAAAACACTTGAGCTTCTGGAGGAAATACAACCTCATAAGCGTAATGGCCTGTTATTTGTTCGAAAATATCTTCTGAAAAGGAATATAACTTCTGTATTTTCTCCAATTCAGAATGTGCTCGTAAAACTCCAGCTTCCACAGATGATTTTATTAATTTAGTCATTAACTTTTTGTATTCCTTATGAGATGGCATCTGTAGAGTTGCTAAAAGACCTTCAACCTCATTGAAATCACCTTGTTGATGAGCCTTTTGAAGCTCTGGAATCAACTTTTTAGTCCGCTCCATAAGTTGCTCGTGACGTTTTTTGTTTAGCTTCTGAGATTCAGTAAGGAAGGCTGATTCAATTTCTTCCATATCTTTGAGAATTAACTTTGTGTTAAGCCTTTTTCGTCTCTCGCCATATGTTACATGCTTCCTTGGAAACATCTCAGAAGCTTTTACTTTCCCTCTGTATCTTTTGCTCCTGGATCTTCTTTTTTCTTATCCTCTTTTGCTTTATGTAACGCACTTTGTAAAGTTTTATTTTCTTGAATCTCTCTTTTCGCTTCTTCACTTATTGCTGGCATCCCAAGTTCTTCACGAATCCAGTCCTCAGATGGTGCAACTACTTCTTTGTCAATCATCATTTGGAACACACGAGCCATTTTCTCGGTATCCTTATCAGCCAATGGTCTGAATTGAAAAGAAGGATATCGTTTTACGTTAGGAAAATTCAAATCTATCAACGGTCTTATAATCTCTTCTTCAATTAATGACTTTACATCCCTCTGAAGTGACTCCAGACGAATCATAAAGATATCAAATTGGTTACCCGATAAAGCATAGCTGCCAGATTGTCCACGAGAAAGCCCCAATAACATTGGTGGAATTAACATAGACTCCATAATTTTACGATCATGATGCTCGATATAACCGATAAAATCGGCATTGCTCATCTGTACAGCCTTGATAGAGTCGCCTCCAGAGATAGCTAGACCAGTCATTCCATTAATACTTCTCAGTATTTTTTCCATTTTCCCTACGTCTTTTGCATCTTGTACATTACCAACCAACAGAGGTGTACCATAACGCTCGTAAGCTATGTTTGCAAAGCGATATAACTTGTCCTTGATGAGCCAATGTTTATAAGCTGTTCTCAACATGGAGTTTCCATACAAGTTGCCAAACTTTTTATCGTAAGCATACCAACATACCTTGTTTGCTGGTATTTTAATTTCTTTTGTACCAATGGATTGCTTAATGTATTCGATATCCCCGAAGCCATTTGTTTTCATACTAACCTTGTAAGGGTCTAATGTTTTTAACTTTTTTAGTCTAATCTGACCGTTTTGATACGCAAATACCTTTTCAGTACAACTATATCCATAATCAATAGCTGAGAGTATTTCCCTGATATAATCTTCCATATTACCTTGTATAGATTCAAAGTTTTCAAGTATAAACTCAGCATACTTACGAGTTTCTTCATCATCTCCAGTAACAGTAAATCCTTTTGCTGTACTAGAAAGTTTAATCATTTCAGATCCAGCTTTAACTTGCCCATCTGTCAACATTCTGTCGTAAACCTCAAGCCCAAAATCAGAAGGATTAAAGTCGGTTTGATTATCTCTTTCATACGTATCATCTTTATAAAGACCAATCTCTCGTGCTAACTCTAAAAGTTCCTTTTCTTGCTTCTTTTGAGCATAATTCCAAGGCATTTTGTCGCGTAGACCTGTAAAAAGTCCCATTTTCCCACCCCCTTACTACAGAAATAATTACCATTGTGGTAAGTCGTCATTGTCTCCAAAGAGATGATCTAATGTATCCTCTCTTTCTACTACAGCCCACTCAAAACGGTTCGAAAGCTCATATATTGCTTCGCGAACATAATTCAAGCTGTGGAAGGCATCGTCTGGTGTTCTGTGGTCGTAGCGTTTCGTCCCCGTTGAAGTAGTGGACTCAGTGAATATCTTTTCAATGGCTGTATAATGATCAAAAAAGAACTCGACTTTATCCGGTTCTTTGTAAGGAATAACTATTTGTTGTTTATGAAACATGTCAATAAGCTTATCCATTGAAAAAGTACGATCCACTTGTAATGTAGAATCATTAAATCCTTTGTATTCGCGTTTTCGTGGGTCGTTAGCATACGTTACGTAGCGACAGCTGATAGCATTTCGCCCATAGATACCATATAGTTTCTGAGACTCATAGCTACCATAACCAATGTCACCCACGATTTTTTCAACATTGAAGCGCCCTTGTAGCTTACACAAATGTTCAATAAGTTGATCATGGTGATTACGCTTATCGTTTTTATCCGGAAGCCAACTTTCTAAATAAACAATATAAATTTTCCCGTTATAACTGTGACCAATCGTTATGATTGTTTTGGATTTCTCTCCACTACCATAGTCAATACCCATTACTGTTTGGAATTCAGATTGCTTCTTCAAAGTTAGCGTTTTATCCGTACAAGCAAGTACATCCTCGAGTGTAATTGGTTGTTCCTCACCAGAATAAAACTCACCAAGTACCTCATTGTGGAATGTCATAGAATCCATCGTAAGGAAGTCACGCCAAATTTGATTAGCGCTAATCCAGGTCATGTTGAGCTGATTAAACAAATAGCCGCTATACATTTTGTTAGCTGGTTTAGTTGCAACCCAATGGCCATTTTCTCGGTCTAACTCTTCTTTACATTTCAAACAACCGAAATACCTACGCTCTGTTTCTTCTCCCTCATCTTGAACCATGATATTTTTCATCGTCATGAATTGATTATGTCCACAGTTGCAGCAGACGACGTTCCATTTCTTTTGGTCCGACTGTCCCCAAAGTGTTCTGTCATAATAAGAACCTTTTTGTTTAGGTGTGCCAGTATAGAAGCACTTCCCATTTAATTCTGTCTTAGGGTCCTTCATTTCCGAGTGAGAAACGGATTTTTCAATTGATTCGATGGCCGTCTGCGTAATATCCTGGACCTCATCAAAAAATACCATATCTCCTGGGATACCACGTAATGCATCACCATCAGCCCATGCACTACCAAAATAGTAAACTGTAGAGTTAAGCAATCGTATACGAGTTTTGGCATCTCCTTTTGGGTCCACCATTCCCTCAAGTATTCCTTGATTGCTCGCTTTAATAGAAGCCCTAAATCGGTCATTCACAAAACGTGTCGTTTGTTCTTGCCGTGGGGCTGTGTAAGTGATTGTTGTATAGGCTCGCTGATATCCTGAGTATTTCATCACGCGGTCAACTGTCTCCGATTTCTCTACTTGGCGACCCGCAACGATAACAATACGAGGGTGCTTATCCCGATACACATCATGTAAATGTCCTCTATGAGCAAAACGAAACGGCTTACCTTTTACAGTTCCAGTTGTTTCAGTAAATCCTATAGGGTCTTTCATTACATTCCGCATATGTTTTAATTGTTTGGCTGTGAGGTCATTCATCTGAACCACCTCATTTCTAAAAATTCACAGCAAATTTTATTGACCTTTTAATTCTTCATCATGTACTGTTAAATCAACACATCCATTTAAGGAGTTAAAAACATGCTATCTTCACTGAAAAACTGGATAAGAAAAGAATCCGATAGGTATCAGGCTATAAAAGAAGCAAACCAAAAAAGATTCCAGAATAAACTAGATAAAAAAGCTGGATTTTCTAATGCCATGCTTAACCCTTTATACAACGGAACAGAGATTATTATGAAAAATGGTTCAATTCTACAAATGGAAGCAATCGAAATTGTATTCATCGATACGAATACAATCAAAGTTACAAAGGGCCGCAAACATAAGACACTTTTAGGGACTAAAAAATATTCTTCAACTACCAAGCGTAAAACATTTAGGAAGAATGGACAGGATCACTTTGTAGATCAAATTGCATCCATTAGAAAATATTCTCCAAAAGAGCAACCAAAGTATATCGTGAATCCTAGCCTTCTCTAACATGTAGAAGCTTCCGAATTTTCTAAAGGAAAAATTTTTTTTAGTAAATTTATAGTTTCGAAAAATGTCACCATGCGAGCGGAAAAGCCCCCCTACCCTCATAATATTAGCGATAAATGTAGTAATGACGGGGCTTCGAGAGGTAAGAACACCACGATGTATAGGATTTGTATACAGTAACTAAAATGACTTCCGATAACTCTCGTTATGTAAACTATCAATCTCCCTCAAGCACTGATATATCAACGTTCTTAATACATACACAAAAAGTAGGTAGTGTATAAGTATACATCGTTGATATAACAACATTCTTGAAATCTCCTCGAAAGCCTATTTACTAACGTTTCCCATCATTTATACATGTTTTTATGCATTTGTTTTATGACTCATCACCCATATCGAATAACATGTTAAGGTTGATTCCTTTATCATTATCTTTGTGCTCTTTACTTACATTAAACTTACGATCAAATCCAAGTGCCTGCATGTATCGTAAAAACTTCGTGTCATAGTCATTGTAGCTGTTGCTTTCGTCTACTTGTTCACCAGCTTCAGCTATCTCCTTACGTTGATTGAGTATGAAGTTACGCAATGCTCGGTCTAATAACATAAGGTTTGCCAGGTCTAGTTCATAGTTAGCTTCATAGCTTTCCATCATAGAACCATAAAACACCCTCTCTTCGTCAGTCATAACAAAGCGCGCATATAAACCGTATATCATATTGGCCTGTGGAGATAAGTTAGCTAACGCCCTCTCCTTACCCTCTACCGTAACAGGTCCAGTACACAGTCCTCCATGTCCAGCGCATCTAGCCGAGCCTTCTACAGGAGGTTTCGTACATATCTTTCCGGTTGATTTGTTTATAGCGCCGCATATAACCTTCACATCTTGGAGTTGCTTTCTTAGAAACTCAGCTTTCTTTTTACGGGCCGTATCATAAGACATGTCGTTAATCTCATTAGCAACCGCAAGAGCATCGTTCTTTAGTTTTTGAATAAGCATTTTCTCGTGTTTTTTCATGAGAATCACCTCCTCAAATTTCATTTCTGTATTTCCTTATTAGATGGTCAAGCGCATCGATGGGAGGGTAAATTAATCCCTTCCACACTCGCATATCCACCCCTTCGCTCTATAGCAAGCATGAGCGCATTTCCAGTGAAATGTATGGTTTCGTATCAGACTGGATTTTATCGGCTGTTACATGTAAAATTCCAACTGTTTAGTTGTTATCAAATACAACCGAAACAACATACTTTGCATTTAACATCGCCATAATTTCCCCGTTATCATCTTTGATATCTATAACGATATCTGTAGTGAATAATTTATTGCCAAGTTGTCTATATAAAGCTAATAAAGATGGGCCCTTCATAACATGAACATCACCATTAACAGTTTTTAATACAGCTCTCTTCATACTTTCACCCCTAATCCTTATTAATCAAAATAATCGCAGGACCACTAACGACAAATCCACCGACTTCAATTTTTTTCGTAAGGCTCAACAGAAATGGTTGAAATACCTTCACGTTTCTCCAGTTCATCACTTAGATCTTTGGTTGATATGTCTTTTAGATTCACTTGTAAACCTCCTA
>NZ_JBNGVC010000013.1:0-412500 GCF_050524305.1 Bacillus silvicola
GCCAAGCCCTGCAAGTAAAGCTGGCATGGAGGCACTAGCTACAGCACCAATAGCAGCTATTTTTGTTCCTGTTGAATTAGCTTTGTCAGCAACATTATCGAGCACTCGGCTAGCATTGTCGTTCGCTTTAACGATGATGTCTATTATTGAAGCCATTACCTAGCACCTCCTCCTAGTTTTTGCTTAGCCTGTTGACGTTTCGCTTTTCGTGACTCTTTAGCTTCAAACTCACTGATGGTATTGTGAACAATGAGAAGTTCCTGCATAATCTTGTTCTCTTGTCGATCAATCTCGTCGGGTAACTTTTTGAAGATCTTTCCTATTTCGTAATACAAAAGAGAACGAGGAGGATTGGCAACAGACTTGCCTTCTAACATTCTTTTTGTTGCCTGCTCTATTGCTTTTTTTCTTTTTCTGTTACCCCGTTATCAATTTTCGTGTGTACAGCTTGAATAATTTCCCCTACAAAGTCTGGATCTAATTCGTTATCAAACGTATCTAACATAATTGGTAACTTCTCCCCAACATCGTTAGTTAGCTCCCAATCAGTAATTGAGTGGACTACTTGAAGTGTCATTGCAAGTGATACATCGTTTTTAATTGGACGTCCCATTTTGTCAAAAGTAGTAGCTTGTTCAGCGATTTTACGAGACTCACCATAACTCAACTTTTTATAGTGAATTTTCACTCCATGTAATGTTACAAGTTCTTCTTCTTTCTTACGTAGCCAAGGTTTAGAGTTTGTCATTATAGTTTCCTACTTTCCTATCGTTTTATTTTGAAAGGGGACTAAGACCCTCAGTTTATTAAGCGAATAAGTTGTTAATTACGTCTTTAGCAACTACTGAGATATCAGTGAATACTGCTTCAAGTTCTTGTTCTGTTACGTCCTCAGCGCCAGCACCAATAGCGTTCGTATCATACTTACCACCAGTAAGCGTAATCGTAATTGAGTTCTTTGGCTCGCCAACATCTTGAAGTTTCAACTCAACCGCAATATCCGCACCTCTTTGGAATAAATCCCAGTGTGTTTTATCTAAGTAATCCATTGTCATTGAGAGAGCAAGATCAAGTGAGCCTTCTTGAACCTTCCCAGCTGTGTCTTTACCGTTGACATAAAAGCGACGTTCTAAATTGTTACTAATCTCAAGTTCGAACTCAGAGATATTCGATACAGTGGCGTTGTTCACTTTCACAGTGCCCTCATAGAACATGTAATAGTTATTCAACTCAGCTGTAACTGCTGACGCTGTGCCAGTCGTATCAACGTTTAAGAAAAGCATATCCCCTTCGATCTCAACCGCTTCCTCAGCTGTTGCTGTAAGAGTTAACGTATCAACTTTGCCACCAAGATAGTTGCGCAATAGCGAGCCACTTGCAATATTATGTTGGAAAGTGAAGCTTGGAAGAACTTCTCCTTTGCCTACTGGAGTAAGTGTATGTGTATAACCCGCTGTAGCATCTCCTGTTTTTACTTCTTTACCAAGAGCCATCAAGATTGGCCGAGCGTTTTGTAGTACGCCTCCAAAGCTTGCATCGAACTCTTTAGCTTTTGTACGTAATTTCATTGGAGACCGCTGTCCGAGACCTTTACGTTGATCAACATTAAAATTCTCTTCTGGCTCAAAACTTTCAAGAATCGTAAGCCATGAGAAAGCAGTTACTTTTGTACCTGCTGTAGTTTCCTTACCAACTACAACTGTGTGGTCAAATCCGTGTGCCATTATTCACCAACCTCCTTTACTTCCTCAAATCCGACGGCTTTAAGGTCTTTTATAAGTTGTTTTTCTTTCTTGTCTACCTCAATGGTTTCCCCAGCTTTGACTAGTTGATCAAAAGGTTGAATTATTTTGAGGTCAAAATTGAAAGGATTTTTGAGCTTCATGTTATACCTCCTTTGGTATTGGTTTTGAGCGGATCAAAACTGGAAGTCTTGCACCTTGTAGAAAATTAGCCTCCCCAGTTTCAACTTGTCCAAATTCGGCCTCATCGTCTATGGAAAGATACGCAACAGTACCACCAAGAGTTTTATCACTCTCGATGATTTTCTCTACAACGTTCAAGAGCTCGATACACTCTTCCTCAGCATCCTCAGCATCAAGTATGTTTGAATACACCCAAACCAATATAGTAAACTCCACCTCTGAAACTCCAAGTCCCTTTTTGACTTTTCTGCGTTTCTGTAGCTCAAAAGCAAGAGCTGGAAAGAATGCTATATTTTGATAGTGTACTTTGTGTACGTCTGCTTTGATTGACTGAGTAGTAAGACCAGCAACTAATTGGTCATATAATGCATTTTTGATAGTTAGGTATAGACCCATTAGTCTACCAACTCCTCTATATAATCCTGAAAGATACGCTTAATCATGGATTCATCTTGCGTATCAAAGTATAAAAATTTACGAGCTGGCACATAGCCAAACTTTGTGCGGCCTCCAAAGTTATGAAGTTTCGCTTTTGGTAAAGCTGTTCCAAAATACATTTCCAGTTTATCAATGCGTTTGATAGCTCCACCTGTTACGCTCATTTTTAACTGTCCTGTATCATTCAGTGGTTTTCCACCTGCTCGGTTTGGATGCCATTTGATAGTGTTCTCGCTTAGTGGAACCCAAGGTGCTGCTCTAAAACGATTCCCAACAGAGCGCTCCATATAGGTAGCCGAGCGAGTCATTGGCGTCCTCAAATCTTTTAAACGATTGCCTATATTTCTGAGGCGCAAATCAGTTCCGTTAGGTCTTACAGTTACCCTGTAGTCTACTCCTGGCATAACCTACCACTCCGTATCCAAGTTAAATATAGGATCTCTGTTGTTTGTAGTAGCAAAGCCAGAGTGTTTTCCGTTTAAAAGCGGTACTCCAATGTCCATGTCACCAGCAATAATTTCAGTAATTGTATTCTTAATTTCAACAAACTTGTTAGCAACCTTCTCGTCTAAGTTTGGTTTCTGAGAAGAATACAACCATTTTCCCAAGTAGTAACCAGCTAAATCGGTAGCTAGTTCCTTAATCATTGGTGGTACTGGGTTGAATGGAACAGCATACAAACTTCCTAGTCTAGCATCAAGGTAAATAGTAGCTTTCTCACAAAAGACCTGTATTTCTGAGTCAGTGATATTTGGAGATAAATCCCTTACAGTCGTTCTAATGTTTGTAGGCGTTGTGTATGCCATTCTGTCAACCTCCCTTATTTATCTTCTTTCTTTGGATCTGTACTTTTCTTTGCATTGCTACGAGTTTCTTTTACTTCTTCGGCATAACCATGCTCGATTAAGTGATTACCTACTGCCTCATCAACTTCCAAGGTTTCACCTACTGGTCGCTGATACTCAAGTACATGCTCAACTAACGTTTTGACTTTCATCGTATTGCCTCCATATCAAAAATTAAGGGAGACTCACACAATATGTATGAACCTCCCCTGGTATTGCTGTTCTATTCTTATTTAACAGTTTTAAGTAAGAAGATTGCTTTAGGATCTGTTACGTACGCTTGAGTAAAACGAGTAGCTCGTGCAACAGTTCTCATATTTTTCTCCTCGTTATACGTACCAGTTCGTAACCCTTCAGCGTCAGCAATATCACCGATGATTTTCTTCTGAAGGACTACAACATCTCCATCCTTGAAGTTGTCATCTTGAATAATGGAAAGACCCATAAAGTCGCCAATATATCCACGCAATAAAGCTACGTCAGTGTTGTTTACACGTAATGCATCACGAATACCTTTATTTTTCAATAATGTAGCTCCAACTTTTGGATGAACAACAGCTGTGTCAGCCGAATAACCAAAGTCAGCAATTGCTGTTTTTGCATCAACAAGCTCGTTAATCACATTGGTTTCGTTTGCTGCCCAGCCCCCTGAAGTCGAACCTTGAATACCATTTCCGATAGTATACTTGTTAGTTGCTACATCGTAACCCATTGTATCAACCATTTTCTTGACATTAAGAGCTAATTTGCGAATAGCACGTTCAAAAACACCATCAGAACCCCATTTTTGCATTTCGTAAGTTAATACAGCTTCAAGACCATATTTTTTAATCATTGCTGTCTTTTCCTCTTCGTTCAATCCAATACGTTGGAAAGTAGAGCCTTCCCCTACTTCTGGTACTCCGTCATAAGCTTGACGATCTTTTGAGTCCTTATCGGCATCCTGTAAATATTTAATTGCTAAAGCATCCACTGTGGAAGCTGTAAACAATTGATCAGCTACAAATTGATGTCCAATAAGTCCCCTAACACGTTTATCAATAAATTCTTTCTTTAAAAGTGGATGTTGTCCTAACATAATATCAGCCATTTATATGACCCCCTTGGTTATAAAATTATTAGCCTAACGCTACAATAAATTTGTTTCCGGAAGTAGCCCCTGTAAGTGCTGTGCCAACTACTTGTTTTTCCTCATCCGCAACATAAGTAGCTGTAGCTACTTGCTTTACTGCTGCACCATTTGCACCAGCTTTAACTTTGTCACCTGCTACAATAGTTCCACCTGCTATTACGTAAAGTAACCCCTTGAAAGCAATTGAAACGGAATCTCCTTTGTCACCTTGGTATCCTACATTGACACCATCAATTGCAACAGTTCCAGAGTATACTACTCCAAAAACTTTCTTCGAATCAGCGCTGGCACGTTGCACCTCAAAATCCCCTGTAATCTCAACTAACTCGCCAACCTTAACAGTTTGACCAGCTTTTACTTTGAAAGTGAAAATACCATCTTCAGGAATATTTAATTCAACTCTATTTCTCATAGTTTCGGACCTCCCTTTTTATAGTTTTATAAATCTTTGCCGAATTTAGCTTCGTGTTCTTCATAGAATTTATCAAATTCTTTTTGCTCTTGAGTTCGTTTATCTTGATCTCCTTCTCCAGCAACTGCCCCTTGTTCTTGGAAGTCGATTTGTGTAGCATTTTTCATAAACTCATCAAACATTTGAGTTTGTTCTTCAGAAAATGAAGATAATAAATTTTTTAATGAAACAGCTTGAGCTGGTACAATTTTGCTCTCTTCTTGGAATTTCTCTATTTTTGAATCCATTTTCCCTTCTGAGAATGATTGATTTTGAGCTTGTAATTGTTTCATTTGTTCTTCTAACTGTTTATATTGTTCTTGCAACTGTTTGAAATTTTGCGGTTGCTGATTGTTTTGTCCTGGCATTGTTTCAGCCTCCTTAGTCTCATCAATTTCCGAAATATAACCATTTTCACTGAATAAACGAGCTGACTTTACTTGAGGAAACGCAACTAAAGAGACCTCTCTTAATTTATGAGGCCTAATCGTGTCATCCTCTTCGTTGTACTGAATGTAAAATGAGATAGAAAGTTTTTTCATTAATCCTTTTTCGATACGTTCTTTTGTGGATTCGTCAATAATACGAACTTTACCTAATAATTTATCGCCTTCCACACTTACTTCTTCAAGATATCCAACAGTGTCACGGACACTATTAGAGTGATCAAGTTGAATTGGGATTTCTTCGGTAACATCAAAGTTATTAGCTAGTGTATTTAAGTCTTCCACAGTGTACGCAGTTCCTCGATGAATACCAGTAGAGAACAATTCAGCTTCTTTGATGAGATCTTCTCCTTCGCCACCTTCTGAAAATGACTTTGTAAGTTTCCCTTCATAAAACAAATTTTTAACTTTACTCATCTTTCTCACCTCCTAATGTATTTTTGAGGAGCAAAGAGGTACTGGAACCATCTAATTAAATACGCCCCAGGTATAATGACCTCATCGACGCAGTGGAGATAATCACAATTGGAGCGTATTATCAGGCAACACAAATAACCCACTCTCATATTGAGGTGAGCTTTATTCTGGTCTTGGCCTAACAAGTGGTTCCCGATTTATACCATTTAGTAACCTCGGTAATGGGGCTGTAAAATCGAAACCTTTTTCTGGCTTCATAGAGATATCAAAGTTATCTTCCCACTCCTCAAATTTTGATACAGGTAGCCAAGTAGCACGACACTTAAAATGATTAGGTGGCGTATACTCGGCAATTACTGAAGCGTTCCCGATTGAAATAATCATTCCGTCAAGGTGTCTACAGATTTTAGTTGTTCGACCATCCACAATAGAATCATATTGTAAGGCAACTACGAACCCTTTATTTTCCGGTGACATATAACGCGCAAGTCTTCCTGCGTTGTACATCTTACCGTTTTCCGTCCTGGCTATTGTTTCAGCGTGATGTTGGCTTAGCCATCTCTCAGAACATTCCCTAATGAGCTGAATAAGCTCTTTTAGTGCTGTTCCGGAAGTTAACCCTTGCATGAATACTTCTCGGATAGCATTGAGCACTGTAGCTTCAGTAATAGCTGTGATTTCAAGTGAATAATTTTCCAAAAACACTTGAGCTTCTGGAGGAAATACAACCTCATAAGCGTAATGGCCTGTTATTTGTTCGAAAATATCTTCTGAAAAGGAATATAACTTCTGTATTTTCTCCAATTCAGAATGTGCTCGTAAAACTCCAGCTTCCACAGATGATTTTATTAATTTAGTCATTAACTTTTTGTATTCCTTATGAGATGGCATCTGTAGAGTTGCTAAAAGACCTTCAACCTCATTGAAATCACCTTGTTGATGAGCCTTTTGAAGCTCTGGAATCAACTTTTTAGTCCGCTCCATAAGTTGCTCGTGACGTTTTTTGTTTAGCTTCTGAGATTCAGTAAGGAAGGCTGATTCAATTTCTTCCATATCTTTGAGAATTAACTTTGTGTTAAGCCTTTTTCGTCTCTCGCCATATGTTACATGCTTCCTTGGAAACATCTCAGAAGCTTTTACTTTCCCTCTGTATCTTTTGCTCCTGGATCTTCTTTTTTCTTATCCTCTTTTGCTTTATGTAACGCACTTTGTAAAGTTTTATTTTCTTGAATCTCTCTTTTCGCTTCTTCACTTATTGCTGGCATCCCAAGTTCTTCACGAATCCAGTCCTCAGATGGTGCAACTACTTCTTTGTCAATCATCATTTGGAACACACGAGCCATTTTCTCGGTATCCTTATCAGCCAATGGTCTGAATTGAAAAGAAGGATATCGTTTTACGTTAGGAAAATTCAAATCTATCAACGGTCTTATAATCTCTTCTTCAATTAATGACTTTACATCCCTCTGAAGTGACTCCAGACGAATCATAAAGATATCAAATTGGTTACCCGATAAAGCATAGCTGCCAGATTGTCCACGAGAAAGCCCCAATAACATTGGTGGAATTAACATAGACTCCATAATTTTACGATCATGATGCTCGATATAACCGATAAAATCGGCATTGCTCATCTGTACAGCCTTGATAGAGTCGCCTCCAGAGATAGCTAGACCAGTCATTCCATTAATACTTCTCAGTATTTTTTCCATTTTCCCTACGTCTTTTGCATCTTGTACATTACCAACCAACAGAGGTGTACCATAACGCTCGTAAGCTATGTTTGCAAAGCGATATAACTTGTCCTTGATGAGCCAATGTTTATAAGCTGTTCTCAACATGGAGTTTCCATACAAGTTGCCAAACTTTTTATCGTAAGCATACCAACATACCTTGTTTGCTGGTATTTTAATTTCTTTTGTACCAATGGATTGCTTAATGTATTCGATATCCCCGAAGCCATTTGTTTTCATACTAACCTTGTAAGGGTCTAATGTTTTTAACTTTTTTAGTCTAATCTGACCGTTTTGATACGCAAATACCTTTTCAGTACAACTATATCCATAATCAATAGCTGAGAGTATTTCCCTGATATAATCTTCCATATTACCTTGTATAGATTCAAAGTTTTCAAGTATAAACTCAGCATACTTACGAGTTTCTTCATCATCTCCAGTAACAGTAAATCCTTTTGCTGTACTAGAAAGTTTAATCATTTCAGATCCAGCTTTAACTTGCCCATCTGTCAACATTCTGTCGTAAACCTCAAGCCCAAAATCAGAAGGATTAAAGTCGGTTTGATTATCTCTTTCATACGTATCATCTTTATAAAGACCAATCTCTCGTGCTAACTCTAAAAGTTCCTTTTCTTGCTTCTTTTGAGCATAATTCCAAGGCATTTTGTCGCGTAGACCTGTAAAAAGTCCCATTTTCCCACCCCCTTACTACAGAAATAATTACCATTGTGGTAAGTCGTCATTGTCTCCAAAGAGATGATCTAATGTATCCTCTCTTTCTACTACAGCCCACTCAAAACGGTTCGAAAGCTCATATATTGCTTCGCGAACATAATTCAAGCTGTGGAAGGCATCGTCTGGTGTTCTGTGGTCGTAGCGTTTCGTCCCCGTTGAAGTAGTGGACTCAGTGAATATCTTTTCAATGGCTGTATAATGATCAAAAAAGAACTCGACTTTATCCGGTTCTTTGTAAGGAATAACTATTTGTTGTTTATGAAACATGTCAATAAGCTTATCCATTGAAAAAGTACGATCCACTTGTAATGTAGAATCATTAAATCCTTTGTATTCGCGTTTTCGTGGGTCGTTAGCATACGTTACGTAGCGACAGCTGATAGCATTTCGCCCATAGATACCATATAGTTTCTGAGACTCATAGCTACCATAACCAATGTCACCCACGATTTTTTCAACATTGAAGCGCCCTTGTAGCTTACACAAATGTTCAATAAGTTGATCATGGTGATTACGCTTATCGTTTTTATCCGGAAGCCAACTTTCTAAATAAACAATATAAATTTTCCCGTTATAACTGTGACCAATCGTTATGATTGTTTTGGATTTCTCTCCACTACCATAGTCAATACCCATTACTGTTTGGAATTCAGATTGCTTCTTCAAAGTTAGCGTTTTATCCGTACAAGCAAGTACATCCTCGAGTGTAATTGGTTGTTCCTCACCAGAATAAAACTCACCAAGTACCTCATTGTGGAATGTCATAGAATCCATCGTAAGGAAGTCACGCCAAATTTGATTAGCGCTAATCCAGGTCATGTTGAGCTGATTAAACAAATAGCCGCTATACATTTTGTTAGCTGGTTTAGTTGCAACCCAATGGCCATTTTCTCGGTCTAACTCTTCTTTACATTTCAAACAACCGAAATACCTACGCTCTGTTTCTTCTCCCTCATCTTGAACCATGATATTTTTCATCGTCATGAATTGATTATGTCCACAGTTGCAGCAGACGACGTTCCATTTCTTTTGGTCCGACTGTCCCCAAAGTGTTCTGTCATAATAAGAACCTTTTTGTTTAGGTGTGCCAGTATAGAAGCACTTCCCATTTAATTCTGTCTTAGGGTCCTTCATTTCCGAGTGAGAAACGGATTTTTCAATTGATTCGATGGCCGTCTGCGTAATATCCTGGACCTCATCAAAAAATACCATATCTCCTGGGATACCACGTAATGCATCACCATCAGCCCATGCACTACCAAAATAGTAAACTGTAGAGTTAAGCAATCGTATACGAGTTTTGGCATCTCCTTTTGGGTCCACCATTCCCTCAAGTATTCCTTGATTGCTCGCTTTAATAGAAGCCCTAAATCGGTCATTCACAAAACGTGTCGTTTGTTCTTGCCGTGGGGCTGTGTAAGTGATTGTTGTATAGGCTCGCTGATATCCTGAGTATTTCATCACGCGGTCAACTGTCTCCGATTTCTCTACTTGGCGACCCGCAACGATAACAATACGAGGGTGCTTATCCCGATACACATCATGTAAATGTCCTCTATGAGCAAAACGAAACGGCTTACCTTTTACAGTTCCAGTTGTTTCAGTAAATCCTATAGGGTCTTTCATTACATTCCGCATATGTTTTAATTGTTTGGCTGTGAGGTCATTCATCTGAACCACCTCATTTCTAAAAATTCACAGCAAATTTTATTGACCTTTTAATTCTTCATCATGTACTGTTAAATCAACACATCCATTTAAGGAGTTAAAAACATGCTATCTTCACTGAAAAACTGGATAAGAAAAGAATCCGATAGGTATCAGGCTATAAAAGAAGCAAACCAAAAAAGATTCCAGAATAAACTAGATAAAAAAGCTGGATTTTCTAATGCCATGCTTAACCCTTTATACAACGGAACAGAGATTATTATGAAAAATGGTTCAATTCTACAAATGGAAGCAATCGAAATTGTATTCATCGATACGAATACAATCAAAGTTACAAAGGGCCGCAAACATAAGACACTTTTAGGGACTAAAAAATATTCTTCAACTACCAAGCGTAAAACATTTAGGAAGAATGGACAGGATCACTTTGTAGATCAAATTGCATCCATTAGAAAATATTCTCCAAAAGAGCAACCAAAGTATATCGTGAATCCTAGCCTTCTCTAACATGTAGAAGCTTCCGAATTTTCTAAAGGAAAAATTTTTTTTAGTAAATTTATAGTTTCGAAAAATGTCACCATGCGAGCGGAAAAGCCCCCCTACCCTCATAATATTAGCGATAAATGTAGTAATGACGGGGCTTCGAGAGGTAAGAACACCACGATGTATAGGATTTGTATACAGTAACTAAAATGACTTCCGATAACTCTCGTTATGTAAACTATCAATCTCCCTCAAGCACTGATATATCAACGTTCTTAATACATACACAAAAAGTAGGTAGTGTATAAGTATACATCGTTGATATAACAACATTCTTGAAATCTCCTCGAAAGCCTATTTACTAACGTTTCCCATCATTTATACATGTTTTTATGCATTTGTTTTATGACTCATCACCCATATCGAATAACATGTTAAGGTTGATTCCTTTATCATTATCTTTGTGCTCTTTACTTACATTAAACTTACGATCAAATCCAAGTGCCTGCATGTATCGTAAAAACTTCGTGTCATAGTCATTGTAGCTGTTGCTTTCGTCTACTTGTTCACCAGCTTCAGCTATCTCCTTACGTTGATTGAGTATGAAGTTACGCAATGCTCGGTCTAATAACATAAGGTTTGCCAGGTCTAGTTCATAGTTAGCTTCATAGCTTTCCATCATAGAACCATAAAACACCCTCTCTTCGTCAGTCATAACAAAGCGCGCATATAAACCGTATATCATATTGGCCTGTGGAGATAAGTTAGCTAACGCCCTCTCCTTACCCTCTACCGTAACAGGTCCAGTACACAGTCCTCCATGTCCAGCGCATCTAGCCGAGCCTTCTACAGGAGGTTTCGTACATATCTTTCCGGTTGATTTGTTTATAGCGCCGCATATAACCTTCACATCTTGGAGTTGCTTTCTTAGAAACTCAGCTTTCTTTTTACGGGCCGTATCATAAGACATGTCGTTAATCTCATTAGCAACCGCAAGAGCATCGTTCTTTAGTTTTTGAATAAGCATTTTCTCGTGTTTTTTCATGAGAATCACCTCCTCAAATTTCATTTCTGTATTTCCTTATTAGATGGTCAAGCGCATCGATGGGAGGGTAAATTAATCCCTTCCACACTCGCATATCCACCCCTTCGCTCTATAGCAAGCATGAGCGCATTTCCAGTGAAATGTATGGTTTCGTATCAGACTGGATTTTATCGGCTGTTACATGTAAAATTCCAACTGTTTAGTTGTTATCAAATACAACCGAAACAACATACTTTGCATTTAACATCGCCATAATTTCCCCGTTATCATCTTTGATATCTATAACGATATCTGTAGTGAATAATTTATTGCCAAGTTGTCTATATAAAGCTAATAAAGATGGGCCCTTCATAACATGAACATCACCATTAACAGTTTTTAATACAGCTCTCTTCATACTTTCACCCCTAATCCTTATTAATCAAAATAATCGCAGGACCACTAACGACAAATCCACCGACTTCAATTTTTTTCGTAAGGCTCAACAGAAATGGTTGAAATACCTTCACGTTTCTCCAGTTCATCACTTAGATCTTTGGTTGATATGTCTTTTAGATTCACTTGTAAACCTCCTACTTCAGTCTTCCACAATTCAATAAATAATCCGGTACGTGATATTTTATTATCCACACATAAACAAAAGAGCAACCGTGCATCATCAGTTGCCCTTTCGTCAATTCTTTATGTTATTACTATAAACCCTTTTTGCAATAGTTAACATGAACTGAAGTGAACTTAATACTTTGTTAACCTAACTTTTGAGCATATTCAATCATACGCTTTATTTGCGAGTGTTTATTATAGATATAACGTGGACTGTAGTCTAACTCTTCAGCAAGCTTTTCCAATGTCTTGCCCTCCACATACTTACCATACATAATTTTATGTTCCAAACCGTGGAATGTACTAATTACCTTTTTGAAATCAAACATGTCATTCATCTTATGAGCTAAATCATATTCCCGTACAGCAATACGATCTTCAAGTTTTGCTCCTTCTGACTCAGCGGTTAATCGTACCTCTCGCAAATCACCACTGACCCATCGTTTTAGTTCTCGCTTGCTTCGGTATAAGTCACTTTCCAAATAGATAATTTCATCTTCTAACTTTCGATAATCTTTTAACCAGTCTAACACTTGATGATTCACCTACTTTCTTTATAAGCGTGTAGAATTCGTTTTAAGAGGTTTTACAACTTTAGATACCTATGGTATTCAAAAGAAATTCAAACGCCTATTCCCCCTGTTTTATGACGTCGTTTTTACTAAGAAATGAAAATCCCTTAGAGCCTGTTTATAGTCTTATAAATATGTTAGGATGTATGCAAAAACAGGAGATGAGTGTATGTCTTATCCAAGTGATATCAGCCGTGAAAAATTCGAGATCATTCGTGAGGAACTAGAAACGTTTAGCAAACGCACAAGTCCGCGAAAGTATGACCTTTATGATGTGTTCAATGCACTACTCTATGTTCTGAGTACAGGCTGCCAGTGGCGTGCTTTACCAAAAGATTATCCCAAATGGCAAAATGTTTACCGCTACTATGCAAAATGGAGTAAATCCAATGCCGAAGGTAGTAGTCTATTAGAGACCTTATTAAAAAAATTGTTGGGCAAATAAGGGAAGCAGTGAATCGCCCCAAAAGCTCTAGCTTTAATATTGTCGATGCCCAAAGTGTTAAGAATGCAGATACGGCTGAACAAAAAGGTTATGATGGTGGTAAGAAAGTTTCTGGTATTAAACGACATATCAGTGTAGATATTCTTGGATTTCCCCATGCAATCCATGTTACCACTGCCAATGTCACAGATCGAAAAGGCGCACTCGAAATGTACGAGCAATATCCTGAATTGAAAGAAACCATAGAAGCCATCCTCACGGATGGTGGGTACACAGGAGAAAAGTTTCAAAAAGAAATTCAAAAGCTATTGAATGCTGAAGTACAAGTTGCCAAGCGGTCCGAATTGCATCAATTTCAAGTGATCCCTAAAAGATGGATCGTAGAGCGCTCATTTGCTTGGTTAGAAAAATACAGACGTTTGTTCAAAAATGTAGAGAGAAAACTAGAAACAAGTAAACAAATGGTTGTCCTAGGATTTCTCGCTATTTTAATAAAAAGATAAGACTATAAACAGGCTCTTACACACTTTCAATGATTTTGTCAATTAACTCATTTAATTCACTTTCTGTTTCCATATCTGCCGTATTGTCCGCAATCTCTTGCAATTTTGTAGATAGTACTAATAGAAAATCTGTGGATGCTCTCACTTTTTATCCCTCCTGCATAAAATTCTACGTTTGATTCATACTATCTATGAGCCAATATGGCTGAACTTCCTAAGTTGAAATCGTTAGTAAAACTCTCCTCTTACCTTGGGCCACAGAGAGCAGTTAGCTTATGCTAGCTGTTTTTTGTATTGTAAAACTTCTATCACTCATTCCCTATTCGCCCTCCTTTCCTTTCTATATATATCTTCTAATTGATTCAACGAAAGTTCATATAACTGTAGCCCTTCTGGTGTTTTAAAATATCCCATTTGAATTAACTCAGATTGGTAGAACTCCTTTTGAATTTCAATCGCTTTATTTATTTGATGAATAGAAACTGTTTCAATCATATAAACCCTCTTTTCAGTAGCTCACGAGCCATATATAAGAAATGGTGATAAATATAGTTTCCGGTAGTAGCAGGTGCAAGAAACACAGTAGAAAATCCATATCGTACTTCGAACGTTTTCAGACTACCTAACAACGATTCGGGTTTGTATCTACTTCTGTACTCACCCTTCAATATTTTTTGATAGCCTTCCAAATCTTCCACGATAAGAACAAATGGGTGTTTAGAAGCACGTATTAATTCATTTTCAAATCTGGTACGGTCTTTAATGGACTCCACAAGTTCATCTACACCGTTTTTCCGTTCTAATCCGGCACTTAAATAAACATCACGTGTAACTCCCATTGCTGGATTACTTGGAATCATTGCTGAATAATCAGCTGTTTTCATTGTCTGTATTTTGAAAGGTACTTTCTTTTTACGAAAATACTCCAGTACATGTTGATTCTTTTGTTCCCGCGTGTCTACGATAATTTCAAGTGTATGGAGAATCTTCTTTAATTCCGACTCTGAGTAGCGATAATGAATGGCACTCATATAAATTGCTCCATTAACTCTGGATTTTCAAATCTATTTCCAATTACTTCAACATCATAACCCTCCATAAAAAATCTTTCAGTGGGTATGTTCTCTGATCACCCAGATGTCCAGTTACACAAAAACAACCATCATCAAAGGTTACTTCGGCAATATTTTTAACATTTCCACTACAAATATGAAGGATATCCGCCTCATAGACTTCCTTATCGTCCTTGTCTGTTAATCCCGTATATTGCATCACCACTACTAATTTATGTTCAACATGTCCCCTGAAAAATTGTTTTATAGTGTCCCAACCATACATTTGCTCAACACCTAAATCCCATGCTCGAAACTTACTCTCTCTCATATTCAATCTCCTATCACAGTTAATTTTCCCCAAAAAGAACGTCCATTTTCACTGTCCCGACGATTTTTAGCCTTTCGGGTTACAAAAAAGGTTACAACGCCTACTTCTAATTTGTTATCCTTCTCGCCCTTACTCTCCCAAGGGCTTTAGCTTTCAAAGGTGTTAAAAGGTTACAAGAGGTTACAAGCAATTCCACTAACTTGTAACCCTCTTCATCCTTACTCTCCCAAGGGATTGAGGCTCATCGATTACAAAAGTTACAGCTTTTCCGAAAAAAAAAAACACTATATATAATGTAAGAAAAACTTTTTAATGATAAAACATTTTCCATACGTATATATGTATTATACTTGTAACTTTTGTAACCCTTACCCTTCTATACCTTGTGGCTCTAGGGATGAATGAGGTTACAAGCTTGTATTTTCCCTTGTAACCTTTGTAACCCCATTACTTCAAAACCATTGATATGACTGCATTTATGAAGGTTACAAGTTGTTATCCTTGAACATATTTTCCCGGTATTTCTTCAAAATCAAACCCTAATTTTTTTACATAATCCATATTAACAGGTATCGCCCGATACGTTTTTCCCTTTTGTTTAATCGCAACATAATCTACATATGTTCCTTTCTCTTTCTTCCCTACCGTTATCCCACGCTTTAACCACTCTCGACGGGTCGGTTTCTCTTCTACACCTAAGAATCGAGAGATGAAGGCTGGCATGAAATATAGCTGATCTTTTTTATAAATAGCCTTATTCAGCGTTGGTTCCCACGTGTAAAAGATATCCTGTCTACTACTATCCAAATCAGTAAGGATTTCCTCTAAAAACTGCATCGGCTTGTCTATTGCTTTATTTTCCTTGACGATTTCATCAAACAAATCAGATATTGCTTGTAAATCCACATCCAGTCGTAGTTTTTCCTTCAATATGCTCCCAGTGAAGTGAACGGCTGCATAGTATCCCGCAAGTCTCGTTAGCACTTCATTCCCTTTTGCTTTCTCTACATAATATTTCCTGAATGTAGGGTACTCCGAGAGCAAGGTCTTCTTATTTGCGAGCCATACTTGCAAGAATGCAATCCCAATCGCTCCATAATTTTTTTCCATCCCTTCATGAAGGCTCATAATATTTCCGTGATTCTTCCCAAGCGGTTCATCAATAAGAGGAATAATACGAGCAGCCGCTCCCCCTTGATTCTTCGCATATTCATTTAAAGATACTTCACCTGTGCTGAGGAGAATGTTGTGCCACGTGAATTCCCTCTGACTTCCTTTTAGAGAACCACGCCCCTTGGAGCGCCCTCCGCTAAATTGATAAATGATATCTTTTAATATGCGTTCATTGGCCTTTCGTGTGTCATCTAGCAGTAAAGGGAAACTATTTAAATAAGCCGCTTTTCTTTCAATCGATACTTTTGTGGCATTCCATTCGCTCATCAACCTTTCATTTCCCCATACACTGGCAGCCGCTTTGAGTGTCGTCGTTTTCCCTTGTGAGGTTGTACCACTTAAATCAACAATGAAGGGCTGTAGACGCAAGTCTTGAATAATAACACTCGCAAAACTAGCAAGTATGAAAAAGACTGCCTTCGGATTCTGTTTGATACGTGCAAACACTTCTTGTTTCCAACTTTCGCCGGTCCCTTTCACTTCAAATGCTTCCAATAGTTGTTTCTCACCATAATCAATCGCCATGATTTCAACATCTTTTGTTACAGATGGATGAATAAAACTATCCTTGACATGTCCTAAACGTTCTACTGCTCGATATTGGCCTATATCATTCATCACTAAATACTGGTCAAAGTACGTAATGATTTGTTTCACATTATTATCATGAACAGAAAAGCCCCTATCGCTTAATTCTAATAATTCTTTCCTAATCGCAATCGTGGAAGCTGGTATGACTTCTTTCACGGCCCCGTTTTGTTCCTTCCATTCGATTTCATACAACACTTGTGAACGTTCTATGTTATGAAATTCCTTGGTTATATAGGGCGTTTTACGCGAAACGAGTTTCGTGATTACATTTCCATCCTTATCCTCTTTTTCCTCAAAAAGTGTAGCATTTGTCCCTACTTTAAACGGCTTCGGAATCACTGTATTTTTGCTACTACCTTTCACATAGGATTCAGGGGTTTTTATATCATTAGGCGCCGTATTTCCCCCCTCACTGACCTTTCTATAAGCAGATTCCACTTTCTCCTGTACGGTTTGGAAAGGGAAGTCTTTCTTGTGCGGTACAAAATATTGATAAGCGAGTTGTAAGCTTCCTAATACATCTTGCTTACTCACACCACATGTCAATAACCTTCTCGCCATATCATAAAAATCACCGTCACGCGATCCGCTTCCTTCATACGGATATGCCATTGGTGAAGGGGTTTTCGCACCATTCCAAGCCTTATATAAAAAAGAGGGCAGTTCATCCACTCCTTTTAAGCTTTGCGTAACCAAATAACGCCCCTCTGTATTTTCAGTTGGAAAAACAATATAACCTTTCTCCGCAGCCCGTGTATCCTGTGTAAGCCCTAATCGATTCACATACTTTTGGTATTGCCCTTGTGCACGTGACTGTTCTGTTTCACTACAAAAAATAAACTGCCAACCATTTGGTGTTTGCATGGCATGATGATGAATGTGCTCCCCGTCTAGAAGCTCACGTAATAAGGCACATTCTGTTTTATCATCGATATCAACGACAACTCTTCCTTCTGGAATTCTAACGCCAATCCATCCACCTTTTTGTATCCATGCGTGAATTTGTTCGTCTTGTAATGTTCCTGTTGTTTGCCACTTTCCCACTGCACATTTCGCTTTTTGATACTCTCTATTTCCATTTGCATATCCAATTAACTGAATAATTTTTGCATGCGGAAGTACTTCCTGGATGCGTTTTGTATAACTTGGCATTTTATGCGGCACATTCTCACCCTCCCACACTGATTACATAACAGGCTAGAGAGAGAACCACATGGACTCTCTCCTACCTGCATTCGATTTATTCTCAAAACGGCACGTCTGAATCGGAGACCTGGATACTTTGAGGTGGTACAACTTCTGACGGTTTAAATCCAGTTACCTGCGGGTACTTTTTCCCGTTATATTCTCTTTCTCCCACTACTACTCTAAGGTGCTTATTCAAGAGCGTATCTGCCCATTCTTTATACGACTTAAATCCCATACCAGTTGGGAATCCCGCTGCCTCCGACGCTGCATGCAATCTCCACATAGAATTCTCCGTTACAACGAAGTTATCAAAACGTATTTGTTGCCCTTGATGCGGTTGTGCTACATCACTGCGAATCTCGTAATCAACGATAATGCGTGGGTTCCCATTTTGTGATGTTGTCTGGTCATATTTCACCACTGTTACCTCATATTCACCTGGTTTCACTTCTTCAAATCTTTTTGCTTTTGTATGATCTACTGTAAACATTCTTTATTCCTCCCGATTGATAAAAGTTTGTAATCTTTCTAACGCTGTTTGTGCTAACTTCATCGTAAAGTCTTCTAATTTTCGATTTGCCTTTAGCTCAAATTCTTGTATCTTCATTTGTGCCTCTGTATGTGCATTTGCAATGTCTATAACTTGCTGAATAAGGCTTGTCCGCCTTGCTTCTTCCTCTGCTTTCACATCAATTCCTAGCTCGAGCCATTGATATAGTTTACGCCCTACATCCGCTGTAATCTTCTGTGGATTACCCTCGAACAGTTGCGTATTATCCTTGGATGTATCCGCCACATGGTCGATATCAATAACAAAATTCAACATAAATTCATATTCCATCTCGTCTTTCTGAACAGGCTTCGTTCCGACCTTACGTGGTGCCATCTTCCCATTGGAATCCGATTCCACGACGTATTCTGTTTTAGTTCGAAGGGTAGCCAGAATATGAACGTCATTCTGCGTGAGAGTTTTAATCAGCTTCGTTGTTTCAAAAGCTAATTTCCCCCAATTTTGAAAGGAGTTACCCGACATATTTCCATGCGTTTCTACAATACCACCCTCTCCTTGCCAATTGTGAGAAAGAGAATCGATAATAAGTACTTCAGCACCAGCTTGCTTCATCACTTGCACAGCTACGTTGTATCGTTCAGTTGTGTACGGTGGAGTGAAATTGATATGAAGGAAACTTCCTATTTTCACTTCTCCATACACAAGACCTACATGAAGTTTTGAACGTTCATGTTCTGTATCAATAACCCCAATCTTCTTCCACAGTTCTTCTTCTGATAAATCAGGATAAGCTTCTTGCATCATTCCAAAAGCCGTAAGTAATGCACTACCTGTTTTCCCTGATCCACTACAACCAATAAACCCAATCACAGCTTTCATCTTCTCACGTTGCGCCTGTGTGACCTGAAACATCGAATCACTCCCTTACTATGCGTTCTAATACCTGTAATGTTTCTTCATAATCCAGAATATTCACCCTCGTATCTTCGATTGATTCATGAAGGAGAAGTTCATGTTCTTTCAATTGTTTTAACTTGAACTCGTAATCCGCCAATTTTCTTTTCTCGACCTTTACTACCTTTTGCAATTCCCCTATCGATCTTTTCAAAACGGCTTCACCTCTTCTTGTTTGCTTGCTTCATACACAGCCATCAACGCTTGTAACCCATATTCATAAGCGATAATGATAGAGGATGCACTTAGATCTTCACTTTGCTTATAGCGTTCTATTAATCCCATTAGAATCTTAATTTCAAATTCAATTTTGTCCTGTAAATTCATTTCACTCACCCGCTATCTTCTTTGTAGAATGAGACTCTACGTATTTTGTGATACAATCTATTTCGTCGTGTATGGAATCACCATCCATGTCGCGGTATTCTTCACCGAAATAGATTTCCTTATTGCAACTTTCACAATGGCCCATAATATTAGTTATCGCTGAGTCATGTGGATTCCCTATAATCATTGGATTTTCAATTATGTTAAATCCCTCCCTGTTATCTATTGATTACTACTTCATATTCCACAGTTTTTCTTACTACTACGCCATCAAAATCAGCAGCAGTTTTCTTTGCCATAGCATAATCAAACTCCATTGCACCGTTAATATTTTTAGACATCATTAACGGGGTGTGGTTCCTAATAAATAGGTTCCCCACCATTACTAAATAAGAAGTTTGTACTTTTAATTGATTATTCATTTTTAACATCCCTCCACATAGAAATGATTGAAGATTCTGCATTCAAAGACTAGTATTCTCCTTGTGCATTTGTTACAATACAATTGAATCATGTATTGTCACGAAAAACCCTTGCTTTCGACCTGTTTAACAGGTCTTTTTTTACGTTTCCCTATACTTTACATCACCAGAAGCTGCTGGTGGTTCCCCTTTAATGTCCTTTTACCCAAGAAAAATGATCTTTGTTTCATCGGTTTATAATCTGGATTGATTTTCAAAAATGCTTCGTTCTTCTTTTTGTTCACTGTGGATTTCCCCATCTCAAATTTCCTTGCAATTTCTCTTGTGGTATATCCCTCACCAATATGCAGAATGATTGACTTTTCTTTTTCTTCCAGCACACTCGTTACTTCTTCAAATTCAATGGATGACATGACGTCTTCTTCCACATTGATAGGAGAAACTGCATAAAATTCATTTACTGTTTCCTCATCTCGATGCAAATCAATCGAATGAATATTGATTTGATTTTTTTCCTCATGACTAACTTTTCTACTTACTTTAAAAGCCGTTCCTTTCATATGCAGCTCATCACTCATGGCCCATTTCATACCTTTCATAACATATGCATTGAAGGTCTCCGCTCTCTCTACATCATGTTTCACACAACAAACCCATAAATGCATACGACCAACTTGAATTAAATCGTCCAACTCCATATTGTTCATTTCTGCAATTTGTGTGGCTCTTGCGATACTTCCAAACCTTTGTTTAATCGCTGCGATTACTAAATGTTGTTTTTCTTCAAACAACTGCTGTGCTGTCATTTTCTTTTACCATCCTTTCTTTAGTTAACTTGCTCGAAAGCATTCAACGTTTTGTTGTTCGATTAAATATTCCGTTAGATTTTCTTTAAGTACGACATCCTGTCCAAACATAAAATACTTATCATCTTGCTTAATTTCACAACCATAGAAATCTTCAATTGGATGATCAGGTTCCTTAGAGCCTGTTTATAGTCTTATAAATATGTTAGGATGTATGCAAAAACAGGAGATGAGTGTGTGTCTTATCCAAGTGATATCAGCCGTGAAAAATTCGAGATCATTCGGGAGGAACTAGAAACGTTTAGCAAACGCACAAGTCCGCGAAAGTATGACCTTTATGATGTGTTCAATGCACTACTCTATGTTCTGAGTACAGGCTGCCAGTGGCGTGCTTTACCAAAAGATTATCCCAAATGGCAAAATGTTTACCGCTACTATGCAAAATGGAGTAAATCCAATGCCGAAGGTAGTAGTCTATTAGAGACCTTATTAAAAAAATTGTTGGGCAAATAAGGGAAGCAGTGAATCGCCCCAAAAGCTCTAGCTTTAATATTGTCGATGCCCAAAGTGTTAAGAATGCAGATACGGCTGAACAAAAAGGTTATGATGGTGGTAAGAAAGTTTCTGGTATTAAACGACATATCAGTGTAGATATTCTTGGATTTCCCCATGCAATCCATGTTACCACTGCCAATGTCACAGATCGAAAAGGCGCACTCGAAATGTACGAGCAATATCCTGAATTGAAAGAAACCATAGAAGCCATCCTCACGGATGGTGGGTACACAGGAGAAAAGTTTCAAAAAGAAATTCAAAAGCTATTGAATGCTGAAGTACAAGTTGCCAAGCGGTCCGAATTGCATCAATTTCAAGTGATCCCTAAAAGATGGATCGTAGAGCGCTCATTTGCTTGGTTAGAAAAATACAGACGATTGTTCAAAAATGTAGAGAGAAAACTAGAAACAAGTAAACAAATGGTTGTCCTAGGATTTCTCGCTATTTTAATAAAAAGATAAGACTATAAACAGGCTCTTAGATTCCTTTTCAGCAATGTCTTCCACAAATATTGCATCAACATTACATAATCCAATGTGGAATGGTACCTTTCCAGTAGCACCTTCATATTCAATTTTCGTTAAAGAACCAAAGCCATTTATAATTGTTTTAAATTGCTCTACTGTAAAACTTGCTTTGACACCTGATTTAAAAACTAATGTTACTTCCTTCAATTAACTCTCTCCAATCTATTATTCTGGTATAATCCTCCATAGGAGGTGATACTGTTGCTAACTTATAAAGAATGGTTATTAAAATTCAAAGGTGTAGATTTTCCTATCGGCGACATAGCAGTCGATGTGGAATTGGATAATAATTTCCCAAATACAAAAGACTATGAGAGCATTCGGGAATATTTAGAAACAAATCCTACATCAGATAGCTTTATGAGAGTTTTCGAATACTCATTTAAAATGTTTTTCGAAAGTACTCAGAAAAAAATTTAATAGTCTTGATACTTTCTACGACCAGTAATTACATTCGCAAGACCATCTTGATAAGGTACATTTCTTTCTTTTAATCTTCGAGATGCTTCGTTCGTTACTGCCGTCAACAGTTCTGAACGTTGTATCTCGTTTACATTGCATTCACTCATACTATTTACCACTGCATATTCAACAGCTTCTTCAAAAGCTTGCTTCAAATTTGTAAATACATCATTTCCATCCTTCAATTAACTCACCTCCCTTCGATCTGAAACCTTGCAGTTCATTTCCCTTAACTGACACTTTGCTTCTAATTCAGTAATAAGTAATGACGCTGGATTATTTCTCATTTCTGCACATTTTCTTACAACCTCTGATGCTTTCATTAATTTACTTGCAGATAATACTCCGTTCATTTTTCTTCACTCTCCTTTAATTTATAGAACAAATATTTATCAACAAATTTCGCAAATATATTAAAAAAATTATTTACTTTCGTTCCCCTTATTTCTTTGATCTATTTTCCTTTGTATAATTAGCTCCCGTGCAGCTGGTATCAACGGTATTAAAAAATTCTTCCATTGTTCTTTTGTCGGTATTACTTTTATTACATATCCGTTTTCATCTCGAATAATTTGTCCTTTCCCCATCCTCTATCACCTCAGTGCATTTATATGTAAGTGGGACAGTAGGACTATCCTTTGAATTCATATTTCTTCTATATACTTAAAATTTTGACATTCCTGATTATTCTTCTTTCAAGAAACTATCCTTTTTAAGTTGTTCGCTCTTTCCATAACCCTATTTTTAACCAGTACGATTTTTTCGTACTTGCTACCAAAAAATATATCCTCATAGGGAACATCAAATAAGTACATATATTTTTTTATTAATTCATCAGGCATGTTAGTAGAGTCTTGTTCGTATAACCACAATGTTTTAGGGGAAACCTCTAGTATATCAGCGAGTTCCGCTTGATTGAATCCTGCACTTTCCCTTAACTCATTTAATGTTCTTTTGAAATATTCCATCGTGTAACCCCCTCCCTTCGAAACTTATTGTATTACTAAATTTAAGTAATATCAATACAAAAGTACGAAAAAAACATACAGAACGTGCACTTTACGAATTATTCGTAATGTGATATATTAAAACCATAATCAATATAGGAGGTGAAAACATGAGTGAATTTCAAAAAGAAATTATAGTGAAGAACATTAAAAAGCTTTTAAAACAACATGATATGACTCAATCAGATTTGGCTAATCAAATAGGTATTGCAAGAAGTACTATGAGTGATTATATGAAGTATAGATCTAAACCAGGTGCAGGTGTTTTAGAGAAAATGGCAGCTGTATTTGGTGTAACAAAAGCTGATATTGATACAACATATAAAAACACTAAAGTTGAACTTATAAATGGGGAGCTTCAACTCGTAACAGAAAAACCTATTGAATATAAAGTAGAAAAAAGTGAAATACCTGTCATTGGTCAAATAGCTGCTGGTACACCCATAGAAGCAGTGCAAGATGTAGTTGACAGGATTACGCCTCCATACCAAACACACAACATCGATGAACTATTTGGTCTCGTTGTGAATGGTGAATCAATGAATAAAATTATTCCAAATGGTCATTATGCCGTACTAAAAAAACAACCAGATGTTGAAAATGGAGAAATAGCCGCTGTGATTGTGAACGGACATTATGCAACTCTGAAAAAAGTGTATAAGTTTACAGACTTAATAATATTGGAACCTTTTTCTCATGATGAAAGTTTCAAGGACCAACAATTCTCACGAGATAATTGCGAGGATATAAAAATAATAGGTAAGTTTTTATACAGTGTGAGTCCAATCATTCAGTAATTAGGCGGTGAAGCAGTGTATGTAGTCGGCAAATGCCGACTGAATGAAATTTTAAAAAAGAAGAAAATAACACAAGTAGATCTAGCATTAAAGTTAGGCATGAAAAAACAACAAGTTCATTCTTATGCAAATAACGATAGGATTATGTCTTATCAAACCGCTAAGAATATTGCTTCTCAACTTAATGTGAATATGGAAGAACTATATGATTTCATTCAGTCGGATGAACAGTGAGAATTTCTCACTGGGGCCCAATAGTCAATCAAATAGTTGACCCATGCATTTGTCTAATCAGTTCCAATAAAACATATGATATAGAAATTTAGTTAAGAAAGGAGTATATGCAAATGAAGTGTGTAATTTATAGACGTGTATCTACTGATATGCAAGTTGAAGAAGGTATTTCATTAGACATGCAGAAATTACGTCTGGAGCAATACGCTAAATCACAAGACTGGGTAGTCATAAATGATTACTGTGATGAAGGATATAGCGCAAAAAATACAGAAAGACCTGCTTTTCAAAAAATGATAAAGGACATGAAAAAACATCAATATGATATTATTCTTGTTTACAGATTAGATCGTTTCACTCGATCTGTGATGGATTTACATGCTCTTCTTAAAACAATGGATGAATACAACGTTAAGTTTAAGAGCAGTACAGAAGTATTCGATACAACAACTGCTACAGGTAGGATGTTTATCACATTGGTCGCGACACTAGCGCAATGGGAACGAGAAACGACAGCAGAACGCGTACGAGATTCCATGCAGAAAAAAGCTGAATTAGGTCTAAGGAATGGCGCAAAGTCACCTATGGGATACAATCAAAAAGGCGGAAATCTATATATAAATCATGAAGAAGCTGAAATTGTAAAATACATATTTGAATCTTATAAAACAAAAGGCGTAATAAGTATTGTAAAATCTTTAAATAGCCGAGGTATTAAAACCAAACAAGGAAAAGCATTTAATTATGATGCAGTACGTTATATTATAAATAACCCTATTTATATCGGTAAAATCCGTTGGGGTGAAGATGTTTTAACAGATATAGCTCAAAAAGATTTCGAAACATTTATCGATAGAGATACATGGTATACGATACAACAAATACAAAACAGTAGAAAAATAGGGAAAGTTAGATTGCAGAATTACTTCGTATTCTCCAATGTTTTAAAATGCGCAAGATGCGGAAAGCACTTCTTAGGTAATAAACAAGTGCGAACTAACGATAGAGTTGTAATGGGTTATCGATGCAGCTCAAGACATCATAAAGGAATGTGTGATATGCCACAAGTTCCAGAAGGTGTGGTCGAAAAAGAATTTTTAAATATATTAGAATCAGTAATTGTTGATCTCGATGATAATATAGAACCACCGATGGAATTAAGTAACTTGCAAGAACAATATAATAAGATTCAAGAGAAAAAGTCACGTTTAAAATATTTATTTATAGAAGGAGATATTCCTAAAAATGAATATAAAAAAGACATGCTAACACTCACACAAGAAGAAACCTTAATACAAAAACAACTTGCCAACAAAGAGGATACAGTTTCTTCATTTGAAATCAAAGAACTATTAAACAAATTGAAAAACGAGTGGGTCCACTTAAATAATGAATCGAAGAAGGCTGCCGTGAATTCATTTGTATCTTCTATGTCAATTGATGTAATAAAACCAGCAAGGGTTGGAAAGAATCCTATTCTACCTATAATTAAGGTAATGGACTTTCAATTAAAATAAACCCAATCTAACTATAATTATTTATTGTAGTTAGATTGGGTTTGATTGACCGAACCAAGGCGATTGAAATGCACTGCCACCTGATTCAATTAATCCGCTTAGCTGCTGTTTATCAAATAGTTCGTGTAAAATTGATCCTTTATCTGTTAATAAATCTTGTAGCCATACTGTGACTGCTTTCGTATAGTGTGGATTATGCGTTTTCGGATATGGACTCTTCTTTCTATATAAGATGTCATTTGGAAGCAATCCTTCTAACGCTTTACGCAATAGACCTTTTTCGCGGTTTTTATACATTTTCATTTCCCAAGGAATATTCCACGCATATTCGACAAGTCGGTGATCAGCAAATGGAACGCGTACTTCTAAGCTTGCACCCATACTCATACGGTCTTTTCTGTCTAATAATGTTGTCATAAACCATACCATATTTAAATAAAATAGTTGCCGTCTCTTCGCTTCTAGTGGGCTTTCTCCCTCTAAAATAGGAACTTCTTGAATAGATTCTTCATAACGCTGCTGTACATATTGTTGTAAATTTAGTTTACTTCTCCATTCTTTCTTTAGAAGTTGTTCACGCGCCTCTGTAGAGCGCATCCATGGGAATGCACTTGATTGTAAATCATCTTCTCTATAAAACCACGGGTACCCCCCAAATATTTCATCTGCACATTCCCCAGATAAACCGACGACAAAATCTTGTTTAATTTCACGACAAAACCATAATAATGACGAATCAATATCTGCCATACCTGGCAAATCACGAACGAGCACTGCTTCTGTTAAATACTGTGCTAGTTGTTCATTTGAAATGACACAACGGTGGTGGATTGTTTGAAATGTCTCAGTCATTAAGTTAATAAATGGAGTATCTGAATTAGGCTGAAATGCATTCGCTTTAAAGTATTTTTCATTATCTTCATAGTCAATAGAATACGTGTGTAATTGACCTTTCCCTGATCTTTCATATTCTTTTGCGGCAATTGCTGTTATAGCACTTGAATCTACACCACCCGATAAAAATGTGCATAACGGTACGTCAGAAACTAATTGTCTCGTAATCGCATCTTGTAATAAAAAACGTGTCTTTTCTACGGTTTCTTCAAATGAATCTTCATGTTTTTTACTTTCCACATTCCAATATCTCCATATGCATAAACCGTCTTTTGAGAAAGTCATCGCATGACCCGGACGCAGTTCTTTAATACCAGCATAAATGCCGTGACCAGGCGTTCGAGATGGTCCAAGACCTAATATTTCTGATAATCCTTCTAACGTTACTTCCGCCTTCACCTCTGGATGCACCAGTATCGCTTTTAACTCTGAACCAAATAATAATCGTCCACTATCATATTTATAAAAAAGCGGCTTTACACCTAATCGATCTCTTGCAATAAACACTTGTTCTTTCTGTTCATCCCATACTGCAAACGCATATATACCGTTTAAATGATCGACACATTCTTCTTTCCATTCGATATAAGAAGCTAATAATACTTCCGTATCAGAATGACCCTTGAATGTGTACCCTCTTCTTAACAGCTCCTTCCGAATGTCTTCTGTATTATACAGTTCGCCGTTATAGCAAATGGCATAATTCGTTTCATCTTTTAAACAAGTCATCGGCTGTTTACCACCTTCAGGATCTACAACGATTAACCGTTTATGCCCAAATGCGACATTTCCTTTTATCCAAACTTTATTATCATCCGGACCACGCTTCGCTAACGTCTCAGCCATCTTCGTAACGACGTCTCTTTCTCCTTCTAATGAGCGTTTATAATCCACCCATCCTGTAATCCCGCACATAAGAATCATCCTTCCTAATCTAATATCTGTTTCTGAACGTGCAGTAATCCCCACCCTATGAGTGCGGATACATAAAAACAACAAACTTGACGATAACTAACTATTCATATATGGAATAGCAGTTTCACAGTGTAAAGCGTGTTTTATTGTATGCCCACCTCTCTTTAGGTGTGTCTAGTTATAAAGGACGTACGAACTGTCCATAACAAGAATAACTATTTCTATAAAAGGAGAAATGAACTATGGTACAACGCAAACATATTTTGTATAACCAGCCGCGCGCTCATACAGTCGGTAATGTAGAATATATAAACAATGAGTGGGTATTCTTTGATGATGAAAATGATGAAGCATTTTTATTAGAAGATATTATCCAAGATGGATTTGAACTTTTGTATAACAACAATTGGCTACCAGCCCGTTTCTATGAACAAGATGTATTACAAATCGCCAACGAACAGCATCATTTGCAAAACGGGGAAATGATACGAATTCGAAAAAAATTACTTCTTAGCTATAATGAATGGCTTGAGGAGTTACCTGACTCTGTCTTTACATTATTAACTGAGGCATTACAATCCCTTCATTACTCTTTATATGATTGCATGTATTGTCATAATTATTTATCCTTCTTGCCAAAAGAAGAAGCATGCGAAGGTGTAAATATTCTTTTATTCGATAATGAAGAGATGATTTGTACACTGCAACACCATTTTGTTCGTCACTCTGCTTCAAATAAAAATATGTTCCGTTTTACGAAAGTAAATGGAGAAGAGTTGCATATCGATGCGACATAAAGTGAAACTTTAATCAGTAGGGGCATCCCCCACTGATTATCAGCCCGCACCAATCGGGTGTTTACGGGATAAAATAAAAACCACCTTATCTCCCAAATATTCGAGAGATAAGGTGGTTTTATTTGTAATTAAAATACTTTCCAACCCATCGGTAATTTCAGTCCAAGATAAAATACTGCTACTAGCGCAACAATAAATAAGCCCCAAACCGCCCCTGTTGGTTTGTTTTTGCTCATTTTTACAAGAACCATTTCCATGCCGCCGATCACTAAAATACCAGCTAGCATTTTCATGCCGTACCACATGTGCATGCTACCTGTTGCCGTCTTCACAATACTCATGTACAACATGAAACCTGTCACAATAATGATAATGTACATAAGGCGAAGCCCCATATGTACACCTTTACCTTTTCTTCCTGCCGAATAAAGTGAATACGCAACGAAGAATAAAATTAACCCTAACGCCCATGCTGTAATATGCATATGTATCATCGTATTCCTGCCTCCTCTTTTTCACACTTTTTCACTCTATATGATAACATGTTCATTTATTTTCAGGAAATGTTTCGCTTTTTTACATTTAAATGCTATAATATTTAGAGTATTTACAAACTTCTTGTAATAACAAAAGGGGGAACAATCATGATTCAAACTAAGGATATTATCGAACTTACAGACACATACGGAGCAAATAACTACCATCCACTTCCAATCGTTATTTCTAAAGCAGAAGGCGTTTGGGTAGAAGATCCTGAAGGAAACCGCTATATGGACTTACTAAGTGCATATTCTGCAGTAAACCAAGGTCATCGTCATCCAAAAATTATTAACGCTTTAATTGACCAAGCTAATCGAGTTACGTTAACTTCTCGTGCTTTCCATAGCGATCAATTAGGTCCTTGGTACGAAAAAGTTGCGAAACTAACAAATAAAAATATGGTACTTCCTATGAATACAGGCGCAGAAGCTGTTGAAACTGCAATTAAAACAGCTCGTCGCTGGGCTTACGATGTGAAAAAGGTAGAGGCAAACCGTGCAGAAATCATCGTTTGTGAAGATAACTTCCACGGACGTACAATGGGTGCTGTTTCTATGTCATCAAACGAAGAGTACAAGCGTGGCTTCGGTCCGATGCTTCCTGGCATTATTGTAATTCCTTACGGTGATTTAGAAGCGTTAAAAGCTGCGATTACACCAAATACAGCTGCATTCATTTTAGAGCCAATCCAAGGTGAAGCAGGAATTAACATTCCACCAGCTGGTTTCTTAAAAGAAGCTTTTGAAGTATGTAAAAAAGAAAACGTTTTATTCGTAGCAGATGAAATCCAAACAGGCTTAGGCCGTACTGGTAAAGTATTTGCTTGCGACTGGGACAATGTAACTCCTGACATGTACATACTTGGTAAAGCACTTGGCGGCGGTGTATTCCCAATCTCTTGTGTTGCAGCAAACAGCGACATTTTAGGCGTATTCGAGCCAGGTTCTCACGGTTCTACATTCGGTGGTAACCCACTTGCATGTGCTGTTTCTATCGCAGCTCTTGAAGTATTAGAAGAAGAAAAATTAACAGAGCGTTCTCTTCAATTAGGAGAAAAACTAGTTGGACAATTAAGAGAAATTGATAACCCAATGATTACTGACATTCGCGGTAAAGGTTTATTCATCGGTATCGAATTAAACGAGCCAGCTCGTCCTTACTGTGAGCAACTAAAAGCAGCTGGTCTATTATGTAAAGAAACACACGAAAACGTAATTCGTATTGCACCACCTCTAGTAATCTCTGAAGAAGATTTAGAGTGGGCATTCCAAAAAATTAAAGCTGTACTATCTTAATCATAGTGGGGTTGTCCTAAAATATAGGACAACCTCTTTCTTTTTTTAGTAATTTACCGTAAAATAAAATTGAATATTCCGTCTTTTTAGAAAAGGGGGTAACTGTATGCTGTTGAAATACGGTAAACATATTAACTATTTAGCTACAATTTTTATTTCTATGACATTCATCGGCTTCATATTATCTACAACGTTACTCAGTCATTATTCAACTCCTAATACATTCACACTACTAAAAACATCATTTTGGACTGCTGTTTTCCTTACAATTATCGGTTTTGGCCGCGAAAGAAGCGCACTTGCAGTTATGCTAATTGGAATTTGCACTTTAGCATTAATCGGATTGTATATTTTTGCCATTTTAAATTACTCTGTTAATCCGCGACCATAGGAAAGAGCTATCTTATGAAAAGATAGCTCTTTTTTTATTTCACAATATTTCTAAGCGTACCAATTCCCTCTACTGTAACAACAACTTCATCACCAGCATGCAAAAACTTCGGTGGTGTAAAACCTTTTCCAACACCAGCTGGTGTCCCTGTTGCAATAATATCTCCTGGCTCTAATGTCATGCCTTTACTTATAGTTGAAATAATTTCTTCTACTGAAAAAATCATTTCTCTCGTATTTGAAGTTTGCCTTACTTCTCCATTTACCACCGTTTCAATGTGTAATTCATTCGGCGTTCTAACCATCGATTTATGAATTAAATACGGTCCCATCGGACAAAATGTATCGAAACTTTTCCCTAGGAAAAATTGTTTATGTTTCCTTTGAATATCCCGAGCAGTTACATCATTTATAACTGTATATCCAAAAACATGGTCAAGAGCTTTTTCTATTTTTATTTGTTTCCCTCGCTTACCAATAACGATTGCTAGCTCCCCTTCATAGTCCAGTTCATTCGTTGCATGAGGGTGACCATTAATTTGCTCATCAATTCCGATCACTGTTGTTGGCGCTTTTGTAAAGATCATTATATTTTCAGGGATAGACTCTACTCCGCCCATTTCCACCGCATGCTCACGATAGTTCTTTCCAACACAAAGAATATTTTTTCTCGGCCTTGGAATCGGTGCTAATATTTTCACTTCTGCTAACGGATAATACGCTGCTTCCGCATTTTCCTTCGCCCAATTTACAATATCGTACACCTTCTCAAGGCATTCACTTCCTCTTTCAATACACTCTAACATAGTAATTGGGATCGTAACCTTTTCCCCTTTTTGTCTTTGCGCTTCTCTTAAATGTAAGACTCTATCTTCCTCTTCATCCACAATACCTACAAATACCTTTTCTTCTTTCTTAGCCGTTACAAAACGCAATATTTCCACTCTCCATCCTAAAACTCATACCCTTTAATTGTATTCGCATCCTTAAGAAAAAAACCTTCTTATGCACGCTAATTTTTACAATATTCAACCATTATTATATTTGTTCCACATCGTCATTTGACATAAAATGTAGAAATTATACTTTTTTTAGCGAAGATGTTTCTTTTTTATGGGATTTTTGTATAATATGTACTACATATATACATAAAATTTATTGAGAGATGGAGCCGATTTCAATGTTTGAGCAAGCTATCGAAAAAAAACGCGAAAAAATGATCTATTTTGCTGAACGCTACGGAATGACTTCTCAAAAAACAGTGGATTGTAGCCAGGAACTGGACAGGCTCTTAAATGTTGTTTGGCCTATACACACAGATTGCACACACACTCAAATGTTCGAAACACATACGCAATAACGTATGTGTTTCTTTTATTTCAAAAAAGGACACATTTTATTGAAAACGCCCATACAATAGTAGAAAAGAAAATTTTAAAAATGAAAGGTGTTTTATATGCCAGCTATGGTCGGACATATTCGTATCGTTAATATTGGTTCAAGTGGGATTTTTCATATTGGAGATGTATTTGCGATTAGACCTATTAGTTATTCACGTGCTTTTGCCGGGGCCGGCTCCTTTAATGTTGGAGATAATGTCTCTGTCTACAATTATCAAAGTTCAACAACTGTAAATGATTCAGATGTAATCGATCAAGCGATAATTGGTTCAACTTAAAGGAGGCGATTACATTGAATTTTTATGTAAACCAAAGCATCATCATCAACAGTATTAAAATCGATAGCATTACGACATCTTCTGTATTTCAAATTGGTACTGCCGGAAGTATTAAAGCTCTATCTAAATTTTCAAATAGCGGTGGATTTACAGCACCTCTTCGCCCTTTGAATGCGAAAGGACAAATTATTTCCATAAAGCCTTTCAGCTAGTTCTTCTTAGGCCATCCTTATCATAAATATATAGCAGTAATATACCCTCCCTATTGAAAAGGAGGTATCACAAAATGAATCAAGATATATATACTTACTTACACCAACTTCAGCAAGCTCTTCAAACACAACAAGCAACCATCCTTAACCTAGAAGATCAAGTCCGCCTATTACAAGAAGAGCTTAATGAATTAAAAAATCGCCCCTCCTCTTCTATAGGAAAAGTGGAATACAAATTCGATCAATTAAAAGTAGAAAATTTAAACGGCACTTTAAATATTGGTTTAAATCCATTTGCGACAAAAGGGCAGCAAATTGAAGATTTTCAAGTGGATACAGAAACGTTGAAAGTAAACCCTGAAACAGAACCAAATCCAGACTTCTATCAAGGTGTCCTTCAAGAAATGCATCGCTATTTAGATGAAGAAGCATATAATCGAATCCTCCATTTTGAACAAGAAGAGAGAACACCGCTTGATGAGATGTATCGGCAAATGATGGTGGATGACATAAAAAAACAGATGGAACATAGACTTCCGTATTATTTATCACAAGTTCAATCTTATGAGGGTGTTTCAACAGATCCCAATTATTTACGAGACGTCATTATTCAAGCAATGAAACAAGATATTGACAAAGCCTTTCTTTCCTTTATTCAACACATACCGGGCAATTTCCGAAAGGAGTAAGTATGTATGAATTTAAATGTTGTAAACCGCGAGTTAAAAGTAGGGCAGATTAAAATGAACGGGGTTTCTTCTTCTGCATTATTTTTAATTGGAGATGCAAACCTTCTCATCCTTTCTTCTATTCTTGATACGCCATTCGAATCTGTTACAGAGGGGCCATTTGTACCATTAGTAACAGATGTCCCTCCAACTCCAGGCTAAGGAGACCAAACTTATGTTACATCATGTTTCCGTCGTCCAAAATGTTTCTATTATTTCTTTAGGGATTACCGCAGTACTTCAAGTTGGTGATGCAAATCAAATGGAATTAAAAAGTAGGGCACTTTTAGTTCATCGGGAAATTCCTTGTTATTTAAAAGGAGAAGGTCGCTTAGATGCTTTTGAAGTTTTCACAGATGAGTACATTACTATTCCAAAGCGAACAACAGATGTAAAAGTAAATATTATAAATGAATGCCCTTTTATTGAAGTAAACAATGTTGAATTGCGAACACTTTTAAATTCTGGTTGCTTTCAAATTGGAAATGTCGATTATGCTTTTAATAACTCTCGTATTATGCAAATCCGCCAATACATTAGTGATGAACCTTCCGCTCAATAATTCATATAGTAATTAAAAAGCTTAGTAAAGTAGGTGGATAGCATGCCTTCTGTTGTAGGAAATCTCGTCGTTCAAAACAGTAATGGCTCTTTCAATTTAGGGGATTTTTATAATGTATCTCCGAAAGAAAATACGAAAGCTTATAACGGGTCTGGGGCTTCCAATGTCGGATTTGTCGTTAATACTTTTAGCGGAGTTAGTGCAACAAATACATTTGATTCGGACGTTGCAGACCAAGATCAAATTGCAACAGCGTAAAAAAGAAACAGCTTTTAGCTCTATTTTGTGTAGAGCTAGGGCTGTTTCTTCTATTTTTAGCATCTTACATATTTACGTTTGAATCCGAGTCTTCCTCGATCAAGTTCTTTATGAATACTTTCGTAAGCATTTAGAAAACTGCTTTTCTTGTTGTCCCGTTTTAGCTCCACTATGCCTACTTCCTTTGCAATTTCAACTGCCTTTTCATGTAGCGGCACATATGAAATCCCCACGGTGTTTAGAAAATTATTCATAGCGGATTTCGTACGTTCTGGCGCATCATGAATTGTATTTTTTACAACTTCTAGCATATTGGCAATCTTACTTTCGGAAAATTCATGGTCTTTTCGATTCCCTAAAAGCCAGCAGTAGCAACTCCACCCCGCTGACATTCTTAATTCGTCACCACTTGCAATCCATTTATCAGCCACGTCTTGTGCAAACTCTGATTCTGATAAAGTTACTGCCACCACATAATCGGATAGCATATAAAAGTACGCCCCATCCATCCAACGATCAAAATCCGATTCGTTCATAGTTTTTGGATCTGCAATAATGCCTGCAAAGTACATCGCATCATAGTTACCTGTAGCATAAAGCTCTTCAGCTAAACTTTGATTGATTTTTATTTTCTTCGCGATTGGTTTCATAGCACCTGTAGCTACTCCAAAAAGTGGCTCCTTTGCACCATTGGATATGTATATTTTTTTAGTCCGTTCCTTGCCGAGAGTTTCAAGCTCTTGCATTACTGTTTCGAAATCCATAGTATTGCACTTCCTTTCTTACTATTATAATCAATTCACTTATATTCTTTATCAAGTTCTCTACACTTCATAAATTCATCTGTTAAAGCGTTTTGTCCATCGATTTAAGATTTTCAAAATGAGATTTCGTTATATACGTTTATCCAGCTAATTAATACCGATTATATAAACTAATCATTAGTTAAGATGCTACTCCTCACTAATGATTAGTTTTTCTTTATTTAAATGATAATCCCTTATCTGCTAAAGCCGCTCTCAATTTAGGTAAAGATGCTGGTCCTATACCGTGCAGTTTCAAAATTTCTTTTTCACTGTACTTTGAAAGTTCTTCTTCAGTGTGAATTCCATAGTGTTCTAACGCTCGCCTTGCTGGTGCTGAAAAAAGAGAAAGAAAGCCTTCTTTCGGCTTTCTCTCTTTCTCACAGGTTGGGCAAGTTGGACAATCGCTATTTTTATAATACTCGTGTCCTTGATCACAAGTTCTTAACGTCGCCATACTCCATAACCTCTTTCTAAGCTCTATTCCTCAACCTTTACAACATGATTCCCATCAAAGAAGTATAAACACTTCTCTTTCACAGGATGTTTTAAGCTTTTCTCGAGTGCTTTTGCATATAGTGAAAGCTGTACTTTGTATCGGTCTTCTAAAATTGGTTTCGCTTGATCAAATCCGCCTGGAAACTTTCCTTCAATCGTATCTGTTTTAAAGTCGATTAATGTAATTCCGTCTTCCTCTTCGATCATACAGTCGATAACCCCTTGGACAAGTATTGATTCGCCTTTCTTCCCTTGCCAATCTTGATACGCTTCTTCTGCTGAAAGCATCATCGTAAATGGTACTTCACGCTCAACACTTTTTGCTGCTACTACTCTTTTACCTAAACCACTATCAAAGAATGAAATGACTTTTTCAATCGCTATTTCTTCAGCTTGTTCAAATGTTAATAGTTCTTTATTTACCATTCTTGCAATTTGTTCTTGAAGAACTTCAATCGTAATTGGTTTCTTCAAATCTACATGCTGCATAACGGCATGGACTGCTGTCCCTCGCTCTGCGTACGTTAGTCCTTTTTTCTCCATAAAGCGCGGACGTGTTTTAATTGGTGCACGAAGTTTTTTAATAAAGGCATTATCGCTACCTTCTTCAGATTGATAATTTCTCTTTATTTCTGTAACAGATTGTTTCGCACGGTGCGATGTCGCGTCCTCATACCCGTATTCCCACATTAATCTATCGTACACTTCTTCTTTCCGTTCACTTTCTAGCGGAACAGCCTTTTTCTCACGAAGCGCTTCTAACAATTCTTGTTTCTCTTCTTGAACTGGTTCTGGTGCAAGTAAATCTTTTCCATCAACAACTTCTACTTTCCAGCTAGTGTCATACTCATAAATGTCGACTGGAATATTTCCTTGTCCTAATTCAAGAAGCATTTCACTATCACGATGTCTATATAATGAAGGTGCAATCCAGTCTAAATAGCAAGACGCTCCGGCACGTATATGATCTGGTAATAACCATTCACTATGCTCCCGCGCATCGAGCCATTTTTCCATTTCCTTATTGGCATCCTTAACTGTTCCGATTAAAATTAGCTTCTCTTTTGCACGCGTTAACGCTACGTATAATACGCGCATTTCTTCCGCAATTAATTCCATTTTCATTTTACGCTTAATCGCTAGTTGTGATAATGTCGTATATTTAATTCGTTTACGAGGATCGATAAATTGTGAACCGAAACCGAAATCTTTATGAAGTAAGAAGCGTTTCATTAAATCTTGTGTATTAAAACGGCGACCAAGTCCAGCTACAAATACGACTGGGAACTCTAGCCCTTTACTTTTATGAATCGTCATAATACGAACAACGTCTTCTTGTTCTCCAAGAGCTCTCGCCGTTCCCATATCATCTCCGCGTTCTAAAATACGCTCAATAAAACGTAAGAAGCGGAATAATCCTCTAAACGATGTTGCTTCATATTGTCTCGCGCGGTCATATAGTACGCGTAAGTTTGCCTGTCTTTGCTTTCCGGCTGGTAAACCGCCGACAAAGTCGTAATAGCCTGTCTCACCGTACACTTTCCAAATTAAATCGGAAAGTGATTGTTGACGCGCAAATTCACGCCACCCTTGCAGTAAGTTATAAAACCACTCTAATTTATCATGCAGTTCTTGTTCTTCTTCAAGCGGTGCTCCTTTTAAGAATGAACTCATCACTTCATAAAATGAACCTTTCTTTCCATGAGCACGAAGCGTTGCAAGTTCTTCGTCATTTAGTCCAACGATCGGTGAACGAAGTACAGCTGCAAGCGGAATATCTTGCATCGGATTATCGATAACGCGGAATACGTTCATCATAATATTTACTTCTGTCGCTTCAAAGTAACCAGTCGCAAGGTCAGCATATACCGGAATTCCTTGCAGCTTTAACTCTTCCATAATTTGCGGCGCCCACGGCATGGAGCGAAGTAAAATAACGAAATCACGGTATTGTACTTGGCGCATACTATCAGTTTTACGATCATACACTTCATAACCTGAATCGACCATTGCTTTAATACGCTGCGCCATAAGACGAGCTTCAAGCTGTGCTTTTTCTACTTCTGCACCTTCTTCACCGTCTAGCACTTCTTCTTCTGTTTGCTGAATGCATAGTAATTCAGCCGCTACATCTTCACCTTCTGGATAGCTAGCACCTAGCTTTAATTCAGCGTCAGCATCATAGTCGATTTCTCCGACTTCTTCGCCCATAATTTGTTTGAAGATAAAGTTCGTACCTGCTAACACTTCATGACGGCTACGGAAGTTTTTCGCTAAGTCAATCTTCATTCCACCGCCCGATCCTTCTTGTGTGAATCGTTTGTATTTCCCTAAAAACAGTCCTGGTTCTGCTAGTCGGAAACGATAAATTGACTGCTTCACGTCACCTACCATGAACAAGTTTCCTTCACTCTCAGAGTCTTTCGTTACGAATTTAATAATGGATTCTTGTACGAAATTCGTATCTTGATATTCATCGACTAGTACTTCAGCGAATTTATTACGATATTGCAGCGCTACTGCTGAAGGCTTCATTTCACCGTCTTCACTTTGCTCGCTTAAAATTTGTAAACAGAAATGCTCTAAATCTGTGAAATCAACCATTCCTTTATCACGCTTAATCGCTTGGAAACGCTCTGTAAATACTTTTACAAGCTTCACGAGTTTTTCTAATACAGGATGCATATCTTGAAAATCTCGTAAGAAACTTTCAGGTCTGCGGCTAAATAGTTCTTCTTGTAATTTCTTTACTTCATCTTTCGCTTTATTACGAAGAGAATCTACTTGTTTTACAACATCTTCGTTGTAATCACTTTTCTTAATACGCTTTAGCGTTTGCCACGATACGTTTTGCATCGCTTCATAAACGCTTGTCCACGACCCACGAGCTGCTGAGGATAACATTCCAAGTAAAGCTAAATCCGCTTGTAACGTTTCAACGCGAGGCGCCGGACCGTCAGGAAGCATTGCGAGTTCAGTCGCTTTACGAATATGCTGTTCCGCTGTTTCCAGCTGGAATTTCACATCTTCTAATAAGTAAGAAGCGTACACTAAATCTTCAATCGTCTTTCCTTCAACATCGTATGCTTCTACTAATTTATCAAGCCATTTTTCCGGGTTTGGATGCGCTCTTGATTCTGTATGAAGCGCTAAAATCATTCGTTGTAGGTCATCGTCACTACGGTCACTCGTATAACGATCAACTAATTCAAAGAAAATACTATTATCTTCGATTCCATACTCTTCTTCTAATATGTCATCTAGCACTTCTTCTTTTAACAATTCATTTTCTGTTTGGTTCGCAATACGGAAACGAGGATCGACATCAAGCATGTAGTAGTATCCTCTAATCACTTGTAAACAAAATGAATGGATTGTTGAAATGGAAGCTTTATTTAATAAGCTAAGCTGCTTTCTTATATGCTGTGAACCTGGCCCATCAATTAATACTTTTTCTAACGCTTCTCCAATTCGATTTTTCATTTCTTGCGCCGCTGCATTCGTAAATGTTACAACGAGCAGGCGGTCGACATCGACTGGATTTTCCTCACTTATAATCTTTTTAATAATACGTTCAACTAATACTGCTGTTTTCCCAGATCCAGCTGCTGCTGCGACTAAAATATCACGTCCATTCGCTACAACCGCTTTCCACTGGTCATCTGTCCATTGACTACCTTCTGGTTTTTCAGGCCAATTTTCTATCATTCTTCGCCAACCTCCTCTCTAATTTTCTCCATTGCTTCGCTATCTTTCATATCTTTTAACGTACGGAATTGGTTATCTTCAAGTGATTCATCAAACTGACAAACAGATTTAAAGTTACAGAACGTACAAGCCGCTTTATTCCCCTTTTTGTAAGGAGCAATATCGATAACACCTTCTGTGATGTCTTTTCCGATATTTTCAAACGAGTGGTGTACATATTTTTGAAGTACATTAAACTCTTGTTCACTTGCAATGCTAGAACGCGCACTAAAACTACCATCTTTTTTCAGACCAGCAGAAATAATATCAGAGCTTCCTGTTGAAAGTTTATTATCCATTAAACGAACAACATCAGCATCTCCTAGTACGAGCCCTTTCATTTTAAATTTCTTTAAAATTTCTTTCTCAATTTCTTCTTCAGATGCATCGCCTTTCATCTCAACAATCGGGTTATGAATATGGAAATACAATACACCCGCCGGTGATGCAGTGCCGCCCTTTTTCATCCACGTATGTGCATTTGAAGTAACAACATCCAAATACGTTAACATTTGAAGCGCTAGTCCGTAATACACTTCTGTTAAATCTAACGCTTTCGAACTTGATTTATAGTCAATAATACGAAGGAACGTACCACTCTCATCTTCTGCCTTATCAACACGGTCAATACGGCCCACTACTTCCATCTTCACACCATTTGGCAACGCAAATTCCATTGGCGGAAGAGATCCAGTCCCGCCCATACCAAACGGTACTTCTAAATCAACTGGTACAAAACCGCTAGACTTCGCATGTTCACGAAGAATGAGTGATGTACGGAATATGATTTGTTGTAGTTTTTGTTTTAAATAGAAATGACGGTTTGAACTTAATAAAATTTGTCTTTGTAATAATGGTGCAATTTCTTCTATTACTAAAGTAGAAAGATGCTCACACTCTTTTATTGATAAATCTGCCCAAGTACGGTTTTCACGTAATAACCTGTCTGCAATTCTTTTCAGCGCTGCATGGAATAGTTCACCGATATCTGGCGCATCAAGTTTGAAAATATCACGCTCTCTTAGCGATAAACCGTGCTGTGCGAAATGAGCGTACGCACAACGGTTAAATAATTCCATACGAGAAACGCTTCCCTTAATTGTATCTCCGTATAAATCTCTACTTACCGCTGTACTTAGTTTCTGTGCACGATTTCGGTAGAATAAACTTGATAACACGCGGCTACTTTTTTGTTTCCATTCATCTGAAGTAACGTAGAAATTATATACATCCCACCAAAAGTCTAAATTACCTTCAAATCCGTATTGCTTCCATGTTTGCAGCTGCTGCATGACATAAGACAATGTCACTTCTGGCGTTGCTACGTATGAAATTTGTTCCGAACGTGATAAGTCATTTACGTCATTTGTAATAAATGATTCTTTCACATCAGGGAACATTCTTTTTATTTTTTTAATAAAACTAGAAGCAAGTAACGTCTTCCCTTCTTCATCTGCAAGCGGGCATGAAATGTATAATTTCTCAGATGCTCTCGTTACCATTTGATACATAACAAACTGTTCTTCTAATAAAGTTTGTCTCGTCGTTGGCGCTAATTCAATTCCTGCCGCGCCAAGAACTTCTCTTTCCTCATCAGACAGCATCCCTTCATCCATAGGTGCTGCTGGAATAACGCCTTCATTCACTCCAATAACGAATGTCGCTTTAATATTTGATAATCTAGAACGATCAATATTAGCAATTAACACTTGATCTAGTGACGGCGGAATGTTCGCAAATTGAAGCGCCTCAAGACCTGTCGACATAACGTCCGTGAACATAGATAGTGACATCTTCTCCTCACCAAGCATCTCTACAAACGTATCAAGAAGGCTCATCACTTCTTCCCATACTTGCTCATGGTCTGTCGCAAATAAGAAATCTCCACTTTCTTCTGCACGAACACGTAATTCTTCTAGTTTTTTCGGAACGTCAAGCTCCTCTAAAAATAAATATACCGCTTCGCACATTTGCATAACTGTTCCAGCACGCTTCAGCCTTTTTTGCATACGAATAACTGGCGTTCTTACAACGTCACGAAGTTGATTTATTTTCTCTTCCATTTCACGCTCACTGTCTGTTATCATTTCGCTCGCATCATCAAGAGAACGATAGCGGCGATACATCCACGGATCTTCTGAAGTCCATCTCTTCCCTTGTACACCGTACGCTAAACAGTAGTTTTCAAACTCATCCATCTCTTCGCGCATCGCTTCTTTTCTTACATCTAATGGATATAAAAGCTCTGTTTTCACGCAGCGGAATACTGCATCATAACGCCAATTCCCGCTAATAATCTCGAGTGCAGAACGAATACATTCTACTAGCGGATGATGTGACATTGGGCGTTTTTCATCGATGAAATGCGGGATATTATAATCTGTAAATAACGTTCGCATTACGTCGTAATAACTTTCTCCGTTACGAAGAAGGACTGCGATATCTCGGTAACGATAGTCTTCATCCGCCACAAGTCTTCTAATTTCACGAGCAACACCTTCTACTTCAGCTCGTAAATTAGCTGCTGTACTAATCGTTACACTTGCTTCACCGTTAAATTTTTCATTCGGACGCGCTTCATAATGGGCTTCTAAATGAGCTAATGCCGGAGAATGAAAACGCGGCTGCTCCATCAACGGAATTGTTTTTTCAATTTCTATTTTCTCTTCACGAGCTACTTGCTTTATTCGTTCATACGTTAACGTCGTTTCATAAAATAAATCTAGTTCATTCACTGGCTGCGCTAACGTTTTTTCATCTATTGTCAATGTGATTGTGATTCTAGTTCCTAATCTCATTAGCCCTCTAACAATTTCTAGCTCTTGAGGGGAAAATGAATGGAATCCATCTATATAAATTTCCGCGCCTTTTACATATTCAGATTCTGAAAGCTTCTCAATTAATAATTGTAAGTAATCTTCTGAATCTAAATACTTTCCGATTAAAGCACGTTCAAAATCATCATATAATAACTGTAAATCATACACTTTATTCGCTAGCAGCTTTTGCTCTGCACTACTGCTATGCGCATCTAATTGTTGCCACATTTCATATACGTTAGATGGCGTCACATTGTAACGTTTAAACTCCGCAATCATACTACCAAGATGTTCAAAGAAACCGTTTTGCTCCGCTGCTTTTTGGAACACCGATAATCCATCTTTACGGGACTCTACAATTTTACGAAGTAACATATGCACGCCCGCTTCATCAATATGAAGACGACTCGCTCCGCCAACTTCTTGCAGCACCTTCCACGCTAATCGCGAAAAACTAAAAACTTGTGCCCGAATAGAACCTCTTACCTCTTCACTCCCAATTAACGCCTGTTGCGTTTGGAATGTCATCTGTTCTGGCACAAGATATAATATTGTTTTCCCTCTTGGGCGCTGCTTTAACTCTTCTTGCACTTCGTGTAAACAAAGTGTACTTTTTCCACTTCCAGCTCTACCAATCACAAATCGAAGTGACATGTAATCCCACCTTTCACTTACATAACGAACGTTAGTTTGCTACCATAATTGTATTATAGGACACGAAAAAAGACAAACTGAGTTGTTTGTCTTTTTCTATACTTTTACTTAATTATATCAACCTTTTGAAAAATTCGTTTGCACCTCTTTAATCGGCCAATATCGTAAATCAACTTTACCGACAACTGTATCAGCTTTTACAAATCCAAAGTGCCTACTATCCCAGCTCCCGAGGCGATTATCACCTACTACAAAAATATATCCAGGTGGTACCGACTTTTCTTTCGTTAACTCTTCTAGTTTAAAATCACCTGTTAGTTGTCGTCCATTTATCTCTTTCTTATACTTCTCTAAATAAGGTTCATCTACGAATTGTCCATTTATATATAGTTTATCATGCTTATATTCGATATGATCCCCAGGTAAACCGATAATTCGTTTTACATAGTCCTCTTTTTTATTCGCATGAAACACAACAACATCAAATCGATTCAAGTCCCCTACTTGATAACTCACCTTATTTACAACGAGCATATTGCCATCTTGCAATGTCGGCATCATTGACTTCCCCTCTACAACGTACGTTGAAAAGAAAAACGTTCGAAAAAATACAGCTAATAGTACACCAATTAAAATTGTTCTTATCCACTCTAGCCCTTCTTTTTTCAAAGTTTTCTTCATTCGCTTCTCCCCTCGCCCTTTAATAATGAAGCTTTTCTTTATAAAGAAGACTTTTCCTAATGTAGTTCTAACTTTACTTCAATTTTTTTACCTACATACCATAAAATAAAAATACCAATTGCTACAATAACGGATTTTACCGGTTTATGAATAAACGACATTAAATCATGACCGATATACGTTAAAATAAAAATCATAACAAGCTTTCCGAATGCTAACGCTAGTCCAAATTGTTTTACGCTAATGCGAGACAAACCAGCTACAACGTTTATAAGCGCAGATGGTGTGAACGGAAAACAGAATATGACAAAGATTGGCGCAAACCCTTTTCTTTCAATCCATCCCATCGCCTTTCGCACTCTCTCATGTTTATTTACAAAAGAAAAGAAACGCGTTCTTCCAAAGCTACGAATGATGAAAAATACAAGCATTGCACCAATTACTGATCCAAGCCACGAATAAAGAAAACCGAACCAAAAACCAAATGCAACAGCATTCGCCAGTACAAACACAATGAGAGGCAATGCTGGAATAAGCGCCTCTATCATCGGTAAACCAATACCAAGAAGCGGCCCGAACGCTTTATAACTTTCAACAATGTGATCCATATTTTCTGGTGAAAAATATTCTTTGATTGTCTGAAAATCCATTCTACACATTACCCCTTTACTCTAATTACTACCTCTACTGTATCATCGCTTATATGAAAGAGGAAATGGTAGATATGACATATGGAGATGTAATTATTAAGTTTCCATATCTTCCGCTAGAATTCCTTCATTATTATGCTATGATAATCTTTCAATATTCGACAGAACATGAGAATAATTTAGACACCACGCACAGGTTATAACTTAACGGTTACATATTATGAAAAAGAAGGAACTACAGAAGTATCAATCCGTATTTCCATACAGGTAGAAATGAGTAGTGACAAATAATTGTTATACCTTCAAACAATCCTCTTTTTCTAATGACTAGTTCTTACAAGAAACTTTTTTAGTAAGCGTATACTATCAATCACGATAAGTATTAATAAATATAAGAAAGATAGTATTAATACTGTACTCGGAATAGGTAGCATTCGAAATTTGTATAAAAACTTATCAATCGTATATATATCTTGCTCATCAGTTATCGTACTAGGAGTGAATATAAGATAATCTTTCCAATTATCTATCCAAGTTAAACTAACTGCGGAAAATTGCATTATCCCTAAGCACAAGTAAATAAAAATTGGTATAAGAATCATATATTGCAAACTATGTAATATCTTTCTTTTCTTCTTACATTCAATAATTTGAAAGACAATAAGTGTCAGTACGTACACAATCGATAGCAGAAATACTATGGTGACAACTGGCTGAATTGAAAAAGCAAATAGCAATTTATCAACTTCACTAATTTGACTATATTCTGTTGCATTTTGAGGCGTAAAAATAAAATGTTGTTTATCAGCACCTATCATTAACTGACTACCAACGAAACCAGTAAACATAAAGGTAAGAAATAATATAGGCAAAACAAGAATATATTGCGCCCAAAATAACATAGTCCTTTTCAACATACCATCTCCTTTTTATATAATAAGGTAAGAAATATCCTGTATGCCGCAAATGTAAAATGATGTATATTAACATCGCGATAAGTATATGTGGTAAAATTACCCTTATATTGTAATTTTACACTTCCTTAAGCTATTAAAGAACAAAAAATCCGCAAATTTTTCTCGTTTTATTTATGAATCTTACAGCGTAACGGTATATATAATGAAATCAAAAAAGGATGAGTCTCCTCACCCTTTTCCTCTCACACTTCACCTTCCCTTACAAAATACACTTTCTCATAGGCTGGCGTTAATTTAGATTCTTCACTTTTATCAATCTCTTTAAAACAAGGATTTCCTTGTTTTTTCTTACGGTCTTCATACTCTGTCCGTAATTTCGCTGTACGATTTTGCTGATTTTCAAAGCTACTTTTGGATATTTCTAATTTCACAGCGAAACCATTTATAAATCTAATAATAAGATTTCCATCTTTTAATTCTTTATTATTTTCAATATGAAAATGAGACAACCACGCACACTCTTTTCGAGAATAAGAATACGTAGGGAAAAAATAAAGTTGATCTGTCGGGCTAATTGCGATAGGAGCTTTATGTGTAATACTAGTTAACTCCTTCGTTCCTTCTTTTCTTCCAAAAAAACTTGAACCATGTTTCCGGCAACTTCTCTCTATAATATCGAGAGGTTTTTGAAATACGAAAAAAGAATCTTCCATTTCAACAATTCGCGTAACCACTTTCTTTTCTCCTAGAACAACAGGAAGTAAGGCCATCGTATTTTTACTTACAACATAATTTTCGACATAACGTTCTACTTTACTTTCCATATTCTACTATCTCCTTTTTTCTATTTATAGTAGCAGCTGCATGTATAATTTTAGCACCTACGAAAAGGAAATGCTTTACAAATCCCCCTTTTTTACAATAATTTATCATTTATCAAACATTTATCAAATTTAAAAATAACTATATAATAATGAATTGATTAAAACCTGTACAAAAAATATTTATAATCTCTTCCTCTTTTCACATCATTACAATAATTAACTTTGCTATAATTAAAATATAAATCCAATATATGGGGGGCCATTATGGAAGAAAAAGAGATCCAACCAACAATTCATATAAAAAATAACAGCATTGTGATTGTGAAAAACTCAGCTAGTATTATATTCGCTTTATTTTTCATTCTACTGTTCTTTGCAAAGCCTTTTCGTAAATCAAAATGCCCAAAATGCAAGAAACGCAAAAAGAAAAAAATTGGAAAAGAAGAGTAAAAGGCCCTCCTTTTTTGGAAAGCCTTTTACTCTTTTTCATTACCTCTACAAACATCGAGTATTACTTCATTTATATACTTTTCCATCATATATATTCCCACCTTCTCCCCCAATATAATCATTATGTTCGTATATTTCAACAACAAAAAAAGGATGGCATGAGCCATCCTTTTTTCCATCATCAACTATAAAATTATAGTTTGATTACGTTTTTAGCTTGAGGTCCACGGTTGCCTTCTTCGATTTCGAAGCTAACTTTTTGACCTTCTTCTAGAGATTTGAAACCTTCAGTTTCGATTGCAGAGAAATGTACGAATACATCGTTTTCGCCTGGAACTTCGATGAAACCGAAGCCTTTTTCGTTGTTAAACCATTTTACTTGTCCTGTTACTGCCATGATTATTTCCTCCTAAGAAAATACAAATTATTTTAGTCTTCCTGTATAAAAAAAGAATCCACACATTATCAAATACGAAACATAAACTAGTTCTCACATACTTTTTCTCGTTCGTTTTCGGCACTTGATAATATATGGATTGCTTAATTTAACTATTCAACTGACATCATCATAGCACATTAAAATAAAATGTACAATCTTTTTCGAAAATAGAATTTCTAATTTTTAGTATTTCTTATAAAATATAACCACACCGATTTTAATAAAGGAGGATTACATGGCAGAAATAATCCCCGAAAAAACATTAAAGAGAATTGAAAAAGAGATTGAAAATAACAACCTCGGAAAAGCAAGAGATAGATTACACGGATTAATCGCTACTTATCCGAATGAGTTAGAACTTAGAAAAAAACTCGGTGATATTTACTTTACATTACAATACCCCGAAATGGCTGGACGATATTGGTATCTCGAAAAAGAGAAAACAGATATTATGCACGCTGCATGTCGACAATTTGAAAAATCGATGGGAAACGACCCTTATCATATTGTACGTGCTTTAAAATTCAAAGGAGATCATGACATTATTACAGGACTACACACCGAACATCCTTTACAGCCATTGCAGAAGAAAGTTATAGAAGAACTCATTGATGATTATGAAGAAACATGGAAAGACAAACTATTTACATGGGGATGTCTAGCATTATTCGCATGCCTTCTTTTCACTGCTATCGTTGGCATATTCACTATATTAAATTGGATATTTTAAATAGAAGTAGGTGCCTATTATAGGCACCTACTTCTATCTCTATTTCGTAAACTGTTCTTCTTCCGTAGATCCTTTTAGAGCAGTCGTTGATGAAGTACCGCCTGTAATAACTTGTGCTACTTCATCAAAGTAACCTGTTCCTACTTCGCGTTGATGGCGCGTTGCAGAGTAACCATCTTTTTCTGCTGCGAACTCTGCTTGTTGTAATTCAGAGTACGCTGCCATGCCGCGCTCTTTATAACCACGCGCTAATTCAAACATGCCGTAATTTAATGAATGGAATCCAGCAAGCGTTACGAACTGGAATTTATAACCGTATGATTCAATTTCTTTTTGGAAGCTTGCAATCGTTTTTTCATCTAACTTTTGTTTCCAGTTAAATGAAGGGGAGCAGTTGTAAGCCAGTAGCTTCCCTGGATATTTTTTATGAATTGCGTCCGCAAAACGTTTTGCATCTTCTAAATTTGGCTCCGACGTTTCACACCAAACGAGATCTGCATACGGCGCATACGCTAAACCACGTGCAATTGCTTGATCAAGACCTGCTTTCGTACGATAAAACCCTTCTGGTGTTCTTTCACCTGTAATAAACTCTTGATCAACTGGATCGATATCGCTCGTAATTAAATCTGCCGCATCTGCATCTGTTCTTGCGACGATAATTGTTGGTACACCCATGACATCCGCAGCAAGACGTGCCGAAATTAAATTACGCACCGCTGTTTGCGTCGGTAATAATACTTTTCCGCCTAAATGCCCGCATTTTTTCTCTGAAGATAATTGGTCTTCAAAGTGCACGCCAGATGCCCCCGCTTCAATCATTCCTTTCATTAGTTCAAATACATTTAATTGTCCACCAAATCCAGCTTCAGCATCCGCCACAATTGGGACGAAATAATCCGTATCACCGCTACCCTCCATATGCTGAATTTGATCAGCACGTTGAAGTGTTTGGTTAATTCGTTTTACAACAGCCGGTACACTGTTCGCTGGATATAAGCTTTGATCAGGATACATATGTCCAGAAAGATTCGCATCTGCCGCTACTTGCCAACCGCTTAAATAAATAGCTTTTAATCCAGCCTTCACTTGTTGCATCGCTTGGTTTCCTGTTAATGCCCCAAGTGCATTAATATAATCTTCTGTATGAAGTGATTTCCAAAGCTTCTCCGCACCGCAGCGCGCTAACGTATGTTCAATATCAATTGATCCGCGCAGACGAATTACATCTTCCGCTGAATATGGACGTGTGATTCCTTTCCAGCGTGTATCTAACTCCCAGCTTTCTTGCAATGTATCAATTCTTTCGTTTTTCATATGTTCCATCCCCTTTTCTTGTTTCTTATAAAATTTCATAACCCGGTAATGTTAAAAACGGCATGAACTCGTTATTGCGAACAAGGCTTGTAAACAGTTTTGTAGCTTCTTCAAATCTCCCTTTCTTAAATGCTTCCTTACCAATCTCTCTTTCTATTTTTGCTAGTTCTTCTTCTTTCAATTCTTCCATCAATTTAAAAGTGATATCACGGCCATCACTTAGCTTTCCACCCTCATGACGAATCCACTGCCATACTTGTGCTCTTGATATTTCTGCTGTTGCTGCATCTTCCATTAAGTTATAAATTGGAGCTGCTCCCCGCCCACTTAACCAAGATGCAATATATTGAATACCGACGTTAATATTCGTGCGAAGACCACTTTCTGTAATCGTTCCCATCGGTACTTCTAATAAATCCTTTTCTGTTACACGTATTTCTTCACGCTTTCTAAAAATTTGATTTGGCGTTTTCATTATGTGATTAAATACTTCCATTGCAACCGGTACAAGTCCCGGGTGGGCAACCCAAGTCCCGTCATGTCCATCTAAAGCTTCGCGCTCCTTATCAGCACGCACTTTCTCAAAAGCCGCCTCATTTGCTTCTGGATCATTCTTAATTGGGATTTGCGCTGCCATCCCTCCGATTGCTGGCGCATTACGGCGATGACACGTTTGAATAACTTTCAAAGAATACGCGCGCATAAACGGCGCTGTCATCGTGACTTGCGCTCTATCTGGAAGTAAAAATTCATTATGATTTCGGAAACTCTTTAAGAAACTAAATATATAATCCCATCGCCCGCAGTTTAAACCAGCAGAATGATCTCTTAGTTCATACAAAATTTCATCCATTTCAAATGAAGCGTGAATCGTTTCTATTAACACAGTCGCTTTAATCGTTCCGTTCGGAATACCGATATATTTTTGAGCGAATATGAAAACGTCATTCCATAATCTTGCCTCTAAGTAACTTTCCATTTTCGGTAAGTAAAAGTATGGGCCACTTCCTTTTGCTAAAAGCGTCTTCGCATTATGGAAAAAGTACAATCCAAAATCCACCAAACTGCCAGACATGTTCTTGCCGTCAACTTGCATATGCTTTTCTTCTAAATGCCACCCTCTCGGACGCACAATTAAGACAGCCGTATTACTATTTAAACGATATTCTTTTCCGTTCTCATTTTTATGTGAGATCGTTCCCCTAGTAGCGTCTCGTAAGTTAATTTGGCCTTCAACAGCATTTCTCCAAGTTGGTGCATTCGAATCTTCAAAGTCTGCCATAAAAAGATGTGCTCCTGAATTTAAAGCGTTAATGACCATCTTTCTATCTACTGGTCCAGTAATCTCCACACGACGATCCTCTAAATCTTTCGGAAGCTCAGCGATTGTCCAATCACCTTCACGTATATGCTTTGTTTCTTCTAAAAACGTAGGAAACTCCCCTGCATCAATTCTTTTTTGTTTCTCCACACGCTTTTGTAAAAGTTCCGCGCGACGTTCATTGAAATTTCCATGTAGTTCCTTTAAAAAGCTAAGCGCCTCAGGTGTCAATATTTCGTTGTACGCTGGTAACATTTCTCCGGGCAGTGTAACCCGTGAAGTTTGCGTCGACATATTAGCATCCCCTTCTTAAACTGTTTTATAACAGATTTGATTTTATGTTTTATATTATATAACAAATCTTCAGAAAAGGAAGTTTTTTTTGAAAATTTAACAGATTTTTTCCAAAGATATATTTATTTCAAGCAAAAAAAAAGAGCTGGTGTTGTATAACACCAGCTCTTTTTATAAATTATTGTTGCTCATCATTTAAAATTGCTCTATGTAAGAATGTTGCATATTGTTCACGCTTTACACTCATAGACGGACCAAATTTATTTTCGCCTATTCCATTTGTAATATTATTTGTTTGTATTGCGCTAATCGCATTTTTTGCCCATGAATCTGCTGGAACATCATTAAAAGTATGAGGTCCCTTTGCTTCTAATTCAAAAGCATTCGTAAGAACCTGTGCCATTTCCGCACGTGTTAGCGTATCCTTCGGTCTAAAGTTCCCAGTTCCATCACCTTTTAAGATACCTACTTCTGTTAATACTAAAATTTCTTCTATGAACATTGTTGAATTTTCATTAATATCTTTGTATGGATTCTCAAGTACGTCGCCTTCCTCAAACACTTCGCTAAAATCAATCGTACGATAAATTAAAGCCGCTACTTGCTCACGTGTTACATTATCGCCAAAACCAAACTTCCCATCTCCATAACCATTAATGATTCCCCAGCCTGCTAGAGTGTTAATAGCTTCAGAAGACCAATGACCTTTTGGTACATCTTTAAATACAACAGAATTTGCTTGTTGTTGTTGCTTCACAACTACTTCAGCATTTACTTTAGTACCTTCTGCACTTAATACAACTCCACCCATAATTGTTAAAGCCGTTGCTATTTTTAAAAACTTTTTCTTCACCGCATTTTCCCCCTAAAAACATACTTTTTTTCTACTATAAAGAATTAATAAAAAAGTATCAATATACTTATTTATATAAATTTTGTCTAATTTGTGAACGGTTTTTCACATACTTTCCTTTACACTTCGTTGATAATAAAGTTACTAAATAATATCTTTTTCTTATTAATTGTCACTTTAACACACCTGTTTTTTTCATTTTTGGTAAATTCATGTTTTGTATTAAAATGAATAAATATACATGAATTACATAAAAAAAAGCGCAAAACTTTTGCACTTTTTTTTAAATAACATATTACTATAATTAAAATATTTTCACCTTACTATTAAACAACTTTTGAATTTCCGCTTAATACTTCTCATCTTTCAAATGAAAATTAATAATAGCCTTATATAAAAATGCTGCATATTGCTCACGTGTTACAAATTTATTTGGTTCAAATTTTCCATTCCCTGTTCCTATTATGACATTATTAGATTGCAATGCACTAATTGCATTTTTTGCCCAATAATTATTTGGTACATCTGTAAATGTATGTTTCTTCTTCACTTCAAATGAAAATGCCCGTGTAAGGACTTGTGCTACTTCTGCACGTGTTATCGTTTCCCTCGGTCTGAAATTCCCCTTCTCATCACCTTTAAAAATACCATGTTCTGTTAATGCTAAAATTTCCTTTGGAAACATTGTTGATCTTTCAGAAATATCTTTATACGGATTGTGTAATGGCCCTTCATGTTTTATATTAAGTGCGCGATACAGTACTGCCGCCACTTGTTCTCGCGTTACATTATCGCCAACACCAAATTTCCCATTTCCATAACCTAGCATAACTTTATTATATGCAACGTCTATAATATATTCATATGCCCAATAGTCTACTGGAACATCATCAAATACAATCATTTCTGGATACTCTTCTGCTTTTATATTAGGAACATTTGCATTTAATAATAAACCACCCATAATAGTCGCTACCGTCATTATACGCAACATTCTTTTCTTCATTGCCCTCTCTCCTTCATTTCCATTTCATTAAAATGGAAAATAATAGACTACATTCTTTTTCCATATTACATATGCTGTATTTGCAAATCTCATGTAATACATTCATTTTTAACATCTATTATTTTGAAGATTACTACTAAAGGGAAGCAACTCCGTCCTCATTTCAATTGGTATATCGAATCATAGACAAATTATTATGACGTACACTCTGTAAATCCTTCTTCAGTTTCAAAGGATTTACAATGTTGTACATTAACATATTCTATAAGATTTTCATTAAATCCTTTGCTTATAAAAACTTCATTTTTCAGACAAAAAAAGTGCAAATATTGTCCATTTGCACTAAAAAACATTCCACCTATTAACATTAATGACGTAGCTACTTTTAATCCCGGTAAATATTATGCTTCTGAGTACACTTTCACTCTTTCATCCCTCGGCTTCCAGAAAGTAAATGCCATTCCTACAAATATAAGGATAATCCCCACTACTTGCATACTAGTCGGTCTAAATCCGGTAAAGACTGTATCTAATAGTATTGCAACCGCAGGATCTAAAAACACTAATACCGAAATTAATCTCGTCGATAAATTTCTTAAACTGTCAAAAAATAAGTAATATACAAATCCCGTATGTATAAGTCCTGTCGCTGTGATCATCATCCAGTTCATCTCTGTTAATCCTTGAAACTTCCCGAAGTCTACGAATGGTAGCAATAAAAATATACCTAAAAACGTTTGTAAAAATGTCATCGCATATGCACTCGTATGCTTAATTCCTTTTCCGAGCAACGTTGTAAATGCATAAAATAAAGCTGCAAGAAGCGCCCACACCATTCCAGATGACATTAATTTCTCAAGCGACACATTGCCATCTACTCCAGCTATTAAAACTGTGCCGATGAAACATATGACAATGGACAGCACCGCAAATGCTGTTAATCTCTCTTTAAATACAATACTACCAATCATTAATACGATGATCGGCGCAAGATGATACACAGAAATCGCAATTGTAATCGACATGACTTCAAACGCTTTAAATAAAAATACCCAGTTAAAAACGAGAAATACACCACAAGCTAATATTTGTATAGTCTCTTTTTTGTTCCATTTCTCACTTTTGTATTGCCCTGTTACTAACCAACATAATGCTAAAAATAAAGTCGCACAAATACAACGAACAAATACTAATTCAAAAGACGGTAAACCAGTTTGCACAGAAAAGAATCCAATCGATCCAAAAATAGACATCGAAAGAATCATTTTTATAGCTGGCATTGATTTTGAATGAAACAAAATATTAACCTCCTAAATATTTCACTGAATATTCTATATATTATACAAAATTCGAATACTCCACAATAAAAAGAAGCAGTATCCTACTGCTTCTTCTGTTTTTCATATTGTTCAAACGTATGAATTCTTTCGAAAATTGGTGGATGTGTGTATAAGAAAAACTTCACTAACGCAGGCGGGTTTACTTGGCTTAAACTTGTTTTTGATAAATATTGAAAAGTTCTCACACCTGATTTCCCATCTTTCGTCATATCTAAAGCATATTGATCTGCCGCACGTTCTTCTATACGTGAAACATAGTTTGTTGCTGGTTGTGATGCAAAAGATAGTAAAGAGGAAATTAAGAAAAACAAAGGTAAAATTGAGAAACATGCCACTTTTGAAATTTGCAGCGTATCTCCCCATTTTCGAATACACATATTTAAAATACGACTAATTAAATACATACCTACAAACGATAACAAGACATAACTAGCAACGCCCCAATATATATGTTTCATAACATAATGTCCCATTTCATGGGCCATTATAAATAAAATCTCTTTATCTTTTAATTGCTTAAGCGTTGTATCCCACATTACAATACGCGAGTTAAGACCAATTCCTGTTACATATGCATTTAACGAATTCGTTTTTTTCGACATATTTACTTCATATACGTGTTTAGCAGGAATGTCAGCTTTGTCTGCCATCGCTAAAATTTTCGTTTCTAACTCTTTATTTTTCAGCGTCGAGAAATCGTTATAAAGTGGATCAATAATAACAGGTTGCACAAACGTTAAAAAAATCGTAAACGGAACAGAGAGTGCCCATCCTGCTAGCCACCATCTCTTCGGGAATTTACGGATGAGCCATAATAAAACCGTAACAATGAGGAACATAGTCGCATAATTCACCCAAAAATCGATGACGTGATCTTTAATCCAGCTTTGTGTACTTTGCGTTGAAATACCGTAATTAACGGATACTTTACGGCCGATCCATTGCATCGGTAATGCTAGTACCGTTGTAAGTAATGATAAATAAAAGAAATAAATCGCAACTTGTAAGACACTTATTTTAGTCGTTTCCTTCGACCATTTCTCAAACTTTTTTGAAATACCGAGCACAAGTACAAATAATAAAATAATCCATTCAAGAGGCGTCGCTAAAAAGTACAGTAAATTTTTCATACGCGAATAATCTTGGCTTAACATAAGCTCTTTCGCATTCATAAAAGTTTCTGGATCTGCACTCGTTCCTTTATACATGTCCGGAATGAGTTCATGATTCCATCCAAATAAATACCAATATATAAATAACGCAAACCCAACGTACAAAAAAAGCGACCACCCAATAACTTTCTTCACGTTATTCCCTCCTCTATGCTGCCTGTCTATTATTATTGTAAGTTCGTACTTTCAAAATTAGAACAAGCTAATCGTGAGAATTGTTCTAACTCGTTCAATCTACATAAAAAAACTCTTCTATTACAAGAAGAGTTTCACCTATTTTCTTCGGCTCATAATCTAGTATAAGACATGTACTTACAAACAAGCCGCTTTTACATATCATACTATTCCTTACGGGAGCACATCTATTAACAAATTAAAATCTTGCAAAGAAAAAGAACTATATTTCATAATACCTTGTACAGTTAAAAGTAAAATAAGACCAATCACACACATATAATTAATACTTTCTTCATGCTTTTTCTCAGCAACTACTCCGCCCGTTATGCATAAAATCCCTAATAAATGGAGCGCTAAATACATAAAAAAGTAAGCTTCCTCCCAGCGAAGAACAACATTTACTGTCGTAATCAATACTAAACTCAGTACAATCAAATAAAAAAACTTATTTGACGATATTGTTTCATTCATATAATTTTATACATCCCTTTCAAATTTCGAATTAATGATGTTTCATAGCTATAAAGTAAATGATTGTTTTCATGCCATAAAACAAAAGGAAAGCCCCCATTACTTTCTCGAATACTTTATGAACCCACGCATACTTCTCTTCATTTTTTCTGAAGATACGCTTCATCATTGCTTCTACAATAAGACCAAATATTATTAAAATCCCTAATACAATAAGAAGAGAAATAATATTTTCTTTTAAATGAGTACTAGAAAATAAGTAATACTCTGGAAACACAATCGTATCTACTACAGGTTGTAACCAATGACAAACGCTTTTATCACACATATCTGTAAGAAACGTAGACTCTATAATGTCCTTCAATATTTTTTCAAACGTTTTCTTCATCTTACTTATCCCCCACTACGTCTGCAAAACTCTTTTCCTGCTCTACATATATAGCTGGCATTTCTTTATTCCAATATTTGCGATTAACAAATAAAAAGATGAGTACTAAGTTTAATCCCGTTATAAAAATAATAAGTCCTGGAAAGAACGTCGTATAATTTGAGAAATCTGCAAAACTCATTATCTCTTCTTTATTTATTAGAAAAGAAGCGCCGATTACAAACGCATTGTTTAACATATGAATGGCAATTGGCATGAGTAAGCTTTTCGTACGAATATATACAATTGATAGTACGATGCTAAACACAACTGCACCGAGGAAATCAACATGTAAGCACGCAAATAAAAGTGCTACAACGACCACCGCTATACTAGTACCCCATTTCGCTGCAAAACGCTGTAGTAAAAAGCCTCGAAAAACAAACTCTCCGACAATAGGCGCGATAAATACAACCATAATAACTTGATATACATATCCCCCGGTACTATCTATAATCGGTTCATGCAAGGCATTCATAATAAAATCTGGTGTAATCCATGCAAAGCTATACATATACAAAATAAGATAGCCGTAACTAAAAATACATAGCATAATTGCGATATACAAAACTTGCACTAGATTAAATGTTTCGTTTCTATTAATAAATAATGAAAATGAAACACAATGCTTTCTATATCTGTAAAACAGCCATATTATTGGAAGGATATAAAATATAAGAATATTTATTAAAGATGAATTCTGTATATGAAATGTATTTTCTAGCACTTCATTACTACTTCGTGCTACTAAAATTAATAATGCAAATACAATTAAAAAATATCTAGCTCGCATCGTTTGAAACGGATTCACATTCATCTCCTCCCTATGTTACTTTTATCATATCATTTGAATCTTAATTTTTTGTGAAAGAAAACCTTAAAATTCCCTTAAAAATTCCATAAGTTACAAAAAGATGATATGATATTCGAGGAAATTAGGAGGGATTCATATATATGTATCACGCAAATATTTTACTTGTTGATGATGAAACAGCAATTTTACAATTACTAACTACCATTCTTAAAAAAGAAGGTTTTTCTCATATTACAACTGCAACATCTGCGGAACTGGCCTTATCTCTCATTGAACAAAACAATTACGATTTAATCATTTTAGATGTGATGCTTCCTGGACAGTCCGGTTTTGACATTTGTCCGATCATTCGCCAAAAGACAGATTGTCCGATCTTCTTTCTAACAGCGAAAACTTCTGATTTAGATAAAGTATCTGGATTTTCATACGGTGCGGATGATTATATTACGAAGCCATTTAATCCACTTGAAGTAGTCGCTCGTATGAAAGCACAACTTCGAAGACATATGAAGCAAAGCGTACAAGAACAAAATACGCACTCCATTTCATTTGGGAGATTTGAAATTGATCAACATTCTGCGGAACTAACAGTAGATGGAAACGTTGTCGAATGTTCCGCTCAGCTCTTTCAATTACTACTCTTCTTTTGTGAGAATCCGAACTACGTATTTTCGAAGGAAGAATTATATGAAAAAGTTTGGGGAGCTCCTGCCTATAATGGAGATGATAATACTGTTATGGTTCACATTCGAAAACTACGTGAAAAAATTGAACAAGATCCAAGTAAACCAGAATACATAAAAACAGTTCGTGGACTTGGCTATAAGTTCATTACAAAGTAGGTTACAGATATGAATTTTAATAAGCGACTTATAATCCAGTTTATTTTACAACACGTTTTTGTCTTAGTTACGTTACTTATCGCAGTAGTTGCTTCTTTTTCTTATTTAATTTTTCTTCTTAATAGTACTTTATATGAACCTAATATTTCTGATTATGATACCTTTACAATCTCCGAATATATTTCTTCTGAAGACAATAACATTACTTTAAAATCTGAGGTAAAAGATTTAATAACAGAAAAGAGTGATTGGCTTCAAATTGTAGATGAAGATGGAAAGGTCCTTTACAACTTTAATACGCCTAACGATGTTCCTACCTCTTACACAAAGACATCCTTACTTACGTATTTACAGAATAGCAACAACAGTATTTATAAATTTAACTATTGGGAAATTAAATTAGAAAAGAAACCAGTGATCGTTATTTACGGTGCCAAACTAAAAAGTAATGCTTTACTAAAAACGATACAACAAGGGCATCCTTCTTTATCATTAAATGAATTTGCACTAACTGAACAAGAAAAACAATTACTTTCTAAAGAAAAAGCAACACTGCAAATATTTAATAACAATAGCGAAGAAGTTTTTTCCTATCCAACTGGGAAGAAAAAAACATTTTCGGCTATAAAAACGGCTCTTAATGAAAAAGAACCGTGGAATTATAAAGAAAATATATCTAGTTTTTACGATTCAAATAGCGGTCATCTCATCGTTGTATCCGCCCCAAACGCTCATTATTATCCAGATGATGAATTAGATGATGTATTTACTAAGAAACTTCTAATCGGATGCAGCTTAATCCTCCTTATTGTGTTTGTTTATTTAGTCATTCTTTCAATTTGGTATGGAAATAAGTTTGGAAAGCCTTTATTACACACGATGCGCTGGCTTAAAAACATAGCCGGAGGAAAATATGAAGAACCTGTTAGTAAAAAAGGCAAGCCTGTTCGGTTCCGGCGCTCCGGTAAAGAAAAATGGTCGTTCCGTATATTTAAAGATGTTACAAACTCACTAGAGCACCTTTCTATTACTTTGAAAAAGAACGATGCAATGAGAAAAGTACTGCAACAAACACGCGAAGAGTGGATTACCGGCCTAACGCATGATTTAAAAACACCGCTTAGCTCTATATACGGCTATGCATTATTACTAGAATCTAAGCAATATAATTGGACTGATCAAGACATTCAACAATTTGGCCATGTAATGAAAGAAAAATCTCAATATATGACTACATTAATTGACGACTTAAGCTTAACATATCAATTAAAAAATAATACTCTTCCTGCGCAACACGTAAATGTTGAAATTAATCAGTTCGTCCAAAAAGTACTATTACAATTTATTAATAACCCGACACTACAAAATCAAAACATTGAATTTGTGCCAAGTTCAAGCAAAATCCAATATTTTATTGAAGAAAAATGGTTCCAGCGTATTATCGAAAACTTATTAGCAAACGCTGTTAAACATAATAATGAAACGACAAACGTAATCGTAAAACTTTCGCAAAATGCTAACTTCTTTACACTTTCTATTTCAGATAACGGAAAAGGAATGGATGATAAAACGAAAGAGCTTCTATTCGAAAGATATTACAGAGGAACAAATACAGAAGAAAGCAACATCGGAACTGGACTTGGCCTCGCCATTACAAAACAGCTCGTTCATGCCCATAACGGAACGATCTCCATTGATAGTGAACTTGGAAAAGGAACGACGATTATAATTGTGTTTCCGTTTAGTTCATAGGAAAGACGCTGTAGGGCGTCTTTTTTTTGAGGGATTTTTTCGGTGAATGAAATTATGAAGTGGTTTTTCTTATTAGTTCTACGGTACATGAAATTACATCGGCGCAACTCAAATTATATCAGCGATTTTCAAGATATATCGATTTACCGACAAAAATCGTCAAATGTGGCAACCTATATGATAAAAAAGCGAACCACTGAGTGGTTCACTTTTCCTCTTATTATTTCTTCTTCACTGGTATCCAAAGCTCAACTTGAGCAAACTCACTTTTATCTGCATGGGAACGCTCATCGTATAGCTCAAATTCTGTAACTCCGCAATGTTCATATCCTGAGTGCGGGAACCATTCTGAGAATACTGCATTCCACGTTTGATGAATAGACGATACCATTTCTTCATGAGGAACTTTCGGCGTTGTAAATACTGCATATGTCGCAGCTGGGAATGTACGCTTTGCAACTGCATTTGGTACATTTTCAAAGTCTGTAACTTCCATTCCGATAATATAAGTGAAGTCCCCTGTTTCTAAATTAAAATCAGTACATAATCCAAGTTCTACCCATTGGCTCGTATCTTTACGATTCGGAATCGTCGTTCCAAGATCTTTTTGTAAATATTCTTGCCAAAATGCTGGAATGTCTTGATGGTTTTTTCCTTCTTTACTTGTCGTCTTCAACTCATAACCCGCCATTAAAAATTCTGGTTTATTTACAATACGATATTCCATTTGTATGCCCCCTAAATATGGATTTAATTTTCTTTGTTTTACATTCACTCTATAATACATTGGTGTTTCAATTTCTTGTTTTCGATATTCACTTGGTGTCATTTGAAATAATTTTTTAAAGGCTCTCGTGAACGTTTCGTGAGATTGAAAGCCATGCTCAAATGCGATATCAATAACTTTTTCATCCGTATGAGAAAGTTGATAAGCTGCCTGGGCTAACCTCCTCTTTCGAACATACTCCATTACTGTATCGCCTACTAACGCCTGGAATACACGATGAAAATGCGACTCAGAAAAACCTGCAACACGTGCTAAATTACGCAGCGTTTGTTTTTCCATTACATCTTCCTCAATATAATCAATGGACCTTTGAATTTGTGTTTCATAGCTTTCCATCTCTGTTCACCCGCCTTATATGTATTATGATAAAAGAGAATCCTATCCAATTCTTGACGTTTTTTACTATAATTCCATAAAAATTGTAACTTTTTTATATGTATTTCGTTGTTATGTATGAAGGGAGGGAAATGTAGTGAAACGCAAACAATCATTAGAAGAAATTTACTCAGAGCATATGCAAGATTTATTTCGCTATCTTCTCTCCCTAACCGGAGATTCCCACTATGCGGAAGATCTCATGCAAGAAACGTTTTACCGAATGCTCGTCCATATTGATTATTATAAAGGAGAAGAAATTAGGCCGTGGTTATTTACAATTGCCTACAACGCCTTTATCGATTGGTACCGAAAAGAAAAGAAGTATAAAACAACGCAAATTGAAGAATTCCATTTACCAAACGTGCCAAGTACAGAACACTCTTATTTCGTAAAACATGAGATTGCTAGTTGGTTAGACAGTTTATCTTCTCTTCCGCTCCAAAGACGAAATATCCTGCTACTACGAGATTACTACGGATTCTCGTATAAGGAAATAGCAGAAATGACTGGTCTCTCGTTAGCAAAAGTAAAAATTGAATTACACCGAGGACGAAAAGAAACGAAAAGCATAAAGGAGTGATACAGATGGGGTGTGCAGAGTTTAAAAAACTGTGGGAAAAATACGAAAAAGGAACACTCACACGTGATGAACAAGAAGAATTAGAAAGCCATATAGAGACTTGTGAGGAATGTGAAGTATATTTGGATGAATTGCTTACGAAGAGTGAGCCGATCAAGAAAAGACTACCACCACAAAATCTTAATGTCCCATTTTGGAAAATAAAGTGGAAACAACGTTGGCAAACCGTTAGTTTTGTTCTTGCTGTTTGTATAGCAATCTATTTTGTCGGTCATTTTTCATCTTCTTTTTACTTCTATAATATGAAAAAGTTAGTCGAAGTAGATGAAATTCCAGCACTCGCACTAGAAGCAACAATGCCAAATAGTCGTTCCGCTGGAGGCAGCACAAAGATTAAACCCTTTTTCCGTACAGAAAATGAAATCGATTTATATAAAACGGTCGGCAAAAAAGAAATTCCAATCGGCACAGTAACAACGCGTAGTTTCTTGTCGTCTGTAACTGTCTCAAATCCATCCTGGGAAAACAGATCTTATTCAAACAAACTTTCCTTTGTTCATCCAAAAATCAAGCAAGGTGATTATTTGAAAGAACCATCTAAAAAAGTGTGGGATACACTTGCAAAAGTACATGAGGGAACTGTTGCAGAAGTAGCGATATCCTTTGACAGAGCTTATACTTTACAAGAAATAGAATCAATTCTATATAGCGTATTTGAAGCACAAGAAATGCCGCCAACCCCTGTATGGTACGCTTTAGACACAGGACAAGAAAGAATAAATGAAGAAGATTTTATCTTGCATGGCAGAGAGGTTATCGGATTTCGAGAGCATATAAATCTCCCTAATAATGAAGCAAAACGACCAAAGACAAAAGAAGATGAAGTAATAGAAATGATGCGTATTCTTTCTGAACATAAAGAAACTGTAAGTAAAACTACTCGAACTCATGAAAAAGAGCTGAACCTAGATAAGCGCTATCAGTATGTAAAAGATAACGGCGTAAAAGTATATGGCATTGTCATTACCGGTCCGTCGAAAGAGTTATTAAAACTACAAAACTCCCCGCACGTACGTTATGCGACTCTTGGAGATATTGAGATTTGGAATTGGTTTGATAATTAATAAAAAGAAGTAACGCATTAGAAATGATGCGCTACTTCTTTTTTAACTCGCAATCACTTTCACATACATCCCTCTCACCGCTTTTTCATAAGCGATATCACTCATCTGTCTTATATTTTCTGACACAACAGACGATTGAATAACCTCACCTGCACGAAGTAATAGAGGATCAATAAGACGTACTTTATTTTTCTGATGTAAATCATAATCATCTCTATCTTCTTCTACTTTTACATTCGGATGAACTTTGCTTAATACAGCACGTACTTCTGTATCTTTACATAGCTGCAATTTCACTATAAGCTCATCATCTTCGAGAAGAAAATCATCTGCATGAATAACCTTTTTATGCAAGGCTAATTTTAACGTTTTAGCTAGCATTTCATTTCCGTAAATATTCATTGGTTTCATAAAGAAATCAATTACTTCTTTGTAATACGTCTTCGTAAACCATTCTGCAATTTCAATATTTTGAAGAACCATTTTTCCATTAACTTCGACTAAATCATCTAAAAAATCTTGAGCCTCTTCTAAAGAAATATATCCATATGTATACATATCTCTCAATGTATAATCCACTCGGTCTGCACATAATTCTGGCGCAGATCTTTCAAGTAATGTCCACTTCGAATCATCTAACAAAATATCTTCATAGTTATAACCATATTTTGAAAGAATCGCCGGGATTTCCGAGTTTTTCACGACAGAACTAAATATTTCTTCATGATAACTTTCATTTTCGTTATCAAAAACATAATCAATCACATGAGAAAAAGCAGTATGCGATACGTCATGTAGTAAACCAGCAATTTGTTCTTCTACTGAACCACCAAGCTTTTTAATTAACAACATAGCACCAACTGAATGATCAAAGCGTGTTACATTCCACTTCTCATTTATTAAGTAGCTTGCGCCGTTTTGATGAATACCTTTTAGTCTTTGCACAAGTTTACTTAAAATTAATTCTTCTAACACTTTATCTACTTTAAACTCACCGTATATGACATCTGATATGATCACTTAAAATCCCCCTTTTCAAGCAGAGTCTTCTTATAGTATCTCTTTTTTCAGAGAGTAAATAAAGAACTTCACTCGAATATTTTGTACCTTTAAATTAAAAAATAGAGAGCACTCAGCTCTCTATTTCACAATCCTATTCAAATGTAACTTCAACCTGCACAATCTCAGATCTACTTCCCAGTCTAAGCGGTGGTCCCCAAAATCCGAATCCAGAAGAAACAATGGCGTGGAATGCACCTTTTTGTGCGTATCCCCAGTCTAATTCGTACATTCTTCTCGTCACAATATGATTTGGCGCCATTTGTCCGCGGTGCGTGTGACCGGATAATAATAAGTCTACCCCTGCATCTGCTGCTTGTTTTAATTCGAATGGTTGGTGATCCATTGCGATAACAGGAAGCGATTTATCTACCGTACTCATTAGATTTTCAAAGCTTTGACGATCACGCTCTGTTTTATCCCTTCTTCCGACGAGATAAAAATCATCTTCAATTGTAATGACTTCATCTAAAAGAATACGAATATCAATTTTATCCATCTCTTGTAAAAACTCAGGAACAGCTCGGCCGTAATATTCATGGTTTCCTAACACACCATATACGCCTAATGGAGCTTTCATCTGTTTCATGATTGGTCCCATATTTTTCTGAATGAACACACCTGGATGATCATCGATAATATCACCAGGCAGTAAAATAATATCGGGCTCCATTTCATTTATATGACGGACAAGTCTCTTTAAATGCGAAACACCAGACAATTTACCGAAATGCATATCAGAAGCCATCGCAATGCGTAAACTTTTACGCCCCTCTACCTTTTTCGGTATGTGCACTTCGTATTTTCTTACTACCGGGCTATACGCATTAAATACTCCATACGCAAAGATAAAGATAAATGCAGCTATCACAGCCGCCCCTGTCCAAATAATTGCTGTTTCTTTCTCCACCCCAAATTGTAAAAGGAAAACTGTAATATCAGCAAGTGGCAACAACATAAGCGCATATTGTATGACCGCAAACCAAATCGAACCAATCGTTCGCAGAAATGGCAGAAACTTAAACACTTGCACGAGAATATACGCATATGAAATAAATCCGACTACGAAAGCGTAGTATCCCCAAGATTGCCAGCCGAATACCGCATGAAGCCAAACCCATCCGTTCCAGCCTATGTAAAACATAAGTAGTGTGTATACAAGTAACATAGTAAATATATTGAAATAACGAAGATTCTTCACAGCCAGCCTCCTTATTGATTTCTTCTATTATAACTCGTTATGCACTTATAACGTAAATATTAAGCACTTCGCTCATCATAGTAAAAACCTCTAGTTGTTAGACTTGTATCTAACAACTAGAGGTGCAATTTATATCAACATTGTTTTTACAGATTTTCTTTATAAAAACTTCCTTAATATTAATAAGAAAGAAGAGCCTATATTCGCTCTTCCTTCATACACACATGTAACAAATGAATCTTTCTGACCACTAACTTTTCTGGTGATATATTAATAACCTCTAAAAGCAAACTGAATATACATGTAAGTACCAACACCATAAATAACAAAAGCAATTATAGTAATCCACCAATTTTCACTATTTTTTTGTACATACTTCGAGAATGCCCAAATAAGAAATAAAATAATTAATTGAATTGCAGTCACTTTTGAGACAGCGATTATAGTAGTTTCCGTAACAAATATTACCCATGTCCCGAACAACATACGGATACAAAAAATAAATGCCGCAATACGTGTTTCAATATATTGTTCCTTTATATTCATAAAGAATGTATCCTGAAACATAACAGTTAATATTAATACAACTTCTAAAGCCAAGATAGAAGCAAATTCTAAAATTTCTATAAGCATTTTTAGTCTCCCTTCATTAACGTCTTCCCACTGCATTCGAAATCTTCATAAATTTCGCTGTCGTTGAATTTTCAAATGCTTTTTCCCTTTGTTTTTTCGTCCTTTTTGAGTTATTCTTTTTCAAGCATTATACCCGACCATAAGGTTTGTTTTAGATTTTTAATGTGCGTTTCTATTTTCCCTAGAATAATTCACCAATCGTTTTGCATTCACACCATACTAATATGTAACATTGCCATGTATCTTAAACTACCATTAATTTGTTATCAACATTATACCGAATTGTTTATAAAATACATATAAAGCTACTACGCTACATAATTATAAAAAAGAGTTTGAACTGCTTCAAACTCTTTTTTTATATAAACGTATTTTCAATTAATTTTCTCTTTAACTCGTTATTCCACAAAATCACTCAATGTTTTTTAGTTGTTTTTCTAATGACCACTCAGTTGGTTTTTCGGCGTTGTTATGCCAAACCGCGCCTTTTTCCGACCATTTTTCTCTCTACGCAACAAACGTATAGCCTTGATCACAATCATCAAAACCACAGATTAAACATATATAATTCATATTAAATATCCTCACATGAAATAGCTGATTCAGTATTCAACTTTTTATATAGAACCCTCAAAGTTTACTTCCATTCATCCCCATTGAATTTAAAAGTATTTAAAAATGAAGTAAGCTGACTTTTAATACTAGGTATATATTCATAAGATTCATATATATAACAACTTAGCGTACTATCTCCTTCAAGCTCTTTAAATCTAACTGAAATTTTAAAAGATGCATCAATGTCCAAGTGACAAGTTAAAGATAACTCATTTGATTCTGATTTAAAATGTACTATTCCAGATCCCACTGTATATATTTTTTGGAGGTCTTTGTAAAAGTGATATATATCATTATTGTCAAAATAAAATGATGTCGTTTTCACTTTAAAACCAGTACAGCCTAGTTCGCATTCTCCTTTGAAATAAGCTCCACCAAAATAACTATCTCCTTCACTTGAAAATTCAGTTATAACAACCTTGATGATATTATCATCCCGCTCTCCTATATGAAAACATTCCATTATTTACACCTCCTACATATATCAGCTTAATAGCTTCGAAACTATCCTCTAGTATCTCCTTGCGCTAAAAAAACATTTAATTACCTCTTATTATTTTCATGTTGCATAAATATCGAAATTATTACTAGCAATCGTTAAAAGCGCACCATCATATTGAATAAATGCACACGCCGATGATGGAACCAATTCGATTTGTGGTACAAAACATTCTCCCATGAAACACTTCATCAATTTACTTTGATTTATTTTCTCTAGTTTAATACCAACACTATTTCCTAAACTGATAATAGCAAAAGTATTTTCTATACTTACACCATAAAAATACTTGATTATATATGATACTTCTGTCCTTGGTATAGAATCAAAAACAAAGAAAATGTTCCTTCTTCCCGAATCAAAAACTGTATAGGAAATGTTTTTAGACTCTATTTCTTCTTTTAAATTTTTTTCCTCAGATTTATCTACATGTACAATAAACTGATGAATCCTCTCTTGAACAAGTAAACTTAAATTATCAACATTGCGATTATAATCATCAAATAAATCTATTTCATAAATATCAGTTACATTACTAACACGATATATATTTGCATCTTCAATACGTTGAACCTTTTCGAATGTAAACTCCATAATACACCTTCTTTTCTCTCAAAGTTATATTTATCCCTATTCCATCCTACTATTCTCATTTAATAATATTAAGTTTATCTATTCCTATTTGTTTTTATTAACTACAAAATGAAATACTACACGAAAAGGAGTAGGCAATCGTTCTCTGAATCAAAACAAACCCTGCCTTTTATTCCGGCTTCTTTGACTTGATTCCTTACGAATTTCATTGCATCATAATTTCCCTCTAAACCTAATACCTCCGCTAAATCTTCAAAAAGGTTATACTCCTTTAAGCTAAAATCTAGTATAAACATACGAATTTCCCCGACCTGTAACATATAATTTAATTCATTACATTATACTGATTCCGTTTATTCTCCCTCTTCTAAAATCCCATATTGCTCCCAACAAAATATTCGTTCCCCTTTAACAGCATATATTGTTTGATCCCTTGAAAAAATATACTCAAATTGAATAGGATTTCCCTCGCTATCTACTGTTAACAGAGTTGCTAATTTTTTATTTACAAGTGAATATGCATATATTTGATTGTTATCTACACCAAAGATGATATTATTTTTCACTTTCAAATATAGTGACGTGTGATTCAATGTTGTTTCATAAAGGATAACTTGTTCACATCGTTCTTTATTAATCTGTGTGAATGTATATGTTCCTTGCTCATTATAGTAAGACATTAAAATATCACCTGTCTTTTGTATATTTATTGCTGTACAATCACAGACAGATTTCTTTATTGAATTATTGAATTCATTAGTAATTAAATTGCCATTCTTAGAGAAAATAGCTAATCCGCTCTTTTCAACTTTATTAATATCATATATATTTTCCCAATCTATCGAATCAAACTCTTCATCTGAAATAAACAATTCATCTACAGAAGTAAAGATCCCTTCTTCACTATACCCAACCAATAAACGTTCTTCTTCATCAACTTGAAAATATTTAATTCCAATTCCTAAGTAATATGAAGCAATGATGTTTCCTTTATTATCAAAAATTGTAGCTGTCGTATCTTCCTTTTTCTCAACGAAACCTTTAACTAAAATCCAATTTTCTCCCAAAGGTTGAATGAAGTTAAAGTATTGATTATTTTCTATAGTATATTGTTTCAAATCGCCAGATTTCAAAGAGTGTATAATTTTATAATAATAAGTGTCTGTAACCTTTTTCTCCAATACTAAAATTATAATATCTTGTTTATTTCCCTTTGTAATACAGAGAATTTCTCCTTCTATATATGAAAAATTCATCCACTTATTGAATACTAGTTTTTTCATAACTAACAGACCTCCAATGAATCAATAATAATCTAATTCCTATCACTCCTGGAAACCTTCTTTTTATTTATACTTTTACAATCGATCCAAACTGCTTCCCATCACTGCATGTTGCTGTTACAGACTTTATTTCTTTTCCACTCTCTACAACTTTAACACTTATACGGTTTCTAAAACTATCATATATGCAAGATTTACTTCTTCCATCTTGCAATGTCGCGTTTAAAACGTTAGTGCATTGGATCATAATCCATAAAAAAAGAAGAGCCTACGTCAGCTCTTCTTTTTAGAACGTTTCTATTATGAATTTAAATATTCAACTGAACATCCATTTTTCATAAATTCTCTTCTATATAATTTTTAGCTACTTCATTATTTGGTTCATCTTTTAATATTTCCTTCGCCCAATTCATGGCTGATTTCCCTTCAAAAACATCATCTGGAACATTAGCAAAAAACAATAAAAACTCCCTATACTTCATATTATTAGGATCTAATTCGATACACTTCTTTGCATGATAAAAAGCAGCTAGATACGCCCCCTCTAAATGACATAGTGGGTGACATAAAATATCTGATGCTAGTGAATGTAATTTAGCATCACTTCGACTCTCTAAATAACTAGTCAAGAAAGTGTATACAATAATATTTGGTTCATTAAAAGACCATTCCATTAATAAGTTTTCTAATTCCTCAATACTTATTTTATTTGCATGTGCTATCGCGTTTCCAATATCTCCTCGATAAATTTCATCTTTTAACAAATCATGCATTATTTCACCACCCATTCAATATATATCTTCTCTTCTTCACATAAGTAACCGTTATCTGTTTCCCTTTTACTTTCATTTATTTTTATTAATAATAAGACGAGGCGCTATTTTTTAAGTTTTTAGAAAGATATTTAAAACGATAAAAAAAAGCGTAGTAGTTACTACTACAACACTTTTAATACATTCGAATCTATTTCATACAAAATAAACACATTAATCATCTAAATAATACTGTGATGCACTTATAAATAGTTCTAATTTTATACTCCTACTGCTATTTATTCCATAATACGTTCTTCCCCATAACAAACAAATACTTGCTTTTCCGAGCGTAAAGATACTATATAATATTCATCTGTAAAATGCCCTACTATATAACCCATTTTCCCTGCTAGTTCAATTGTTTCTTTATTAAAATATACTCTTGTCCGATCAAATTTCATATATTTTATTATATTTTCTAACTCTTCTTCGCTTACTGCCTTCTCAGAGAAAAGGAACATAAGACTTCCCTCCATACATACAGGAGAAATCACATCGAAAATATTAGTTGTATTATCATACTGATTCGTTAAAATCGTGCTCTTTACAGTGGATTTTTTCCAGTTTAACTCTTTTAATTCTTTTTCCAAAATGTAATTTTGCACCTTTGTTAATTCTTCTTGAACCCCTTCACAATTCACTAAAATATATAAATGAAATTTCGATATCATTGTTTCCATAAATCGTTCCATGCCTGTATCAATATCAACTATATATCTATTAACCGATGATAATAAATTTAAATTTTTATCATTTTCAAAGTTATCATTTTCATCTAGCACAAGAAAATATTCATTTTTTTCAGTTGCAGGCTTGTGCATTTCAATATATATATCCATATTTTCTCCTTGAAAGTAATTAAACACTCTTTTTATTTATTCAGTACTTGCCCGTCTTCATCTTTTGGAAATCTCATTATAATGCCCTCTTATCTCTTATATATCATTAAACTCCTTATTTTTATGAGAGTAATGCTTTTTGTCTGTAAAACTAACAAATTCTATCCCCTCACAGAAACTAACATCACCATCTACAACATTACTTCCCCAAAAAGAAAAACGGTTTAAATGATCTAATGTTTGTATACAACTTATTGTCGGTATATCCCCACAATTGAAAAGGTGCAAAACTTCCAATGACTCTAAACATTGGATAACAGAAAAGTCTTCAATATTTTTGCATGCTTCCATTTCTAAATTAAGTAATTTTCTACTCCCATACTTTAAATGTTCTATCGTTTTTAATGTACGAAGATAATATAATTGTAGAGATTTTAAGTTTCTGAAATTTTCAATACCATTAATTGAGTCTATTCTAGATTGGGTAATCCTTATATCTTCTAAATTTCGTAAATGTTTCAATTCATTCAAATCTCTATTTTTAGGAATGTATTTCCATAAAGAAAGTGATTTTAAATTCGTTAGTTCCTCTAAGCCTGTCACCTTTTTATCGCAGTACATCACCAAGCTCTCTAAGTTTGTTAATTTATTTAACTCTAATTTAAAATTAGAGTCCATTACTGATATATCTTGAAGTTTATTCAAATTATATATACTAGATACATCTTTTAAAAACATGTTATCTAACATTAAATGGGTAATATTTTCACACTCACTTAAAAAGTTAATATCTTCTAGTTCATAGTATATATCCGATATTTGTACTCCAGAAATATTAAACATATTAATATATTCTATACATTCACCTAAGTTTTTTTGAGATACTAATACAGTTTCCCCATGTTCATCTTCTCTTACATAAAAACCATTTTTATATTTTAAGTTCATCAAATCTTCCTCAATCATCATTTTTATGCATTATATTTTTAAATAAAAAATTATTACTTGTACAAATGAGTAGGATCTCAGCTATTCCATTTTATATTAGCTTTCACTAGCAATATTTCAAATCCCTATTTTCACAATAAAAAAGACTATCTAAAATTCAATTTAAAATAGTCTTTCATTATATATTACCCTACAACTTGTGTTTCCCATCCATCATAACTATCACATGTTCCGCTATATGAAATCGCTAACTCTGCCATGTACTTTGTTTCTTCCCAAACATTTTCTTTTGCTGGTATACAATTTTTCCCCACTATAAATACAAAGTAAATTAACCCATCTTCTGAAATTTGTTCAGACGGTTCATAAATATCATAACCTTTTACATGTAGTACATCTGCAATTTTCTCTGCGATGTCTATAGTATCTAATAAAAAATAATGTTCTAGGTAATGTACTTTCGTTAAAGTAGAACCTGCCTGTTTCAAAGCCGCTAACATTTCTATATCCTGATTTTCTCGTTCCTGTCTTTCATGAACTGTTTCTAACATTATAAATCTCCCTTAAATTCCTTTATAGTGTGGATACATATTACTACTATCCTCAATGTTAATTATTACTCTACTTATTCTTCCTCTTCTATTTCTTTTTCCGTCGTCCTACCAATGGTTGTTCCATCTAGTGACAACATTTCATATACATTTTCTATTCTTCCTCTTCAAATAGCCCATAAGAATAGTAAGTGGTGAGTAGTTCACTGACGAGAAGATTCATAATCAAACATAATACATGATAGTATTATCAAAAATACTACACCACCATATTGTATTATAAGAGGAATACTATTTAAAACAGACGCTAATATGTCTGTAAATGTAATAATAAAAAGTAGTGTAAGTATCGTTAACATAAGTGCGGCTGAAAATAAGAAACCTTGTTTGATACATTTAAAAATCCAGCCGATTCCAATATATATTAAAATTATACGTACTGGATACTTTAAAAGTATCGAAAATAAATTATCTACACTATTAAAATTCATCATCATCATATTCATAAGTTGCTACAACTCCTTTATTTTGATTTAACACCGCAGATAGTGAAATATTTTGATTAATAATTAAGAAGCTATTTCAATAATAAAAAAAGAGATTGAATTACTTCAAATTCTTTTACATATAAGCGTAATTTCAATTGATTCTCTATAAAATAATACTTTCAATACTACAGAACAAACTTAAGTGCTCTGCATTAAAGTTTGTATGATTAGACATTCTTTACATAGATAAAAATATAAAAAACTCTCTCCTATTTGAAAAGTTATTCCTCCTGTAAGTCCCCCTTCGTTCCCATAATCCTCTCCAGTCAACATAGCCACATAGTTCATACTTTTCGAGCAACAAGGACACGTTACCTCTATAGAATCGTCTATGTATAGAGGCGCTCCAAGTATTCTACAAATATAATCTCTTCCCATAGCATCTAAAGCTTCGTCATATTCATCTTCATCACAGGGGACATCATAATTTTCCATCGTTATTAATTTCATATCATATTTCGGCAAAGGAACTGGTATCTTATCAATTAATTCATACTTCCAATCAAACATCTCACTTTGAGTAATGGTATGTATAGAGCGTTCCATTATATTTATTTTAAAATTTTGTATATGTTCATATAAGGAACAATTTAAACAAGTGATTAATGGCAACTCTCTTAACCCTTCTGTCTTAAGTTCCTCTAATCTAGAATCATTCAAATCAAAGGTAAATATTTGATGCGCTTGTTCATTACATTGTGGACATATAGGAACTTTCCAAGTTTCTCCACCAAAATAATGACCATATCCCTCTTCTCCGCGAATAACTCTAAACCCTAATTTATTCATACATTTACCTCCACCTTATAAATTATATAATAAGTATACTTTACATTTAATCCTCCATTACTATCCGCCTTGTATAACAATAATTATAAGGGGATACATCACATCGAGTGCGTTCCAAAGTGCACGACATGTCAGACTTTTATTAACGAGGAATGGATTGAAATGGATAATAAAAGTTTGAAAGAAAATGTATTGGTATTTAAGTCATTTGGGGATGGATTAAATTTTCTAACTGGTGGAATTGACATTGAAGATGCTTATCGTGTGGGATTTGACTTTATTGAGGTTGATATTGTTTCTAAAATAACAGGTCTTCCATCTAAAACAAGTATTTTTATTGATAAAGAGCATGTAGACTTTGTGTTTGTTGCAGAAACATATGATAAAAATATCCAAAATTAAAATAGTTTAATAGCAACAATGCTTACGAAAACAACCTTAAAAAAACACATTATATACGTGTCTACTAACGACATGATATGAACATGATTCAACAAAGCTCTTATGTTCACTTTTGTTCTAGTACATTTCATATGAGAAAAAATTATCACGATAACCAAAGAGGAGGTCTCCCAAAAGATATTTTAGGAGACCTTCTCTTATTAATAGATTGCTGTTAATTCAATTGAATTTTCGCTCTCTTAAATCACAAAATCCTCCGGAATAAACACCTTCACTTCTTTCGGCTGTACATATACAACATCACCCGCTTGAATGCTTAGCTGTCTAAACTGTTCTTTACTAATTTCTGCTTCTAAATACTCATCTGTTCCGTCTCGTTTTAATTCTACATATACGACAGGTCCAACTGCGTGAGAGTATGATACTTTTGCAGGAATTGCATCTACGCTTTGTTTCGTACGAGAGATGGATAAGTGATGCGGCCTTACGTAAGCTACTCCGTCTACGTTTGAAACGTGCTTATGCTCTGGTGCTTCTAGTTCCACTGATCCTACATTCAGCTTACCTTTATGGACGCGGCCGTGAAATAAATTTACATTTCCTAAAAAGTCGTAAACGAACGGACTTGCTGGGTTTTCATATACTTCTTCCGGTGTTCCCATTTGTTCAATGCGACCTTCATTCATTACAACGATGCGGTCTGCAACGTCTAGTGCTTCTTCTTGATCATGCGTTACGAATACGCTCGTAATTTGAAATTCGTCATGTAGTTTCCGAAGCCATCTTCGTAATTCTTTTCTCACTTTTGCATCAAGTGCACCGAACGGCTCATCGAGTAATAAAATTTTCGGTTCAACTGCAAGTGCCCGCGCTAGTGCGATACGCTGTCGTTGTCCGCCAGATAGTTGCGCTGGGTAACGTTTGGCGAAACCATCCATTTTTACTAGTTTCAATAGTTCTGTTACCTTTTCTTCTATCACTTCTGCTGACGGTCTTAAGCTTTTCTTTCTTACCTTTAAACCGAAAGCGACATTTTCAAATACATTCATATGTTTAAAGAGCGCATAATGCTGGAAGACGAAGCCGACTTGCCGATTTTTCACATGAATGCTTGTTAAGTCTTCCCCATCAAATGATATAGAGCCACCATCCGCTTCTTCTAATCCGGCAATAATTCGTAATAACGTCGTTTTCCCAGAACCTGACGGGCCTAATAAGGCGACAAGTTCGCCTTTTGGAATATCCAAATGAATGTCTGTTAGCGCCTGAAATGTACCATATTGTTTTGATACATTTTGAATTTGAATACTCACCATAATCCCCCCTTATTGTCGTTTTTCCATTCTCCATTCAATCCAGTTTTTTATAACGAGCGTAAACACCGCGATTAATGACATTAATGTTGCTACTGCGAACGCTGCGGAAAATTGATATTCATTGTACAAAATTTCAATATGAAGCGGCATCGTATTCGTAATGCCGCGCACGTGACCTGATACGACAGAAACTGCTCCAAACTCACCGATAGCACGGGCATTACATAGAATCATGCCGTATAAAAGACCCCATTTTATGTTTGGGAGCGTAACGCGCCAAAACATTTTCCAGCCACTTGCGCCAAGTGATAAAGCTGCTTCTTCTTCACTTTTCCCTTGGGCCTGCATAATCGGAATTAGTTCACGTGCAACGAACGGGAAAGTTACAAAGATTGTTGCGATAATAATGCCTGGAACAGAGAAAATGAGTTTCACTCCATGTTCGAGTAACCATTCGCCAAGAGCCCCCCGCGGTGTGAAAAGTAAAACGAACACTAATCCTGCAATAACTGGTGACACAGCAAACGGCAGTTCAATAAGAGAAAGTAATACTTGTTTTCCTTTAAACTGAAACTTTGTAATAAGCCACGCAGCCGCTACTCCGAATATCGTATTAAGCGGCACAACGATTAACGCAACGAGAAGCGTTAACCTGATTGCTGAAAATGCTTCTTGATCTGTGATAGCGGCAAGGTATACATCAAATCCTTTTTCAAAAGCTTTCAAAAAAATTGTTACGAGCGGGAGTAATAGAAAGAGAGATAAAAATAAAACTGTAATTGTAATTAATATACTCGGTACAAGTTTAGATTCTTTTGTAGCTGACACACTTTTTACTATCTTCTTTTCTAATAATGTTGGTTCCACTTTCTCTCCTCCTATTCACTTTTTAATTCATGCCTTCTACTCCAGCTTTGAATCATATTAATAAGAAGAAGGAAAAGAAGTGAAATAATAAGCATCACGGTCGCTACAGCTGTTGCTCCTGCATAATCATATTGTTCTAGTTTCGTCATAATCATAAGCGGTGCGATTTCTGTTTTCATCGGCATATTACCTGCGATGAAAACGACAGAACCGTATTCTCCTAATGCCCGCGCAAATGCGAGTGAAAAGCCAGCAAGTAAAGCCGGGAATATTTCTGGCAAAATGATTTTCACAAATATTTGAAAGCGTGACGCCCCTAAGCTAGAAGCCGCCTCTTCTACTTCTTTATCAATATTTTGAAGTACCGGTTGCACCATTCGAACGACAAACGGTAAACCGATAAAAGTCAGCGCAACGATTATTCCGAGCGGCGTAAAAGCTACTTTTATATGAAACAGACTAAATATTTTCCCAATCCATCCATTTTCCGCATAAAGCGTTGTAAGTGTAATACCAGCTACAGCTGTCGGAAGGGCAAACGGTAAATCAATGAGTCCATCTAATAATCGTTTCCCTGGAAATGTATAACGAACGAGTACCCAAGCAATTAATAAGCCAAAAATGGCATTTACAACTGCTGCTGCAAGTGAAGTCGTTAAACTCACTTGATAAGAATGCAGTACACGCTCGCTCGTTACAACCTCAGCAAACTTCTTCCAGCCTAGCTGCGAAGTTTGAATAAATACGATAGAAAGTGGTATAAGTACGAATAAACTCATATAGAGCATTGTAAATCCAAGAGATAATCCAAATCCCGGTAACACACGTTTTTTCTTCCTCATATTCCTTCACCTCATCACCCTTTAGCAGCGCGCATTATTTTTGATAAATTTTATCGAATACGCCTCCATCATTAAAATGTTTTTCTTGCGCTTTTTTCCATCCGCCAAATAGTTCATCAACTGTAAATAATTGAACTTTCGGAAATTGTGATGCGTACTTTTCTGCTACTTTTTCATTACGCGGACGATAAAAGTTTTTCGCCGCAATTTCCTGTCCTTTTTCTGAGTACAAATATTCAAGATACCCTTCTGCTACTTTTTCCGTTCCTTTTTTATCAACTACTTTATCTACAACAGCTACCGGTGGTTCTGCTAGTATACTAATTGAAGGTGTTACAATTTCAAATTTATCTTTTCCAAGTTCTTTTTGGGATAATAACGCTTCGTTTTCCCATGCGATTAATACGTCACCAATTCCTTTTTCAACAAATGTTGTCGTTGCTCCGCGTGCTCCTGAATCTAATACTTCTACGTTTTTATAAATTTGGCTAACAAACTCTTTCGCCTTATCTTCACTATTATTATATTTTTTCAGTGCGTATCCCCACGCCGCTAAATAGTTCCAACGTGCTCCTCCTGATGTTTTTGGGTTTGGTGTAATGACAGAAACACCTTTTTTCGTTAAATCATCCCAGTCTTTAATTCCTTTCGGGTTTCCTTTTCGAACAAGAAATACAATTGTTGATGTGTACGGAGTGGAATTATCCGCAAGTCGCTTCTGCCAATCTTCTGCCAACTGTTTTTTCTTACTAATTGCGTCAATATCATAAGCGAGTGCTAACGTTACAACATCCGCTTCTAAACCGTCAATAACAGAGCGCGCCTGACTTCCAGATCCGCCGTGTGATTGTTTTACATTTACTGTTTGGCCATGTTTCTCTTTCCAATACTTCGCAAAGTCCTTATTAAAATCTTGATATAACTCACGCGTTGGATCATATGAAACATTTAAAAGCTCAACTGTTTTTGTATCTCCACTTCCTTCAGAATTATTAGTGGACGTTGCCGAACCACACCCTGATAAAAGTACAACTGCTGATAATAAAACACCTGTACTTTTCATAAACGTTGTCTTACCCCACTTTTTCATCGTTAAGCCCCCTTAGTTTATACATATAGAAAAAGGCACACAATATATTCACAAACGTGAACATTGTGCGCCTTCAGTTTATCTGATTAGCTTCTAATGTATTCTATTCGATTTCTTTTCATTTTAATTCCGTAATTCACATGTGTCAACTTGGATTTTATTTTTTCTTCATAAATAAAAATCAGTGAGGATAGTCCCTCACCGATTAAAGTTCCACCTTATTTCTTCAACTTATCCGCCTTCGCAATAAATTGTGCAGCTTCCGCACGGCTTACTGATTTATCTGGAGCCCAACCATTATCTGTTCCAACTGAAATGTTTTCTTGGATTAAAATATTCGCATACTTCGCACCCCAATGATTTTTTAAATCAGCAAATTCTTTTGGTAGTTTCATATTTTCATTTCTTTCTAATTTGTATGCATTTACTAGCATAGAAGCCATTGATGCACGGTTAATTAACCCACTCGGATTAAAGTTACCCTTCTCATCACCTTTTACAATACCTGCTTTTTCAACTGCGGCAATATACGATGTAGCCCAATGATTTTGCGCATCACGGAATGACGGCTTCGCATCTTTATTAATTTCTAATCCTAAAACAGTAGCTAATATTTTTGCCGCTGAACCACGATCAATATTTTCAGCTGGAGCAAATGTACCATCTGGTTTACCATGTACTGCTTCTTTATCTACTAAATATTGAACTGACTCTTGTGCCCACGTTGGTACATCTGAGAACTTAGATTTCTTTTCAATCGCACTTGCATCAATTTCAAACTGTACTTGATATTTATGGTCATATTTAATTGCTGGAATTAATATATGCATTTGCATATTATATTTTTTCGAGAATTCACCAATTTCAAATTGAACAACTTTCGTACCGTTATTTGCTTTATCTTCGGAAATCACTTTTACATCATGGAATGTCCCTAATTTATTTGTATCTTCTACTTTAAGATACTGGAAATAGCTACTATCTTGAACTGTTAACGTAACGATTTTTTTATCACCTTGAATGGTTACTTTTGCATTTTTTAAATATGTAGAAGCAACTGATGTATCGTTCGTTTGATCTTTATAAGTCTTTAAAATAACGTCATATGTGCCATCTGCTAGTTTGCTATTTGCTTTCATTTCAACCGCTGCATCTGCTTTCGCAATCGGTGCCATAATACCACTAAATGGAACTACTAAAGTTGCTGCTATAACGAACGCATTAACATGTTTTTTCTTAATCATTATTAATATGACATCTCCTTTTATATGAATATATCCAACATAACTATCATATTGATAATGATTATCATTGTCAAATATAATTTGAAATACTATTTCCTACATAAGTACGCCTTCCGCTCGTTTTTAAAAAGTAAATAATGAGCCGTATGAACTTTCCTTTCTAAATAATCGATAGAATACGAGCTTGATGGATCAACTAAATCACCTATCGCACCGGAAAGATGATCAATTACTTGCTGCAAGATTTCTAAGTTCTTCTTCTCATTTTCAGCGTTCATTTCATCCATAATGTCACAAATAAGATATTGAACTCTCCGTAAGCGTAATTCCTTCTGCTCCACGTATATCTCCTCCCTTTTGGTCATATTACGGTTTAAATATATGGCATCATAGCTTAACCAATGCTAAAAAATACAAAGGCAACCACCTTGTTAAAGATGGTTGCCCCATTTTTATACTTGCAATGCCTTCTCTCTCAAAGCTCTTCTCAGCAACTTACCCGTCGTATTCTTCGGTAGCTCTGTTAAAAATTCTATGCTCATTGGTACTTTATATTTCGCTAAATGTAACGTGCAGTAATGCATTAGTTCTTCTTCTGTTACGTTCGTTTGTTTCAGAACGACGTAAGCTCGCACTGCTTCTCCTAAATTTTCATCGGGAACGCCAATTACAACAACTTCAGCTACCGAATCGTGAGTATATAATACTTCTTCTACTTCACGAGGATATACGTTATAACCGCCAACTAGGACGATATCTTTTTTACGATCAACGATATAGAAGTAACCTTCTTCATCCATTTTCGCTAAGTCACCCGTATACAGCCAACCCTCTTTTAGTGTTGCTGCTGTATCTTCTGGCGCATTATAGTAACCCTTCATAACGTTAGGTCCGCGAACAATTAATTCACCGACTGCACCGACTGGTACTTCTTCCCCAAGTTCATTCACAATTTTATTTTCTACATGCCAAATATTTGTTCCAATTGATCCTGGTTTACGAGGACGATCTAACGGATTGAAACAAGTAACTGGTGATGCTTCTGATAAACCGTATCCTTCTGAAACGATTACACCAAAACGTTTTTCAAAGTTTTGCAGAAGAGCAACAGGCATTGACGCACCACCTGAAATACAAAGACGCAGCGTCTTCACATCTTCTGCGCTCGCTTCTTCAAATAAATATAAGTAATTGTACATCGTCGGTACACCAGCAAAAATCGTTGGCTCATACGTACGACAAATACGGAATACTTCTTTCGGACTAAATTTCGGTAACATTAAAATCGTCGCCCCGTTCACAATCGGCGCATTTACCGCAACTGTTAAACAGAACACGTGAAACATTGGCAACGCCGCAACGACACGATCATCGGCAGTATATTGTAAATACGACGCCACATCGCTTGCATTACTATATAAGTTTTTATGTGTTAACATAGCGCCTTTTGGCTTTCCAGTTGTACCTGAAGTGTATAAAATAACAGCTACATCTTCTTCATCTAGTTCCGGGCCTTCGTGAGTTATATCTCCAGTCCCTACAAAATTAGTAAACGTTTTCATTTTTTCGGTTTCTGTATGGTTAAAATCTGATGAGGTTTCGCATATGATGATATTTTCAAGTGAAGGAAGTCTTGTTGTAAGAGATTGTATAACAGGTAGAAGGACGTCGAGTACGATGATTGTTTTTACATCTCCATTTTGTAAAATATAATGTATTTCGTCTGCTGTATAAATTGGATTAATCGGAATGACAGTTGCTCCGGCTTTCATCGTTCCGTATAAACCGACTAAAAAATGTGGTGAATTTCCAACAGCTAATGCGACATTGTCCCCTTTTCCAATGCCCATTTTTGCTAAATTGCTAGAAAACCTAGTGACCACTTTGTTTAATTGGTCATAAGAGACCGACTGATCCATAAATATATAAGCCGGTTTATCCCCCTTCTTTTTTGCCGTTTCAGCCAAAGATTGAACGAGATTCACACAAACCCCACCTTTATAAAATTTAGAATATTTAAAAATTCTAAATTAATTATATTAAAAGAAAATTAAAGTGGCAAGTGATATTCTATTAACTGCATATACACGGAGCATCTTCTGTTGAATTTATTTGGGAGGATAAGGGAATTCCACTTACCAGCAAATTATTAAACTAGCACGGAAATCATTTTAGGATAATATGCACTCATCTTCTCTCTAAGTTTTTCAACTTCCTCCCTATTTAAATCCATATGCTCCCCATACAAATTGAGAGCGTCCGCTCCATTTTCATGAATGTACACTGTAACATATAATGTCGGCAATCCTTTATTGTCCTCATCTATCGACAAGACGAAATCTGGCGTTTTACCAACGGTACTAAACGTTTCATTTCTTTTCCATTTCTTATTTTGAAACATAGTTTGTATATCATCTATCTTTCGCTTGTTATCTGTATGCGTATAATATATGACATTATCCTTCGCTGGCTTTCCAATAAGTAAAAGTGTACGACTTGAGGAAGTTTTATCGTTACAGGCTGTCATTCCGATGATTAGGCTGAGCAAGAATACAACGTACATTACTCTTTTCATTTCGATCCGCCTCCTTTTGAATATATATATTCCTTTATAAGGGGCGGATGCCCTGTGATTTTATGGTAAATGAAATTATATCGGCTTACCGACAAAACATGACAATCTACGCAAATAGAAAGAGGCTGCCCTTTATGACAGCCTCCCCCATTATTTTTAGAAGAATAAATGTAAGAAATCTTCTGTTGTAATATTACTGAAATAGCGTGCGATGTCTACGCCTTCTAAAGCTACAGTGAATGCATCTTTATCAAATTGCACGCCTGTTAGACGCTCTTCAATGTCATGAACATCTAGTGAACCGAAGAAGTCACCGTAAATTTTACATTCTGTTACTGTTCCTTTTTTCACTTCAAGACGAACGTCAACTTGTCCGACTGGGAAACGGTGTGAATGTTGTAAGTTGAACTTCGGAGATTTTCCGTAGTTCCAGTCCCAATTACGGTAACGCTCTTCAGAAAGTTTATGAATTTTTTTCCAATCCTCTTCTGTTAATTCGTACGTTGGAATTTCTGTTTCTCCTTCGAAAATTGTTTCTAGAAGAAGTTGTCTAAACTCTTCTGTCGTCATTTTTTCGTTTAGGAATTCTGTAATGTTCGCAACGCGGCTACGGATTGATTTAATTCCTTTTGATTGAATCTTATCCATTTTTACTTTTAACGCTGATACGACGTGATCGATTTCAGAATCAAATAGTAACGTACCGTGACTGAACATACGACCTTTCGTTGAGAACTGCGCGTTACCTGAAATTTTTCTGCCTTCAGCTAAAATGTCGTTACGACCACTTAGTTCTGCATTTACGCCTAATTTACCGAGTGCTTTCGTTACAGGCTCTGTGAATTTTTTGAAGTTGCTGAAACTATCTCCATCATCTTTCGTAATAAAGCTGAAGTTTAAGTTTCCTAAATCGTGATATACTGCGCCTCCGCCTGATAGACGACGAACAACATGAATACCTTTTTCTTTTACGTAATCTGCATTAATTTCTTCTACTGTGTTTTGGTTTTTACCAATGATAATGGAAGGTTCGTTAATGTAGAACAGTAAATATGTTTCGTTAATATCTAAATTCTTCACACAATATTCTTCAATCGCTAAGTTTATTCTAGGATCTGTAATCCCTTTATTATCAATAAATAACATCGTATCACCTCATGAATTCCATACGTAGCCACTATGCGCTAGCGTAATATGGACACTGAAAGTTTGTTTTGCTTCTGTTACTAAATCAGATGGGTTTCCTGTATGCGGTAAGTGCGTTAATAAAAGTTCTTTTACATTTGCATCTTTCGCAATACTTGCTACTTCTGTACTATTCATATGCCCTGCTTTTGCAGCCTCTTGATGTGCATACATATTACACTCACAAATGAAAAGATCAGCATCTTTCGTGAATGGAATAAATTCAGGAATATAACTGGAATCAGCGCTGTATACTACAGCATCATCGCCAGCTGTAATACGCATCGCAAAGCATGTAACAGGATGAACAGTTTTTAAGAACGAAATCGAGAACGGTCCAACTTGAAGTGTTTCTTCTGGGTTGTACGCGATTCCTTTCGTATGCGGTTCATGTGTTAAAGAATGGAATCCATTCTCATCAAACGTATGACCGTATATTGGTAATTCTGGTAGTTGCCCTTTTGTCGCACTCGTAATTAATCTCGCATATTGCAATACCCCAATATCTGCAACATGATCATGATGATAGTGTGACAGTACAACTGCATCTATATCAGATGGTGTTATATATTTTTGAAGCTGTGCTAGTACACCACTACCACAGTCTACAAGTAAACGAAAACCATCGTGTTCAAACAAATACCCCGACGTTGCTTCTCCCGCTTCTGGAAAGCCGCCCCAAAAGCCGACAACAGTCATTTTCATATGTATCCATCCTTTCTAAAACCGAGTAGGAATGCAGTTTTTCTCCGTACTTGAGAAAGTTTTTTACTTACATCCTACATTGTTAACTATAATCCATTTCCTAAACTTTTTCATTAATTTTCAATTTTGTTATAAAACAGTTGTTGACTTTTATTTTTTGTACTAATACAATGATAGTAAGAAATGGAAATGGAGGGATTGACATGATCGATCAACCAATGGAGTTTTTCAGAAATTTACCGACGAAAACTTGTGCACACTGCGGGAAAGAAATTGATGAGCAGCACGAAGCATACCATAACAAATGTGACGATTGCGTTCACGAAGAATAGTAGTTTGTGAACATAAAAAAACCTAGCAGACATAGTCTACTAGGCTAATAACATCGTATCCTTCTTCGTTGAACCTTTCACCAAGAGCTCCAGTTCAAACTCATACAATTCTTTTTTTCGATAATTTTTCGTATGAATTTTATCCATCATCAGGTCGACAACTTTTCGAGCCATTTCATCGATTGGCTGTTCAATTGTCGTAATACCTGGTTCTGTAATTTGTGATAAAATTTGATTATCAAAACCGATAACAGCGAGATCCTCTGGGATACTCCAATCATGGCGTTTCGCCTCTGAGATAATTCCAGCTGCAACCTCGTCGCCTCCTGCCAAAATCGCGGTAGGATTTTTTTTGTCCTTTAATACTTCATGGAATATTCGTTTTCCATCATCCCAAGAGAAAGCGTTTTCAAGAAAATCGATCGCTTCCACTTCTCTACTCTTTTCAGTAATAGCGCGTAAAAAGCCCATTTTTCGCTGTTGGCTAACTACTTTGGTTTCGTTACCACGGCAAAAAATAAGATTACGATATCCTTGTTCTAATACGTGATTGGCAGCTATGTATGCACCTTGCGCATGATCAAATTTCACTGTTGGGACATTTGCTTCTTCAATATATTCATTACATAACACGATTGGACCGTGTTGTAAGTATGGCTCTACATCTTCCCACGGATTTTCTAGTGAACATAGAATAATCCCATCTACTTGTTTCGTAGATAATAATTGTAAATACTCCATCTCTTTTTCTGGTAAATACCTTGTTTGACAAATAATCAGTTTATATTTATGTTCAGAAGCAGCAATCTCGATTGCTTCAATAAATCGACTGAAGAAAGGATTTGTAATCCTTGGAACAAGCACCGCAATTGTTTCCGTTTTTTGTTTACGAAGCCTTCTCGCCGCAGAATTAGGAACGAAGCCTAAATGCTTCATCGCTAATTGAACCCTTTTTTTCTTCTCATCTGAAACATATGGATGATTATTAATCACCCTAGAAACCGTTGTCCTTGATAACCCCGCTAATTTCGCCACGTCCTCGATAGTCGACACGAAATTTTCCCCCTTTGCATGAAAACGTTTTCTTATCCTGATTATATAGTATATTATTGGAAACTGCAATATAGGTTCTTATGATTTTACTATATTAATATTATACATAGGGAAAAGTCTGTTAATGGCAGGAAATTACACACTACTTTTAGAATTTCACAATAAGAATATTTATAAAATAAAGGATGATATTTCATGAATCGGACGGATCGTTTATTAGCTATATTAATTGAATTACAAAGAAAACAAACTGTCACAGCACAAAGCTTAGCTGAAAAATTTGAGACAAGTATACGCACTATTTATCGAGATATGGACGCACTCAGCGAATCCGGCGTTCCCATTTTTTCAATGCCTGGTCACGGCTATTCATTAATGGATGGTTATTTCTTACCACCCATTCAGCTTACGCCAGAAGAGGCCGTTACTCTTTTATTGGGCGGTGATTATATTGAGAAAGCTTTCACCTCTTCTTTTTCTGTACATGCGCAATCAGCAAAAGAGAAACTTGAGATAGTCCTCCCTACTGATCAACAAAAGAAAATTGAGGGCTTGCGAGGAACTTTCCGTTTCCTTTCTCCTATATTTTCAAACCAGCAAGCCGAGCAAGAAAAACTAGAGAGCCAACTTTTCTTGTTACAAGAAGCTATTCAAAGAGAGCAATCTATCTCTTTTTCATATCGTAAACCGAGAGAAACTACAAAAATAAAACGTACCGTTCATCCTTACGGTTTAGTCAACATTTCAGGAATTTGGTATATCGTTGCTCATTGTTTACTGCGAAAACAAATACGTAATTTTCGCTTAGACCGTATGGATACATTACAGCAAGAACAAGAATTTTTTACAAAACCGAAGGACTTTTCTTTACAAGACTATCAACCTGAAAACAATCGTACTGTTACAATCCATTTATTATTCCCAGCCCACATTGCGCATAAAATTATTGAATCACGATACTTTTTTATAGATTCATACGAGCATAAAGATAATGGTTTTCACATCTTTTTGAAATCAAGAAGCATAGACGAAGTATTTCAATGGGTATTAAGCTGGGGAAGCCAAGTGCAAGTACTAGAGCCAAAAATTCTTTCTGAGAAAATCCGTGATGAAGCAAAAAAAATGTTACATCTTTAATTTTTTTATTTCACTACTGACATAATGTTGTCAGCAGCCCTCCTTTATAGTAGGTATTAACAAATACATTTTCATAAAAAGGAGTTAGCAAGATGAAGAAATTCGAGGAGTTAGCAAAGTATTACATAGAGGAGTTAGAAAAATACTCTATAGAACAATTTAGGATGAAGCCTTCTAGTGAGGAATGGTCCCTCGGTCAAATGTATAATCATTTAGTTGCCTCCACATACATGCAATTAAATGCAATCGCGAAATGTAAAACTGAAACACCCTCAGTAACTAACAAAAAAACCGATATGGGTGAAAAAGTATATATACTGGGGGCTTTCCCGGACATACAAATCAAAGTGCCAGGTCATCCAGGATATACACCTGAAAATCCAACTAACAAAGAAGAAGTGCAGAAACAATTTCTAGAATTAATTACAATTGTAAAAAATACCGAAGCAACACTTACTTCTATTTCAAATAATTGTAAAGTCGAACACCCTGGGCTTGGTTACTTAAATGCAACAGAATGGTTCCAGCTTATTTCTATGCATTTTTCACATCATCTTCGTCAGAAAGATCGGCTGGAACTTAAGGTTCGCTCAGTGTAGACATTGCCACTAAAAAGAGACTGCCAATATTGGCGGTCTCTTCACTAAAATGTTCACTGACTATACGATTACTCATAAAATCCCGTATTCCAGCATGCTATTAATGGAAGACTTCTCTTTTTTATTCAATATAAAACCCCATCAATACGTCATCTCCATACAATCCATCTTCATATTTAATTTGCTTTCTCTGTCTTCCTTCTTCTACAAATCCCATACGTTTATACACCTTAATCGCCCTATCATTAATAGAAACTACGCCTAAGCAAATTTTCTCTAAACCTTTCTGCCTTTTAGCCCAACTAATAAGAAATTCAATTAGCTTCGTACCAATGCCTTGATTACAGTACGCCTCCCTAATCCCCATTCCCATTGTGCCTGCATGTCGTAAGCGTTCTAGTTCATATCGATTGAAAAGTAAAAAGCCAACCACCTTACTATCTACTTCATAAGCTATATAAAGATTACCTTTTTCATTGCTTTTCCGTATCTTTTCTCTTTCTGCATCAATGTCATTTGGTAATTTATTTGGAGATACTATAAAAAATTTTGTAGTAGTCTCCGATAATATAATTTCTTTTCTAATATCCATAATTGATTCCGCATCGACCTCTTTTGCTAATCGTATCACTGAATCACCTCGTACCTTTTCTTAAAAAATAAGACTGGAGCCATTAAACCCAAACTCTCAATATGCAACATTACATATTGAGAATCTTTTCACTTTTGATACAATATTTATACATCTAAATAAAAGGAATGAATACAATGAATCCAATTTTAACAGCTGCAAAACAACTATTACATAATGAAGAAAAAATTTTATCCACTTTAAAATGTTCACTTACTGACTATATAAATACGCATAAAGTCCCCTACCCAGGCATGCTACTGGCTACTAATAGAAGACTTCTCTTTTTTAGCCAATATAAAAATACATTAATCGCCGAATTTGAGTATAAAAAAATTGTATCTATAGAAACGAAGAGAAGAATCTTTGACAAAAAAATAATATTTTACTATGAAGATGAATATATAACGCTTGGATACATTACAAGTTCAAATGTTGAAGAGTTCATAGACTTACTACAAAGAAACTGCACAACTAGCACGGACTCATAATCAGTGGGGATCCCACTGATTCATTATTTTAACTCCTCCCACTTCGTCCAAGCTTCCCTCCCATTTATATGGTACATATTATCCTCACGATCCATAAATCCATGCACTATGAATTCTCGTCTAATCGTACAAAAGTCCTCGTGATATTGTTTTATGAATGTATTAATTTCTTTTTCCGTATACTGATTCTCTGCATGTAACTTGCTAACTAAATGCTCTAACAATACTAGTTTTTTCTTCTTTTGACCTGGAATCGATTTTAAGCGGTCCTCTTTATCGAAAAAGTTACGAATGGTTGTATCCCGGAATTTCATTTCGTTTTCAGTCATTTTTTTATCCTCCATCAGTTTTTCTATAATAAAATTTCACTTTTTTCTTTATCGTTTTTCTTTATTCTTTCGCTTACAACATCAATAATGTAATATCCACTAATTAACACATAGTAGAATAAAAGTATTCCCAGTGTATCTTTCATACTTGTATATTCTTCTTTATGAAACAAGATAGGTGAAAGGGCGAAAACAAGAAAGAAAATTAGCGGATATAAGATAAAATAATAAGTTAGATTTCCTTTCATCATATCAACTCCTCTATTTTATGTTTCTCTGTAAATTGTTGTAATTCCTTTTCTTTCGTTTCTAGAGCTTTGGAAAACATTTGTATACGAACGACAGAAAAGATGCTCTGCACTAAAATAAAAAAAGCACCAAAAAGGTGCTTTTTTCTAAGCTTCAATCGATTGATTGTCAGCAATATTTTTAAATTGTCGTTTGTGCATCAAAGTTAAGGAAGCGATTGTTCCAATTGATAATACAACAATAAAGATCATGAGCATTCCAATGTTTTGCCACATAAAGTTAAAATCACCGCTTGATACGACTGCTTTAAATCCTGATACAGAGTATGTCATCGGTAGCCAAGCATTAAATGGTTGTAAAAACTTCGGAATCAATTCTAGCGGGAATGTTCCAGCGCTTGTTGTAAGCTGAATAATTAATGTTATGATGGCGATGAAACGCCCTGCATCACCAAATGCTGTTACTAAACATTGAATTAATGAAATAAACGCTAAACTCGTAACAATACTAAAGAGTATGAAGTATGGAATACTTTGTACTTCTACACCTAACCAGAACAGTAATATGACATCTGCTACTATTGCTTGAATAATACCGACTGATAGTAAAACGCCGAACTTACTAATAAACCAGCTGAATCCTGATTTCGGAACGCCAACTGTATCGCGTAATGGGTATACGATAGATAATAGTAATGCCCCAACGAATAAACCGAGTGATAAGAAATATGGTGTGAATCCTGTTCCGTAGTTTGGAACTTCCGCCATTTTCTCCGTCTTCACTTTTACAGGGTTTGCAAACATATCATACGTTTTATCCGTTCCTTTTACTTCACCTGTTTTTTCTGCTCCTTCACCAAGTTTCTCAGCCAGTTCACCTGAACCATCATTTACTTTTACGAGTCCATCTGTCACTTTTCCGGATCCGTCTGTTAGTTTATTTACTCCGTCGATTAGCTGGGTTGAGCCAGTGGACATTTTATTTAGCCCACCATCTAGAGTACCTAAGCCAGTTGTTACTTGCCCTGATCCATCTGCTAATTGATTTACGCCACCTATCATTTGGTTTGTTCCTACTGATAATGTACCTAAACCGCCTGTCACTTTGCTTGAACCATCTACTAACTGATTTACACCACCTGCCATTTGATTTGCTCCTGCAAATAATGTGTCTAAGCCACCTGTTACTTTACCCGAGCCATCTGCTAATTGATTTATCGCATCAATTAATTGACCGGATTCGTTTTTAAATTTAAATGCTCCGTCTTTAGCAGCATTTAACTTCTTACCAAATCCTTGAAAATTTTCAACAAATCCTTTTTGTCCACTGGCTAATTTCTCAATACCATCCGTTAAAGATTGCAATCCCGCTGTATCCGGTAGTTTGTTTTGCGCATCACCTGTTGTTTGATTTATTCCAGCTTTTAATTGTTTTACTTCTTCATTTAATTTATTTGTTCCACCTGCTACTCCAATGGCTTTCTGCTGAACTGTCGCTGTACTTTTTGCCGCATTTGCTATATATGGTTGTAGCTGCTCTTGATATTCTTTTGGTAAACTCTCGATTTGCTTTTGCAAATTAGCTACATCTTGCGCTGCAGTTTTTGCATCTCCTGCTGTTGATTGAGTGAATTCATTTAACTGACTTACATTTTCTCCAGCTCCATCTATTTTCTCATTTAACGTATTTAATATAGTAGGAACTTTCGACTGCATTTCCCCTAAATTTTTCACTGTACTATTTAACTCTTGCAAACCCTTTTCAATGTTTTGAGAATATCCTTCTAATTCACTTTGTCCGCCAGCAAGTTTTTCCATACCGGTTGATAATTCATTCGTTCCTGTTTTTAATTCACCTGTTTTACTTACTAATGTATTTAAACCTACTGTTACTTTCTGAGATCCATCTTGTAATTTCCCTATACCTGTCTGCATCTCACCTGTTTTACTATTTAACGTATTTAAACCTGCTGTTACTTTCTCGGATCCATCTTGTAATCTACCTATACCCGTTTGTATTTCGCCTGTTTTACTATTTAATGTATTTAAACCATCTGTTACTTTTCCGGACCCATCTAATAATTTACTAGATCCATCTGCTAATTTCTGAACTCCATCTTTCATTTCTCCAGACTTCCCTTGAAGTGTATGGAGTCCATCCGTCACTTTACTTGATCCATCATGCAACTCACTAGCTCCATCATGTAACTTATTTGCTCCATCCGCTCCATCTGCTAATCCTTTTGAGACATCTTTAATGGAATCAAACATTTTTTCTGCATATGTTTTCGTTAACGTGCTTGATACTTCACTTTTAATTTTTTCAATGGCTGTTCCGCCAATTTGTGAAGATAAGAAGTTCAAACTTTCATTTGGAATATATTCTAAGTTCAATGGTTTCGGATTGTCTTTTAATAACGTTGTAGCGTTACTTGAGAAGTCATCTGGAATACGTACTAACATGTAATACTTTCTGCCTTCCATTCCCTCTTTCGCTTCTTTTTCACTTACAAATTCCCATTTAAAACTTTTATTATCTTTTAAGTTATCAACGAGCCCTTTTCCGACCTCAATTGGTTTCCCATCAAGTTCTGCACCTTTATCTAAATTGACTACTGCAACTGGTAAGTCATCTAGCTGTTCATACGGATCCCAAAAAGCCCATAAAAACATACCCGCATATAAAATCGGTACAAATAAAACCGCAATGATTGGGATTAATATTTTTTTACTTTTTATAATCTCTGCAAATTCTTTGCTAAGCAACTTATGCCATTTCATAATTTATCCCCCTTTTTAAAAATGACCAAAATCAATATTCGGTCATTTTTATGCAAACAAAAAGGCTATATTCTGTTCATACATATGCCTCATCCCCAAATTTATACTATGCAACTTTTCCTCATTATGAAATTTCTTTCTCTATTCCCCCCTCAATTAAACTTATGACCATTTTGTTCAATCAGTCATTTTTTATAATAATAAAAGGATTATCTTAGTTTGACAATCCTTTTAATAAATAAAGTTCAAATAATTCTGCGATTTTTTCTTTTTCTAGCGGTTCATGATTTTTTTCCCAATCAAAAATAAGCGATACGTATAGGCGTAGCATAATAAATGCTGTAATTTCTGGATCACATTTGCTAATTTCACCTTTTTCAATTGCAATCTCTAAATAAGATTGAATGACAGAAACAATTTCCACATCTACTTGTTGCATCACTTCTTGTACTTCTTTCGTTCCCATATCGCGCTCTTCTTGAATTAATTTAATCATGAGCTGATGTTCTTTTCTAAATTCTAAGATGCTATATAATGCTCTATGTACATTTTCAAAAAATGAAATATCTGAACGAATTGCATCTTTTGCAACTTGCCTCATTTCTGTAATTAAATTAGAAATAATTTCGCCAAATAGTTCTTCTTTATTTTTGAAAAAAGTATAAATTGTTCCTTTTCCTACATTCGCTAACTTCGCAACTTGATCCATCGTCGTCGCCTTATAACCGAATGCTGAAAAAGACTTTGTTGCAGCTTCAATAATAGAACGTTTTCGATCTATCGCCACATCATCACCTCCAAAAATGACCAATTGGATAATATAGTCAATCAGTACATACTTGATATTACCACACGCTTACATTGTATACAAGTTCTCTTTTTTATTATTTCCAGTATAAAAAATTCCAGTCAAGTTATATAACACTGTCCATAGTGTATCAAAAAGTATACTTGTATGGAAAGCTAGAATATATTCATAATAATTGCTGGCTAGATCACACTAGAAATCTAATTAAATAGACAGTGTTCTTAAAACCAAAACTTTAAGAACACTGTCTTTTATTTTGACATAGAAAGTAATATTTTCTCCATCTCTTTCTTAGTTAGCTCATCATCGATTATCTCTTCGTATATCTTTGTATCTCTTGTAAAAATATCATTCACTATGACAATTTGATACTCACTATTCTTGCCTTGTTTGGGTACAAACATTTTGAGGCCTCTTAACTTACCCTCTCCATGAGAAGATTTATTATAGACCATTCCTTTCCCGTCTAAACTATAACTTTCTAGATTATCTTCTCCAGGCATCATATAGTGTAGTGGATCCTTATTACCACCTGCATACATCCTTGACTGATAAATTGTAAAACCATATTTCCCTTTTGTATATTCTGATTTAATAACTAATTCTACATCTCTTCCAAAATATGAGTCAGCCCATTCTCTCTTTAACTCATAACCTTCAGTTATATAAGTCGGCTGCTTAATTTGAAATGGTACATGATTTTTCGCTTCTTCTATAGTATATGTTAAAGACTTCTCCAGCTTATCTCCAAGCGGTTTTAATTTCTTCTCAATAGTAGCTAGTCTTTCTTGATCAACTTTCTTCAAGCGTTCAGGTTTAAATTCCTTTGTATCTCCATCATAATTCTCAGGCACATTTTTCTTAACCATTGCTTTTTTACGAATTTCTTGTGCTTCCTTAAAGAATTGAACATACTCATCAAATTCTTCTTTTGTAAAATTCTTTTCTGCTAAATATAAAAAATCTGTATTCCTTTTATATGACTTTATTGACATCCCCCATTCTCTACTTGCATTCTCCGGTGTACCTAATACTGTTTCTATCGCTTTCTCAAAAGCCGCTTTAGATTGCTTTTTTTCTACAATCTTTTCTTCCGGTCTTTCATCTCCCTCAGTTATCCTTGCATTTAATAAGAATCCACCTGCTATAGCAACTATCGCAATCACTCCAAGTAAAGAAAGACGATACGATTTCTTTTGGAACTTTTTAATCATAACGATTCTCCTTTTTAGTGTTCGTTTATTTCTACTTAAATTTGCTAGGCTTGGTGCTTGATAGGAATAATGTTCTAAAAGAGTAATAATTGTATGACCGTACGCAATTTGCTCCTCTTTATCTATAAAAGTAAGTGCATATGCATCACAGGCTAATTCTTGATCTTCTCGCATACAAAAATAGGCGTACCAAAGAATCGGATTGAACCAATTTAATAAGATTAAACTGTACATAATCCAATTTACAGCTACATCTTTTCTCTTAATATGAGCTAACTCATGGTAAAAGACATATTGTAATTGTTGCTCATTTAATACTTTCATATGTTTTTTTGATAGTAATACTTTCGGACGGAAGAAACTGAAAATAGTTGGGCTTGATATTTTCCCTGCTAGATGCAATGAAACTGCCTTCTTCATTTTCATAGTCTGCTTACAGCGATTAAACACTGTAACGACCTGTTCATCCGTAATATCCGGTTGTTTCTTTATGTACGAATATAAACGTCTATTTGTAATAAACGTGATGGCTGCTAATACGATTACTCCAGCTAGCCAAACATATAGAGCAAGTTTGTATAAAGAAAATGGAGGCTGTTGTCCCGCACTCGCGTTTACTTCAAGTTCATTATTTTTTGTCATAGTTTCAGAATTTGCTTCCAATTCCACTTTACGGTCGCTTTCTATGTTCACTTTACTCTCAGTAGACGGCATATTTTTTGGAATAACTTCCGATACACTAGAACTATAGGAAAGTAATGAATAAATGCTATACGAGCTATCTGGTGACCATGGTAAAAGAAGTCTAATCATTAATACAATCCACAGCATATATTGCCACCTGGGCGTTAATTTATTTCTAAATAAAATTTTTATACATAAAATAAAACCAACTAATATGCTAGCCATAAGTGACGTTTCTATAAGCCAATCAAAAAAATGAGGAAGGTATACATTTATAAGCATGTCTATCATTTTTATCGATCCTTCCTCTTATTCTCCTCTGTCTTCTCATCTAAAATACGTTTTAGTTCATTAATATCTTCTGAAGATAATTTCTCCTCTTTTAAGAAATTAACAAGTAATGGTTTAAACGCCGCGCCGCAAAAACGCTTTAGTAAAGATTTCGTTTCAACTTGTAAATAATTATCTTGTGATACTAACGGATAATACGCGTACATACGCCCTTTATCTTGATGGTAAGAAACAGCTTCCTTTTGTACTAACCGATTAATTAATGTACGGATCGTTTTCGGTTTCCAGTCCATTGCATCTTCCAGTTCTTCTATAATTTCATTCGCTGTTTGTGGAGAGTTCGACCAAAGTACTTTCATAATTTCTAATTCCGCTTCAGATATTTTAGGTAACTGATTTGTCATCGTATGTTTCACTCCTAAGTATTACATTTGTAATCTATTATTAAGATTACAAATGTAATACTTAATTGTCAACCATATTTTAGAAAATAGCTTTTATCTCTTTACAGTTAAACCTTACTTCACAACAACAAAATTCTCCTTCTTCAAATAATCAAATAAAAAAACAAGAAAATCCTTACAATTAATAGTAATATAGAAAGTAGACAGATTTATAAAAATAGTGGAGGCTTTTTCAGTCATGATGCGTGCACTTCGTTTAAATATAAAGCAAGCTTTTTGTAATCGTGTTTCTTTAATTATTATGTTTAGTGGATTAGTTCTTATTTCTATTTATCATTATTATTATGTAATTCGTTATTTAGGAGGCGCAACGAACGAGACTATGGCAACTGCTTTTAAATGGATCGGGTTTCGTGATAATGAAATGGATGTTTATTTATTATTACTTCCTGTTATTGCAAGTTTACCATTTAGTACAAGTTACAATTCCGATAAATCCGATGGTTTCAAATCTTTTATAAGTAAGGAAATTTCCCTATTCTCGTATTCCTTTACGAAGTATATCGTTACATTTTTCTGCGGTGGATTTCTTTATACTTTACCGTTCATTCTTTCTTTATTACTTTGCAAATTAACAATTCCAAATGGAGATCCCACCGTTGGTACTAGCATGATAAACGGCAACGGAATGTTCGCAGAGTTATATTTCTCTTCTCCCATCACTTATATTTATCTATATATTGGGATTAATTTTTTATTCGCTGGTTTAATGGCCCTCTTAGGTTTAGCAGCGTCCACATGGTCACAAAAGGATTACATGGCACTTCTATTTCCATTTGTAGTTACTTCCATTCCTTTCGTCCTACTAAATACACTATTCCCTACAGTAGGCGGAGCACCTATTCACTTATATGATCCGAAACAACCATTACACGGGATGTCACCATACATTTTACAATGTACATTTTTCTTCCTTGTCAGCTTATTCATGTACATAAAAGGATTACAACGGGATAAAAAAAGATATATGAGAAGACTTCAAAAACGAGATCGGTGTAGAAAAGCTTTTCAAGCAATTTCAGACTAAGTGATTAAAACGAATAAGAGCGTAATTCCCTATGTGAGATGGGAATTACGCTCTTATTCGTTTACATGTATCAAATGCATACTTTCACTACTCATCTAATCACCTATTCTTTTACGGCGTACCAGCCAATCCCCACAAAATAACAACCGCCGCAAAATAAATTGCTTTAATAGCTACCACTAAACATAATGAAATAATTGCATATTTACTTAATTCTCTTCTTGCACCTACTAAAGTAAAAATAACCGCCAAACTAAACGTTATATAGGAAGTTGCTGTATTTATTAAGTAATACATACTATCTAAATTCTGGGTAAGCCCTGTTATATCGGCTACAAACTGAAGCATGACGATCGTACTAAAAAAAATTGCAAGCTGATTCATTAATTTCCCATTTATTCGCGCTTGCATCGCTGACCCTCCTTAAAAACTAAATATTCAATTAATTTTATCATGAATTTTATAAAAAGGGGTATCTATATATAATCTCGAGTAATTAATTATATTCTCTTTTTCAAATAAAATGATCAACAATTTAAACCGAGTTAAAAATTTACAATATTATAAAAATATTTTTCCAGTTATGATTTGCATATGGATAAACATAAATAGTCCACATTACCTCGGAAAGGGGCGTGTTGATCATGCAACCTAAAATTCATACTTGGAAAAGTTATATGTTTTTAACCTTTAGCCTATTCAGTACTATTTTAATGGTTTCACTTGTTCCTGTCTTAGATCGATTTGGTCCCAATACAATTACTCCTATGACGTACGCAATATTATGCGGAACCATTTTATCTATAATAATGGCTATCATTTCATTTATTAGTCCTTCTGAAAAGAAAGTGTTACCTATTATAGCTTTAGTGGTCACTCTTTTGAATATTTTACTTATTAGCTCTGTTCTCTTATTTGGCTACCTTTTTACTAAATAAGCATATAACATTAGCAATTGGGGGTATTTCATTATGCAGCCTAAAAAGAACGCTTAGTTACCTAAGCGTTCCCCTACTTTAAGAAGCCTTCTTCAAATCAATTTGAGCCAGTACTGGGTCGTGGTCACTTACACGTCCATGTTCTTTCATAATGTTTGAGTTTAAGTGTACTGGGTCTACAATTGTGTGTGGTGCGATGTTATTTGTTACTAAAATATGATCTAACACTTGTGCGTTACCTTCATGAATGTACGTGTAGCGATTCTCTTTCGGCACTGTGTTTAACATATCTTTTAATATCGTTCCTTGCAGTGCTGCTAGTGGTTTAGAGAACTCGAAATCGTTCATATCACCTAATACAACAACTGGTGCATTCGTATTCTTTTTCTGAATACCTTGTACGAATTGATTCACTTCTTGTGCTAATTGAACTCGTTTTTCTTCACTCTTTAATACAAGCGGCTGCACTTTTCCAAATGGCGTTGCATCACCTAGTTTTGAGTTTAAATGATTTGCAACGACAACGATGTTTTGTCCTTGGAACGTAAATTCTGCCGCTAACGGTTTACGTGTACTTTCAAATAAAGGATTTTCGTCTCCAATACGAACAACATTTTTATCAAGTAACTTCGGTACTGCTGCCAATTTTACACGTGATGGGTTATAGAAGAAACCGACACGGATATTAGCTCCAGGTGCCCCCCCGTCTTGATTGTTGCTTGGCGCAATTTCTACATACTCATACTTCGGTCCACGAATTCCTAATACAGCATCAATAATACGTTTTGCACTTAAAGATGCATCTGTTGTACCGTCATTGATTGCTCCATTATTATCTTGCATCTCTTGTACACCGATAATATCAGGCATTTTTAAGTTATATTTAATAGAATAAGCTAACGCTTTTACTTTTTCGTCCGTTGTTTCTTTTTTGTTCGCTGAGAAGTTTTCAATGTTATATGTAGCAACTGTTAACTTATCAAGACGCGGCTGAATATTTGCCCCTACTTGCTTAAATCCACCGTCTACTGCAGATGGTAGTTCCGTTACTGGCGAAATGCGGTATGAACCGTAGTCATATCCTACTACTCCCGTTATATCTCCAGTGAACGTATCGCCTACTTTCGCGACATAATCACGAGGTACCTTTACAGAAAGACGTTCAGGGTTTAATTGGTTTTCATCTAAAAGCGGTGTACCATATTTCGTTACTACTTTATCTCCGCCATTTTTTACTGTTACATATAAATTACCGTTTTTCTGCGGAGCGATAATTTTTGGCGTTGGCATCGTAACGCGCATACCTTCTACACTTTCATAAAAATCGATTGCATCTTCATTTGGATCAAATAAACCGAATGCATCATTATCGATAATTTGATCAGGGATTTTCACACCGTTTTCTCCTAATACAATCGGTGCTGGTAAAGGTTGATCTTTTGCGATTACAGCAATGCGACTCGCCTTAATTTCCGTCGTCGTTAAGTCTGTTTCAAATCGCTCTGCATATCCAGGTCCAACATATTCTTCTACTTCTCCATCAACTTGAATAAGATCTCCTACCGCTACATTCGCATCTTTTTTGTATACGTAAATACCTTCTGACGTAGCTGGGTCATTATCTGGCTGATTGTCTTCTATATAAAAGCCATTTTTATCAAGCGCTGTTACAACGCCTTCCACATTGTATACTTTCTTCCCATTGTAAGGAGAAATATGTGATTTCCCTTGAATATCATGAATACGAACTGGTTCATTGTTTACGATAATAAATGAAAATGTTGAAATCGCCGAAGAAGTAAACCCTTCTTTCTCTGCGATTGCTTTCACTACACTATTTTCATTCACTACAATTTGTCCGTTATAACGAACACTTTTGTTTGTAGGATTAGAACCATCTAACGTATAGTAGATTGTTGCTCCTTTTGTGCTCGTTGTTAATGTTACCGCTGTTCCTTTAGCAACTTCCCCGCCACCAGGCGAAGCTACTACATCGCTAACACGGTTCTGTCCTTCCCCTTGAAACTTATGAGCTGTTACTGATTTTAAGCCTGGGCTACTAAAATATAATTCAAGCGTCCCTGTTAGCTGAACTTTCTTTCCGATATTTTCAGGGTGATCTTTCACGTTTACAGCCAATCTCACATCGCCTTTTGGCAACTGAACAGGCATGATTTTGTCTGGATTCGTTTCGTTTGGCGAATCGGCAATTGCCACATTTGTGTCGTCAAACTTAGCCGGATCCTTCGTGTATTTAGAAGGACTTTGCGTATATCCAACGATATATCCTTCCACTATCCCCTTCGTTTTCCCTTGCTGCTTGAATACTTGAATTGCTTTTTCTACCGACATAGAAGTATTTTCTTCCGCCTGCGCTAAAGTTCCAGTAAATGAAAGCAATAGTATGAATGATAAAAAGACACTTAACAGTTTCTTCACAGTCATTTTCCTCTCCCTAATTCATATTTTCTCAGCATGTCTATCATAACAAATGATTCGTTATATAGAACTATATTCCGACAAGTTTTACACAAAATTTATTTAATTTACAAGTTTTCAAACTATAACACAAAATAACTTATATAGGTTTATTAACTAACAGGTATTTTATCCAATAAACAAACCGCCTTCAATATAATTGAAGGCGGTTTGTTTGAAGTATTTTAATTTGCGACTAATTCAGTCTCCATTACTTTCTCTAAATGAGTTAGCACACACTTTGCAGCTCTCTCACCTTGTTCAATACAGTCCGGAAGACCAGAACCAGCGTAAGAACTACCTGCCAAATACACACCTGGCAACTCACTCTCCATAAATGTTGTGAGCTTCTTCATTCGTTCTTTATGGCCTACTGTATATTGAGGCATCGCTTCTTTCCAGCGGCTTACCATTGTAAACTCTGGATCCTCTGTAATATCCATTGTCTTTTGTAAATCCTCTAATACAAGCTGCACAATTTCTTCGTCCGTTTGTTCGACAATCGCTTCATCACCTGGACGTCCGACGTAACAGCGAAGGAGTGCTTTTCCTTCTGGCGTTGTATGTGGCCATTTTTTATGTGTCCACGTACACGCCGTAATCGTGTAATCACTATTTCTTGATACGACAAATCCAGTACCATCAATATCGCGCTGAATGGCAGACTTCGGGAAAGCAAGTGCCACATTCGCAACGGATGTAGATGGAATGTTACGGAAGAAACGAAACTGTTTATATTGCGCAAACATAGATGGTAACACTTTATGCGGCGCTGCGACTACAATCGCATCTGCTTCTAGTTCTTTTCCGTTACTAAGAGCAATCGTATAGCCATCACCAAGTTTTGCAACTTTCTCAATACGCGTTCCTTTTATTACCATGTCATTAAGAATCTTCACTTCAAGAGATTCTACTATAGATTCTAAACCGGTTTTCACAGTTTTAAAGATTCCTTTTTTCACTTCAGCCTTCTCTTGCTTCGGAGCGAGCGCACGCATACCGAGTGAAATACTACGGTGCTCCTGTTCGATTTGATAAATTTGAGGGAATGTTGACATTAAACTCATTTCATCAATATCCCCTGCATAAATACCAGATAATAATGGCTCAATTAAATTTTCAACGACTTCATTCCCGAGGCGATGTCTGAAAAACTGCCCGAGTGATTGGTCAGAAACTGGTTTTGACCTTGGCATTAATAAGTCAAAACCAGCTCTTAATTTACCAATTGGGGAGAACAATCCGGAAAATAGAAACGGCGTAATTTGCGTTGGAATTCCCATCATTGATCCGCTCGGCATTTTATGTAACCGATTATTTACAAGGATAAATGATTGACCTGCCTTATTATTTACAAGTTCATCGCCAAGTCCTAATTCTTTCACTAATTTAGCTGCACTCTCTTTTCTTGCTAAGAAAGAATCAGGACCACGTTCAATTGTAAATCCATCTTTTTGAACGGTTTGAATTTTCCCGCCAAGTTTACCAGACGCTTCTATAAGCAATGTATCTATCGGCAAGTTTTTTTCGCGAATTTCTTTTTGTAAGTTATACATTGTTGTTAATCCTGTGATGCCACCGCCGATGATCACAACTTTTTTCCTCAAGTAAGCTCCCCCTTTCTACTTACATTACAGATTCTTTTTTCTTTACTACAACATCTGCTAAACAGTCAATAAATGCGTCCGATGCGTTTGGCATTTCTGGACGATAATATTTTGCCCCAATTTCATCCGTTACAACTTTACACTCAAAGTCATTGTCATATAAAACTTCTAAATGTTCCGCAACAAATCCAACTGGTGCATATACGAATGAAGTATAGCCGTACTTTTCATTTAGTTCTCTCGTTAAATCTTGTACATCTGGACCAATCCAAGGATCTGGCGTATTTCCGGCACTTTGCCAGCCAACTGCATAGTTTGCTACTTCAGCACCTCTTGCAATATAGTCCGCTGTTTCATTTAGTTGATCTGGATACGGATCGCCCAGTGCGATGATTTTTTCTGGTAAGCTATGTGCAGATACGATTAACACAGCTTTTTCACGTTCTGCTTCTGGCATACCGTTATATATACCTTTCACTGCATCGACCCAATACTGAATAAATTTCGGTTCTTTATACCAGCTATCGATGCCGTGAATTGTTAAGTTTCCAAGTTTTTCTGCTTCTTCTTGCGCTCGTCCTACATACGACTTCACACTAAAAGTAGAATAATGAGGGGCAAGAACGAGTGCAATTGCATCTTCTATTCCATCTTTATGCATAGCTTGTACTGCATCTTCAATGAACGGTTCGATATGTTTTAAGCCAAGATACATGTGGTACTCTACTTCATCTTGCACTTCATTTAAACGCGTCTCTAACTTTTTAGCTTGCTCTAATGTAATAGTAGCTAAAGGAGAAATACCACCAATTGCACGGTAACGCTCTGTTAAATCTTCTAGCATTTCAGGACTTGGCTTTCTTCCTCTGCGAATATGTGTATAGTAACGTTCAATATCTTCTTCTTTATATGGCGTTCCGTATGCCATTACAAGCAAACCAATTTTCTTTTTCATACAGCCAATCTCCTTTACTTCGCTAACTGTTCTTTAGAGTACTCATGAATAAATGTAGTTAAGCGTTTTAATGTATCTGGATTTACTTCTGGGAATACACCGTGACCTAAATTAAAGATATAACCTGGCTCTTTCATCCCTTGATCTAAAATACCTTTTACATGTTCTTCAATAACAGACCATGGTGCTAGTAAGAACGAAGGATCCATATTTCCTTGTACCGCCTTATGAACGCCACGTGCGCGTGCTTCTTCAATCGGTAAGCGCCAATCTAAACCTACTACATCAAGAGGTAAGTCGTGCCATTCATTTACTAAATGTGCAGCACCTACGCCGTGCATAATCATTGGAACACCCACCTTACGAACTTCTGCAAAAATACGCTCCATCGCTGGTTTAATAAATATACGGTAATCCGCTACATTTACTGTTCCAACCCAAGAATCGAAAATTTGAACAGCTTTTGCTCCTGCGTTAATTTGCGCTTTTAAATATGTAATAACCATATCTGCAAGCTTATCCATTAATACGAACCAAGCTTTCGGCTCTGCATACATGAACGCTTTCGTATTATGGTAGTTACGAGAAGGACCGCCTTCAATCATATAGCTCGCTAACGTAAATGGAGCTCCTGAAAAACCGATTAACGGTACATCTAACATTTCTGTCGTTAATAAACGAATTGTATCTAGTATGTAAGGTACGTCATCTTCTGGATTGATTTCCCCTAATTTTTCTACATCTTGTAAAGAACGGATTGGATTATCAATTACTGGGCCAATACCAGATTTAATTTCCACATCAACACCAATTGCAGGTAGTGGTGACATAATATCTTTATAAAGAATTGCTGCGTCTACGTTATATTGATCAACTGGCAACTTTGTAACATAAGCGCATAATTCTGGATTATGTGTAATTTCAAATAAAGAATATTTCTCTTTTATCTTTCTATATTCCGGCTGTGAACGACCTGCTTGACGCATATACCATGCTGGTACATACTCTGTACGTTCCCCCCTACATGCTTTTAAAAATGTCTCATTTATAGTTCTTACCAAGACCCTAGCTCCCTTCCTTACCAACGCTTTTTCTTTAAATATTCTCTATTCCGATATTTATCTTTTTTTACTATACAGCTTGTAAAAACAAAATGCATAACATTATGTACGTTGTTCATTAAATTGACACAAATGTTCGTAAAACCGCTTACTATTTTCACAACATTCTTATTATAGCACAGAGAAAAACTACGGTTTAGCTACTTTTGACTTTTCTCCCTCGCGGTTCGTTTGTGTGTTAAATGGCACAACGTAAAAACTCGGTTTTGAGAATATGTTAATAAACTTTTCCTCATATTTCCCAGCTCCTTTTACCGTCCCAACGTGAGTATGAATTCCTTTTTCAACTTTATAAATCCGGTACATAATTCGCTCATCAGGAAGCGGCGTCCAACTTAGTTTCATCGCAAATAAACCGAAAGGACTAAATGCTAGTTTTGCTTCCACGTTTTTAATCTTATCTAAACGAATTGGCAGTCCAATTGTTTCAACACCTTTTGGCCTATGAAAACTCGCTTTATCTTGTATGTTTGCTTTCGTTAAAATCTTTTTAAATAACATCGTTGCAGATGCATTTCCATCTTGTAATTGATGCTCCTTATCGGTGCGGTCATAACCAATCCAAACTGCACCTACTAAATTCGGTGTATATCCAACAAACCACATATCGCGCGCACCATGGTCATCATTCGGCAATGAAGTTGTGCCTGTCTTTCCAGCTAAAGCTCCATTATATACACCAGCTTTCGCCGTACCTTCTTTCACAACTCCTTCCAGCATCTTTGTCATGTACCATGCCGTTTGCTTTGAAAAGACTTTCGTTTCAGCTTTTGATGATTCTCCAAGAACTGCACCGTGTCTATTTAACACTTTATCAATAACGTGCGGTTCAATAATATTCCCGTTTGCTAAAAAAGAGCGGTACATTTTAACAAGATCAAATGGAGAAACACCATTTTTAAGCCCGCCAAGTGCCGTGCTTAAACCTGAGTCCGCAATATGAACATTTCCTTTCTCTAAATATTGCTTTCCCTCTTCTACCCCTAATTCATTTAATAAAGAGACAGCTGGCACGTTTGCTGATTCTAATACCGCATCGTACATCGTCATCTCTTTCGTATACTCATGATTATAATTTCGAGGTTCATAGCCTTCAAACGAACTTTTTTCATTCGTTAATAAAGAATATGGATTATATTTTTTCGTCTCAAGTGCTGGTCCATATACGATAAGCGGCTTTAAAACAGAACCAGGCTGCCTTTTTGCAAAAACACGATTAAGCCCTCTCGGAACATACTCTCTTCCGCCAATTGCTGCTTTAATTCCGCCAGTTTGGTTATCCATTAATAAAAATGCACCTTGCGCCCCGTTTTCTTTACCAGGGAAATTTCTCGCATCTTGAAACTGGTTATATGCTATCTTTTGAATTTTCTCATCCATCGGTACAACAAACGTATATCCTCCGCGCAGTACTTCTTGATGTGATAAACCATATAAACGCGCTGCTTCATCTATAACCATATCGATATACGGCATATATGCGAGTTCACGTTCGTCTGCATTTTTATAAAGAGCGATTGTTTTCCCTTGGTAACGAACACTATCTTCCGCTGTTAAATAGCCTTGTTTATGCATTAGTGACAAAACAAGATCACGGCGCTCTTTACTCTTTTCTGGAGATAAGTACGGTGAATAGCCATTCGGCGCTTTCGGAAGCCCTGCAAGCATCGCCCCCTCTTCCACTGTTAAATCTTCTACATTTTTATTAAAATACAACTTTGCTGCCGCTTGAATTCCATATGCCCCGTGGCCAAAATAAATATGGTTCATATACATTTCAAGAATTTGCTGCTTCGTATATTTTTGCTCTAATTGAAGAGAGATTGCGACTTCTTTCAATTTGCGCGTAAATGTTTTTTCACGAGTTAAAAAGACATTTTTAGCTAATTGCTGTGTAATCGTACTACCGCCTTCTACCTTCTCTCCAGCTAACGTGTCTTTATAAAGCGCCCGAAATATAGAAGGATAATCAATTCCTTGATGCTCATAAAAACGAGAATCCTCCACAGCAACAAATGCTTGCTGCACGTACTTTGGAATTTCTTCGATCGGCACGAGTTCTCTATTTTCTACATATAATTTCGTAATTTCTTTTCCTTTCTGGTCAACGATACGTGATGAAGAGTGGAAAACAAGCTGCTTTTCATCCATCATATAGCCACCAGCTAACACAATAAGTTTATAAAGTACAATTGCTACTACAAACGTTGCTAACCCGCCCAATAGAGTCCACTTTGCTTTCTTCATACATCGGCCTTCTTTCCAAATGATGGTACATTTATTATTTGAAAAAGAAGTATCTTTATGTATATAATCTTCGAAGTTTTTTAAGAGAATTGATATAATAGAGACAAACCATAAAGGGGGCATTAAAATGAAGGCTATTATTTCATACGAAACACCTCTAGAACAAGCGCATTTCACTGCAAAAAATAACGAAAAAGATATGTTTTATAAAGAAAATACAGAAGAGTCTGTAGAATCAGCACTTCAGTATGACGTATTAGACGCTGTTGGGGAATTTAAAGGACAACCTGGCTACATCGTTTGTAACAACATTTCTGTAACAGACGAAGGTCGCCCTGTATTTGAAAACCGTTTTAAAAACCGCGCAGGCCTTATCGAAAACGAACCTGGCTTCCAAGCAATCCGTGTTCTACGCCCATTAAGTAACGATACATATGTCATCTTAACGATGTGGGAAACGGAGCAAAACTTTAAAGACTGGACAGAATCACGTTCATTCGAAAACGCTCATAAAAAACGTCCTGCACAAGCAGAAGGACAAGCCCAAGCCCAGGCTCAGGCGCATCCACATGCAGAACAGCAAAAGAGCATTTTCTCTCGTCCGTCATTCGTGACTACTTTTGATGTTTTAGTTTAATTAAAAAGTAGTACAACACCGGCAGTACGTGAAATTATATCGGCGCAACTCGAAATATATCAGCGATTTTTGAAATATATCGGCGCAACTCAAAATATATCAGCGATTTTTCGAATATATCGACTTATCGACAAATGACGACACAAAAAAGGAAACACCATTATACACCGGTGTTTCCTTTTTCTTTGTACCAATTATATATGCGAAGCGCGTCTCCTTTTTGCATGTGCTTCACTTTATACCTCTGCCCCGCTACTGATACGGCAGCTGTACATAACTCATCTTTCTTTTGAAAATGCGACTGACTGTATCCTACTGCTTGAACATGCCTTCTTCTCATGATTCCTGTATATTTCGCAAGGCCTCGGTACACCATTACTAACTGATTTTCTCGTATCATATAACCACTACTTGTATACCTAGCATATGCAAGTAACGTAAATACGATAAATAGTGGTACCAGAGTGAACAACGCGATATTTTGTTTAAAATATATACTCGCACCGATGATCGGCATTGCAAGCACGGCACTTATAATCCAGCCCATTATTATGTAACGGCGCAATGCAGCCTTCGGTAAATGAACGATCTCCTCTTCTATTTCATACGGCAACTGCAAATATGCGAGTAACTGCTGTACATCTCTCTTCTTCATAAAAGGATGTAGCATCACTTCATTCCCTGCCGCTTCTATACTTTGAATGACCTCTACTTCGACAGAGCAATAACCGAAAGGCTGACGGAGAATTCCTTCTTTCACAGTAATCGCTTGAATGCGGTGCAATTTTAACACAAACTCTTTCTTATCAAACAATCCTTGCACGATACGAACTTCATTTCCGTTTCGCTCAATTTTAAAGTTCGCATACTTTAACGCATAGCCAGCTGTTGAAATGACCCACGAAATTGCCATTAAAATCGCAGCCATAACGATTAATTCATATACACCGTTATCCATCACATACGCTTCCACTTTATTTATAAGCCATTTTGGAAGAAATTGATTAAATTCTGTGTAAATAAGAAGTAATCCAGAAAACACTAATCCGAATCTACCAGACGTAATGGAAGCTACTAAAATCTCTTTCATCGTTAACTGATAAATCGTCTTACTTTCTTCTGCCATGGGCACTTCCTCACTCGCAGCGCTTCTTTTTTTATTTAATAAGGCAATCAGTTCCTTCGCTTCATCTTCTCTAATCCCAGCTAGCATCACTTCCGGCTCACTACCGCCGCCCGCTACTTCTATATTTAATTTCGTAAGCCCAAGCATTTGATAAATGACATTAGAAGACGTACTAATATTTTGCACACGGTCTTTATTTAAGTAGCTTTCCTTCTTTACAAAGACACCGTGCTTTATATGTACAATATTATTTTCAACCCAGTACACTTTGAAATACCACTTTACAGATGAAAAAATAACCATAATGAATACTACAAACAAAAGCACAAGATGCAATAAATACCAGGGTTTTACTTGACCATCTGATCGAAATAAAACAAGAAAAATAAAAGGCAACAAAGTCGCAACTCGAATACCTAATAAAATCGTAATCGGATGTTGCCTCTTATACATCCTCATCACTCACTTTCGCAAGCTCTCCAATTTGTCTTTTTAGCTGCTCTGCTTCTTCTTTCGTTAAACCTGGAATACTATGAGAAGTTGCTGCTGTTGAAATATGTAATTCTGCTAAATTATACTTTCTCATAATCGGGCCTTGTTCAATCGTTACGTGCTGCACGCGAATCATCGGAATAAGCACACGTTTTATAACGAACATTCCCTTTTGAATCTCAATCTCTTCTTCATTTAATCTGTAACTATAATAACGTTGACGTAAATTTGGAAATACAAAATAGTCGAGTGGTATGTATATAACTGCTCCTGTCACTAACAATCCAAACAACCAGCCCCACCAGTTAAAGTTAATCATAAAAAAGAAATACGCAATTACGACTGCTAATATAACCGCTGCCCCCATTAAAGCGTGAATTCGCCACACTTTCAGCATATTAGAATGAATCTCCCTTTCTAACGGCTGCATCTCATCACTCCAATTATATGAATTTATTAATTATATATTAGTTGCTATATACATTTTTGTAAAATTATAGTTTTTTTACATCACATCAATCGTTTCTTTAAAATTCCCTTCATTAATCGAATACACTTGAAACTGAATATAATCTATTTCATCCGTATTAGGACGGGCATATGGCAAAATGTTAAATTTAGAAGCTGATCTTCCTAACATATCTACAATCATCAGTGCAACATCAATATATTCGAAGTCTACACGGAATACTACCGCTTCTCCCGTAAACTCATAATCTTTAATCGCATCATACGACTTATTCGCACTAATTAGCGTCACTTTTAATAGTTGGTTGAAATTCTCCGGTTTAAAATTAATCATTTATATAACTCCTTTTTCAATAAAACACTACAAAAATAGTGTAATCTTATAATTTCATAGCTTCACACATCAATTATATAAAAAATAAAGCTAGTTTTTTATAATTTTTTTGATATAATTACTTACGGGAAAAGGGAAGAATTTTTTCTTCCCTTGTGTTTTTATTTGCATCTAGTACTTTTGCTAGATGCTTTTTTTATACCAAATAAGCTAAAAAAGGTATCCTCAAATACTTGAAGGATACCTTTTCACTTTCATTATCTTTATTTTTATCGCTGTTAAAGTTCCTGTGCCTATTACACTTGCACTTTATAACTATGTTTTATTCTATTCATATCGTAACGCTTGAATTGGGTCAAGCTTAGACGCTTTATTCGCTGGAAATACACCGAATATAACTCCAACAAATAAAGAGAAAACAAATGATAACAACATAACGGGTATGGAATAAGCTATTGTTGTACCTGTGGCTATCGTAAATATTTGTGCACTAATTACCCCAATTCCTATTCCAATTATTCCACCGAATGAACTCAATATAACTGCTTCGATGAGAAATTGAAGCAGAATATTTTTACGCTTTGCTCCAATTGCTTTTCTAATACCTATTTCTTTCGTACGTTCTGAAACTGATACGAGCATAATGTTCATAATACCAATCCCGCCTACAATAAGAGAGATTGCTGCACTGCCACCTAACATGAACGTCATCGTGTCATTGACAGATGATGCAGTTTCCATTAAATCTTTCGGACTTGATACGCTATAACTATCTGTATCACCCAAGATTGAATTCATCGTTCTTTCAATTCGGGTCGATATGAAATTAATCATATCTTCATTTTCTACCTTCACATATGTTGTCCCAACATTCGTAGTAGCAGCTAAACGCTGTCCGGTGCTAAGAGGGACAATAATCGTACTATCTCCGCTTGTTCCTAGTGAGCTTCCTACTGATTCAAGAACCCCAACGACTTTATACGATGTTCCGTTCACCTTTACTGATTGACCAACCGGGTCTCCTAAACCAAATAATGTTTGTGCTGTGCTTGCACCAAGTACTGCAATTTTTGAATGATTCTCCTGATCTAAGTCTGCAATGAAGCGTCCTGATTGCAGTTTTAAATCACGGACGTCTAAGTAAGAAGAAGTTGTTCCAATCATTGACACTTGTGTATTCGTTTTTTCATGTTTCACTGTTACTCTTCCTGATACTGTTGGTGCAATATCTTTAATACCATCGATATCCTGAATTTGTTTTGCGTCTTTTTCTTTAAAGGTAGCCTCTGAATCCGTAATCGATACCGTTAATACATTTGTACCTAAGTTGCCAATTTGATCTTGTACCTCTTTTGTCGAACCTTGCCCTATTGCAACCATGACTATAACAGAGGATACACCGATAATAATCCCAAGCATCGTTAAAAATGCTCTAATTTTATTTGCTTTAATGCTTTTCAGTGCCATTTTGAATGTTTGCAAACCATTCACCTCCATTCTCATAGAGCTGTCCATCGTGAATCCGGACGACACGGCTTGCTCTCTTTGCAACCTCTAAATCATGCGTAATAAGAATAATTGTATGCCCTTGCTCATTTAACGAATCCATAATCCTCAATATTTCCTTACTCGTTTTACTATCCAGTGCTCCAGTCGGTTCATCTGCTAGTAAAATAGGAGGGTGTCCAGCCAACGCACGTGCTATTGCAACACGTTGCTGTTGCCCACCGGACAATTGAGATGGCAAATGATTCGCTCTATCTGCCAATCCTACTTTTCGTAATGCTTCTAATGCCGTTTCTCTTCGTTCTCCCGCTTTCATGCCTCGATAAATGAGTGGAAGCTCGACATTCTCAACTGCTGTAAGCTTCGCTATCAGGTTGAAATTTTGAAAAATGAAACCTATTTTTTCATTTCGAATCGTCGCCAGCTCAGAGCTTTTCATTTTCCCTATTTCTTCATTATCTAGCAAGTATTCACCTGAATCCGGTCGATCTAAGCATCCAATCATGTTCATAAATGTTGATTTTCCAGAGCCTGATGGTCCTATGATAGAGATAAAATCGCCCTTTTGAATATCGAGGGAAACACTTTTTAGAGCCATTACTGTTTCGCCGCCAAGTTCGTACACTTTCTTCATGTTCTTTATTTGAATAATTGGCTCTACCATAACATTAACGTCCTCCTTGTCCGCCGCCAGCTGGAGCTCCGCCGTTAGATCTTCCTCCAAATTCACCACCAGGTCTTCCTTGGAAGTTACCGCCACCAAATCCCCCTTGAGAGTTTCCGCCAGGCATCATCATAGGCCCTTGAGAAGACTTGCCGTTAGATTTAACCCTCGGTATTTGCACCGTATCTCCTTTTGCTAACCCTTTTGTAATTTCTACATGCGTATCATTTGAAATCCCAGTTTCTACTGTCACTTTTTTGGTTGACTGCGCTGCATCGTCTGAAGATGTAGGAACTAGTACATATTTTTCATTTCCTTTTGTATACACCGCTTCTACCGGAACGTATAATGCGTCTTCTTTACTTTCTATTGAGATACTTGCTTCAGCCGACATACCTATTTTCATATTTTTTGGATCTTCAATTTGTACAGTTACGTCAAATGTAGAAACGCCTTTTTCTGCTGTTCCTTTTTCTGCTACACTTGTTACCTTTCCGCTAAATGTTTCATTTCCGAATGCACTTGCTGTTATTTTTACCGCCTGACCTTCTTTTACTTTCGGTACATCTAATTCATCAACACTAATCGTTGTTTGTAGTGCATTATAATTTGTTATGTGTGCAATTGGATCTGCAGCCTGTACAGAATCGCCGCTTGCAACAGAAAGGCTTGTGATTGTTCCAGTTACTGGAGCTTGCAAAATACTTCCATCTGTAAAGGTTACAAGTGTTGCACCTGTATCTACAACATCACCTTCCTTTACACTGACACTATCGACTGTCAAGCCACTTCCACCACTTGCTTTATCCGAACTTACACTATTGTTTCCTCTCATTACAGGTGATGTATATCCATCTGCATCTTCCATACGAAGAAGAATTGTTCCTTGTGATGCTTTGCCGCCTTTTTTCGCACTAACTGATTTAATTTCCCCATCATATGGAGCCGCAACAACAGCACCATTTTTAAACGTTACAAGTGTGTCACCTTTTTTTACTGTATCTCCAGCCGCTACACTTATAGTATCCACAATAAGAATGGTATCTTTCGCTGTTACATCTTGATCTGTATTTGCTGTAACCGAACCCGAACCACTAACTGCTACCTCCAGTTTTCCTTGTTGTACTGTCGTTGTTTGAGAAGCGGCTATAACACCTTGCGTTTTATCTGTTTTATGTAAAAAGAACCAAGCGCTCGCTCCTCCTATTACAACAATAATGGTTGAAATAATAATCCACTTTTTCAAATTTCTATTCTCCTTCCTATTGCTCAGTTTGTCCCGATTGCTCTTGATTCGGCTGGAATTGACCATTACCATTACCCGGGAACATCCTACCCTGCCCTCTCGAGCCCATCTCTGAAAAATCAGGGCTTTTACTTTGTTTATAAGCTACATATCCTACTCCGATAGCTGCACACGTACTGATCCCCAAATTTACTATGAGTAAAATTTGTATTAACTTTTGTTTCGTTTGTTCCATTTTCATTCCACCTCGTATATTTTTTTGATAAGCCTATTATGACTTTCGTTCCTTAACTTTTTCTTAAAAACTATTGCAGAAGTTTTTTTGCAACAAAAAAAGTCTACTAATTAAAGTAGACTTAAAATAATGCCATATAACTGCTAATTTTTTATAATTTTTTTGATATAATCACATACAGGTAATGGGAAGATTTTTATTTGCATCTAGTTCTATTGCTAAATGTCTTTTTTATACTATTTTACAGAGGCGCGGGGGATTATATTGAAGAAATTTACTGTTAGCTATATAGCATGCTTACTAGCTTCCTCTATTGTTATGAATGTTTTACAGTATACACTAGTTCCCAATTACGCTGACTCATGGGGACCGATTTGGGTTTCTATCATTATGTATATTATTCTTGGAAGTATTCCCGTTCTTATTGGTTGTTTATTAGGTGAATTTTGTTATAGAAAAATAAAAAGAATTCACGAATTAAAAATTGGCATTCCTTTATTTATACTGTTAGGTATTTCCTACAATCATTTATTCTTTACGTGGTTTAACGACAGAGATTTTCTATCCTTTAATTTAAAAACCTTTCTGGATACTGGCCTTCCTATTACGTTATCATCTTTATTGTTTTACCTTATAAGACGGCACTAATCCTTTCATCATTACATAAAAAAATGTTATTACTCTTGTTAAATGGAGTAATAACATTTTTATTTAAAACTACTCAACAAATTTGCTTCCAGCTAGCATCCTTCACATCTTCACTAGTCGGCTTTCTAACTGATTTCACAAAACATTCCTCGCAAGCACCAAATGCAATGAAATTTTTCTGTGCTTTTCTTAGCGAAGCTTCATTTGCCCCGCCTTCAAAGTCAGGATCGTTAAATTGAACTTCATCATCTTCCCAATAACATATATTACAAATTTCATATGTACCTGGTGGCTCTTCTTCTAATGTTCTACCCCGCATTAACGGGCAGTAAAACTCCCTCCTCAAAATTCGGCTAGAGCAAAGAAAGGTGTTAGGTGGGAAATTAACTGCCCGTAAACGCCCGATTGGTTCAACTAATAATCAGTGGGGAATGAACAAAATCCCCACTGATTAAAGTTTCACTTTATATCCGCAACATGGACATGTATATTTCATTTTATCACTCCATTATTAACTTGTTTTTTCTCCAATATATTCCGGCCCACAAAGAATGTAACAGCGCAAATCATAGTTATCCCTATGAAATACATCATTTCAAGAGTGCGAACTTCTTCATATGCAGCTGGAATTCCTACCATTACAGACACAAAGATAAAAACAATACTAAAAGCTAAAAGTAGATATAATAATAAAGATATAATATAGCTCAATTTAAATCGTAAAATGATACCTCTAAACAATAGCTCATCAAGAAGACACCCACCTAAAATAATAGGTACTCCGAAATACAATGTAAGGACTCCCATTTGCGAAGTAGATTGAATTACCTTTCCCAGTATGTTCGGCGAAGTCATCTCATCATTTTTTCCCATCCTATCATATAAATCAAGTGCCGTTGCTGAAATAAAGAAACTTAATATAGAAAATGAATACGGAATTAAAAATTTGCTCAATCTCATTCACCTCACTTTTTTCTTTATATATATTATTCATTATTTCCTATCATTTTTACATAAAAAAATAACCCTCTATGATAAAACATAGAGGGAAGAATTTCTATAAAAAAAACTAAACCATCTGCTCCCTATATTCTTTAGGATAGATGGTTTAGGTGTTTTATTAGAAAGTAGTGCCTTCTTTTTTATAATATTCTTTTGAAATCTCTTCATAAAATGCAGCTGATGTCGCGTAGAAATAAGGTGCCAACCATAAGAAACCGATTCCTATAGTAAGAACACTTAAAATGAACCAGCCAATGAAGCTTAAGCATAGTAAAAAGTAATCCATTTTATGCCCATCCATCATACGGCGACTTTCAGTAATTGCTTGATTCGCTGTGTATTCTGGGTGATCATTCAAAATAAAGTACGTCATAGCATAAGAAAATGATTTAATAATTCCCGGAATAATAAGAAGTAATGTCCATAGAATCAAGTATACATACATTAGTAAATATGTTAAAAATGCCTTCATAAACTTACTTCCATCGCTAAACCATCTAAATAAATGACCAATACCAGCATTATCCCTACGGATTACATGTAAAACGAGATAATAGGCACCTACTGTTAATGGACCGATAACAAGCATTGCAATAATACTTACTGTAAGCGAATCACTTGCTTCTTTCCAGCCCCAAAACATCGAGAAAACACCCGTGGTTAGAAGTTCAACAACTCCAATAAGGATTCCAAGTAATAAGGTTGCCCCTACCGCTAATCCCCATTTTCCTTTTAATGCATCAAGTGCTTCTCTTTTTAACTGACTTATCATATATAGCCTCCTAATACTTTTTCTATATTAGTATACCATTTATATCAAAAATTCCACAGATTTTCCTGAAATAGAAGTATACTACTTTTTTTGATATGTATTGATATATGTGCGCTGTAGCTGTACTAATATATGGATTAAGTCACTCATTTTCCTATAACAAAAAAAGCCTGCCTTTCGTAATAGGCAAGCTTTTTCAAGTTATTTCTCACTTGATTTCTTCTTATACCAATCCTGCATTCTCTTCGCATCTTCTACTCTCGCATGCTCTATTTTATAATTCGATGATGCACTGGAGAACTTATACGTACATAAATCCGCGCGGCGCTGGAAATATGATTGTGTCTTTTCCATCGATTGGACGTGTCTTCTTCTGACAAGCCCTGTATATTTTCCGAGACTACGATATACAAGCGTAATTTGCTCTCCGTTTACACTGTAACCATTTGTTTTAAATGTTGCGTATCCAAGTGTAAAGGTGAGGATTGCGAGCGGAATTAATGCCCACATGATGAAATACTTTTCAAAGTATATGCTTATCCCCGTAAGCGGGATTGCTAGCATTGCAAAGAAAATGAAACTATCAATTAAATAACGGCGCAAGGCTGCTTTTGGTAATGCAATAATGTTTGTATTCAGTTCATATGGCAATTGTAAATGAGCGAGTAACTCTTGCACACGATCTTTTCGAATAATCGGATGCAGCGTAACTTTGTCTTTCTCTTCTCCCAATCCCTTACTTTGAATAACTTCGACTTGCACAGCACAATAACCGAACATCTGACGGAAAATACCTTCTTTTATCGTAATCCCTTGAATGCGGTGTAACTTTAGTACAAGTTCTTTCCTTTCAAGTAATCCTTGAGAAATACGCACTTCATCGTTTTTTCGATTTACTGTGAAGTTGCCATGTTTTAACGCATAACCAATTGTGGATATAATCCAAGAAACAACAAGTAAAATAGCTACCATGTAAATCCAGCCGTATATATCATGATCCATTACATACGACTCTACGCTCTTTTTGATCCATTTCGGAATGTACTCATCTACTTGGTGATACACGAAAAAGATTAATGAGAATAATAGTCCAAACTGACCAGATGTAACAGATGCTAATAAAATTTCTTTCAAAGTTAATTTGTACTCTGTCGCTTGCTTTTCCTCCGCCATAACTTCTTTTTCTACTACTTCTTCTGATGTTTTTTCTACTTTCACTTCTGGAGTCGGCTCATTTAGTAAGGAGATAAGCTCCTTCGCCTCATCTTCCGTAATACCAGCTAGGCTTACTTCTGCATCATCGCCTCCACCAGCTGTTTCGATTTGAATTTTCTTTAAACCAAGCATTTGATATAAAATGTTTGAACTTGTATTAATCGTTTGAACACGTTCTTTATTTAAGTAACTCTCCTTCTTCACAAAGAGTCCTTGTTTCACATGTAATACGTTATTTTCAACCCAATATGTTGTGTAATACCATTTTTCAAATGCTGAAAAAATAGTGAGTAAACCGAATCCAGCCGGAATTAAATACCAAAATGGAAACTTTCCGTTTAAACTAAACATGAAAATAAGTAATGGTATAAAGTCTGTTATTTTTAATTCTAATAACATCGTGATTGGATGCTGTCTCTTATACATCCTCATCACTCACTTTCGCTAATTCTGCGATTCTCGTTTTCAGCATTTCTGCTTCATACATCGTTAAACCTGGAATGCTATGCGAAGTTGCTGCTGTTGAAATATGTAGTTCTGCTAATCCATGTTTTCTCATAATTGGCCCTTGTTCAATCGTTACGTGTTGGACACGAATCATCGGTACTAATACACGTTTTACAACGAAAAGACCGTGCTGAATTTCAAGTTCTTCTTCATTTAGTTGGTAGCTGTAATAACGTTGCCGCAATTTTGGAAACGTAAAGTAATCAAACGGCGTATATACAATTGTTAATCCGATGAGCACAAAAAAAATCCAAGCCCACCAATTAAACTTAATCATAAAGAAAAGATATGCCAAAATGACTATAATACTGATTCCTAGCTCAATTAAGGAACGCGTTTTCCACACCTTGACCATGTCAGGGTGAATTTCATTTTTCAATGGATCCATGTAACCACTCCAAATCTAGTAATCTAATATACGAATGCTTATAACCTATATTTTACATAACTTGACATAAAATTGATATTTTATTATTTTCCTTCTTCTTTATCCTTTTTCTCAGGAATAAAATATCCGAACCAAAGTAGCCAAACGAAACCGATTAATGCAAACCAACCTTTATCCGCTTGAAAAGCTTCTATCATACCTGGAATTTTATAAACCCCAATAAATCCAAGAAACCCGAGCCACCAGTTTTTTTGCATTTTCATCCTTATTCCCCCTTCATTACGTTTTTCACATTTCGAATCCAAATTTCTTTATACTTTAAATCGAATCCTATTAATATGTAATTACTCATATTATCAATAACAAGCGCTAACGTATGCGCGTTTTCTTCTGTTCCATGTTCTGACACAACACCAAGTTCCACACCTTGCTTCAATAAATCATGGAATCCATTTAAGAAATCTTCTTGTATTTCAAATAAACGTTTCTGATACTTTTCATTTCGCGTCGCAGTTACGATGAATTCATTTATAACGCGTAATATACCTTCTTGGCCTTTATACTCAGACAACATTTGTAAACCATCTGCGATTAATTTCTCTGCAAAGTTTTCTTTCGTATATTGTTCTTTATCGAAGTAATTTACGAAATGATATTCAGAAAAAATCTCTTCGAATAAAAAATCTACTAACGCTTCTTTAGACGAAAAATGATAATAAATAGCTGGCTTTGATATGCCTACTTCTTTCGCAATCATGGAAAGACTCATCTTCTCAATACCGTGCTCTGCCATGAGTTTAAATGATGCCTCTACAATGTTTTGCGATGTTTGTAAATTTTTTGTCATACTGTACCTCACTTACTTTTACTTACCGGTCGGTAAATAAATTATAAAATGAAACGAAATGATTTGCAAGTTAGTTAGCGCCCCAGAAGGGATTTATTGGTAAATGTAGAAAACATAAAGTAAAAGCAACATATAACAATAAGGAGGATGTTCATATGGGACTTGGCGGTAAAGGCGGTAGTGGTGGCACTGGCGGCGGTGAAGCTGGACAAGATGGCAAGAGCGTTAGTAGCGGCTACATATTACTCATTGTGCTCTTTATCATATTAATCGTAGCTGGAGTCAGCTATAGTGGACTTGGTCTTTAACTTTCACCAGTAATGTTCGCAAAATAGAAAGCACTGGCTATATTAACGGCCAGTGCTTTCTATTTTCAGCATTCTTATACATCATGTGTGTTTCATTATTGATCATCCACAATAATATACGCTGTTCTAATTGGACCATGTACACCTACGACAAGGTTCATTTCAATATCTGCGCTATTTGACGGACCAGAAACGAAATTCACACAAGCCGGCAGGTTTTCTCCCGCTTTACTTTGATCATGAATCAGTTTTGTAGCTTGGGTTAATCTTGGTACGATCGTACTTTTAGGACCGATTGCAATATATGACTCTGGAAGCAAACTAACATGTCTTCCTTTTAACCCATCATTAAATAGCACAACGGTTCCTGATTCCGCCAGCGTCATATCACTGAACGTAATACCAAGGTCAGCAGCTTTCGCAAATTTTATGTCCTCTTCTTTATGATCTAATCCCCATGCGCGAAAATGTGTTGTACCTTCATTTTTGAAAAATGGAGCAAGACCATACTCATTAAAGCGCTCATCATTCGCATACATAACAGATTTAATATTCCAATCTGTTATAAAAGACCCCAATGTTTCAACAAGATTTTCCTTTGTTGTTCGCTTCACCTCTGTATGAATCACTTCGCAGTGCTCTATTAACTTTGATACAAGTTCGTCTTGCGAAAGTCCGTCAAAAACATTCCACTGCGGTGAAACAGACCATTTCGGTTTTTCCACTGTTTCTGGACGATTTCTACCAAGCTTTTCTGATAATTGGAATAAAAACTCCTCACGATTTTGGATGGCCATCATCGTTCTCCTTTACGCGTTTTTCAAACCACTCTCGGAATGGTTGTTTTTTCGGAACTGGAAAATCTCTCGCTTCCGTCCACGCTTTTAACGGCCCAATACCACGCTCGATCTTATCGCCTTTTGCAAGAGGTTTTAATGCATACGGAGCACTCTTCGCAGCAAAAGAAAATAGTCTAGGACTCTTCACCGCTTTTTCAAAACCTTTCATAGCCACGTTCCAAGCTACGGGTGATTGTTTTTCTTCTACAATGCGGCTGCGATGTTTAATTAATAAGTCGTGTAACGGGATTTTCACTGGACACGCTTCTGTACAAGCACCACAAAGGCTAGATGCATAAGGTAAATCCTTATATTCATCATATCCCCCTAAAAGTGGTGTTAACACAGCTCCAATTGGCCCTGGATAAATAGAACCGTATGCATGTCCACCAATATGCCTGTATACAGGACACACATTAATACATGCCGCGCAACGAATACACTGAAGAACACTTTGGAATTCTGTTCCTACAATATCGGAACGACCGTTATCAACAATGACTAAATGAAATTCCTCAGGTCCATCTGTCCCCCCAGGCTCAGTTAATCCTGTAATATAACTTGTTAACTTTTGTCCTACAGAACTTCGGCATAGGAGTGTTACTAAAACATCAAGCTCTTCCCATGTCGGAACAATACGTTCCATCCCCATAACTGTAATCAGCGTTTTTGGAAGTGTCGTAGTAAGCCTTGCATTTCCTTCGTTTGCTACGATAGAAATTGATCCAGACTCTGCAACAGCAAAGTTACATCCAGTCACTCCTATATCCGCTGCAAAAAAATCATCCCGTAAATATGATCTTACAAACCTCGCCATTTCCGTAGGATCAGATGTTCCAGTGTAATTTAACTTTGTTTTAAATATTTCACAAATGTGTTCTTTATCCTTGTGAAGACACGGAACAACAATATGCGAGGGAGGATCGTGGTCGTTCACTTGTAGAATAAATTCAGCAAGATCTGTTTCTAACACTTCCGCTCCAGCTTCTTCAATTGCTTCATTTAAACTAATCTCTTCTGTTACCATCGATTTTGATTTCACAATTTTTTTCGCATTTTTCTTTTTTACAATCTCTTTTACATATTCCCTTGCGTCTTCTGCAGTCTTTGCGAAATAAACAAAACCGCCGTTTTTTTCGATATTTTCACTTAGCTCATATAAATAATAATCAAGATTTTCTAATGTATGCTTTCGAATTTCTTCTCCTAAAGCTCGCCATTCCTCCCAATTCCCAAGACTCTCAGTAGCTTTTAATTTCTTAACTCTAAGACCATCTTGCGCTTTCCTGACAGCCTGTCGCATAAATTGATCCCCAATGCCTGTTTCAGTACGCTTATGAAAGGGATCGTTCCCAATTCTCATTCCCATCTCTATATCCCCCCTCTTATTTTCGATCTTCATTTAATACTTGAGCAATATGTTTTACATCAATTGGGTAGCCATTACGTGTTAAACGCCCTTTTATATTCATTAAGCAGCTACAATCCATCCCAATTAACAATTCCGCACCGGTTTCCATAATATGCTTTACTTTTTCCTCAACCATTTCTTCAGAGATCTCTGGCATCTTCACCGAGAATGTCCCTCCAAATCCGCAGCAATCATAATTATGTGGCAGTGAAACAACTTCCAGTCCCTTTACACACTTTAATAATTTTTGCGGCGGTTCCTTAATCCCCATTAATCGGCTCATATGACAAGATGTATGAACCGTTGCTTTTTTATGAAGCTCTGCACCTAAATCTTCTTTCCCTAATACTTCAACGAGAAATTGTGTGAATTCATACGTTTTATTCCCAAGTTCAGTTGCTTTTTTCTTCCACTCCGCTTCACTTTCAGAAAATAAGCTAGAAAACTCGTGAACCATCATAGCGCAAGACCCCGATGGCGCCACAACATATTCTGAACTAGCAAAGGCTTCAATCATATGTTTTGCAGCTGTTTTTGTTTCTTTCACATACCCGCTATTATAAGCAGGTTGTCCGCAGCAAGTTTGCGTTTTTGGAAAATCAACTTCACACCCTAAATCTTCAAGAATTTCCACAACATCTTTCCCTACTTCTGGATAAAAAACATCTGCAACACAAGTAATAAATATTGATACTTTCATATTTTGCACCCCTAAATACAGTAAAGTAAGCTCAAGTAACTTTATTTGTATATTATTGGTAAAAAAATAAAAAATATGAATAAAAATATAAAAAAAGTGATTGAGGACTATCTCAATCACTAAATACCAAAGTCGGAACAAACAACGCTCTTGCTTCTGCAAGTGTGTCAACGAGCGAACTTTGATACTGTCTCTTCTTTGAGATGTGTATGAGCCAATCCCGAAATATCGTATATTGATATATCTTGGTATGAAGAAGGGATATGTGTCAGGGCGTGGAATATAGAAGTATCTATGCGATGAAGGGAGTTTTGCATCTTGAAGAAACAAATCGGCATGATTATATCTGCATTCACTTGTGTATCCATCCTTTTAAGCGGTTGTGGAACAACAAAAACCAACGAAACCCCGAAAACAGAAACGGTACAAACGACAAAGGATGTAAGGGAATTGGTTTGGAACTCGTTATCGCAAGCAGAGAAAGATGAAATAGATGGCAGTTGGAAAGATGCCAAAGTCAGCAAGGTAATAGCGGATGCAACCGAATATCAACTCGATGATGCGTCATTCAAAGGAAAAGAAGTAACACTCGTTACCATTCCGTCTAAACAGCGAGAGTTGTTAGGCGATATAAATAGACTCGTGGACGAACCATCAGGTAAGGTCGTGGGAAGTTCGATGAGGAAGTAGGAACGAAGAGGGGTAAAGCCCCTCTTCGTTTTTGCATCAAAAGCAACAATATCTACGAAAACAGCCAAAATAATAAATAGAAAAGCCTCCTAAATTACACATTTAAGAGGCTTTCTTTTTTGATAAAACAAATTAATTTCTATTAAGCAATCGCATACGATAACAATTCATCGTCACTTCTCCAAGTCTTTGCAACAATTGATAATTCGCATATGCGCCAACCGGGGCACCGATGATTGGAACGAGTTGAAGCATTTTTGCTAAATCGATATAGTCTCGGTACTCTGTTTGGAACTTTTCCCAGTCCATATGATTTTCTTCTTCTGTATCCCACGTTTCAATTGCTTTCCATATTTCTTTTCTATGATCATCACTTGAAAAAGCAAGCTGGAAAACGTGAAGAATAAAGAGACGCTCTTCTTGTTTACTCGTATCAAACCCGTACAATGTTGCTGCATCAAATAAAAATTTTATTTTAATGGTCAGTAATAACGGGAAATCGGCAAGGCCAAGGAGAATACCACCTGCTCCTGTTCCTGCCCCTTCTGCCGCTGCGACTTTTTTGTACTCATCCATTTTTTTACGGACTTCATCGTCTCGTCTTTGCAGTGACCAGTTCGTTTCTTTTAGCTTCGGTTTTATGAAGTTTGATCCAGCGCTAATTGTTTGCACCATCATCCGAATCGTTTCTGTTAGTACCTTTTGCACTTTCGCGGGCACTAGTTGTTGCACTTTCACCTGCACTTTTTTAGAGAACCGTGTCATCATAGAAGAATCTTTCATGAATGTAGCTTTCCACTGCTCCAATTCTTTTATAACCTTCTCTTCATATGTAATCATAGGTTCATTCCTTTCAATTTAAACGCTCAATACGCTTTGCACCGTATTGATAAACGAAACCAATACTAAATAATATGCTTACGACTAGTAAAATTCCTGTCATCATGAAATCTTTCGTTGCTAGTGCAAATATAACTGTAAAGATTACGCTCCCGATGATTAGAATCGCATTTAATAAAGTAAGAAAATCTTTCTTCTTTTCATCTATCTTTACTGGATACAAATCAAGCCAAATTTTCATGCGGTGATGTTTCCATAAAGTTAATAGCTGATAACCGATTAAGTATAGGAAAATAAAACTTACGATAAATCGTCCATATAAAAACGGTATGAAGTAAAGAATAACTCCGCCAAGAGCGAGCAGGCGCACATATAATCCAAAATAGTTACCGGATCTTAAAAACGTTCTCGTATATAAGTATAAATATGTACGTTTCTCACCGATCATCGAAAGGATGAAATCAAGCCATTTTCGGCGTGATACTCTCTCTTTTAACGCTGGTACATCAACGAACATATTCGCAATGCGGTACAGCAGCATCATTTTTTTACCTTCTTCAGAAATTAAATACTCCCAGTTCAGCGGCTTTCCCTTCACCTTTTGATGCATAACAGCGATGTATAGCACCATTAAAAAGACAATTACACCGGTAAAAATGACTGAAGTACGTTCTACAAGGAAGTACACAAATAAGCCGTTTAAGATAAAACGAATGAACCAATCTGCTTTTTGAACGCTTTGATCTGTTAAAAATGATTTTTCCCACGCAACGAATAAATTCCACGCCTTTACAATGACGAACGCGATTACAATCCATATGTAAGCCGCTCCTGTTTGTTTCATTTGCTGGAAGTATAACGGGGCAAGCGCAGCCGCTACGATTGCGATTATGTATAACTGAATCATAAACGTAAAGAGAAATGCCTTTGTAAAGTAAGGCTTTAACTTTTCTTCAACTGGCAGCAAATAAACGAGGTCCGCTTCTTTTAATAATGTTTGGATTGACCCCGCTGTTAACACGAGGCCAAGTATGACCGCCATAACGAGCGCTGTCGGAAACGAAGATGTTAACGTTTGTAACCATTGCTGGTAATAATACGCTCCTGCACCGATGATAAATACGAAAATAAATTTCAAATGATCATTAAATACGTATTTACTATATGTACGAACTTCTTTTAGAAAGTGTCGAAACCGTTCTTTCCATAACGCTGTGCTATTCATAATCTTCTTCCTTTGTTAATGCAATGTAAATATCATCTAACGTTGCACCTGGCATATTAAACCCGGATTGAAGTTCTGATAATGTTCCCATCGCTCTCACTTCACCTTGATGCAAAATAATGAATGAATCACAATAGCGCTCTGCTGTCGCTAAAATATGTGTACTCATTAAAATACCCGCACCACTCTTTTTCATTTGATCCATCATTTGAAGAAGCGATTGAATCGCTAAAGGATCAAGACCAACGAAAGGTTCGTCCACAATGTAAAGAGATGGTTCAACTAAAAATGCACTCATAATCATTACTTTTTGTTTCATCCCTTTTGAGAAATGAGACGGAAACCATTTCAAACGATTTTTCATGCGAAACTCTTGTAATAGTTGTCCTACGCGTTCTTCATATTGTTTTTCATCTACACCGTACGCCATCGCTGTTAATTTCAAATGCTCTTCTAACGTTAACTCATCATATAATACTGGCGTTTCTGGAATGAAGGAGAAACTAGAACGGTACGCTGTCATATCATCACGAATTGTTTTCCCGTTAATTGTGACAGTTCCTTTTTTCGGCTCCATTAAACCGATGATATGTTTAATTGTCGTACTTTTACCAGCTCCATTTAAACCGATTAAGCCGACAAGCTCGCCTTTATTCACAGAGAACGAAACATCTTTTAGTACAGGTCGTTTCGTATATCCTCCTGTAACATTTTCTACACGCAATAACTCGCTCATACGACACCACTTTCTTCATTAGTATTCATTCTATATTCATCTTACCAAAAATGGCGCTGTACTACATAGTATCGATGCCTCCAAAAAAAATTTAAATTTATTAGCATATATTTTTACGAAAGCGGGCATCATAATTAGTGAGGAAGGAACACATTGAAAAAGCAACCACCAATTGATGAGTATAACAACACAGTGAAGTCATCATGAAATGGGGTGTCCAAATTGGACAATGAAATTTACACATAACCAGATAATTTGTTTCATTTTCGAAACGGGGTGTCTCCGAAAGAGCATATACTGTTTTAAAAAATAAACAATTTCATTTTAAAAAAAGATTGCAATTCATTTCACTTGAAAATGGGGTGTCTACGGCAGAAACTTTAGCCGATTTACCGTGCATTTCTTAAATAAATGAGGTGTCTGCGAACCGTAAATTATAAAAAATGCTTTTTCAATCCCTCTTCAGAAAACAGGAAGCTGAGTCAGCTTCCTGTTTTTCGTGTTTGTTCTCCTATGTAATTATGGTAAAATACGGCTAAGGCTATTTGAAAGGATGAGATCGATGAATCATACAGCGGACAATTGTATTTTTTGTAAAATTATTGACGGGCAAATCCCTTGTTCAAAAGTATACGAAGATGAACATGTGCTTGCATTTTTAGATATTAGTCAAGTAACAAAAGGACATACTCTTGTTATTCCAAAAGTTCACAAACAAGACATTTTTGCGTTAACGCCAGAAATCGCATCACATATTTTTGCTGTCGTTCCAAAAATCGCAAATGCAATGAAAGCAGAATTTAATCCAGTTGGCTTCAACTTGCTTAACAATAACGGCGAGAAAGCTGGACAAACTGTATTCCACTTCCACCTTCATTTAATTCCACGCTACGGTGAAAACGATGGTTTCGGTGCTGTTTGGAAATCACACCAAAATGAATACACTATGGAAAATTTACAAAACATCGCAAGTACAATTGCAAATAGTGTGAAATAGTGCCACTATAATAAGAAGTAATACATAACAAGCCTTCCCTCCGGCATATATTGCATGGCTTGTTTCTTCACAAAAAATGCCGGGGATATGATTTTTTGTGCATAGCACGTACAAGAGAGAAAAGTTCACTTTTCTTCCCCTTGTTTTAAAGATATGCACAGTTTTATACATCATGAATACGAACGAAAAATAAGGAGGTTTCCTTTTATGTCAAAAGCTAAATCCTTTATTACAGGTGTACTTTGCGGCGGAGCAGTTGCTGGACTAGCCGTTCTTTTCTCAACTCCTTCTTCTGGTAAAGCCATGCGCGGTAAGCTGAAAGAAAAAGGAACTGATATTAAAAAGACATTAGCTGATATTACAGCTGATACGAAGTTGTTAAAGCGCCAAATCGTTGAAACTGCTTCAGAAGGTAAAGAAGTATTTCAAGAACTAAAAGACGATATGCAAGACACGCTTTCTAACTGGAAACAAGATATTTCTCAAAACAAACGACATATTGAAAAAGAAATTTTAGACATTCAAAAGTCAATTGAGAAACTACAAGAAGCCGTTCCAGAAAAAGCGTAAACATATTCCTGCTTAGTTTTTTGCATATAACAAATATTTTTTATACAAATTGACCTTGACACGGCATATCACATAGATATGCCGTGTTTTTATGCATTTACAATATCTGTTATCCCTTAACATGTATGGACAACACATGTATTCTTGACTCATAAAACGCTTCCATAGTTATGCATGATTTGTATAGAATGTCATTTTTCCAAAAAATTTTCACAATTCTCACAAAAAGACTTTATTAATTTTTATTTTACTGGCATAATAGATAGTAATGAAAAAGAATGTTAAAGTGGGTGAGTAAATGAAAAGTGGAGAAAAAGATTACTCGGTAAAAGAAGCGATGATTTTCAGCCAACGCATTGCTCAATTATCAAAAGCGTTATGGAAGTGCGTAGAGAAAGATTGGCAACAGTGGATTAAACCTTACGATTTGAACATTAATGAGCATCACATTTTATCAATCGCTTATCATTTAAAAGGGGCTTCTATTTCTGAGATTGCTAAGTTTGGAGTTATGCACGTATCAACGGCGTTTAACTTCTCTAAAAAGCTAGAAGAACGCGGCTATCTTGTATTCTCGAAAAAAGAAGATGATAAACGAAATACGTACATTGAAATTACAGACAAAGGGGAAGAATTACTACTTCGCTTAATGGAGGAGTATGATCCTGAAAATAATTCTGTGTTTAATGGGGCACTTGCTCTTCGTAATTTTTACGGTAAGTTCCCAGAAAATATCGAACTTATCGCAATCCTGCGTAATATTTACGGACAAGACTTCATCGATATTTTTGAGAAATCATTAGAGAATATTGAGGAGAACTTTACGGAGTCCGATCAAAAATTAGTTAAAAAATAATCTTTTTATCTTTTCGCAATCATGCGTAAAAATTCATTCATAAGTGGCACAAATAAGCCTTGTTTTACTAGCGCTTCCGCAGTTTCGTTTACTTCGAGCTGATGTGGAAGCGCTTTTTCAAATTGATCTAACAGCGCATCGAACAATAGAAAGCCTTCCGCTTTCTCCTTTACGTATTGTTCGTTCAGCTTTTCACAAAGATTTAGTATACGTTCAATATCTTTTTTACGAGCTTTTTTCTTTATGATTAAAGAATAAAATGGACACTTTTCTTCATCAATCATTTTAAATAGTAGGTCTACGTAATATTCAGCTTGTTCTAGTCTTCTTACAACGTCCATTTTCTCCCTCACTTCCTAACACAAAGTCTTCTATTTCTGAATTTTGTAACACGAACAAAATATCGTATGATACAATATATAAAGTATATGTATTTTAGCCAAAAGGAGGTCTCGCCTCATGACTCTTATAACCGTTGTTTTTGTCGCATTTGCACTTCTTGTTATATTTTACACGAATTTCATGACACATACACTGTGTGAGCGAAAACAAATATCTGCGAGCCGCCAGCCAGGTGTCTTTCGAGTTATTAATGTATGTATTACCATTCTATTAATTTCTAGTTATGTAGAAATTATATTTCATGGAAAGTGAGGAAGGAAAGCCCCTTCCTCATTTTTTTCCTCTATAAGCAAATTATACCTACTATAACCAATAAAATAAACAGTACAAGTAATAAAATAAGTTGAGAATTCATCCCCCATCCCCTCCTCTTTTCTGTATATGCAGCATGCGCCCAATGTGGTACCCCTTCAAAATCTGACACAAACTGGTTAAAATTTCTTTATCAATAGGAAAACGAGTCGAAATATGATATATTAAATTTTGTACATATTGCTTATACTATGAAATAAACGACACGCATCTAAACTTTATCCCAAAGCCTCGCTAAGCCCTGTTAAGCGTGCTTTTACATATAAAAAAAGCAAAGACATCAGTGAGACTTAATCGGGTTCTTATGAACGAAAATAACCTATCATAAGGCGTTTCTTCATTTGTATGGGATAAATTAAAAATACATAATAGTAGGAGTGTTTATTGAATGAAGAAAGCTATGCTTGCCTTAGCCGCAACAAGTGTAATCGCATTATCAGCATGTGGAACATCATCATCATCAGACAAAATTGTTACATCTAAAGCTGGTGACATCACTAAAGAAGAGTTCTACAATCAAATGAAGACACAAGCTGGTAAACAAGTACTAAATAACATGGTTATGGAAAAAGTACTTATCAAAAACTACAAAGTCGATGACAAAGAAGTAGACAAAAAGTACGATGAAATGAAAAAGCAAGTCGGTGATCAATTCGATACACTATTGAAACAACAAGGCCTTAAAGAAGAAACAGTTAAAAACGGTGTTCGCGCTTCATTAGCTCAAGAACAAGCAATTGCAAAAGCAATCACTGATAAAGACTTACAAGCAAAATATGAAGACTATAAGCAAGAAATTAAAGCAAGCCATATTCTTGTAAAAGATGAAGAGACTGCTAAAAAAGTGAAAGAAGAACTTGCACAAGGTAAATCTTTCGAAGAGTTAGCGAAAAAGTACTCTGAAGATCCAGGTTCAAAAGAAAAAGGTGGCGACTTAGGATTCTTCGGACCAGATAAAATGGTTAAAGAATTCGATGAAGCTGCTCGTAAGCTGAAAAAAGACGAAGTAAGTGAGCCAGTAAAAACACAACATGGTTACCATATCATTAAAGTAACTGATACTCATGCTGACAAAACTTTCGATCAAGCAAAAGCTGACATCAAAAAAGAAGTAGTTCAAGAAAAATCACAAGACGCTCAATTTATGAACGATCTTATGATGAAAGAAATCAAAAAAGCTGACGTAAAAGTTGACGACAAAGATTTGAAAGATCTTTTCGAAGAACCAAAAGCTGACGCTAAAAAAGACGCAAAGAAATAATGAAAAGCTCGGGCTTAGCCCGAGCTTTTTTGTATGTTCTCTCTTCGCGATACGTTACATCCAGATTCGGTAAATGAAATTATGCGATTGGTTCTTCAAATCGATCAACTATAGATCTATTTATATCAGCGATTTTTCAATTATATCGACCGTAACTCCAATTATATCGGCGATTTTTCAATTATATCGACCGTAACTCTAATTATATCGGCGATTTTCGAAATATATCGACTTACCGACAAAAACTGACAATGCTTGCAGTCCCCTCTTAAAGAAAAACAAAAAAACCTTGATTCGCTCAACACGAAACCAAGGTTTATCTCATCATTATTGATTAAATTAAAAAACTATGTTAAATTAGTACAGAAACGCATTCGCTAAAAACAACAGAATGTATTTATCCGTATCTTAATTGTACACCAAAACACATCTTCAGTCAACCTCTATTTTTCACTTTTAAAGGAGCGCTTACGTATGAACAAAAAACTTGATTTAGAGCAAAAACGATTGGATACCGTAATAGAAACGATTACGGAGCAAATTGATAAACTAGAAAACGAAACTGGCAGACGCCGGGCAGAAGTAATCAATATTCGTAAACATTTTTGGGATGACGTTAAAGTGAATACTGATACTTTTGATGATTATCTTGAAACAGTTATCAACTTAAGACAACAAGCTCAGTCACTAGCTGTCACACAAATTACCCATAAGCACACCTTTAATCGACTTGCCGCATTAAGACGCATGCATAAAGCACCTTACTTTGGGCGAATTGATTTCAAAGAAGAAGGAGAATCTGCTGCGGATCAAATTTACATCGGCGTAGCCACACTTACTGATGCAAGCGGAGAAAACTTTCTTATATATGACTGGCGCGCACCCATTTCGAGTGTTTACTACGATTATCCACCAGGACCGGCTGAATACAGTACACCAGGAGGCGTAATCCACGGTAATGTGGAGAAGAAATTACAGTACATTATTCAAAATGGCGAGATTGATTCTATGTTCGATACGAGCCTTACAATCGGCGATGAAATCCTGCAACAAGCGCTCGGAAAAGGTACAAACAAACATATGCAAAGTATTGTTGCTACTATCCAGCGCGAGCAAAATGAAATTATCCGTCACGATGAAGGTCGACTACTTATCGTGCAAGGAGCTGCTGGTAGCGGGAAAACGTCAGCTGCCCTGCAACGAATCGCCTACTTACTATATAAATATCGCGAATGGTTAAAAGCAGATCAAATTATTCTCTTCTCCCCTAACTCTATGTTCAATAGCTACGTTTCTAACGTACTACCTGAACTCGGTGAAGAAAATATGCAGCAAGTTACATTCCAAGAATATTTAAACCATAGACTAAGCAAGTCATTTGACGTTGAAGATCCTTATGAGCAATTAGAATATATGTTAACTGAAACGAATAGCCCTATCTATAAAACGAGAAATGCTAGCATTCGATTTAAAGCATCTACTCAATTTTTCGAAATGATTAGAGCGTACAGACAATCTCTTGAATCTTCAGGCATGCTATTTAGAGGAATGAAATTTAGAGGAAAACTGATTGCCTCTGCTAAAGAAATCGCAGAGCAATTTTACAATACCGACTCCTCCCTCCGTTTCCATAATCGAATTGAAAAGTTAACGGATTGGCTAAATAAACAAATAGATGCAATCGAAAAGGCAGAACTAAAAAAACCTTGGGTAGAAGAAGAAATTGAACTACTTAGTAAAGATGAATATCAAAAAGCTTATAAATACTTACAGAAAAAAGGAGAGTTTGACGACAACTCCTTTAATGATTATGAGCAAGAAACGAAAGTACTTGGACGTATGATCGTCCGCAAAAAATTGAAGCCGCTTCGTAAAGGTGTTCAAACACTACGCTTCATCAATTTCACGGGAATATATAAACAACTCTTCACAGATGCATCATTGGTTACTGGAGAAAAACCGAAAGAATGGGATGATATTTGCTCATTAACAGTGAACATGCTCGATGAAGGAAAACTATATTACGAGGATGCGACTCCATTTTTACTTTTAAAAGAGTTAATTGAAGGCTTCCAAACGAATAGATCGATTAAACACGTACTCGTAGATGAAGCACAAGATTATTCGCCGTTTCAGTTCGAGTTTTTAAAACGTCTCTTCCCTGCTGCAAGAATGACTGTACTCGGGGACTTTAACCAAGCGATATTTGCCCATGCGAGTGAAGCAGTGAATTTCAATACACTTACTAGCTTATACGGACCAGATGAAACGAACGGTATCAACCTAACTCGTAGCTATCGCTCAACAAAACCGATTATTGAATTTACACGTGCTCTCGTACCGGAAGGCAATAACATTCATGCCTTTGAACGTGACGGTGAGAAACCTACAGTGACGAAAGTGTCTAATTTCAGCGAACTGCACGACCGTATTACTGCCAAAGTTGCTGAACTACAAAAACAACAGCACAATACGATCGCAATTATATGTCAATCCGCAGCTGAAAGTGCCGCTGCCTACGAGGCACTCAGTCATATCGAGAATATTAAACTTGTGAAAAGTAACTCAGCCGAGTATGAGCAAGGCATCGTCGTTATCCCTGCTTATTTAGCAAAGGGTATCGAATTTGATGCTGTTATTATTTACGATGCTTCTAAAGATGTGTACAGTGATGAAAGCTTGCGTAGATTGTTCTACACTGCTTGTACGCGCGCGATGCATGAATTGCAGCTTTATAGCGTCGGCGAAGTTAATCCTTTTGTACTTGGGGCTGATTCGGAGAGTTTTGAACTTATAACGAAAACACCTTGATGATTCAAGGTGTTTCTTTTTTATGCAGGATTTACACCTTAAAAATAGAATATATCATTTTATAAAAAGCTAAGGAGTGACAAGATGAACCATTATTTTATTGCTATTTATGACGGCGTGTTTCCTACCGAAAAATTACATACCATTTTACAATCTAATCCTACTTTTACCGACCTAAACATCCGCCCTCTCAAAATCTCATCACCAAGACCTTTCACATTATTAGTTGGCGAAGAACATGATGCACTCACAACTGGACTTACAGACAAATACCACTTATTAACGAAAGAGTTGCAAACACTTGAGCAGCAAGAGAAATACTATTACGTATACGATTATAAAATTAGAAAGACCATCGAGAATCCTACCCAAAAATGCTTTCCATTAGCACAAATCAATATAAGTGTTACGAAATTCCATCAGATGATTCAAAAAGTAAAAGACTTAAAACGACCTGTATTTGCAGGGTATAACATCATTTCTCATGATGCAGACATACTTACGATTGATGTACTTCTTTCTTCACCTTTATTGGATCCTAACACTTCCGAAAAAAATACGGAAGAATACTCCTATTTACAGCAGCTAGCTGAATCAATTTCTCGTTCTGAATTATGTACTTCTATTAAAGCCAGTTCGCTTATTTAAACATAAAAAGAGGGTTATTTATCATAACCCTCTTCTACTATCTATTTACGTCTGTACTTGATCATAGTAATGATTTTTTTATATACAACTTATATAAGTATCAAGGTGTTTTTCTCATTCTAAACGAAATATCTTTACGTCGATATACACTGAGCACAATCCCCATTAAAAGCGCATGAAATACAGTCGGCGTTAATCCGTAGCTAATAAAAGGTAAGGATATAGCAGCAATCGGTAATAGGCCTAGAATCATACCAACATTATAAATAAATTGAACTACAAAAAGAGTCATCCCTCCAACGAGAAGCAGTTTACCGTACCGGTCATTTATTTTATAAGATATGACCACTATCCTTGCCACAAAAAGAGAAAGAACGAACACAAGAATTAGTGCCAGAAAATACCCATAATAGTAAGTCAAACTTGCAAATACAAAATCAGTATCTCCAGCAGGGATGAACTTTGTATCTCCAGCTGTACCAAACCAACCTGCTGACGACATTACCTCTTTTAAACGTATATACATAAACCCTGCGCCACGTGCATCACGCTCTGGATTTATATATGCTAAAAAGGTAGGCCAGTAGTATCTTTTCACTGAATCCAGGGAAAAGGACATCCTAATAATAAATAAGCAAATGGGTACAGCTGTAATAATCACTGCCGTTTTCTTTCCTAATTTACTCCACCAAAGCATAACGAAGACCATCGCGATATAAATAAACATTGTTGAAAAAGCGGATCCAATTAAGAATAAATACAGAGAAAACAAATACAAAGCCACAAGATACCTAACTTTCACCCTACTATTATTGAAAAAAGAAGCCCAAGCTAGAAAAAAGAACGGCACTGCCATTAAACGGCCAATTGCAACGGGACCAATTTTTATTAACGGTTCTCCAGCCACCCCAGCGTTTGGAAAACAATTTAATATTAACAAGATAAGTACACCAATTGTATAAAACAGCCACCCTAATCTCTCTAATTTCCGGTAATCAAGTAGCATCATCACTACAACTGTTGCAATACCGAGAATAACAGATAGCACCTTATTCATTAGAAAATCATTCATATATCCAAAAGCTAGAACCGGCAAAAATCCTAGCCCCATCGCAACCACTAATAAACCAATTAAAAACCAATCCACCTTTGGCTTATGTAGTTTGTTAAGCTCCTGGCCAAGTTTAATCGGACTCCCCATTTGCTCAACAGCCTTATCTTCAGCAATTTCCTCGCTTAACCCTTTATCCATCCACATATTCTTCGTCTGTTTTAAGTGAAAGTCTAGTTCAGTTGCCACCAAGTCCTTCGCTTCTTTTGATTTAATATGGTTCGTAACTTCTTTTAAAAACTGCTCCCCTTTTTTGTTCAATTTTTTCTCACTCCTGTACTAATCCTTTTAATATAATTCGTGCCTTCGTAGCATTCTTCTCTGCCTTTCGCAGCATCTTATTTCCTTTATCATTTAATTGATAATATTTAGCTCCTTCGTGATCCCAACTCGATTGGATAAAACGATTCTGTTCTAAGCGGTGTAATAAAGTGTATAAAAAACCTTCATTTCCTTCGAACTTTTGAATCCCTCTCCCCCGTAGTAACTGCATCAATTCATAACCTGTTTTTTCATTCATAAGAAGTTGCAACACTGCTAAAAGGATATCTTCTTCCTTTTCGGACGATTGATTGATTTTTTCACGCACCCGCTTTCGATGCTGATTAGAAAAACTCAAATGTTTAAAAGTTGTGTTCTCCATTGATTTTCGCAAGCCTTTTAATCGATCTTCCATTTGATTATCCCTCCAATCCTTTCTTCAATAGTTCCTTCGCTTTTTTCAGTCTCGTTTTTATCGTGTTTTCCTTCACTTCTATTACCGTAGCAATCTCTTTAATTGATAACTCTTCATAATAAAATAGATAAATCACTTCTCGATATTTTATCGGTAAATTCATTACTGCAGAAGCCAGCCTACTATCCTCTGCATTTTGAATGACAGTTTGTTCGACACTATCATTTTGAATCTCAATATACGCAGATTCATCCTCTGTCACGATAACTTTTTTGTTATACCAACTTTTTAAATAGTCCTTACAATGATTAATCGCAATTCTCCATAACCATGTTTTTAAATTAGAATTCCCTTTATATGTATGAAGAGATTTATAGCATTTCACAAATATATCTTGCGTTAAATCCTCAGCAACCTCTTTATTATTCACATATGAATACACAAGCTGCAGGACTTCTTGTCCATACTTGTTCATTATTTCGTCGATAAGGTCCTCCTTATCTTCTATTTCAAACACTTCTACCGTTAATTCATCCACATCATTTCCTCCTTCCCATATATTAGACGACGCACGCCATGGAAAAGTTTTATAAATTCATAAAAAAATACGGATGGCAATGTCCGTACCGTTTTTTACCTTTATTTTAAATCTAATTTTCTTTACGAGGAGTAAACCTTTTATTCATTTGTATTAGCTCAACCAAAGAGCAAAATCCCTTTGCTCATTTTTGTTACGAAAAACTCTAACTCGTTACCTTAATAAAGATTATGAGTATACCATTTAATAGACGTATCAATATTTGTAGTTGGAATATAATTATGTCCTATCAGTGTAAATAAAAACTGTTTTAACATTCATTTCTATAAACTTTCATAATTATCCGCACGAAAAACATATCGCATACATTCTTTAAGGTTAATTTTAATACCCTCAAATATAAAAAGCGTTATCCTTTCGCAAGCTCAGTTTACTTTCACTCTTACTTTGATGGATGTGTAAGGTCTCCCTACAAAGAACAATATAAAAGTAACATCCATAATTTTGCACTCACCCTATTTTACATTTACTCTGATTCTGTCATTTCATCCATATGAATCTGTTTTCCTGTGAATAGTTTGTAAAACAGATGTGTGCGAATATCTAACAATTTATGTAGCGCATACCGATATCCATCTCCCACCTAAAATTAGTGTTTCACATTTTTGAGGAAGGAGTATTTTGTCAGAAAACAATAAAATCTTATTAATTTTTATAATTAGTAGAATTTTTATAGAAATAATCTTCTTAATCTATTAAAATTAATATCGAATGATGACAGATTATATCATATGATGTCAGATTGTAATAAGGGGAGAGAAAATTTTATGTTAAAAAAAATCATTCCAGTTGCTTTAGCATTAAGTACAATTACTTTTTCAAGTGTATTTGCTGCGCCTTCGGCTCAAACAAATACAGAACCAAACCGCTACATAGATGTACAAATGCTCGGTATTAACGATTTTCATGGGCAACTAGACACTGTAAAGAAAATTAACAATAAAGATGCAGGGGGAATCGAGTACTTAGCGGCTTATTTACGTGATCGTGAAAAACAAAATCCAAATACATTAAAGGTTCATGCGGGCGATATCGTTGGAGCAAGTCCTCCTGTCTCAGCATTATTACAAGACGAACCTACGATTGAATTTCTAAACGATTTAAAATTTGATGTTGGAACCATCGGAAATCATGAATTTGATGAAGGTGTTGAAGAAATGCACCGCCTTATTTATGGTGGATACCATGAAAAAACAGGGAATTTTAAAGGAGCAAAATTCCCATATGTTGCCGCAAATTTCTATAATAAATCCACCGGGCGTCTATTTTTACCACCATTTACTATAAAAAAGGTACAAGGAGTTCCTGTTGGCTTTATCGGAGTCGTAACAACAGATGTTCCTAACGTTGTTATGCCTACTATGCTAAAGAATGTAGAAATTACAGATGAAGTTGAAGCCATTAACAAATCCGTAAAGCAATTGAAAGAACTAGGCGTTAAATCTATCGTTGTTCTTGCGCATAACGGAGGTACAACAGATGCGAACGGCGTAACAAATGGTGATCTCGTCCGATTAGCAAATGAGACTGATCCAGAAGTCGATGTTATTTTTGGGGGGCATAGCCACACCTATGTAAATGGAACTGTTAATAATAAACTTGTCGTACAAGCAAATTCTTATGGAATGGCTTTTGCCGATGTTGATGTAAAGATTGATCGTAAGACAAAAGATATTGTCGAGAAAAAAGCAGAAATTGTTACAACTTACCATGAAGGCATAGAGCCTGATAAAAAAATAAAGAAGAAGATGGAGAAGTATCAAGCTAAAATCGCACCTCTTGTCAATGAGGTTATTGGTAAGTCTACCAATCCACTAGATCGCAAACTAAATACGGCTGGTGAATCTACTCTCGGCAATTTAGTTGCTGATGCCCAGCGTGCAACAATGCAATCCCAAATTGCTCTTATGAACCCTGGTGGTATTCGTAATGACTTAGATGCTGGTGATATTACATGGGGAGAAATATATGGCATTCAACCATTCGGAAATCAATTAATAAAGGTTAATTTAACGGGTCAAGACATACGTGATATTTTAAATCAACAATGGCAAAAAGACATCACAAGAATGCTTCAAATTTCAGGGATCCAATACACTTGGGATGCGAACAAGCCAAATGGAGAAAAAGTCACAAGTATTCACTTAACAAATGGAGAAGAAATTATTCCTTCTAAAACTTACAGCGTTGTTGCGAATGCATTTCTAGCTTCAGGTGGCGATGGATTTGTATCCTTTAAAAATGGGAAAGATGCTGAAACAGGACCAACTGATTTTGAAGCATTAGTAGATTATATAAAACAAGCAAAAGAACCAATTCAGCCTATTATTGATGGAAGAATCCAAAAAATAAATTAGCTTTCATTAATCTCAAAACACCTAACCTAGATTACCTGTTCACTATACTTTTTAGTGTGCAGGTAATCTTATTTTTCTTGTTTTGGTTTGAAACAAAGTCCTACCGTGGTCAACGAATTTACCATCGATATGCAAAGCACCAAAAAAGTAAAGTCAACGTCAAATAATTTGAGCTGATTTGAATTATCTAGATATGTTTTCCATCTACAATACTGTATAACTCTCACCTGTTCAGAAAAACGGGTTTTTCTTTTAATAACTTTGCTTAGCGTACGAAATTCGCGTTTTGTTGGCGCTACTCCATCACCATCAAGCTATGAAAAGCAAATACCCCAAAACGAAAATATAAGCCGTTTTCTTTCAAAAATACATGGAATTTTTAGCCTGTGTTGTTATAAAATTCTTAAGTTGATGGGCATGGGGTACCCCCAGCATGGTAGGAACATATAAAAATATAGTTATAGAAAAAGAGAGAGTGGATTCCTTTTGAGAGTAAGGATCCGCTTTTTTCTTGCTACTGATAATGAGACACTATATCTGACTTACATAAATATCCTATTTGTTCAAATTTGTCCTTGCTGATGGTACAATTAAAGTCATGGAGGGCTATTATGTTAAATTTTTATGTAACACTGTTTCTTATATTCGGCACTGCAATATTCTTATTTTTTAAATCTGGTTCACCAAAAATTAAGGCTAAAAACCTATCGTTGATAATGGTCTGTTTAGGGATAAATCTACTCACAAGTCCAATAGCTTTTTTTATAGGCGGGATGGCAACAGCCCCTCCAGATAGTACTGCACTTGATTTTTGGGGAGGATTTCTCTTCATTCAGGGAATACCGCTTCTCATACTACTTGCAGCTTTTTTGAAGTTGGCACTAGCAAAGAAAACAAAACAAGTATAGAAGCATATAATGAATAGGTGGATTCCTTGCGAGAGTAGGGATCCACTTTTTTCTTCCTATCAATAATGTTACGTTATGTTAACTTTATATGAATATCCTATTCATCCAAATGTACACAAAATAGGCCTTGCTAATGGTACAATTAGGATAACGGAGGAATATTATGGGATATCTTAATCAGCTTTATGTAATACTGTATTTTATAATCGGCCTTGCAGTATTCTCATTCTTCAATTCTGATTCACCAAAAACTAAGGATAAAAATCTAACATTCATAATGGTCAGTTTAGGGGTAAATCTATGCACAATTCCAGTGGCTTTATTTATAGGTGTGATGGCAACAGACTCTCCATATAGTACTGAACTTGATTTTTGGGGAGGATTTCTCTTTATTCAGGGAATACCGCTCCTCCTACTACTTGTAGCTTTGATATGGTGGTTTATCCGCAAGGGCAAAGAAAAAATCGACACATAGAAGTTTAAAATGACTTCCGCTAACGATAAGTATGTAAATGAGCTGCCGATATGGGCAGCTCATTGTATTTTGCTTAACATGTTTTTTCAAAAATGATATCAGTTAAAAGAACAAAAAACTAAGACCGCAACTAAGAATCTTATCTCTTTCTATTCATTCTTCAATTACCATCCACCTTTAGGTACAATCGTAAAGTCAATGTTGTTTACTGGGTCTTGACCTACCTTTAGTTGGTAGTAGAACCCCCTCCCATCTTTTACCTCGTTTAAGTCTACTCCACTATCTATTAGCTTATTTACTTCTTCAATATTGAGTTTTGGGTCTGCAATACGAATGATGATTTCCATTAGTTTTCGATACTGCTCATTAGCTGTCTTATCCTCAAATACCAGTTTTTCAGTTGTAACCGAATAGGAGTTTGACAGCCAATCACTTTTACCCATTTTGGAATAAATTTCAAATCCTTTCCAGTCTGCTTTATAGATACGATCGTTTTCTTTATCACGATACTCTATATTTGAATCTTCGATCTCAATCATGCCATTTGAGTATTCTTTTAACTTATTTTCAAAGTCTAATCGATGTGTGAACCCGTCTTCAATAGTATCCTTAGTTAAAATATCTCGTCCGCAACTAGAGAGAATAAGTAGTAAAAAGATAGAGAATAAAATAGCGCAAATCTTTTTCATAGAATTTACCTCATTTGGTTTATTTTTAACATTTATATTTAAACATAACTTGATTTTAAGATAAAGGGTGTATACAACTTTGTTTCAAATTCACAATAAAGATACAAAATAAAAAGTACCCCTAATGTAGCGGTACTTCTGTTGTTTTATAATTCCGTCAGCAATTCGAATTTTCTTTTTTGATCCGAAGATAGTTCATTTTCTACATAACTTTTTATAAGTAGATCAATTATTTCATGAGTATATTTAGCATTTTGACATCATTTACCGTATTCGTGTTTCCTCTACATTTTAGCTCCTTGGTTAAAAAGTCCTAATTGATTTTTGTTCCATAAAAGGGACATATAATGTAGTAACTGATCGCATAAATATAATCATAATATTTCCGCATTTCCATTGGATTTAATACTAATAAATTATAAAATGATACCGTATATAAAACTATACGGTATTCAAAAAGATTGCTATTATTCCTCGTAATGAAAGGAGTTATTACAATCAAAAACAATAATAATCAACATCCGCCGGACAAAATCGATAAGTGGTTGGTTTTTACTGGTTATGCAGCTTTTGTTTGGTCAGCTCTATTCGGGTTAATTCACATTTATTGGGCGGCAGGAGGTACTTTAGGATTTGAAGGCAGGACAATGGGCAAAGTGTTATTCATCATTAATCTAGTTGCAATTGCTCTATGTATAGTTGCTGCATTTACTGCACTTGCACTTGTTCAAGCATGGGGACGAAGATTTCCATCCTGGTTGTTGCTCACTGCAGCATGGGGAGCATGTGCAATTTTAGGTTTGCGGGGTGGCGTAGGGATAACTCAAAGCTTGTTGGACTCAGAATCCCTTTCTTTACTATTAGTAATTGTTGAACCGTTTTTCTTGTTAGGAGGAATCTTATATGGGCTTCTTGCTTTTCTTTATATTTACACCTCCAATAATAAGAAAAAAACAAAACAAGACGGGATAAATCTATAACAATATGGCTGGCTATGTCCATACCGTTTTGTTATACCTTTATTTCAAGCTTATTTCTCTTTAGGAAGAGTAAAACACAACACTTTAATCGATATTTTAGCGCATTCATAATAAAACAAAAACCACCTAAAGGCTCCCCTTCAGGTGGTTCTCTATTTTTACGCTAACGCAGCTGCTTGTTCTTGTTGATCTACAGGAATTACAGCGTCTGTTAATGCTTTTTCTAGTTCAGCAGTATATTTCATTTGCTCTTCTTTGCTCCAGCCTAGTTTTGCAGCCATGTAGTTGATTACTGCTTCTTTCCACTCGTATACCCAGTGGATGTTAAAGAATACAGCACCTCTGCGGCGTACGAAGAAGTCAACTGGTTTCGCTGTCATTTCGTAATCCATTGCGTATACAAGAGGGATTAGAACGTCTAGCGGCATGTTGTATTCTTTCGCTTCGTTTTTATGTTTTTTCGCTAAGTCGAACAGTACGTCTACGTTAGAGCCATAGAATTTCGCGAATTCTTCTGCTTGAGCTGTTGTTAAACCGTATTTCGTACCTTCGCCTGCTTTTTTCGCAACGAATGCTGAGAATCCATGTGAACCACTTACATGTCCACCAGAGATTGGCATATGTTTCGTGTCACTCTTCGGATATGCGCTATGTCCTTCTTTTTGTAATAGGTTCGTTACGTAGTCTACTACCATTTCAGCCATTTTGCGGTATCCTGTCAATTTACCACCTGCGATTGTAATTAAACCAGATTCAGAAGTCCAAATTTCATCTTTACGAGAAATTTCAGATGCATTCTTACCTTCTTCATAAATTAACGGACGTACACCAGCCCAACTTGATTCCACATCTTTTTCTGTAATTTTCACGCTTGGGAACATGTAGTTAATCGCATTAATGATATATGTGCGATCTTCTGTTGTCATGTGCGGTACAGCTGCGTCTTTATCATAGAACGTATCTGTTGTACCTACGTACGTTTTTCCTCCGCGCGGAATCGCGAACACCATACGTTTATCTGGTGTATCGAAGTAAATCGCTTGGCCTAATGGGAAACGTTTTTGATCAATTACTAAGTGAACACCTTTTGATAACTGCAGTACTTTACCTTTTTTCGAGTTATCTTTTTCACGAAGTGTATCTACCCAAGGACCGGCTGCGTTTACAATTTTCTTACCGTAAACTTCGTATACTTCACCGTCTAGTAAATCGATTACACGTACACCGCATACTTTTCCATCTTTATATAAGAAACTGTCTACTTTTGCGTAGTTAACAGCTTTCGCACCATGCTCAATCGCTTCTTTCATTACTTCAATTGTAAGACGCGCATCGTCTGTACGATATTCTACGTAGTAACCGCCGCCTTTTAATCCTTCTTGTTTTACAAGAGGCTCTTTATTTAGCGTTTCTTCACGGTTAAACATCTTTCTGCGCTCGCTTCGTTTTACACCTGCTAAGAAGTCATATACACGAAGACCAATTGATGTACTAAATGATCCGAACGTACCGCCTGTATGGAACGGAAGTAACATCCACTCTGGTGTTGTTACATGGGGACCGTTCTCATATACGATCGCACGCTCTTTCCCCACCTCTGCTACCATTTTCACTTCAAGTTGTTTTAAATAACGTAAACCGCCATGTACAAGTTTCGTTGAACGACTTGATGTACCTGCTGCAAAGTCCTGCATTTCAAACACAATCGTTGATAAACCGCGTGTTGCCCCATCTAATGCAATACCAGAACCAGTAATACCTCCACCAATTACGATCACATCTAACTCTTGCTTATTTACTCCATTTAATACGTCTTTACGTTGTTTACTTGAAAATTTCATGGTAATTCCTCCCTTTGATAACGAAAAAAGAGACCACAAACTCCGCTATAGATTTCGCCTCTATAGCGCGTTGTGGTCTCTCCAAATCTCCTACCGAATTATTAACTTGTCACCATTATAACACTGTTTATGATTATTTGAAAGCTTTTGTTGCTTCAATTGCCTTTTTCCATCCAGCATATAGCTCTTCGCTTGTTTCCGCTTCCATCGTTGGTTCAAAGCGTTTGTCCATATGCCACTGCGCTTTAATTTCATCTTGGTTTTTCCAATATCCAACCGCAAGACCTGCTAAATATGCTGCACCTAAAGCTGTCGTTTCATTGATCACTGGACGCTCTACAGGAACCTCTAAAATATCACTTTGGAACTTCATTAAGAAGTTATTTTTAACTGCTCCGCCATCAACGCGTAATGTGTTCAGTTCAATCCCTGAATCAGCTTCCATTGCGCATAGTACATCTTTCGTTTGGTATGCTAAAGATTCTAGCGTTGCACGAATGAAGTGCTCTTTCGTCGTACCACGTGTTACACCAAACATAGCGCCGCGTACTTCACTATCCCAATACGGTGTACCTAAACCTACGAATGCCGGTACAACGTATACACCTTCAGTTGATGCAACGCGTGATGCGTACACTTCACTCTCGCTCGCATCTTTAAACATGCGCATTCCGTCACGTAACCACTGAATTGCAGAACCTGCTACGAAAATACTTCCTTCTAATGCGTAATTTACTTTACCATCTAAACCCCATGCAATTGTTGTTAATAGGCCATGCTCAGAAGCAACTGCTTTTTCGCCTGTGTTCATTAACATGAAGCAACCAGTTCCGTAAGTATTTTTCGCCATACCTTCACCGAAACAAGCTTGTCCAAATAATGCTGCTTGCTGATCACCAGCTACACCTGCAATCGGTATATTTTGGCCGAAGAAGTGATAATCAATTGTTTCACCATATATTTCAGATGATGGACGTACTTCTGGAAGCATACTCTTTGGTACTGTTAACATGTCTAGAAGCTCATCATCCCATTGTAAGTCGTGAATGTTAAACATTAATGTACGTGATGCGTTTGAGTAATCTGTTACGTGCGCTTTACCGCCAGATAATTTCCATACAAGCCATGTATCAATTGTTCCGAATAATAACTCGCCGTTTTCCGCTTTTTCTCTTGCACCTTCAACGTTATCTAAAATCCATTTTACTTTCGTACCAGAGAAGTATGCATCAATTAAAAGACCTGTTTTTTCGCGAACCATCTCGCTATAACCTTTTTCTTTTAACTCATCACAAATTTCAACTGTTTGACGAGATTGCCATACGATTGCGTTATAAATTGGTTTTCCAGTTGTTTTATCCCATACAACCGCTGTTTCACGTTGGTTCGTAATACCGATACCAGCGATTTGTTCTGGTTTTACATCCGCTTCACTTAAGCAAGTTGCGATAACTGCTAAAATAGATCCCCAAATTTCTTGTGCATTATGCTCAACCCAGCCTGGCTTTGGAAAATGTTGTGTAAACTCTTTTTGAGCTGAATGAACGATTTTTCCTTCTTTATTGAAAAGAATTGCGCGTGAGCTTGTTGTTCCTTGGTCTAATGAAAGAATATATTTTTTCATATCGGTTTCCCCCTATGCTACTTTTCTATTATTTGTAGTGCTTCCGCTTTTTTTACTTGTCATATAAGAGATTGCTAGTACAATCACAGTTGCAATAATCACATAAATAAGTGCTGGATTTTGTTTTCCTTCAAATACAACTTGATGGAATAAACCTGCAAGTGATCCACCTAGAATCGGACCAACTACTGGAATCCATGCATACTTCCAATTTGAACCGCCTTTTCCTGCAATCGGAAGGAAGAAGTGTGCAATACGCGGACCTAAATCACGAGCCGGGTTGATTGCGTATCCTGTTGTTCCACCTAATGATAAACCAATACTTACAATTAAGAAACCTACGATAAATGGATTTAATCCATCTGCAAATTTATTTGCTCCAATTGCTAATATACCAAATACTAAAACGAATGTTCCAATCATTTCACTCAAAAGGTTTGCAAATGTGTTCGGAATTGCTGGACCTGTTGCAAATACACCTAACTTTGTTCCTGGATCTTCTGTTTCTTTCCAATGTGGTAAGTAGTGTAAATATACGATAACTGCCCCGATAATTGCCCCAATCATTTGTGCTGCGATATACATAGGTACGTCACTCCATGGGAACGCTCCCTTAAAAGCAAGTCCTATCGTTAAAGCCGGATTCAAATGTGCCCCACTAATTGATCCAACTGCATACGCTGCCATAGCAACCGCTAAGCCCCAGCCCATTGTAATTACAATCCAACCAGAATCTTTCGCAAACGATTTCTTTAAACTTACACCAGCACAAACGCCGCCACCAAGTAAGATTAACAACGCTGTCCCTATTAATTCCCCTAAAAATGCTGACATAAAATCCCTCCACAATCAATTTAAACGCTTTTAAATGTGATAGAGGTAAAATGAATGGCCATTCGTTTTTGTCAAAAGAAAAAGACCCACAGCTTTGCACGTTTCTATATAAAATTATATAGAAACAATGAAATGTGGATCTCTTCTTTTCTCCGTCACGTTTATTAACTTGTCTATAATGTTAACCTCTAATGAAAGCGGTGTCAACAGAATTTTTTCACATTTTCGTCACTTTTTTTGGTAATGTTTCCATAGTTCGCGTTTTGATGTCGTAATTGCTGTCGCACCAGCATTTAACGCTTTCTCCACATCATCAACTGTACGAATAAAACCACCCGCCAAAATCGGTACACCAGTACGCTCCTTCACTTCAGCGATAATGTCCGTCATTGCTCCTGGAAGCACCTCAATATAATCCGGCTTCGTCTTTTCCAAAAGGTTGCAACTCTTTTCCATTGCGCTAGAATCGATTAAAAAGATACGCTGAATTGCCACAACACCCTTTTGCTTCGCCTTCATAATGACACCGGCCTTTGTCGAAAGTAACCCGTACGGTCTAAACTCTTGGCATAAATACTCCGTCGCATGCCCATCACTCTGCAACCCATGAATTAAATCCACATGTAAAAACACCTTTTTACAATATTGCTTCGCAAGTGATATAACACTCCTCAATTGACCGACATGAATATCTAAAATAACGATATACTCATACGAACTATGTAATAGCTTTTCCAAATCTTTAATTTGCCTCACTGCCGGCAAAATCTTCTGTTCATGAAATTCCATTCTAAATGTCCCCTTCTTTATGTCATCCTATCCTTTATAGTACACAATTTGAGTGGAAAGAACAGCTAGTGTAGGGGGATTTCTTTCATTATCTATATATTTTCTTCAACTTATCAGAAACTGTACCACCTATAACCATTAATATGAGGGGTAAAAAGTTCATTACGTATGGTGCATCCGCTAAAATTGTAATGCCTGCTCCTGCAAACTTATTTAACAGCCATACAACGATTTTTGCAATAAACAAAAATACTCCTATCATAAATAGACCATCAAAGAACACCTTCCATTTTGGATGCGCTAATTGTTTACTATCTTCTATTACTTTCTGCGTCAACTCTTGACCACTCCTCAATAACTCATCAATCGTAATGCCGAACAGATCACTTAAATGAATAATAATTTCAATGCTCGGATAGTTCTTTCCCGTCTCCCATTTCGAAACAGACTGCCTGCTCACATGAAGTTTTCAGCCAAATCATTTTGCGACCAATTTCTTTTTTCCCTTTCTTCTTTCAAACGTTCACTAAAAATCATACTGTGCTTATCACCTCTCTAAGCCTAGTATGGTCAAATAAATGATGAAGAGTAAAGCTAGTTATCGTTGCATAACCTGTGCAACTTGTGCGTTACACCTTATAATAGCGCCGTTTTGTATTTTATATCATGCAAATTTCATATACTTTTCTTCTATAATAATTTCCCGAACAATAATACAAAGAACGAATACTAGTAAAGACTAGATTAGGCATAAAAAATACGCCATCCCTTCTTATCAGTCTCCAGAAAGAATAACGCAAATTTTCATTTTTACTCATAATTTTTCGGACTATATGAAAACCCAGGATATTTCACAACAGGCCATTTCTCTTTACGTAAAGAATCCATCACTTGCGGCCCAACATGCACATTACTTTCCACTATTTCTTTAGGAGTCAGTGCCATCCATTGATTTAACGACACATCTTCAAAACGATTGCTTCTGAACATCTCTAAAAACCACAATGTTTCGGTACCTGTATTTTGAATATAATGACCCGTCGCAAACGGTACATATCCGACATCACCAGCTCGATAATCAAATGTACGAGCTGCACCATCTCCAAGAAATACAGTCATTCTTCCTTGCCCAGTAAGATAATACTGCCACTCATCGTTGTTAGGATGCCAATGGAGCTCTCTCATTCCGCCAGGCTCAATTTCAACTAGTGCTGCTGCAATTGTTTTTGAAATAGGAAAATTAGTAGAGTCTACAATTCGGACACTACCACCAGGGGTCTTGATAGGTGTTTGTTTTAACAATTCGTGCTTGAAGGTTAAAAGAATTTCTCCTTCAGGTGACTGGACTTCCTGACTCTCAAGCGAACCCGGTACCTCTCCTTGATAAATATAGATTTGCTCTGATGGAATAGAGTTAAAAGCACTTTCTGGCACTCCGAAATTAGCCGATAGAACTTCTTTTGGCGTATGTGCAAACCAGTCTGAAATAGCTAAAGTAGATAGATCAGAAAAATGTCCATCATCGAAAACGAGCAGGAATTCACAATGTTCCAATCCTTGAATAGAATGCGGAATACCAGGCGGGAAATACCAAAGATCACCCGGACCAACATCAGCAATAAAATTCCGTCCATTTTGATCAACAGCCGTTATGCGTGCCTTTCCTAAAAGCATATATGCCCATTCTGCTTGTTTATGCCAATGGAGTTCACGTACTCCTCCGGCCGTTAAACTCATATTTACACCAGCAATCGTAGTCGAAACCGGAAGTTCCCTAACAGTAATCTCCCGAGACCACCCACCGTGTTTTAAAATCATAGAAGTGTCTGAGAATGAAAATTTCAAGTTAGGAACTAATCCAGCATCAGTTATAGGCGGAACGAGCATATTCGGATTTTGAATATCCCGCATAACATTACGCGGGCCAGAATCAATCGCACCTGCTCCATCGCTACGGATTGGTTGTGGTATACTTCCTCCCGCTTCATTAACAGTACGTTTCTCCATCATTACACTCCTTTTTCATTGGATTATTAGGTGAAAAAACCTCTATCCTAGTGTATGAATTGGGGTTTGGATGGTTACTGTGACTATGGATACAACACGTTTTTCTCTAACAGTCTACTACTATCACTGTTTAAAATAGAAAATAATCTATAAAAACTTTACGGAAAATACAAAAACGCCCTCTGTTTTAGAATAATAAACAGAAAGCGTTCCTTTTTTATAAACTGTATTTAGAAATTATTATTTAAGGTATTTCCCCAAATCATCTAAGTTTCTCGTATGATTTAGAATGATTACATACTCAACTTCAACTTCTGTTACTACCATTTCTAATACTTGATGGATTTCAATATAATCATTTTCATATTCTTTTGCCGAAGCTACAATCTCTTCTAGGGTTCTTACAAATGTTTCAGCACTCCAGTCTTTTGTTGACAACGCCACATAGGTTTGAAATTTTTTTGTATTCATGTCAGTCCCTCTCCTCGAGTACAATGGGAATTGTGTACTTTTTGGTAACTTCATCTAAACTAATTTATTTTGGACTAAAATTCACTTCAGTGGCGGCCGTTGTTAAATTAGTGAATTTAAATTTACTTCTTTTCATAGTACATCCCCCTCCTTTGTAACGTTAAAATCATATATTATATAAATTGAATATATAGTATTCTCTAGCAAAAATCAATTCCATTTTCATTTTTATACTAATCTATTTGATTATCTGACAAAATACATATGTATAAGACAGCCAAGATACATATAAAAACAGGACATAGTATAGGCCTTCTTCTGTTTCACTTCGCATATGCACATTGGATTTTTGTGATAGCTAACAGAGTCCATTTGGTCCTTTCTCCACTAAATCAAATTCTTTTAAAATTGTCCCGTAATTCTTCAATATCATCACTTCACAATTGATTTAAATGGACTACAAACAATGAACTTGGAGTAATATCATTTTTCCTTTTCACTTTAAATCCCTTTATTTAGCAAATCTTCCGCATATATCATTTTGCAAATAATTACATATATGATCAAAGGTATTTATAGTCTTTAAAGGTAAATTTACTAGACGAAAAGAAAATTTTGATTTTTATCTCTTCATCCACTAAAAGTGTCATTTTTAAACCTTTTCATCACAAAGAACAGAAGCTAACAATAAATTGTTAACTTCTCACCTTAAGGAAAAATAGTATCTTTCCTTATCTTCTACTATCTAGATTGTGATTTAATATTTGTAAGATGAGCATCAAACATATCAATTATTTCAAGAAATCTATCAGCTTCACGAAAAACATGGTCTGCTAATAATGGATGAATGATACTCTTTATTTTACATTGCTCAATTAAATCACGTGCCGTTTTCTTAAAATCCCGAAGAGATGTAACTGACACACGATTTTGATCTAAAAATTGATCTAAAAGAGGAACAGTTTGAGATTGTGGTTTCATAGATTCTAAGTCAATTGCTTGATACATCAATTCATCAAAATCATTGCTAAAATTCCGGGCTGTATCTACAAGCTTTCTTTCCGATGGATCAAGAAGATGACCAATAAATTTAGCATGGTCTGCCATAATCCTTAAAAAGAAAACATTTTCTTTAATAATAGCATCAGGAAGAGCATCTAATTTACCTTCATTTAATTCAATTAAACGTCTTCTAAAATAATCAGCTTCCCTACTTGTGTGGTCAACTAACAGTGGAAAATTATTTTGTCCTGGCAATTTACATGTGAGAATTAAACCTAAAATTTTCCGCTTAAATCCCCAAATATTAGTTGCGGCTTGTTGTACTTCTGAATTAAATCTTTTTATTTGTCCAGGATCTGTTTCATTTGTATAGGAGTATGCTATTTGTTCGATATGTTCAAACAATCGATAAAATTGATTAGCCTCTTCGATTAGTTGGGTATCCTCGCATCTAAACCCCAATCGAAGAAAAAAAGAATGCTCCTTCATGATTCTAGACCAAAAACGAATTTCATTTAATGAACGTTCAACAAACATTACAGACGTAACACCCGTATCAGGATGTAATGAGGTTTCATCCCTATTCATTCTTAATCCCCCCAATAAATACTAAGCTAGTTCCATTCTTATGAGTAAATATATATATAAATACCATCAATAAAAGTTCATGATGAATCTCGTATATATGTAAAATTAAACTTATATAAGCTTAACTTGATGGCATGCACTTGCTCCCCTCAAAAGAAAAAAAGACTACCAACCTAGATGTAAAGTTCTACTAAGTGGTAGCCTTTCAAAATTTCTATTAAAGCAATACTGAATCTTTATCACTATCCTGATTGCGTTTCTCGCGCTCTTCTTCTAATCGCTTCATATAAACTTCGCCTTCTTTTTCGATAAACTCATTATCCATCTCTTGCTCTCTTTTCGAAGTATATAAAACCATGTAACCACTCAATACAATCCCAACGATCACAAGATAAATCCACCATGGTAAAGTTTCCACTTTCGTTCATTCCTTTCCTTAGACAAGCCTTATTAGTTTCACTCTATGAGGAAAGAAGTGGATTTATGCTTGAAAATTCATTTTATCCTTGTGGATGCTTCGCGAAAAACGCTTGTACATATTCCATAAATTCGATTGGTTCCTGGCGAAACGGTGCGTGGTATCCTTTTTCAATGATATGAAACGTACTATTTGCAAATAACTGATGATACAGCTCACCGTTTTCCCAAGAAACACTCTTATCATGTCGACCCCATATAATCAACGTTGGCACTTTTATTTTATCTGCCTCCATCGCAATACGGCGCTCTTTCATTTTTGTAAGCTCATCATAATGCTTTTTATCATCCCGACTATTCTTCACTTCATTTTTATTATAATCCGTAATCGCAGTTACAGTTTGCAGGTCCGTTGATAACTGTGGCATTTCATAACCTTCTTTTTGCTCAAAAGATTCAATTCCTGTAGAATCCGCTAAAATAAGATGCGTAACCGCGTCCGGATATAAGTACGCTAAATTAAGGGACATCTCTCCACCCATCGAATGACCAAGTACTGCGAACTGATCATATCCAAGTTTCTTCATTAACTTATAATATAAATTCACTTGCGCAGGAAACGAATACTGAAAATCTATTGGCTTAGAAGAACGCCCAAATCCTAAAATATCAACCGCAATAATCGTATGATCTCTCGCTAGTTCCGGATAAATATCACTAAATCCATCTGAAGAACCACCAAACCCGTGAAGCATAAGTAAAGGCGGTTTCCCCACGCCAATTTGCTTAAAATAAATTGTCTGCCCATCAATTTGTGCCATACTCTCTTTCGTATTTATCTTCATCATCACAGTATCTTTCACTTCTTCAACCTTCGCAATCGGCTTATCAACGAAGTTACAAACTATTAACAAAACGAGCACAATACCGCTAATCATATAAAACTTAAACCGTTTCAAAATCCCCGTCTCCTTTCTCATGTTGCTATTTAAAGGTTTCACATTTTTTGGTTGTTTTATGTTCCTTTTTTAATCGTAACCGTATCGGTTACAATTAAATTAAAAAAATATTACTCAATGCCACTACTAATGGTTACTTTGTAACTATTATAGTTACAAATAAAAAGTAAGTCAATTATTTTATCCGCGTTAACGGGCCGTCCGATTAGTGTGAGATGAACCATCAAAGATTGTTTGCTCAGCGCTATTTGGTGCTAGCTTCCTTTGCATCGCTGAATTACTTGGTCGGACAATTGGATATCCGAAAGAAGGCTTGTTATCACTATACTTGGTGTCCCTTACTTCTTTTAGTTAATAAAAAACGCAAGCTTCTTTTGATTAGAAGTTTGCGTTTTTTATCGTATACTTTATTTTTTTCTTCACGAGCCAAATCGATTACAACATCTTTTAATAACACTTTAAAATGATTCACATTATCAAAAGTAGTAACATCAAAGTTAATTTAGAGCACATTATGGATACCTTAAAACCAGGACAGGTTTATGAAATAGTACACTTTGTTTCCACTCTTAATTTTCCCATGATGAAAAAGAGCGCTGAACAAACATCAGCACTCTTTTTCATCATCATCGTTATTTATACAAAGTTGTTCCGCTATCTCTTGCACCCGTTCCATCGTCATTCCTTCTCTAAATTCCACTGCTAGAGGATGGTCTGTCGGTTCCAGTTCAATATAAGGACGAATACCATCCGCTCGCGGATGAACCATTGTTTTTAAACTTACTGTTTCCAGCTCATATGGTAAATCAGTCGAAAGCCACCCAAACATCGGCTCTAATAATTGTTGCTTATCCCAAAATTCATTCACCTTATCAAAATTCGCTTCACTTAATGAAACCCATACACCCCATAGGAAGTGTTCATCTGTACCAATGATAGGAATCTCAATAATTCCTCGAATGAAGAAATGTTCACCATCCATCACGCATAAATCATCGTTCATTTCAAATCTATCTTCTCGTTCTTCAGGTTCAGCATCGTAATAATAAGCTGGAGCTTGGTACCCATAACTTATGGGAATTTCTTTATGATATGTACCGCAGCATCCACAAGTATACCCACTAATTTTCGTCATTCTATTCCTCCATCAGTTTTACATACATTTTAGCAAAATACTTGTAAAGCGAAAACAAAAAAAGCAAGCAATTCCAGCGATCCGCTAAAACTACTTGCTCTCCTACTTATTACCTCTATTTTTACTCTTTAATAAATTCCTTCGTACTTCTCACTGTATCAATTGGGCGAACTAATTTTTCAATTTCTTCACGCTTTGGCTCTAGGAATGGAGGTAAAGATAATTTTTCTCCAAGTGTTTCGTATGGCTCATCTCCCATAAACCCTGGGCCATCTGTTGCGAATTCAAATAAAATTTGCGGTGCCACTCGTGCGTATAATGATTCGAAGAAGTGACGATTTACATAACCAGATGAAGGAAGCCCTACGCTACCGATTCTTTCAATCCATTCTTCTAATACAGCGCGATCTTCTACGCGGAATGCAGCATGGTGCACTGTACCAAAACCTTGTTGTGCTTCAGGAAGAACTGTATTATGTTCTACAATGACAGAGGCACCGTTTCCACCTTCGTTCACTTCAAATAAATAGAATTCTCCTTCTTGAGCAATCTCTTTGAATAATAGAACTTTTTCTAACACTTCTTTAAAGAAACTAAAGTTCGCGATACGAATAAATACAGGTCCTAAACCAGTAATTGCATATTCTAATGGAACTGGACCGTTTTGCCACGGTGTACCTGATTCTATTCCTTTATCTAATTCATCAGAGATTAATTGATACTGTTGATCATCAAAATCAACGAAAGAAAGAGTTTTCTTACCAAATTGCTCTTTAATTCCTGTATGTTCCACTTCAAGACGGTCAAAACGTTTCACCCAATATGCTAACGCTGCATCAGTTGGAACTCGGAATGAAGTTTTTGAAATTTCATTTGTACCGTGTACTCCTTTTGGAACGCCTGGGAAGTCAAAGAATGTCATATCCGTTCCGGCACTCCCTTTATCATCTGCAAAGAATAAATGATACGTTTGAATATCATCTTGGTTTACTGTTTTTTTAACTAAACGCATTCCTAAAACATGAGTGAAAAATTCATAATTCTTTTCTGCACTACTTGTAATCGCTGTAACGTGGTGTATTCCTTTTAATTGGTTCATTTTCTATTCCTCCAATGGTTTTAATTTGTATTTAATAATTTTATTTTTGCTTGCTGGTCAGCGAAGCGCGTGTTTATAAGAAGTAATTAATTCATTTTACTAGTCAAGTGATAATTTAAAAAATAATTCAATGTGTAAAACGATCCGTACGAAAGTAGTAATTCCTTTCGTTACTATCACTTTACAACTCAAGTGATTAAAAAGCAAGTGAATTATCTTGAATTCGAGATAATTTTTTAATATCTCAGTATTAGTTTAAAATGCTATATGTTTTGTGGCGTAATTATTTTCGTATCTACTGGTAATAAAACCTTTTCACTCGCCAAAATAAATAGCCTACAATCAATGAACTAATCATAGGCTATTAAAATTCTTTAATAGTTAAATATCCTTACAATAACTTGTAATTTTAGCGAATAATTAATATTAGTAATTCTCCGTTTCATTAAACGATTTATTTTATATATTCCAAAAATCACTATTTATATCACTGTTATATTTATAATCCACCTTTTCTTTACCACATTTTTCGCACTTATAAATATTAGCTGTCCCAATCTGCCCTGTTTTAAAATTTTCACTATCCTGAGTTTTAATAAATTTATAATTGTGTATACATCTAGGTTCTCTTACTTTATCCATCCATTTTCCTAGCATAAAGTAATCACTCTCCTTAAAAGAATATTCCTAATACAACTCTATATTTAGAATACTCTACAAAAGATTTCCAATCAACGAACACGTTCTCTTGCCTCCCTTGCATCACATGATATGCAAAAGAATTGTTTTGTTTAAGATCCGTTTTTTTATTGACAACAGACTCTCATCCATTAGCTTTACACAAGCTAATGCAATATAAATTTTCCGTATGATTTACATCTTTTTCTCTCATTATTTCTTTCCTCATCAAGGAATAAATAATGGTTTTTAAAGCTGTTTGCAGTGTCTTCCCTTATCAGGGCAACAAAAGATGGTGTGAAAACTTAATTTCACACCATCTTTTTAAACAATTTTATTGTCATGCCACACTTAATGAGGCCATTCTATTCACAATCTTAATTATGGAAAGTTGGCTTATAGAACGAACGATTATCAAGAGCAAAGACACGCTCTGTGTATTCACCTGGTTTTGTACGTCCTAATGCGCGGTCCATCATATTCATTTTTGCATCTAAGTTGTCGATGTAGTGCAGAATTTCTGCTTCTTTTACTAATGGTGGTTTTGGGCTACCCCACTCTGCTTTTCCATGGTGGGAAAGAACGATGTGTTGAAGAATTAATACTTCTTCTGCATCGATTTGTAGTTCGTCTGCTGCTTTCCCAATTTCGTTCACCATGATAGAAATGTGGCCAAGTAAATTTCCTTCTAACGTATACGTTGTAGAAATTGGGCCTGATAGTTCGAATACTTTACCAAGGTCGTGTAAAATAACGCCTGCATATAGTAAATCTTTATCTAACGATGGGTATAGCGTAGCAATAGCTTTCGCTAAATCTAACATCGACACTACGTGATAAGCTAGTCCAGATACGAACTCGTGATGATTCTTCGTCGCTGCTGGATATTCTAAAAATTCGTTTTGGTGCTTATTTAACAAATGTCTTGTTAGACGCTGAATGTTCGGGTTTCTCATTTCAAATATGTATTGCGTAATTTTTTCAACCATATCTTCTTTTTTCACTGGTGCTTTTTCTACGAAGTCCGAGATATCTGTTACTTCATTTTCATTCGCAACACGGATTTGTTTCACACGTAATTGAATACGTCCTTTATAGTTTAGAATATCTCCAGCTACTTTAACGATTGTTTCCGCTACATATTGTTTTTCAACTTCTGGTGATACATCCCATAGCTTCGCTTCAATATCTCCACTTGGGTCTTGTAAGATTACTGTTAAAAACGGTTTCCCATTGCTTGCGAGACCTTTTGTCGCTGTTTTAATTAACAAGAAAACATCGACTTGTTCACCAACTTCATATTCTGCAATTTTCTTTTTCATTCGAATTCCTCCACCAAATCAGTTACTTTTAGTATAGCATACTACAACTCATTTTCTTTACGCTTATGCGTTAATTTTATAATCTCATTTTCTGTAAAATACGCGAGTAAATGCGCATGACATGTAAAGAAGATTACTTGTCTATCTTTCGCAATTTCCTTTATAAGTTCAATCGTTCGATTCGTCCTTATCGCATCAAAATGCACGAAACTATCGTCAATAATAAATGGATAATCATGCTCAAACGTTTTCGCTAGTGCAAATCGTAACGATAAGTATAACTGCTCCGCTGTCGCTTGGCTTAGTTCATGACTGTAAAAACGCATACCATCGTTACGTTCAACAATGAACGGCTCCGCCTCTGACGGTGAAAAGATTTTACTATATCGTCCGCCTGTTAAATAGACGAAATACTCTTCTGATTTTTGTAAAATACGCGGAAGATGCACTTCATGATAATATTGCTTCGTTTTCGTTAATACTTTCTTTGCCGCCGCATAAGCAGCCCACTTCTTCACTTGTTCGCGTACTTGCGCTTTTTTCATTTCCCGTTCATGCATTAAATCACCATACGTACTACCTTCTTCTAAATTCGCAATTTCCATACGGTGTTTCGCAATACGCTCCGTCAGTTCTTTCTCTTTCGTCAGACAGTTTTTCGCGGCGGTCATTTCTTGCTTTAACTTTTCATCATAACCGTCAGCCTCATAATGCTCAGCTAATGACAAACTCGTTAAGCGCTGTTCTAAAAGATCAATTTGAGGTAATAAACGCCTCACTTGCTTATCCGCATCTTCACGTTTTTCTGCCCGTTTACCTGCTTCTAAAAACATCTCTTCATTAGTAGAATCTGCGATATGCCATAAGCTATCTCGTTCTACTAATAGTTGTTTCAATTGCTCTTGCATGAACTCATATTCTTCTCGCCATTCCGTCAGCTTCTCTTTCAGCTGCTTACAAGTTTGGCGCTTCTCTTTCTCATTTTGCATACGACTTTGCGCCTCATGCAAATTACTATACTCCGTGCTACCGATAACAGTTTCTAGTTTATGTTCAAATTGCGAAATCATTTCATATAATGAAGATTTCCGCTCGCCTTGTTTATCTAGCTCACGATATAATTGCTGCATTTTTTCAATACGCTCAAACGCTGGCAACATGTGCGCATACGTAAAAAATTCAGGGAACATATAGCGCGTTTTATACGCATCTACTTGTTCTCCTATTTGGAAAGTTTCTCGCTCCCATTCTTCATACGATGAAACGACTTTATCATAAGCTCGTTCCATTTGCTGCAATTTATAAGACTCTCGCTCAAATAACTTTCGAATCTCTTCATCCTTTTCTAACTGATAACGAACTGTCATCGCTTCTTCACTTTGGCGCCCGCCAGCACTTTGCTGAAGAGTAAGGAGTTCTTCTTGTAATCCGCTTGATGGATCTTTATATAAAACGAGTGCTAAAACAATCCCTACAAAAACAATGACACTAATAAATAATAGCACGCGGTTATCTATAAATAGGCTCGTGAATAAAACAAGCGTGTTAATAAGAAGTAAAATAAGACAAACTCTTTGCCACTGTTTTTTCTTTTGCTTAGCAACTCCCGCTTTCTCTTCATACTTACGCTTCATTCTCTCTGCGCCCATACCGATAAACGCCGCATCTTGAAATGACTTTTCTTTCTCAACTAACGTATTTCGCTCTTCATCCGCTAACATTTGTTTCTGAATCTGTCTTATATTTTCTTCTTGCTCTTCTAATCGCTCCTGAGCCGTTTTAAAACGTTCATCTAGTTGTGCTTTTTGCGATTCTAATTCACGCGCCTTTTGCACAGTTTGCGTAATTAATTCTTTCGTCGCTAAACTTATATCAAATGAAAGAACCATCTCTTGTTCAAAAGTGGCTCCAATTTGCTGCTGTAGTTCTGCGATTTCTTCTTTTATATTCGTAATACTTCCCGTCATATCACGCATTTCTTGGCGTGCATTTTCATAAGACATGTGCTGCATACGAAGTTCTTCTACGTAACTTTCTTTTTGTAAAAATGCTTCATCTATTTCTGTGGAATCAATTTCTGATTGCACTGTTTCTATCTTTTTTTGAAGTGAATCTACTTGTACTTGGAGCGGTTCTATCTTTGCCTTTACCGCCTCATAGCGCACCATTCCGTTTACAGGAAACTGCCCGTTCTCGTTTTCTAACACTTTCTCGTGCGCACTCTTTTCAATAACGAGAGGCTCAAGCGCCGCTAATATTTCATAGTCTTGCTTTCGTCTTTCGGCTGACTCTTTTTCCGCACGAACAGAAGCAAGTTTCTCTTCACTTTCTTTTAACTGCTCGACCTGTTTTTCATACGTGCCAATCTTCCCTTGCCACTCTTTCATCTTTTCCTCAATTTTCTTCATCTCTTGCAGTGACACGTTAATTTCAGGATTACGACCACTCGGCTTAAAGCGCTGATTCATTTCTTTTTCTAATTTTTTATCTAACTGCAATAACGCATCGCTTCCGACTGCGCTTGCCGAAAATAAATAATTACCAATATCCGCTTCGCCGAGCTGATGAATATTTTGCAAACCATGCATATCAAATGAAAAAACAGAATCAAATAAGCTTTCATTCACACCGCTTAATATATCGTTTAAAATATCTTCGCCGCCAGTTTTCCCGTCTTCAAAATAAACGGTCACCGCGCCTACTGCCGTCTTTGGCAATCGTTCAATTTTTAAACGACCGTACTTTTCTGTTTGAACAGTAACTGCTCCGCCATACTTTCCGCCTTCTTTCGGTTCATAACGGCGCTGTCCTCTCGTTGGAAAACCGAATAAAATACTTTTCATAAACGAGCGAATTGTCGATTTCCCCGCTTCATTTTCACCGTATAACACCGTCAGCATTGACAGATCCATTTCCACATTTTCTAATTTTCCGTACCCATAAATATGGAGTCTTTCAATTCTCATTTCTTATCCCTCTCTTGCTGGAATAATTGCTCTAAAATAATATTTTCCGCTTCCTTTTGAATCTCTTTCTTCTCTTCTTCCGTAAAAGCTTCAATGCTATTACGCGCTACAGGAGATGTCCAAATGGTGCGCAACACTCCGTCCATATTTGTAAAAGCTTCTAACTCTTTTAGCACACTACCGACGAAATGATTTTCCTCTTTCAAACGTTCAATTTCCGCAAAAGAAACCGTCTCATTTTTCCACTTCATCGCATAAACGAAATCTTTTCGCTCTTCTCCCGCTGCTAAAATATGAAAAATCTCTTCCACGCGCTTGTCTTCACGCAAATAAGGAGAAAGTGGCCCCTGCCCTGTAAATACGACAGTTAAAAGCGTGCCTTCCTCTTCTCTTCGGCATTCATTCATCGCACTTGACGCGCTCGTCATAAGATCATCAACCGTTTCAAGCCCATCGATACTCACTTCTATCTCATCCCATACAACATCCGCCGTATGAAAAAATGAACAATGCGATCCTTGTTTCGTAAGTTCAATAAGGTACGCACCCTTCTCGCCCATTTCCTTACGATGACGCCCTTGTATATTGCCCGGATAAATAATATAAGGCTCTTCTGATAAAATTTCACGTTTATGTATATGGCCAAGAGCCCAATAATCAAACTGCTTTTCCTTCAGCTCACGAATTTGAAACGGTGCATAGCGATTATGCTCCGCATCCCCTTCCACACTTCCGTGAAGCATCCCAATATGAAAAGGCGCATCACTCATTTTCGTATACTGCGCTGTCATATTATCCGTTACCGCTTGCTGCAAATAACTAAATCCATAAATAGAAGCTAATAGCTCACCATTTTTATAAAATGACTTCTCTTCCACATAAGGCTCCGTAAACACATGAACATTTTCCGGAAACTCAATCGCTGCCCAGCTTCCCCCTAAATGATCGTGGTTACCATGAATAATAAAAATGGGAATATCGTACTGCGAAAGTCTCTTCATTTGCTCACGCACAAACACTTGCGCTCTCAAACTTCTCGTCTCCGCATCATACAAATCCCCCACTAGTAATACGAAATCAACGCGCTCTTGAATCGCTTTATCAACAATACGTTCGAACGATTCAAACGTACTTTGCTTCATTCTCTCCCAAACAGACTGTGCTACATTCATTTCCATCCCTTTAAACGGACTATCCAAATGCAAATCAGCCGCATGTATAAACTTCACTTGTTTCACAAATAACGATCCTTTCTATAGTTCAAAAGTTTCATTTTATCCGCATGAACACAAACAATAAATGCTCAATTGGTGAAAACTAGTAATAAGCAGGAAATAAAAAACTCCCCACTGATTAAAGTTTCACCTTATTGTAACACGCAATGTCATATATTTCTTTGCATATTCTAGTGATTTATGCCAAAATAGTTATAAGATTCTGATTTTTATTATTGGAGGGAATTTTCATGGGAGTATACGTTCTAACAGTCTTTGAAAAAGATGGTTCAAAAGCATTAGACGAATCATTCGAGGCGGCAACTGAAAAAGAAGCGAAAGCAAAAGGTGAATCTATTTTACAAGAAAAAGGATTGTATGAAAAAACACATCGCTGCACATCTTCTGCAGGTAAGCTCGTTTTATTCCAGCGCTAAAAAAAAGAAGCGTCATCCGCTTCTTTTTCACTCTACTATATCTTCGTCACACCACGTAAACACCACATCTAGAATGCGATTGCCGATACGTACGCGTTTATTCCATTTACCTGTTTGGATCTGATGTTGCAATTCTGCTTTCATCTTTTCCGTCCAGTCGTGAATCGTTTCACTACCGTCGTACGGATATACGCTTGGAAACTCTTCCTGCAGTAGATGCAAGCTCTCTGCATCAAAATGAAAATGGAAGAAGTAGTTTGCTGTAAGCGATGGTTCTTGCAATCGTAAAAAATGATCATCAATTTGCTTTCTATTTCTATAGAAAGTAAAGATATTCACTTTACCGCTCGTAATTTGGTCAATTTGAATTTCGTGCTTCTCTATAATCACGTCTTGCCCACCTCGTTATATACTATCCTTAGTATATATGTCTTTTGCAACAAAGTTAACCATTTTCGCGCGAAATTCATTTCCTTCATTATATTACCTGTACCTCCAAGTACAATCAGAACAAATAAAAACAAAGTTGAAGGGGAGCGATCACATGTATTTCGGAAGCAAAGGTTGGTATGTAAAAGAACTTAAAAAATTAGGTATCCGTACTTATGAAGGTAAAAAACTAGAATCATATCGTACACATGTGTTATCTAGTTTACTTGAGAGAATGAAGAAAGCTTCGGCTTAATAGATGTAGGAAGCGACTACGGTTGCTTCCTTTTTATTTACTAAATAAAAAGAAAATCATCATACCTTAACTTTTTAACTTTACCGTTATACTTCCTTGATAGAAACCGCCCATTATCAACTGAATCTCTAGTACCAAATACTCTTCCAGATAATCATTTGTATATATTTTAAATTCTCCATACTCATTAACCCGTCCGCTTCCAACATACATATCACTACTTGTTATGACAATTGTTGAATGAGGTTCTGCACGGCCCAATACACAATTATCACCATATTCCACAGAATCTATCGTTATTTTTTGATGCATATTATTAACTGAACCTATACCGTTCTTATTACACAAATTAACATCTCTTTCTTCAGCCCTCGAAAGCGCTCGATTCCTGCTAATCTTTTCTGAAGAGAAAGCAACATTCCCCAGCCAACTAAACCTATCAAATATAGTAATAGGTAGAAACATCTACGTTAACTCCCCCATTCTTCCAATACTTCCTTCACATTTTTTATCAACTACAGTCTTTTAATGAACTTACAGCAATACGTTTTATGTTGGGATAAAAGAAAACAGCTTTGATTTTCCATTCAATTTCGCACTGTTAATTTGTACAGAACACATAGAATACTGGTTTTCACCCCAGATGTAATGACAACACTACACAAAAGAAACCACGGTCCATTAAATGTAAATCCACCTTCAAATATATTAATAATAATTATGTTGCCAATTATTAAGAGAATCCATGAAATGGAATACTGTTTTCCATTTGTAATATATAAAATTTCATCCTCATAACAGACTGTAATTCCCCCACCTTGCCAAATACCAATAGCGAAAGAAAAAAGCGTAACTGCCAGTAGCTCTGCTTGTAAATCCCTAGTCATTGGCTGCGGCGCCGTATAAGTAATAATCCCTATCATCATGAGAAAAGTTATAATATCTATCCAGTTTATTTTTCTTTGTTTGCTTTGCAGCCAAAGAAAGAAAATTACTACAGGAATTAAAAGCAAAGTTTCCATTTAATTATTCTTCTTCCTTTCCTACATTAGAAACGTCTGTAATTGTAATGCAATTAGATTGTTCTTAAATCTCCCATACTTTCTGAAGCATAACATGAGAAAGAAATAAAAAAATCGTACAAAAGGGCAGGCCTATAATGTACGATTGGGCATATATAATGTTTTAAAAATGAATTAACTTCCTTTCAATAGATACAGCTACTGCTTCTGATCGGGAATTAACACCTAATTTATTGTATATATTTGTTAAATATGCTTTTACCGTTCGCTCAGCTATCCCCATATCGAATGCAATTTCTTTATTCTTATATCCGCGTGCAATAGCTTTCAGCACAAACAATTCCTTTTCTGTTAAGTTATTCCCTTCAACCTTATCAGCATGTACTTCTTTCCTTTTATACTTCACTATCTTTTCCATAATATTTGGTTGTAGTAAAATCTCACCTCGAATAGCCGCTTCCAATGTTCGAAACAAATTCTCACGATCCGTATCTTTTAGCAAATATCCTTTTGCCCCTAACTCAATTCCCTTTAACATTAATTCATCTTCGTTATAAGTAGTTAATATGATAATCGGCGTATGGTTTTGTTTTTTATTCAAAGCCTTAATTGTTTCTAAACCACTCATTTTAGGCATATTTAAATCCATTAAAATGACATCAGGTTCCTTTTTCTCTATGAAAGAAAGGGCTTCTTCTCCATTTGCAGCCTCACCTATAATTTGAAATGAATCACTCGTTTCTATTATTAGTTTCAGACCTTCTCTTACAACGAAATGATCATCCACAATTAATACGTTATACTTCATGGCTATCTCCTTCTTTATTTATAGGCACTTGAATATACACTTTCGTACCCTTCATCTTTTCACTCAATATATGTATTTCTCCCTTAATCAATCGAACACGCTCATTTAAGCCAATCAAACCATAATGTCCAGGATTCTTACCGATATATCCAGTGTCAAACCCAATTCCATTATCTTCAACTTCAATAGTAAGTTTTTCAAGATCATCGATATATTCAACTTTTAAATTTACCTCTGTTGCCTGTGAATGTTTTGCGATATTCGTTAAACATTCACTAATTACATATAAACAGTGCTCCTTTACTAAGCTTGAAATATGCGGGGGGCTTTGAATAGTAAATCTCACCTGTATAGACGTAGCCTCAGAAAAACGTTGAACCTCTTCCTCTACTGCTCCATTAAATGAATTAGTAGTATGACGCAAATCATCAATAACCAACCTTGCATCATGTAAAGTTTGTCTCGCTCTTATCATAGTTTGTTTCATGATCTCTTGAGATCGTCCTGTATTCCCTTTTTGCATATGGGCATCTATTGCTTCCAATTGCATAATTAAGCTTGCTAAACCTTGTGCTAACGTATCATGTAAATCTCTTGCCATTCGCTGCCTTTCATTAACTAATGTCAATTCTTCCACTCTCATATATGCAGATTCTAACTCTTGGATGTAGCTCTGTATACGATTACGTGCATCAAATTGCTGCTTATTAATATAAGAAAAAGGAACAATAATTGCTAACACTAAAAGAAACATAGAGATAAGAATAGCTAATTTATTTACACCATAATTGATACTAATTGCAGCACAAAATATTGCATACATAAGAGTAAAAACTGCCATTACTTTAAATATATTGTTATAAACATATAAACTTTGGGCGATTAAAATAGGAGTTAATCCAACAAAAATCGCTATCGAAGCATTTGTTGCAATAAATGCAGCCAAAAACACAATGAAAAGTTGTACAAAAAAGAAGTACAACAATTGCCTATTCTTTAATGAACTCGCATGCCAATGAAAAATAGTATGAATAACAATGACTATTGTAAAGAAAAAACTATCTATAGAGAAAATATTATTACGAAATTCTAAAAGAATTGACGCTATATATACGAGTATAATCCATAAAATAATAAACCTTCTTGGAATAAATACCACTTCCAATACATTTGTATCCAAATCTATATTTAAACTTATTTTTTTCATATCTGACCTCCACCATTACATTATACAAGATGCAACTTACATTTTGATAAAATGAAGGCTTTTACATACAGCCCGACTCCCACAAATAGCGGGGTGAGTTACTGATTCCTCTACATCCTCATTACCAAATACAAATATGAAATATTGCATATCGAAATGCATTGATGTTCATGTAAACGCTTACTATAATGGTGATATAAATATTTATTACAACTTACTATTTAAAAAAGGAGGCAATCATATGGAAATCGCAATGGCAGTTTTAAAATTTGTAGGTGGAGTAATTCCATTGGTTCAAGAACTTTTAAAAGCATTTATGTAAGATTATGATTCAGCAATTATCTATAAGAATTCTCATACAAATGATCTGTATATCAAAAACAAATTGATACACAGATCATTTGTGTGAGAAAACTTCAAACAAGAATTATATACCCTAGCAGAACAATAATGATACATCTATCTCAAGTTGGAAAAAGACGCTCACAAGGGCGTCTTTTTATTATATTAATATGTACCTAATAACTTATTTAGGAAATCAATTTAACACTCCATACAATGCTACATAATTAATATATCTTTTTAACATTTGCACAATAAAAGTCCCCTCAAAGCATAAAGCGAGCCTATTTTTCATTAATTTTTTTATATACAGCAATACCATTTTCTACGATTTTATTAAATGAATAAACGACGACTGTCTGCTCTTCTTTATTTAGTGCTACTGAAATAATCAATTAAGCTAAAAATGCTATAATTAATCCAATCAAACTAAGGGGGAACGTTTATCTTGCACAGAAAATACATTCAATTTCATGAGTTCGGTAACCCAAAAGATGTATTACAAGTTGAATATAAAAATATAGAACCATTAAAAGATAATGAAGTTTTAGTTCGTATGCTAGTTAGACCGATTAATCCATCTGACTTAATTCCAGTAACCGGAGCGTACGCCCATAGGATCCCTTTACCTAATATACCTGGTTATGAAGGTGTTGGTATTGTAGAAGATGTTGGCTCTTTCGTTTCTAAAGGCCTTATCGGTAAACGTGTTTTACCTTTACGAGGGGAAGGTACTTGGCAAGAATTTGTTACAACATCAGCTGACTTTGTAGTCCCTATACCTGATTCCATTGATGATTTCACAGCGGCACAAATGTATATTAATCCCCTTACAGCGTGGGTTACATGTACAGAAACTCTAAACTTAAAACGTAATGACGTTTTATTGGTGAATGCCTGTGGATCCGCTATTGGTCATCTATTTGCACAGTTATCGCAAATTTTAAACTTCCGGCTCATTGCAGTGACAAGAAATAGTAAACATACAGAAGAGTTACTTCAGCTCGGTGCTGAATATGTAATAGATACTTCCTCTGCCCCGCTTTATGAAACCGTTATGGAATTAACAAACGGGATCGGTGCAGATGCTGCGATTGATTCTATCGGGGGACCGGATGGAAATGAATTAGCTTTTTCCTTACGTCCAAACGGGCACTTTTTAACGATTGGTCTTCTATCAGGTATACAAGTAAACTGGGCAGAGATTGTCACGAAAGCAAAAGTGCACGCGAACATATTTCATTTACGACATTGGAATAAAGAAGTGTCACCATATAAATGGCAAGAAACGTTTCGTCACTTAATTCGCTTAGTAGAAAATAAGAAATTACGTTTCATGACGGTACATTCTACGTATGACTTAGCAGATGTGAAAACTGCGGTTGATGTTGTGCAGTCTGCTGAGAAAACGAAAGGGAAAGTGTTTTTGACGAGTTATTAACTACAATTGAAAGGTTTTTTTGATTGGCCTTTTAAATAAACTAGATAGTACTTTTAAGAGTGCATTTGTAATTATCTGGTATAATTCCTTTAAAAGGTGAAAGGAGATTCTAACATGTGGTTAATTACGGTAATTGCGCCTGTTGTAATAGTCGGAGGAATCATATTATATGTGATTGGAAGGCTTAAACATAAATATGACAACGGTAACTTAGGTAAGAAAAAATCAAAAAACGCTCAAGTTTTATTAGATAGTTTAATACCAATGGGAATGCTTTTGGGGTGTTTAATCGGTATAATTGTCGACATATTTTTCCCGGGTCACTCACTGTTTACAGTTGGTTTAGGAGCTGGAATAGGCTATTTATTTGGATTTTTTGCTTATGAAATTTATAGCAAGACAGGAAACAATTATTCATAATCCAAAAACAAACACAATTGTGGAATAAGCGAGGACAGTACATATGAGTCATATAAAATATGTGCTGTCCTTTCATTTATTCATCAACGTTATCCCCTCCCGCTCCAACTACCTAAAAAATAACATTGTCAACAGAACTTAAATTGGTTATCATAAAAGCGAATATAACAGGAGATGAGCAGATGAATATAAACGAAAAGAAATCTTTTTCAAAAGTTTCTCGACGGAAATTAGTCGATGAAGTGTTGGAACGTTTACAAGAAAAAATCTTTTCCGGCGAGTATGAAGTTGGTGATCGCCTCCCTACAGAGCCGCAATTAATGGAAGAGTTAGGTGTAGGGCGTTCGACGCTGCGAGAAAGCATAAAGATATTAGTACATGCCGGCATCTTAGAAGTTCGACAAGGACAAGGTACTCGTATTGTCTCACTAAATACAACACAAGATTCATTTGAAAAACGATTGCAAGCAGCTAATATTAATCATGTGTATGAAGCAAGAAATATGTTAGATAAAGAAGTAGCGATGTTAGCGGCACAGCGCCGAAGCGAAGAGGATCTTTTATACTTAAAAGGACATTTGAATAAAAGAAAAAATGCCCTTCAAGAAGGAAATTATGTAGCATACATAGATGCAGATATTCAGTTTCATCTAGCAATTGCAAAGGCGAGCAAAAACGAAGTTCTACTTGATTTATATCAATCTTTCGTACCTGCCCTTCGCCACATTTTAAGCCAATTAATATTAAATACAGTGAACTATGAAGATAACTCTGACATTCATGAAAAGTTATTCCAAGCTATTTTTAAACAAAATGCCGAAGAGGCACGAACATACGCCGTTCAAAATTTGGAGCTGAAATAAGCTCCTTATATATTACACTCAAACATCAGATGATATACTCAATAACGTCTGATGTTTAAGAGGGGAGAAAATTAAATTGAAACATCAAGGACGAACTTATTTGTATATACTAGCACTATTTTTTGTTTCCATTAATTTACGTATCGGAATTACATCTATTTCACCTTTATTAGAAACAATCCGACAAGACTTAAATATAAGCAATTTTTCCGTTAGTTTTTTAACAGCTATTCCTGTGTTTTGTATGGGGACATTCGCCTTACTGACTGGGAAGGTAATTAAAAAATATGGGGCAGAAAAAGCAATTATGGCTTGTCTTATTTTAATTGGCTTCGCAACATGTATGAGAGCTTTTACCTCTTCCATTTCCACATTATTCGCGAGCTCTTTATTTATCGGTATTGGGATCGCACTTGCAGGTCCGTTACTATCAGGTTTTATTAAAGAAAAATTCCCTACGAAAATCGGCTTAATGATTGGAATATATTCAGTAGGTATGGGGACAGGCGCTTCTTTAAGTGCAGGATTAACGATTCCTTTACAACATGTATTAAAAGACGATTGGAATATGGCACTCGCTTTTTGGGGGGGGACTTACTATTATCGCTATTCTATTTTGGTATCCGGTTATGAAACGAAAAAAGAATACGAGTACACAAGATAAAAAGAATAATAGTTTACCTTTAAGAAATAAAAAAGCATGGTTGTTCACAATCTTTTTCGGACTACAATCAGGAATCTTTTATTCCATTACGACGTGGCTTGCGCCAGCAAATCAAAGTATGGGTGTCAGTAGCGAACAAGCTGGTACTCTTATAACTGTTTTTACAGTTGTTCAAATGATATGCAGCTTTTTAATTCCAACATTAGCGGATATTTATAAAAACCGAGCACTTTGGTTATTAGGGAGTATATGCTTCGTACTCGTAGGTTTATCGCTTATGATTTACCCACTAACTACACCATGGATCCCTTCTATTTTACTAGGTATCGGTCTCGGCGGCGTATTCCCACTCGCTCTCATGCTACCGCTATATGAAACAAAAACTTCAGAAGATGCGAGTGCATGGACTGCTATGATGCAATCAGGAGGATATATTATGGGCGGATTCATTCCTGTCTTAGCAGGAATCGCTCGTGATTATTTTGATGGTTATACGCAAGTTTTTATTATAATGGCACTTTTAAGCTTAATTTTGTTCATTTTAACTTTAGTCATGAGCAAAAGAAAGATAGAAGTGAAAATAGCTTAACTGAAAAACAAAAAAATCCCCTTAAAGCATAAGCTTCAAGGGGTGAGCCTGTTTTTATTTACTTATATACGTACAGCTGTACCACTTACAGCAACCATTAACATTCCATCACGAACAACTTCGTAATCTACGTCAATACCAACGATAGCATTCGCACCTTTTTGTTTTGCAAGTTCTTTCATTTCATCCATCGCAATATCACGTGCATCTTTTAATTTACTTTCGTAAGCACCAGCACGACCACCGACAACATCACGAACTGAAGCGAATAAATCGCGGACAATATTTGCACCCATAATAGCTTCACCATTTACAATATCAATATACTCAATAATTTCTTTACCTTGAATTCCAGACGTTGTTGTTACAATCATGACTGACACTCTCCTAATAACTTATAGTTTTTTGATTAGCTTTCTTATGTCTTTATTATGACATGGAAAAAGTATCTAATCTATTGAATTACCTTACATGAATGTGACAATTTTGTAAGAGTGAAATATTATTCTACCTTTTCCTTACAATAACTACCTAAATTAACAGAATATTGTTATAATTAAATTAGAGGAGGAGATAAAATGAAAAAAATCACTTACATATGTGCTCTAAGTGTTCTATCTTTCAATTTAATAGGTTGTACAAGCACCTCAGCTACAGATAAAGCTTCACAAACTAAGCAAGAACATACACAAAATACATTTCAATTAAACTCCGCAAATATTACAGACATTGAAATACTCAAAACAATAAATAATACTACTTCCAAATCCCAAACAGATAACGAAAAAATGATAAAATCTATCGTTTCAGCCGTTCAAAAAGGTACCTCTAAACCAATCACATTAGATCAAAAAAAGAGAGAATCTGTGCATTCTACTATAACCGTTACATATAAAGATGACTCAAAAGAAGAGTTTCTTGTGTGGGTTGATAATAAGAAGCAAATTACGATTGCTAAAGATGAGAAGAAAGATAAAGTCGAGGGTGTGATATTGAATATTGAAGATGTTAAAATGATGAAGGATTTTTTTAAACCGTAAAAAACTAGGTTTCCCTGTGCCAATTCGTCATTGGTTAAAAAATGAAATGTATGATTGGGCTGTAACAATTATTAAAGAGAGCGAAACTGATTACTTAGTTGATAAGAACTATGTTTTAAATCTATTAGAAGCACACTGCACCGGTAAAGGTGACTATAGCCGTAAAATTTGGACAGTCTTATCCTTTATGATATGGCATCAAATTTATATAGAACACAAATTTGATACGAGCTCATTTCATGGAACTATGACAGTATAAAGTGAAGCTATAATCAGTCGGGCGTTTTTCTTTTTTAAAAAAGGACCTGCTCCATTCATGCGTAAATACATAAAGTAAATTGAATCCGTTAAAACACATGAGTGAACCTTTGTTTTTCCCCTCCTATCTAAAGGAGGAACTGTTATGGGCTTTGGTGGTAGTTGCGGCGGCGGCTTTGCTGGAGGATTTGCTTTATTAGTTGTATTGTTTATTTTATTAATCATCGTTGGAGCTGCTTGCTTCTGCTAAAAAACTATCGGAAAAGACACTCATGTGAGTGTCTTTTCTTCATGAAAAAATCTCCGTGCTAAGCAAAAAATAAAATAAGCTACCCATATGGACAGCTTATTTACATAATTATCGTTCTCGGAAATAGGGTTTTAAAAGTAATCTATCCATATTGATACTAAAATTACTACTAACAGGGCAAGAAAAAATGTTATATTTCGAATCCACTTTTGTATATCATCAAAATACCGTTCTATAAATGCAACGTTGATATAAAACATGAGAAGTACAACAAAGAAGGTAAAGTTGCCAAATTTATCGTTCAATTTTTAATTGGTAAATGTGCCCACATGAAGGAATAGTAAAGCAAACGTTACTAAGAATAGCTCAAATAACCTTTGCCTGCTCAAGCCACCATCCCCTTACAGTAATTTCCTTTCATTTCATTTTATCAGAACATAGTATGTGGCAGACTATGAATATTATATTCACACAAAGTTAACATAACGTCTCATTATGGGCACTCCAAAACCATAAATTCCTCATCAAAATACTGTTCCTTGTATTTTAAAGCTTTTTTCTCTATGCCGAATGTCTGAAACCCCATAGACTCATACAACGCCTTTGCAGGTTTGTTATCTGTTAATACAGTTAAAGTAATTTGCTCTAGGTTTAATTCTTTCGCTTTTTTTAAAGTTTCTTTTAAAAGTGCTTGGCCTATACCGGAATTTCGTTGACTAGGTGTAACATACATAGATACAATAACGCCCCTATGTTGTAGTTTTAATCGTTTTTCTTGCAATACAGTAACTATTCCTATGAGTTTATCATTCTTAAATGCTCCAAACGTAAAACTTCCTGCTGTTTCTAAATTATTAGCAACCTGTTGCATTGATTCTTCATAAGTTGTTGCAAATGCCTCTGGGTTCTCTTTTAAAGATTCCAACCTTAAATTCCAATAACTCTCTGCATCAGTTGCTTGCAATAGTCTTATAGTCATATGTAACTCCCCTTCACTTTTATTTACTTATAGAATATTAGATTCTAAGAAGTCAAATTCCTTTTGTATATTGCATACATGTTTGGTTAACATAACGTAATATTATCGGGATTCAATGTATTTAAAAGATTATTAAAAGTCCTCCAGATTGTTTAACTGGAGGACTTTCGTATTCACATAATTCTCATTAGCGGAAGTTACTCAGTCTTAAATAAATCTGATATTTGTTTAGCACAATGTTATTTAGGATTAGTTTGGGTATCACTCCAATGTAAAGACTAAATGATTTTAGTAACTAATTTTGAACTTTCTCCTATAATCTCTAGTATAGAAACGGAATAATTCGCCAAGTCTTGGACTGATATTGTTTATATTGTTCACCAAACAGTGTAATAAGAATTCTCTCTTCAATTTTTATACGATACGAATACGCAAAGAAAAATAAAATGATATTTATGATAATGGCAATGAACGAAGATGAAGATATAGCAAATCCTAAAAAGGTCAAAAAAGACCCTAAATAACCAGGATGGCGAATATATTTATATAGACCGTTTTGAATTAACTTATGTTCCCCCTGCATTCCGACATTCCTACTATAAAATCTCCCTAAGATTTTCATTGAAGAAAATCTTATCCATACACCAATGAGTCCGACAGTAACACCAAAAAACAGTAATGAATTAATCTTATTTATTGTCAAAAAATACATAATCTCTGGAATAGTGAACATCAAGGCTAAAACTACTCCGATAAAAAAACTAGAACCACGATTTTGTTTTTCTTCTTTAACAGGTGAACTTCTATAAAATTCTAATAATAAATACAAAATAATAGGTAAATATGCTATAGAAAACATAATTTTTTTCCTTTCAATAAAAGTATCTTATGATTAATTAATTAATTCATTTAAGAAAAAAAAGAACAGGACTATCCAAATTCCTTTTTGAAAAAAGTCATGCAGTATATTGAATATAGCATCAAAAACTTGCATGAGAAAATTCATTGAGCTCTTCTTTTTCCTTATTACACCATTTGGAAGAGCTGCTATGTTGTGTAATTTCGGTTGTATATCATATTCATGTAAGATTAATACAATGCCTCATTATTGGAATTCAATGTATTTAGAAACTTAGGTACAATAGGGACGGTAGCGGGAATAGATGCAAGAATCATCTTTATGGGCATTTGCGCAAATACAAAGACTGGGTCCAATAAATTAGCCGTAGCAATATGCTCTGGATTATATCTGGCCAAATTCAAGAGATTTTTTGCAATAGAACCGTATAAACAATTGATGCTCTATGATAAAATACAAGCAATGGAGAACACGCAAAATGAAAATTAGTTATGGGGGATATGTATGATTAATGACATCATTAAGCAGCAAAATGTAGAGTGTATTGGTGGATTTGTTGCTAAGTACGCAGATCCAATTATGGCTCATATAAATCCTGGGAATTTACATAAAAATGATATTGCTATCATAATTAAAAGCGATAAGACAGTATGGGCAAAGAAAGTGATTCAGCAAGACGTAAATCAAAATTACACCGAGTGGTTAGAAATCCCGAGAGATAATATAAAGAAGAAAAGAAGTCTTATTCTGAAAAAAGTATGTTTTTTTGAAATCCAAAAGGGTAATTTATATGGTACTTATGTAATTTCAGAGAATTTGATTTCAAATGACCGATTTTCCGACCAAAAATCTTACCTTGATTTTATGATAGGATAAACAGTATTATTTTTAGTCTTCACGAAGTGAGGACCCTTTATAGATGGGCCCTTAATCTTTATACAATGATTAACATTTACCAGAGTCTAAATAAAAAGCATAAAAGTCGATACTTCATTCGTTATACTAGATTTAATCTACTATAACTTTTTTTGAATAAAAAATGCTATTCTTTCTTCAAAAATCATTCGAGAGAATAGGCATTTTTAGCTTCATTAATCATTATTTTATTAAGGCTAAAATATAAAACTAGTAATTTATATGTATTAGTAAATTTAACGACGGATCGCTTCTATAGGGCTTAATTTAGATGCTTTAATTGCTGGTATAATACCAAACGTTATACCTATAATCATCGATGTAAGAGTCGATCCAATAAAAACATTAGCTGTTAAAATGGGGTGAACAGGTAAAAATATACCTATAAACGTGAAAGACTATATCCTAGTGCAATTCCAAAGCCCCCACCTAGGGTAGTGATAAAAATCGCTTCAACTAAAAATTGCAATAATATCACCCTCTTTTTCGCCCCTATAGCACGGCGAATACCAATTTCTTTACGGCGCTCACTAACAGAAACATACATAATATTCATTACACCAATGCCGCCAACAAATAAAGAAATACCTACTACATTAATCATTACAAGTAAAGTTACAATGCCTATTAATGCAGTAAAAATCTTCTTTTTATTCATTATTAATCATCCAAAATATAAAATTATAAAAGCTATCATATTCTATCGAATTAATACAATAAAAAAAGCATCTAAAACAGATGCTTTTTCTCATTCTTAATACATAAACGTAATCGTCACCAAAGAATACCCTTCTTTTGCATTATACGGCTCCGCTTTATAAGAAACACGGTTTGATCCTTTTGGATAACCGATTTCTCCAATCACTTTTCTCACATCTTGCAGTGAACCGTCCATTGATTGCTTATAAAGAACCTCAATTTTCTCTGGCTTTGCACTATAGCGCTGCTGCATTTTATTTTTTAATTCATTATAGCTATTTGCGATGTATTCATTTCCTAAATAATTTAACTTTGTATCTTTCAAAATTTGTTGGTACACAGCTGATTTAGAGTTTCTCCCTACAATTTTACTCGTCAGTGTATCATAATAATTTGTAGTAGCTTGCGGATAGTCCCCTCGGTTCCACACGTGATTTCTTGCAATTTGCTCATCTGATAAGTTGAAATATGAATACGTTACGCGGCCTTGTACATCTGGCACGGGATCATCAAATGTTGTATCGAGGTGGTACCATTTGTTATCGATTTTCACTAAATTCCAAGCATGAGGCTGACCGTCTCCAGTTCCTACTACAAAATGATTCTCAATTCCAGCTTCTTTTAATAATTGATAGGTTAATAGTGTGTAACCTTGGCAAACAGCAGAATGATTTACGAGTGCTTCATATGCTGTATAAGCTTTATAAGATGTGTCATAAGAAACATGTTTTACTACGTAATCATGAATCGCCTTCACTTTTTCGTGATCATCCATTCCTGCTTGAATAATAGATGAAACAATCGCTTTCGCTTGTTTCATGACATACTCTGTTTGTTCTTTCGTTTCACGATATGTAATCTTTAACGTAAATGTGTAATTTCCAGGTGATCCAGACAGTGCATAGGAAACATTCGATCTATTATAATCTGTATACTCATTTTTACTTGCGACTTCTTTATACGCTTTAAAAAGTGTATTCATCACTTCTTCTGTATTACTATTTTTTGTTTTATATGGAAGTGTAATGTTCGTTTCGTACGTATTAATACGTGTTTGCACTTCATTTTTGAATGCTGTTAATAATGCCGCATCTTCTGTATCTTGCACCGCAACCTCAGGCTTTTTATATTTCAATGCATTATATAAAAACTGTGCATACTGTTCACGCGTTACCATTTTAGCTGGTTCAAATTTCCCGTCTCCCGTACCAGATGCAATCCCGTTTGACTGCACCGCACTAATCGCGTTTTCTGCCCAAAATCCATTTGGAACATCATTAAATGTATGTTTTTGTTTAGCTGAAACTTGGAACGCGTTTTTAATAATTTGCGCCATTTCTGCGCGGCTAACAGAATCTTTCGGTCTAAAACCGCCATTTCCATCACCTTTAAAAATCCCCAATTTCGTTAACGTTAAAACCTCTTCCGGAAACATTGTAGAACCTGAGCGAATATCACGATACGGATTATTTAAAGTAGACCCATCTTTTAATACATAACGGGCACCATCATTACTAAACGTACCACCTTGCTTATTCGGTACTAACACTCGATAAATTAAAGCTGCAACTTGCTCCCTCGTCGCAACATCACCAAAACCAAACTTTCCATTTCCATAGCCTGAAATAATATTTTTACCCGCTAAATCTTTAATCGCCGGATAAGACCAGTGCGATGTTGGTACATCAGAAAAAACGCCCGCTTCAGCAGCTTTCACATCACTGCCATTTGTATATAATAAAGCACCACCAATAAGCGATAATGATGTAATTGATTTTAATATTTTTATGTACATAATGCATTCTCCCAATACGTCTTCTATTTTTGTTATTTTTTGTCGAAAAATCTAAAAGAATATGACAAAACACATTATACAATTAAAACTTTTCGGAGGATATATTAAATTTAAAAATATGCAAAAACTCATATTACTATAGTAATTCGTACTAATATTATGTTGCGAATATATAAAGTGAAACTTTAATCAGTTGGGGGTTACGGGCAGTCCGACTCTCACCTAACTTCTTTGCTCCACCTGAATTTTGAGGTGGCAGTTTTACTGCCCACAAATAGCGGGATAAATAAAAAGAAAAATACTAATGTAACATTGTTACTATACATATCGCTTTTCGAGCTTTTATTTCGCTAAAATGTACAATGCTATCCCCATTAAAATCGCAATAGAATCTTGAGAGCATACCTTTTAACATAATTCATTATATGATTGCAAATTTCATGTCCTTTATTTAAAACAGTTGTTACTAAGTGTAATTATTTGCATCCACTTCATACCTCCATGCAATATTCTTTAGAACTTTTGGATACATTAAATACGCATAGCATTGTAGTTTGCATATATTTCACTTTTGTATTTTTGGACTAAGTATTAGGAGGGTATTTATGATGAAAAGCTGTACAGCATTCCTTATTATTGATGTACAGGTAGGTTCATTTGAAGAGAAAAAAGTCCTATATAATAGAACGGAATTATTAAGAGTTATTCAATTATTGATTTCTAAAGCCCGTTCTGCTTCAGCCCCTATTTTTTATATGAAGTTTAACGGGAAGTCTGGTTCCTTACTTAGTCAAGGGACACCTGGATGGGAAATTCATAAATCAATTGCTCCAGCAACAGGAGATGTCGTTCTTGAAAAGAATCATCCGGATTCTTTTCATAAAACGAGTCTGCAACAAGAGCTAGAAATGAGAAATATAAAACGAGTTGTTATAGCAGGAATTCAATCTGAAATTTGTATAGATGCAACATGCCGGCGTGCATACAGCTTAGGATATGACGTTACTCTTGTAAAGAACGGGCATAGTACATATAATTCTACAATATTATCGGCGTCTCAAATTATTAAGCATCATAACGAGATAATAGGTCAATGGTTTGCCTGCGTAAAAAATTCCGAAAGTATAGAGTTTTGATTCCACTTCTATATTTGATAGTCTATATATTTTTTACGATAGTCTCTTGCGCTTTCAAAGAATCGCTTTCCAATGAACTGGTTCCTAGACTGCCTCTTTCTACAATAAGAAGAGAGCTGCCCATAGGTCAGTTTCACCGACTTATGAGGCAGCTCCTCTTAGTTTCACTTTATTCTATCGATGAATCCAAACTGCACCTGCAGATTTGTCTTCAGCTTGACCTACTACTTCAAACTTCAATCCTAGTTTCGGCAACTTACGTCCTGCATCTGGAATCGCGCTGTTGATGTACTGCTTAGAATCATCAAATTTTGCAACGCCTGGTAATCCTTTATAGTCAAAGATACCGCGAGTTGGCGAGTCTACTCTCCATGCTGGCGTTTTATCAAATGAGAATGCCGCATCGGCAATTTGATAACGCGTACTGCTCTTCACAGTCGGTTGTCCGTTTAATGTCCCTACAATTGCCTCTGGATGAGAATCTACTACTCCTAAGAATCCTTCACCTGGATGAACGCCTACCCAGTTATCTGTAAAGCTTTGATCCGCATACCATACAACCATTCCTGTATTAAACACTGGACCACGCGCATGTTGTAACGCCGTGTCAGAACCAGCGTAATTTCTCCACTCTACATAGTAGTTATTTTTTTTCTGTTCAAATCCGTTAGATACAGTAAATCCTTTTAACGTCATTGCTGGCTGACCTTCTGCATCATCTGAGAAAACAACTTTTCCATCTACAGTTAATGCCGCATTATCTAACGCAAATCCTTTATAAGCTACTGCAATATCTGTTAAATATTCAAATTGCAGTTTTACTTTTTTCCCTTTGAATTTGCTTAAATCGTATGATTTATCAACCCACTTACCATCAGTTGTATCCATACCGCCTTTTACATCTTTTTCGCCAATTCTATCAATACGTGTCTTCGTTCCATCTTCTGTAATCGCATTTACGTCAAGGAAATCATACTTCGCTTCAAGTTCGTAGAATGTCTTATAATCGAACTTAGCATTCGTTGCATTTGTTAAGTCAAATACTGGTGTTTCAAGTGTTGTATGAATGTCATTTCCTTTTGTACTGTAATAAAACTTCTTACCAAATGCGGATTCGATATTTTTTATATCTTTGTCCGGCAAGTTAACACGAACGATTCCTGGTCGTTTTGATTTTGTAACACTTTGATCTAAATATGTTGCAGCACCAATTCCCGTACGAAGTTTATCATAATCTACCTCAACGATATTCGCCCAGTTACCATTCATATTCTTTTGGAAAAACTCTTTATTTTGTGGTGAGAAACTTGTTGGCTCTGTTCCTGCAATTTTTCCAGCCCAGCTACCGCCGCTCATAATAGACCATGACTCAACAGGTTCACCTTGTCCTGAGTACTTCGTATCGTATTCATCTGGTAATCCTAAATCATGACCATACTCATGCGCAAACACACCAACCGCTCCATCTTCAGGCTCGATTGTATAGTCGTATGCAGCCATTTTTCCGCCCCAATTTGAAACAGAAGATTTTGTGCCATCAATCGCATATGGTTTTGATCCAAGTTTTGAACGATGAGACCAAATCGCATCATCTTTCAACTTACCGCCGCCAGCTTCTTGACCCACGCCAGCATGTACAACCATTAAATGATCAATAATACCATCTGGCTCGTTTTTATTTCCATCACCATTTTGATCGTATTGATCAAATTGATCAAAGTCTGCTAAATTGATTCCTTTTGCTACCGCTGCTTTTAGTGCTTCTTTCACAAGATCACGTGGCCCTAAAGGACCTTTGTTATCATGTCCAGTACCTGCATCCGCACCATAATCTGAAGCTTTTCCTGGAACAGTAAGCCATTCCGTTACAGTACCATCAACTGTGTAGCTCCCGCCAGATTGTTCTTCATAATATTGTTTAAATGTATTAATCTTCGATCCATCAAATAGAGTAAATGGTTCATCACCAAATAACATTTTTTGATAATGTTCACGATTGAAGTCCTTAGAATACATGTATCCTGGCTCTTGATCAATATTGTTATGCTTAAAATCGCTAAATTCTACAAGTAAAACAAGCACTTTATCTTTTCGAACAGCTCCATTGTACTCAGCTTGCTTCGCTGGTGCAGTAGGTACTTTTCCATTTAATTTACTAGAATTCAATGCTGCATCTTGTCCAGCTACTGGGCCTACTGCGGGCTGCTGCGCCTGTTCATTTTCCTTCATCTTTGAATCTTTTACTTTTTTCATAAAATCAGAAGCTTCTTGCGTAAGACTATCTCCTGTCAAGATTTCTTTACCAGGGTTTTCCCCTTTCTTTTTCTCAACATATTTCTCAACAGCTTTTGACGTCTCAGCTTGTGATGCAGATTGATCAATTACGCCCCGTTGTTTTAGCGCTTCTGCCAAACGCTCCTCCGGTATTAAATGCTCATCTATTGGTAGAGATGATGGCGTATCAGCATACGCTGCATGACTTCCAAAAACAAAACTACTACTTAGTACTGCCGCTGTTGCTAAAACTGATAACGGTTTTAATTTCTTATTCTTTTTCAATGCATTTCCTCCCCAGTGTCTGCGAATTATCGTTCTTTTTGCCGATAGCAACATAATATTCTTTATAATAAGAATATTCAATGTTTTTCAATAGATAAAATGTTGAGAAATATTTTTTTGTGCAGGGTGGGATGCGTAGGATAACAAAATACAAAACTTCTACTAGTTTATGTTTTGCACATAACCATAAAGTGGGATCACTCGTTCTTTTGTTTTGATGGCGATAGAGTAGTGCTGGGAAAGGAAATAACAAACAGCCCAAGTTCCTCATTGGAACTCGGGCTGTTTGTTATTTGAATGAATACTTTCCATATGGATTCTTATAAGATTCTGAATCAGTTTATGCAGATTCACTTTACAAAAAAGCTGTTATTTATTTTAAGTGCAATAGTCATACTTACTCGATTCACTTATTTTTTGGCAATAAATAAATGATCACCACCTAAGGAATCCGATTGAATTCCTTTTCTATTTATATTCTAATTACCTTTTAAATTATCAGAAAATTATTGAAAAAGTTTTTTTCTTTCAATATATTACTCTATCACACTTAATTTCTTGCTAGTATATACATACCAATATACAAATAAACATAGTAGAAAGTGGGGAGAATTATGGTAAGTCACCTAAAAACAAGAGATATGATCACACAACTTTTAAATAATTGGTATCAAGAGATACGTGCCCAACACCTAAAGGAAGCACAACACTTAAAAGACGAGATTGATAAATACATAAATAGCATTAATGAAGATTCAAATTTACTATTCCATTACTCACTTCTTACTTTTCGCTTTAAAGTTCTGCTTAATCATTTAAGCATCACACCAACAAGCTTCCAGGCAATTGATTCACTGAATATACCAAAAAATGAATCGTTGTCTTATTATTATCACTTTTTCAAAGGGATTCACGCCACACTAATTTCAAACAACAATGAAGCCTGGGAATACTACGAAAAAGCCGAAACGCTATTACAACATATTCATGACGATCTTGAAATAGCCGAGTTTAGCTATCGTTTTGCTAACTTCTATCTTCATACCTATCAACCTCTATTAGCAATTCAACATGTGACTAAAGCTAAAGAGATTTTCTCTAAACATAATGGTTATGAAAATAATGTTGCCGCTTGTGAGAACTTATACGGTTTAGCATGTATTGATATAAGACAATTCCCTGTGGCAGAAGAAAAATTTAATTCTGCAATAGATATTTTACGTAAAAATAATGAGGATTCCCTAATATTAAGAGTCCGCAATAATTTAGGGTTTTTATATAGTAGCCAAAACTTATCCACTTTAGCAATCCGACACTTATCAGAAGTAACAACTAAAACTCCGGAGCATTTTAAAGCCCTTTTCCTTGAAGCTAGAGAACATTTCAAACTCGGTGAAGTTAATCAATCGGCCGAATTGATCGAACGAGGATTGGCGATTTGTGAGCAATTAGACAATAAAGAATACCTATATCATTTCAAAATTTTAGATTGTATGAATAAAGGTGTTCCAGCTGCTATTCTCGAAGAATTATCTTGGGAAGCTATCTCATTTTTTGATAAGCAACAACTATTTAATTACACACAAGAATACACTGAAAAATTAGCAATCAAGTTTTACGAAGAAAGAGACACTGTAAAAGCTAGTAAATACTTTTATATTAGTCATCAAGCTAAAGAAAAAACTTTCGAAAAAGGAGCGTTAAAATAATGAAGAAAATTTTCGGAACGATTTTAGGTTTAACCCTTTCAGCTGCTTTATCTATAGGATTAGCATTCCCTTCACAATCAGAATCCAAGGAACAAGTTGATTCGACTAAATCTAGTACAATTATGTACATGCAATCCAGTCACGGTGACTCCTGGTAATATAAAGAGATTCTATATCATGAATTACGAAAAGGGCACTCCCTCAATGGAGTGCCCTTTCTTAAACAACATATAGCAGACTACTTATTAACTTCAGCCCATTTAACCTTAAACTCTGCACCGAAATTATTTGCAACTAAAGTAATTGATTTGCTTCTAAACCACATTAATATATCATTCAACTATATTAGAAGATCCCCTCCACCTTAAGGCAGAGGGGACTTTCTCATTCCTATTTCAAACTACCCGCAATCTCCGTAAAGATAACCCCAAGCGCATGCGCACCTGCATCTGGATATCCTAAACTTCTTTCACCAACTGTACCGGCGCGGCCCATGCGAGCTACGATTTCTTTCGTATACTCTGCGCCTTTAACGGCTGCTTCTGCTCCTTTTGCAAAGGCAGTTTTCATGTCTTCTTCGTTTGAAGCACTGTCTAACCAAGAGTCTACACATGGAGCAAGTGCATCAACAAGCGTTTTATCACCAACTACCGCTCCTCTACCGAATGATCTTTCACCGATAGATTGTATGCCTTGAAGTGCTGCTTGCAACATTTCAGCGAACTCTTTTACTGTTAGCTCACGTTTTTCTCCTGCTTCTTTACTAGCTGCGCGGAATGCACCACCCCAAATTGGACCAGAAGCTCCGCCGCAATGTTCCATAATAATCATCGAACAGCCGTCAAGGAATGATCCGATTGTTACATTTTCTTGTTCTACAATAGAATGCCACTCACGTTTTAATTGTTTAAATCCTTTTGCCACACTCATTCCGAAGTCACCGTCACCTGCATGTGTATCTAACTCACAGAACGGTACTTCATTTTTAATAATAACGTCGCTCATTTTATCAACGAGATAAATCATGTTGTTTAATGTAATGACATTATTTTTCATAACAGCGTGCTCTTCCGCTGTTTCTAGTTCAAATGAAACTTCCTTCTCTTCTACATCTTCAAGCGCATTCACGTACTCTACACTTTCAACTGGTCCGTCTACTTTAAACGCAGGTGTATTACACTCTTCCGATAATAACGTTTTTAGCTCGTCATCTAATTTCATCACTGTTAAAGACATACCAGCCATATCGATACTCGTCATATAGTTGCCGACGAATACTCTATTGATTTTAATGTTTCTAGCAGCTAATTCTCTCGTAACTGCGTTGTTAAATAGGTAAAGTTCTTGCAGTGGTGTTCCGCCAAAGCCATTTACTAGAACCGCAATTTCTTCGCCATCTTTTACTCCTAAATCTTTTATTAAATCATTTGTCATACGGTTCGCTAATTCATCAGCTGACATCATTTTTTCACGTTTAATTCCTGGTTCGCCGTGAATACCTACGCCGTATTCCATTTCATCTTCATCAAGTGTGAAAGTAGGTGATCCACTTGCTGGAACTGTACAAGAAGTTAACGCTAAACCAATTGTGCGCACGTTAGCCGCTGCTTTTTCTGCTACAGCTTTCACCGCCCCTAAATCCATACCTGCTTCCGCTGCTGCACCGGCAATTTTATGCACTAAAATAACTCCCGCAACGCCGCGGCGTCCTACTGTATACAAACTATCCTCTACCGCAATATCATCGTCCACTTTTACGTAGTCTACTTCAATTCCATCTTCAGTCGCTAAATGCGCTCCGTTTTTGAAATTCATAATATCGCCGCTGTAATTTTTAATAATTAATAACGTACCTTTTTTACTAGCTGTCTCTTTAATCGCTTGATATACCTGAATTTGTGAAGGCGAAGCAAACACATCTCCGCACACTGCCGCATCTAACATTCCTTTTCCGACTAATCCCGCATGCGCTGGCTCATGACCACTACCGCCGCCACTAATTAACGTTACTTTATTTTCGTTCATTTCTTTCTTCTTAATAACTTTATATTTTTTCAAAAACTCAAGCTCTGGATGAGCCATAACCATTCCGTTACACATTTCCATTACTAATGTTTCTGGTTTGTTTATAATCTTTTTCATTGTGATTCTCCCTCAATTCCTTTAATATATTGTGATATATTTGAAATCTTCTTCTTACTACTCATGTTAAAATGAAAGCGTTTTATAGTAAACGGACAAAATGGACAATCTGTCTAAAGACACCGCTCTCATTTTTGAATAGGATTTTTATATTACTAACATTCTAGGGATGATTCAGATGACCTCTTCTATAATTTCTAAAAAGATAATCGCGAACTCGTTGAAACATTTAATGGAAACAGAGTCGTTTCATAAAATATCAGTGAGCGATATTATGTTACACTGTCAAATGCGTAGGCAAACTTTTTATTATCATTTTAAAGATAAATTCGAACTATTAAGCTGGATTTATAGAGAAGAAACGAAAGAAAATATCATCGACTTTCTCGACTATGAAACATGGGAAAATATTTTTGATTTATTATTTGATTACTTTTACGAAAATCAAAAATTTTACCGAAATGCATTTAAAGTCATTGAGCAAAACTCGTTTAATCACTATTTATTTGAGCATACGAAAAACTTATATATGAAAATTATTGATGAACTATCTATGAGCTGTGGATTCAGCCTTTCTGATGAGACAAAAAATACGATTGCCTCCTTTTATAGTCACGGCTTCGTTGGAACGATAAAAGATTGGATTGAAAGCAAATGCGAAGTAGATCCGGCTATTATGTCTTCTCTCATGAAAAATATGATAAACAATCAATTACTACTATTACTGGAGCAATCAGCAAAGTAATTAAAGGGTGGAAAAAGCAATGAAAAAGATTATGAATGATGTAGAAAATATTGTTCAAGATATGCTGCATGGCTTTTATTTTGAACATAACGACAAAGTAAATTACGACGAAACACATAACATCATTTATGTAAAAGATATCGAAAAAATGAAGCAAAACGTTGTCATTATAAGCGGCGGTGGTAGCGGACATGAACCTGCTGACATTGGTTATGTAGGAAAAGGAATGCTTACGGCAGCAGTAAACGGAAGTATTTTCACCCCGCCTACAGTGGAGCAAATTGTGGCGGCAACTCGCCTCATGCCAAAAGATAAAAGTATATTATTCATCATTAAAAACTTTAAAGATGACGTAGCAAACTTTCTAGCTGCAGAACAAGTCGCAAAAGAAGAAGGAAGAAAAATTGACCACATCATCGTAAATGATGACGTTTCAATTGAAGATGATGCTTCTTTTAATAAAAGAAGACGCGGCGTAGCGGGCACTGTTTTCGTTCAAAAAATAGTAGGCGCGGCCGCTCCCCACGGACATTCTTTAGAAGAATTAACAACACTTGGCCGTTCTGTCATCCGAAACTTACATACATTAGGAGTCGCCCTTTCACCTGCCAATGATCCCATGCAAGGAAAAGCTTCCTTCACATTGAACGACGATGAAGTGTTTTACGGCGTCGGCATTCATGGCGAAAAAGGTTACCGCAAAGAAGCACTATCCTCTTCTGAAATATTAGCGATCGAACTAATGAATAAACTGAAAAGCATTTATCGCTGGAGAAAAGGTGACAACTTCGCCATCCTCATTAACGGACTCGGTGCGACACCATTAATGGAACAATACATTTTCGCAAACGACATCCGCCGTTTATGTGAGCTGGAAGGCTTACATGTGAAGTTCGTAAAAGTCGGTACACTGCTAACCTCTTTAGATATGAAGGGTGTTTCGCTCAGTTTGCTTAAGATAGAGGATTCTGATTGGGTGACGTGGTTGAAGACGGATGTTGGAGCGAGTAGTTGGTAACAATAAACGAAAAATTATGACGATTGAACGTTTAGTAATCAAAAATACTGCCTTATATGAAGGATGTATAAATCTTAGGTATCTGTAAATAAATCGAAGCATAAATACTATTTGCAATTTATCCACTAGTTTCGAAATACGGTTATCAAGTTGTAGGAAGGCACCTTAAGGTGTCTTTTCTTTATTTTCAAAAGGACCTGCTCAATTATTGCGTAAAAAACATAAAGTAAATTGAATCCGTTAAAATACATGAGTGACCCCTTGTTTTCCCCTCTTATTAAAGGAGGAACTATTATGGGATTTGGTGGTAGTTGTGGCGGCTGTGGATTTTCTGGCGGCTTTGCTTTATTAGTTGTATTGTTTATTTTATTAATCATAGTTGGAGCTTCTTGCTTCTGCTAAACAAACTATCGGAAAAGACACTCTTATATGGAGTGACCCCTGTCAAGTAGACAGTATTCAAAAAACACAATTAAGCAACCTGAGTTCTATATTTATATGGACTCAGGTTATTTAGTTTCTTTTGGAACCTGTGGTGATTATAAAAGTATATATATTTGCGCACAGCAAACTTAACCTCATCAGCTGTGCGGAAAGAGTATAGGTGAAAACACTCTGACTTAAAGTGACTGAAGAAGCTTTCTATACAAGCATTGTCCCAACAGTTCCCCTTTCTGGACATACTAGCCTTCATCTGATATTTTTTGAGTAGTTGAGTATATTGACGAGATGTGTACTGGAACCCCTGATCACTATGCAGGAGAATCCCTTTCACGTTTCGTTTTTTTCTTGCCTTTTTAAGTGTGTCTAGTACTAGTTTCAGGTCATTTCTACGGCTAATTTCATAGGCAACAATTTCATTGTTGTATAGGTCTTTAATAGCGGATAAGTACAATCTCTGTCCATTGAAAATCAAATAGGTAATATCTGTTACCCATTTTTCGTTTGGTTTGGAAGCTTGAAAATCCCTGTTCAGATGGTTATCTGAAATCACGTAAGCCTCTTTCTTCCCGTAATAAGGTCGTTTTCTCCTAATAATGGCTTTGATACCTAGTTCACCCATCAACCTTTGTATACGTTTGTGATTAAAATGAAGGTTATAAGTAGCTTTCAGCCAAACTTGTACTCTCCTGTATCCATAAATCCCTTTAAGTTTTTTATGACACTCCAATACCTTCTTTTTTATTTCGGTATCCTCCAATTGTTTTTCAGAAGGCATCAACTGTCGCTTTATCCATTTGTAGTACCCACCTCTAGTTACTCCAGCGATATCACATAGAATGGTAACTGCATAACCTTTTTCTGATAGCCCTTTGATGGCTTCAAACTTCTTCGTTTTTGGTACAGATTCCACTCCTCCTTTTACATCCCTAAGAGCTTTTTTAACATTTCATTCTCCGCTTCTAATCGTTTCATTTTAGCTTCTGGATCTTCTGGATTGGTTTTTGGTCTACCTATACCTGGACCTTTCGTTTTACCACGTTTTTCTTCTAGTCCTTTGATACCTTCAGCTTCAAAGTGTTTCACCCAACGTCTTACTACCGAGTGATCAATTCCTAATTCTTTAGCAACCGTTTTGTATCCCATTCCTTCTTTCAAGTATAAATCTACTGCTTTTTTCTTAAATTCTATATCATAAGTTACTCTAATTTTGCCCATAGAAAAATCCCCTCCATAGTAAACAGATTAATGTGCTTTCTTTTTACTGTCTACTATAAGGGGATCATATCAATATGGGTGTCTTTTCTTTATAAATTAAAAAGTATGAGAACCCAAGCCTTTAGCCATTATTACGACTGAAGGCTATTTTCTATATAAAAAAATAAAACATAGTAAGAATAGAATGCTCGCTTAAACTGTTTTGTTTCCTGCATGTATTCATCACCTATTCTTTAGACAATCATATTCTCAAGCTATATTACAGTGCAACCTTTTATAAATTCACATCCCCAAAAAAGCCCTATTACTAGAGTACCTCATTCACATTTAAAAGAATCTACATATACCTCCTTCCCTTAAAATCACCAAAACCCATTTACAAATCTATAAAAGTAGATATAATATCCTTATGGAACCTTTATTAATTTATAAAGCATTGTCAAATGAAACAAGATGTCAAATTTTATCATGGTTGAAAAATCCAGAAAACCATTTCGATGAAAAGCCTTATCTAGAGCAAGATCTTAGCTTTCAAGTTGGAGTATGTGTAGGAGATATCCAGCTTAAAACTGGCTTAGCCCAATCGGTTATTTCTAGTTATTTATTAACTATGAAAAAAGCAGGCTTACTAGACTCTGACCGAATCGGAAAATGGACATACTATCGTCGAAATGAAAAAACAATCCGAGAGTTTTCTGAATACGTTCAAAACGAATTATAAAATGAAAGCTAATAATCAATTGATTATTAGCTTTCACACATTCTGCTTTTTACAGGTATCCAATTACCTTTTATAAAATTACACTACCTATAAAAGCAAGAAACATAGAAAGGAGAAAATTTTTTAATATATCATATCTAGTTATTTAGATATCTGTTATTGTATTTCGAATTACATACCCCTAATAATATTAGCATCCAATCATGCTTATAATAATGCTTATTTTTTAATGAATTTACTTTCAAAATACTGATACGAATGGAGAGTTTTATAAATGAAAAAAGTAAATCCTTTACTTATTCTGACACTGGCAATAGGTGTGTTCGGAATTATTACTACCGAGATGGGTATTGTCGGCGTATTACCACAAATCACTCAAAAATTCGGAATTTCAACTACACAAGCTGGATTTTTAGTAAGTATATTTGCACTAGTTGTTGCTATTTCTGGTCCGTTTCTAATTCTGCTCGTCTCTAGTATTAATCGCAAAATAATTTTATTAACAGCAATTTTCACATTCGTTATTTCAAATATAATCTACGCTTATACAACACAATTTGAAATCATGCTTATTTTTCGTATTTTACCGGCAGCACTTCATCCACTCTTCTTTTCAATCGCTCTTGTAACAGCTGCTAAACTTGTCCCTCCAGAAAAGAGCGGTCAAGCGGTTACAAAAGTTTTTATGGGAATTACTGTTGGCTTTGCTTTAGGTGTACCACTAACCTCTTACCTTGCAGACCAATTTTCACTCGAAATTGCTTTCTTATTCGGAGCGCTTGTTAACACTCTTGCATTCATTGGAATACTAATCCTACTTCCTTCTATGCCTGTTACAGAAAAAATGTCTTTCGGCAAACAAATTCGTATACTCGGCAAACCAGGATTATGGTTAAATATTTTAACCGTCACATTCCTTTTTGCAGCCATGTTTTCCGTATACAGCTACTTCGCTGAATACCTTGCAAAAGTAACTTCCATGAACGGATCTCTCATCAGTATCATGCTATTCATATTTGGTGTAGTTATGATTTTAGGCAATCATTTATTTGGTAGTCTCCTGCAAAAAAGCATAATAAACACCGTAATATCATTCCCTATTCTATATTCTGTTGTTTACATATTGGTTTATTATTTAGGTTCCTACCTTGTTCCAATGATTTTTATAGTATTCGTTTGGGGAATCGTACATGCTGGTGGATTAATTGTTGGCCAAACATGGTTAATAAGCGAAGCAAAAGAAGCACCTGAATTTGGTAATAGTCTATTCGTTTCGTTCTCAAATCTCGGAATTACTTTAGGAACAACTATTGGAGGCTGGTTCATTTCAAACTTAGGTATTCACCAGCTTATTTGGAGCGGATTTATATTCACACTACTTTCATTTCTATTAATTATAATAAAACTAAAATTTTTCAATTCTAATAGCCAGGCTTCATTATCAAGCTAGTACATTTTCAGTTTCAAATTTGATAAAAAAACATTATAAATTTTTCTCTATATAAAATACAGGTTATTTTATATATAAGATTTCATAAACTAAAAGTATAATGCTCAAAGCCTTTAGCCATAATTACAACTAAAGGCTTTTTTGTATATAAAAATAATTCTAAAAGGAGCTAATTTTATGGAACATAATCAAAATGGAATACTTGCTTTAATTGTTTTGTTTTTAGTATTAGTGTTTTTTGTTAGTGGCATGGTTTATCATTTATGGGGTTCTTTTTAATTTCAACTTTTAAACAAATAAATAATTCAAAAACTAAAAAATGTATTGTAATGATTAATATGGATTATTTCCAAAACAACCAAACATAGATTTGAATTTTATTTCTCAATGGATAAAATAAGTTAACATGGTAAAATAATATTTGGACGGGAGTCCAATATTATTAAAATTAAGATGGTTCAAGTCGTAGGAAGGCACCTTAGGGTGTCTTTTCTTTTTTGTTAATTAATAGATTGTTCTCTTCTAGGTAACTCTTTAAAATATAAATTTTAATAAAAAAGACGCATTTAGATTGATGCGTCTTTTGGCGATGTCTCTTTTGTGAAATCATATAAAGCTATTGCACCTAAAATAACAAGTATGCTTTCAGGAGCATCTATCAAAATAGTTTTCCAAATTCCTGGTATTATCCATTTAATATCTGCTGCTGTTTCAAGATATGTTTGAAAATAACCGATTGTAAAATCAATTACAGATAAACATACAAATAATGTTAGAGCCTGTTTATAGTCTTATAAATATGTTAGGATGTATGCAAAAACAGGAGATGAGTGTATGTCTTATCCAAGTGATATCAGCCGTGAAAAATTCGAGATCATTCGTGAGGAACTAGAAACGTTTAGCAAACGCACAAGTCCGCGAAAGTATGACCTTTATGATGTGTTCAATGCACTACTCTATGTTCTGAGTACAGGCTGCCAGTGGCGTGCTTTACCAAAAGATTATCCCAAATGGCAAAATGTTTACCGCTACTATGCAAAATGGAGTAAATCCAATGCCGAAGGTAGTAGTCTATTAGAGACCTTATTAAAAAAATTGTTGGGCAAATAAGGGAAGCAGTGAATCGCCCCAAAAGCTCTAGCTTTAATATTGTCGATGCCCAAAGTGTTAAGAATGCAGATACGGCTGAACAAAAAGGTTATGATGGTGGTAAGAAAGTTTCTGGTATTAAACGACATATCAGTGTAGATATTCTTGGATTTCCCCATGCAATCCATGTTACCACTGCCAATGTCACAGATCGAAAAGGCGCACTCGAAATGTACGAGCAATATCCTGAATTGAAAGAAACCATAGAAGCCATCCTCACGGATGGTGGGTACACAGGAGAAAAGTTTCAAAAAGAAATTCAAAAGCTATTGAATGCTGAAGTACAAGTTGCCAAGCGGTCCGAATTGCATCAATTTCAAGTGATCCCTAAAAGATGGATCGTAGAGCGCTCATTTGCTTGGTTAGAAAAATACAGACGATTGTTCAAAAATGTAGAGAGAAAACTAGAAACAAGTAAACAAATGGTTGTCCTAGGATTTCTCGCTATTTTAATAAAAAGATAAGACTATAAACAGGCTCTTAGACAAAATCGAATTAATTTCTTATTTTTAAACATGTAACACCTCTCAAAATTCATTGGATATTCCTACTTTTAGTTTGTTATATATTTACATCCTTATATTTGATTTTAACATACAAAAAACCCAAATAAATACAATATGCATATTTACATATCATATTGTCAGTATTCAATTAAATAAGAATTCGCTTTTCCATTCAGGATCCTTTCTATCCTCTTCATTATAATCAAGAAGACACTCTTTCATTATTTTTGTATCTCTCGGTAACCTTTTTTCTAACTTGGACCATCCGTCGAAGATCATTTTGTTTGGCAAAGGACATACAAATCCTGTAATACAATCCCAAAAAGCATCCCAGTTTCCCCCGTACAAATCAGGAAACTCAAGCTTCTCTTTAAGAAGTAAATGCAATTCTTTTGCATTATAAATGTTGCTTACATCTATGACAATAATTGATTCATGTTCATTACTCAATTATATATAGACCATGCTTAGTTAAATTGGGTTGATTTTATAAGGAGTAAAAACCTCTAAATGTTTATTTTATAAGTATATAAATAATCCTAATATCTCCAAAAATTGATATAATGATACAGTTATTAATAACAATTAGGGAGATATACAGCATGGACTATACACATATGCCAAAAGAAATAGGAATGATTAAGCAGACTCCATTCACTTCGATACCGAAGAAATCCATCGGTATTGGTAAGATTGTTAAAAAACAAACAAAAGTGGAGCGCCCTACATTAACCCAAGACGAACAAGAAATTATTGAAAACAAGTTACTATGTTCATTTCTTTCTGAAGAGAAGATATCGATTACTTATTATAGAGATGGTCATTTGCTTACTAGATATATGACTGTAACTGACATAAATCCGATAAAGAATTTAATAACTTGCACTGATGCATCTTATAACAGAGTTTTCCTTAAATTTATAGATATAATTGATTTGAGATAAAAAACATACCGTTTTTCAAATATATCCGGGAATAAAAATGAAAAAATCTTGTATTCAAGGTTACATACAGATAGAGAAAGCTAAAGAAGCATTTACCACCTGATCTAGTATCCATCCACCAAGTAATCTTGTCTAACCCTGTATTAGGTAGGACATCGGTTTAGATATAACATAGTCCCCTGAATAAAATTCAATATTCCGTCAATAATATAGACAACCGATTAAGTTACTTTCTCCTTGTTCCCCCTTGGAGAACCGAGCAGTTAGCTTTTGCTGACTGTTCTTTTGTTTGGAATTAAAATAACGTTTTTGTTCCAAATGATGTCCTCATTCATTTGGACACATTTACCAGTATTTTTACCAAAAAATTCATGATATCGTTAATTAGTCGAGTACGTCATTACTTGACGATTACCCTTAGGAGCCCCGCAGACAATCGGGGTTTCTTTTATTTAAATCCATTTTCTATTTTAGGGTGATATAGTCCTTAAGATCTTGTTAAACCTGTGCAATTACGGTTGGAACTTCATTCTGTTTGACACATATCCCCAGGCTATCTGGACATGATAAAAGATGAGGTGACTGACATGAAGGATAAAATATTAGAATTAGTACCAGGATCGGTAAAAAAATTACTCCAGAAAAAAGTTAAAGATGGAAACCGATGCATCATTGATTTGGTTGTGGATGATGCAACTGCTTATGGATTTGAACCTGAGCAAGTAATCCCTTGTATCATGGCGGGTTATTATGTTTATGAATCTACCACCTATCCCAGTGAAATGGAGGAAGAATGGAAGCTGAACTTGGTTTTTCATGCGGCCAATCGCTCGGCAATGAAGCTTCTGTCTTATGGGAAGTATAAAGCGAAACAATCTGAAAGTGGATGGATGAGATATACAAATCCATAAGGTTTACTTAACATACACTAACTAGCTTGGTGAGCATAAGGCAACGTCACATGCCCATCGACTTGAGATTTTGAAATACCCCCAAGTATTTTGGTGAAAAAAAGCAACATTTAAGTTCCTTATGACATTTTTCTTATATAAGTTGTAACATTGCCTAAACAACAACTACCTTGTGGATTGTTTACTTCACAACCACATCGATTTTCTCTTATGTTTTCGCGAATATGCTCTACTGGATTAGGAGTAAGTCCATTTTTCACATGTTGTTTGATTTTTTCTTTTGTCCAATCAAAACAATAACAAATTGGTGTAGTTGCTGAGTCATCTTTTTGATTTACAGCTACCTTTATGTCAGATACAAAGTATTTTTTATTATTCGTATCAAAATAGACTACATCACAATCTTCATTTGAACAAAAATAGTGATTTTCTTTAGCATTTAATGTTTCTAATGCAGATGGTTTAAGCAATGATTTTAGTGTAATCAACTTTACATTCTTAGCTTTATTTTTACATGATGGACAATGACCATTATTTTCAATTTTTATTCCTTTAAGGTTAATACAACAATCTTCCATTATTCTTCCGCCTTTACAATTTATTATTTTTATAAATATTCTTCGGCTTTCTTTTCTAAATCTATTAAAGTTTCGATAATAAAATATTGCATCTATCTCACCTCATATTAAGTATAAACCCTATACCATAGTACGGGGTCAAGGAAAGTATTATTTACTATATTATCGATTTATTTTCTTAAAATAAACTGTCATTATTCAATAAGCCTTTTTCAAAAATATACTCCGATTGCGAAATTCTAAAACTACATTTAGGGCGATTAACCTTTATCACCTCATAACTCTTTACTACAACGTTTTACAAAAAACGCTGTTATTAAAATAATAATTCCTATACTCAAAACAAGTAATTGATCGAGTGCAATCACATCACGAAAAATTCAACGAGAAACAAAATCGAAGCTAGGCATGCACACACATATAAAACCATGAAAAATCTTACTGAGTAGTAATAGGAAGAAATTCGTCATAACCCCTCCATATGGTAATTATTTCATAAAATATTTTAAATCTATAAATTTCCCTGTATAATTTTTGTAAGAATCTTAATCTTCAGAAACGGAGTGAAAAATATGAAAAGTTTTGGTACGTTAGTAATTTCTACCGTCCTTTCAGCAGGCTTATTATATTATAATGTCGATTCTTTTTATAAAAAGTTCACATCAGGGAATACATATTACTGGTTAAACGCTATCCTAGCTGCTGGATTCCTTATATCCTTAATTATCAACATAAAAGATATTATCAAGAAAAACTACACAACTTCTGAATCGAACTAAGGAGCCTATTATGGTTCCTTTTTCTATGCAAAATAAAAAAGCAGCTGTTAAGCCACTTTGAATTCTTCTTATCCCCAAATGAAATGATATATATATTCTCCCGTTACACGTTCATTAATTCCAGCAATCCTAGCGAATCTCATTAAGTCCGCCCCTTGAAGAAAATACACCGAAATCGTAACTGGTACTTGTGACCACATGAATTGATAAAGCTCATTCACTCTCTGATTCGTCGAAACGATTAAATCATTTACAGGTCCATGATTCCATGCAGAGGTTTGAACTGAAGTGAACGGAAGGTCTTTCCCATTAACCACTATTCTTGCCACACTTTGAGTTATGTCCACAACAATCCCCTCCACCATTACAAAAATTAGACCTTCTATACTCATATTCTTGATTAATAATAAATGTTTAAGGCAAACCCCTATTTTCATTTCTACTCAAAAAAAATTTATATAAAATAAAAAAAGCAGCGGATTCGCTACTTTAAAGTAAATTAAACTATTCCCTTTTCTTTTGCTATTTCATACAAAACAGTACGACTAACTCCAGTTTCATTACATATCTTCTTTACGGTATAACCGTTATTCTTACGATCTTTAAATAATCCCAAAGCTTGTTTCATACTTTCATTTGTCTCAGTGTATTTCTTAGGCTTTCCTTTATACACACCACTTTATAAACACTATCTTTTTCTTATATTTTCCATTAGAATTTAATAGAAATATTTCGATAACAAAGGAGCAACGTATGAAGCATAATATAAATCTATGGTCCTTTATTTTTTCATTCGTTTGCATTGCTTTTTTTCTTTTATATCTTGAATTATGCACACCTGAAATGAATGCATCTTTTATAAACGTCGTTTATTTTCACCCTTTATTTTTCGTACTCATTTTTTCAATAGGAACTTTTTTTGCTGGTATTATAGGATTCTCTAAAGTAGATAATTGGATAGCAATGCTTAGAAGCATAGTAACAGTTCTACTAACATTGTTATTATCAGTGTTTTTAACACTAACTTTGATCGTTGGCTATGCATTAAGTTAAACGTAATTCTTCATGAATAAAACTCAATATTCCGTCAATACTGTATATGACATTAGATTTTCTCCTTGTTCCCCCTTGGAGAACCGAGCAGTTAGCTTTTGCTAGCTGCTCTTTGTTTGTAAAAAGTACTCAATTAACTGGGCATACATATAATATTCTGTGTTCCTTTCTCTATATATTGAAATTGTCTTTACAAATGGATAATCTCGTCACGAGAGCACTTTATTAAGTACTCTTTTTGGGTTTTAAACTAATGAAAAATGAAATTTTTACCATGAAGATAATTGTTAAATATTTTACTCTTATACAGTATAATGGGATAGTTATTGTGTATTGGCATTAAGAGGAGCGTCCTGATTAAGCGCTTCTCTTTTTTTAACAAACCCTTAGTTGATTGTGCTGACTACCTTGATGTACAAAATAACGATTTTGTTTGACTTTAGTTCTTAGATAAAACCGACTAGACACTAACATTTTTATGTAGTACAATTCCTATCAGAAAATGTTAGGAGATTTATTTATGACTTTTGAAGATAATCGTAAATTAGGAATTCAACAAGGATGTATAGTATTAACAGATCAATCACAATATCTTGTTGTTAAAAAGAATGAAAATTATTCTTTATTAAACATCGCAACTGCGGAATGCATAAACTTTGAAGTTTCACTTGAACATCTTGAAGAAATGGTCCAAGTAGATTTAAAAGAAAAAATTCAAGATATCATTCCACCAGAGAATATTAAAATCGTAGCTCAAAACAGAATATAAAATGTATTTTCTAAGAGCACTTTCGATAGTGCTCTTTTTTCGTGAATAGTTTCAAATAATTATTTTGTTCGACTTTCCATTAAGCTAATTTTTCTAATAAACCTTACAAATTTGTAATACTAGTGTCACCTTAATGAATAGTAGACTGGTTAATATTGGTCTAACATTTAGATTGTTAACTTGATTAAACAAAACATCATTAGTAGGTGACAGTTAGTGGAAAGAAAATTATTACTTTATGGCATTGTAAGTATAGCTTTTATTACTATCCCCATTTTATTTATACACTTTGTTTCATCTCAATTCGTTCCAAAAGAATACAGTGAAGAATGGCCGGAAGTAAGAAAAACTGCTGAACTAGTAACTATCGGTTACTTTAAAAAAAATATGGAACTTGATATTGTAGTTGACAAAATTAATCCATCAAAAGAATATAGAACACATGAAATCCACCTATACGGACATGTCGCAGATAATAAAGAGCAAAAAGTTTCTGCTGTTGTAAATTTTAGTGAAAACTATTCAATTAGAGACACATCTGAAGTTAAATCAAAGAGCCTTTAACTAAAGGTTGGATGCTCTTTCAGTTAAAATAACGCATTCATTAAATTTATCTAATACAATCGCTTGTCTATTTCACTTTGTCACCTTCATTTCCTTTCCTATGATTACAATATCCTACCTGTAACTAAATATTGATTGTATGTCCCCTAAGAACGCCTCAATATTGTTGGCATATACTTTAAAGGAAAAACGTTTCACATTAATCATATACCTACAAATACTTTAAACTCAGTTACTAATAAAATTTATCAAGACATACCTAACATTTTAATTTTTTAAAAGGAGGTATTTATGAGATATAATCGAAAATCAAATTCACCAAATCCGTGTGATAAGTTTCAACAACCCTGCTTTATTTCTATATCCCCTTGTGATCAAAGTAATTGCTGTACACCTGTTTTTTTCTCAAATTCTCAACAACAAGAATTATTGCAAATAATAAACCAATTAAATCAAGCTATCCTTTCTTTTTTCACAACACCCAACCCAACGACTATACAAATACTCCAATCAGCATTACAGGCATTAAATGGTTTATTAATAGCAGTACAACCTAATACACCAAATAGAAATTTAGTTATAAGAACTATAAATCAATTAATCAATTCTTTACCTACTGCTTCTCTCACTCAAATCTCAGCATTATTCCAATTTCTATTCCAAAACTTGTCTTCACTTATTAGTTGTTCAAATATACTGGACCCCTTGTTACAGCAGACATTTAATTTAATTTTGCAAGGAGTCTTGAATAGCTCACTATTAAACATTACTGGAACGACGGGGCCGACGGGGCCTGAAGGACCTACTGGACCTCAAGGTGTGCAAGGTATTCAGGGACCCGAAGGGCCTGAAGGACCTACTGGACCTCAAGGCGTGCAAGGTATTCAAGGGCCTGAAGGACCACCTGGATCTACTGGACCTCAAGGTGTGCAAGGTATTCAAGGGCCTGAAGGACCACCAGGACCTACTGGTTCAGGGACAGGAACAGGAGTTCCCGGGCCACCAGGACCTACTGGACCTCAAGGCGTGCAAGGTATTCAAGGGCCTGAAGGGCCTGAAGGACCTACTGGACCTCAAGGCGTGCAGGGCATTCAAGGACCTGAAGGGCCTGAAGGACCTACTGGACCTCAAGGCGTGCAGGGTATTCAAGGACCTGAAGGACCACCAGGACCTACTGGGCCATCGGGAGATTGTGATTGCCCACCGGGGCCTACTGGACCGACGGGACCTACTGGACCGACGGGACCTACTGCACCTGGATGTAATTTCCTTGTTTATGTTACAAACGCAGGAGCTATTGATGATCCTTCAGATGATACAGTATCGGTAATTAATACCGGAACAAATACAGTAATAGATACAATCACTGTAGATAATGCACCTCTTGAAGTAACAGTTTCACCAAATGGGGCTCGTGCTTATGTTACTAATATTTTCTCTAATACAGTTTCCGTTATTGATACTGCTACCAATACTGTTATCGCTACCATTCCTGTTGGAACTAATCCAATTGGTGTAGCTGTTTCTCCAAATAACACAACTGTTTATGTTGGGAATCATGGTAATAATACCGTTTCTGTTATTAATGCTGCTACCAACACAGTTATAGATACCATTCCTGTTGGCATCGCTCCGCAAGGAATCACTGTTTCTCCAAATGGAGCCCTTGCATATGTTGCAAATGAATTAAGCAACACAATTTCTGTTATTAATACTGCTACCAACACAGTTATAGATACCATTCCTGTTGGCATTCGCCCTAGGATAATCGTCTTTACACTAGATGGGACTCGTGCTTATGTCACAAATCAAAACAGCAATACTGTTTCTGTTATTAACACCGCAACCAATTCCGTTATTAATACAATTAACGTAGGAACTGAACCTGTTGGTATAGCTATTACACCAGATGGCACTCGTATTTACGTAGTAAATAAAGTTAGCAATAATGTATCGGTAATAAACGTGGCGACAAATACTGTAATCGATACGATTCCTGTTGCTCTATCCCCTGATCAAGTGACTATCATACCCAATGGCACTCTCGCCTATGTTACAAACCAAGCTAGTAATACTGTTTCTGTCATCAATACTGCTACAAATACGGTTATTGATACCGTCCCAGTAGGTGTTGCTCCAACCGGAATAGCTACTGGAACTATTTGTGAATAAAATAAAGAAATGAAAGATACAGATAATTTTTATTAATATTGATAGTATTTTATATTCTTTCTTTAACTACGTTTAGATAACCAGAATAAACCTCTATATTCTGTCAATATTCTATCCTGTCTATTCTTAAAGAACCTGCCGAGCAGTTAGCTTTTGCTAGCTGCTCTTTTTCTATAAAATTCAAATTTGGTCTTACTTCACGCCTGTAGATCCAAACCTACCAACGCGTCATGGGTGACGCCATTCTTCTCAGCGGCTTCATACTCCTCTTTTTCTAGCCATCTATTTATCGTCATAACGGTATGCCTCCTAATCTAAATTCATTATTTCCTCTAAGGTTCTATCCGAAATATAGGTGGTAATAATTTGTATCTGTCCGTATTTCTTTTTAGCCATTTCTATAGCGTCGCTCTCTGACTTCGCCTCAAACCAACGGAGTTTCCACTTCTCGTCTTTGTCGTAAAACTCTATTGAGTACGTCATAACACTATTACGCTTCAAGAACTTTTCCGCTGTACTTGTTGCGGTATAATCAAAACTTCCTACTACATCCTCAAGTGTTAGCTGCTTCATGCTCCTAACCCCATTGGACGTGATGTAATCTCGTTTTTATCCGCCTGATCCATTATCAACGCCGCAATTTCCAATTGATGTCTTCCCAATTCTTTTGCAATTTCGATAATGTTTTTGTTCTCTTTCCACATTTCTTGCAATCGAATCACTTCAACACCAGGTCCAGTTCTTCTAAAGCGATATACATGTTACGACGCGAGTTCTTCATGTACTTCCTTTGTTGTGCTGCTATTGTGTAATTCTCCTTTTCCAAATCCGTCCCAAGTCTCGGCATCCCATTTCCCCTCCAGTTGTAATTGGTGAATTCCTCTTAGTATCGCCCTAACGGCATGACGTCTTCTATCCACTTCCTCAGAACTACGATTCCCTGCCTCGCAAATACATGGTGCGAATTGATATATACCCATTCCAATGTCGTTCTGAATTACTCCCGTTCCGTTACATGCACACATTTTGATTTCCCCCTCTTGTATTCAGATAACTCCTATTTTATTTTCTTTTTCTTCATCATCACAATAGCAATCTTCTTCAGCTTCATTACAATGCTCACAAACTTTTTCAATCTCAAATCCCTTAAATTCATAAATTGGCTCTACTTGATATTTTTTGTTACATGAATTCCATTCTACATAATGCCTTCCTTCTTCCCATTCAGCACAACAATCTTCAACACTTGAAGCACAATATGGACACTCTTGATTTTTTAATAGATTCATCGCCTATTCCCCTTTCCAATAACATTCAAATTGAATAAGTTTTTTATTTAAAACGGCAATGCCCTTCTTGCAATAGACAACAGCCGTTATTGTTTAAACAAAAAGAGATACAATGCTTAAAATGTAAAAGTACCCTTGTTATAAAATAAAAGCTCCAATATATGGGGCTTTTTCTTTTTTCTCAATGTATCGTATTACTTAACGTGGTAAAATATTATTCGGACGGGAGTCCAATACATATTATTAAAATTAAGATGGTTCAAGTCGGAGAAAGGCACCTTGTGGTGTCTTTTCTTTATTTTCAAAAGGACCTGCTCAATTAATGCATAAAAGCATAAGGTAAAGTGAACCCGTTAAAATACATGAATGACCTTAATTTTCCCCTCCTACTCAAAGGAGAGATTAAAATGGGATTTGGTGGTAGTTGCGGTAGTTGTGGCGGCGGCGGTTTCGCTGGAGGCTTTGCTTTATTAGTTGTATTGTTTATTTTATTAATCATCGTTGGAGCTTCTTGCTTCTGCTAAAAAACTATCGGAAAAGACATTCTTATATGGATGTCTTTTCTTTATGCGTTAAAAAGCCCACCTATTTCCGTAGGTGGGCCTTATCTTTATTACACAATATCAAAGTATACTCTCTTTTTCTCATAAACTTTATGTAATTATACATATTCGTAAAAATTACACCAAATAAATATTACACGTAGTAAAATATAACTTGTGGACACGCTCTATAAAGCAGATTCTCCGATTAAAAGGCGTAACACATCTCACCCATATAGATGTGGCGTTACTTTAATCTAGCTAGCCAAACAAACGATCTCGATTCTCTTGTATTTGTACACTAACAATCTGGTAAAAATAAATGATTCTGTTTTATAGGGCGTGTTTACTTAATGTCCAATACATATTATTAAAATTAAAGTGGTTCAAGTCGGAGAAAGGCACCTTAAGGTGTCTTTTCTTTATTTTCAAAAGGACCTGCTCAATTATTGTGTAAAAAACATAAAGTAATTTGAATCCGTTAAAATGCATGAATGTACCCTTGTTTTCCCCTCTTATTAAAGGAGGAACTATTATGGGATTTGGTGGTAGTTGTAGTAGTTGTGGCGGCGGCTTTGCTTTACTAGTTGTATTGTTTATTTTATTGATCATTGTTGGAGCTTCTTGCTTCTGCTAAAAAACTATTGGAAAAGACACTCTTATTGATATGATCCCCTTATAGTAGACAGTAAAAAGAAAGCACATTAATCTGTTTACTATGGAGGGGATTTTTCTATGGGCAAAATTAGAGTAACTTATGATATAGAATTTAAGAAAAAAGCAGTAGATTTATACTTGAAAGAAGGAATGGGATACAAAACGGTTGCTAAAGAATTAGGAATTGATCACTCGGTAGTAAGACGTTGGGTGAAACACTTTGAAGCTGAAGGTATCAAAGGACTAGAAGAAAAACGTGGTAAAACGAAAGGTCCAGGTATAGGTAGACCAAAAACCAATCCAGAAGATCCAGAAGCTAAAATGAAACGATTAGAAGCGGAGAATGAAATGTTAAAAAAGCTCTTAGGGATGTAAAAGGAGGAGTGGAATCTGTACCAAAAACGAAGAAGTTTGAAGCCATCAAAGGGCTATCAGAAAAAGGTTATGCAGTTACCATTCTATGTGATATCGCTGGAGTAACTAGAGGTGGGTACTACAAATGGATAAAGCGACAGTTGATGCCTTCTGAAAAACAATTGGAGGATACCGAAATAAAAAAGAAGGTATTGGAGTGTCATAAAAAACTTAAAGGGATTTATGGATACAGGAGAGTACAAGTTTGGCTGAAAGCTACTTATAACCTTCATTTTAATCACAAACGTATACAAAGGTTGATGGGTGAACTAGGTATCAAAGCCATTATTAGGAGAAAACGACCTTATTACGGGAAGAAAGAGGCTTACGTGATTTCAGATAACCATCTGAACAGGGATTTTCAAGCTTCCAAACCAAACGAAAAATGGGTAACAGATATTACCTATTTGATTTTCAATGGACAGAGATTGTACTTATCCGCTATTAAAGACCTATACAACAATGAAATTGTTGCCTATGAAATTAGCCGTAGAAATGACCTGAAACTAGTACTAGACACACTTAAAAAGGCAAGAAAAAAACGAAACGTGAAAGGGATTCTCCTGCATAGTGATCAGGGGTTCCAGTACACATCTCGTCAATATACTCAACTACTCAAAAAATATCAGATGAAGGCTAGTATGTCCAGAAAGGGGAACTGTTGGGACAATGCTTGTATAGAAAGCTTCTTCAGTCACTTTAAGTCAGAGTGTTTTCACCTATACTCTTTCCGCACAGCTGATGAGGTTAAGTTTGCTGTGCGCAAATATATATACTTTTATAATCACCACAGGTTCCAAAAGAAACTAAATAACCTGAGTCCATATAAATATAGAACTCAGGTTGCTTAATTGTGTTTTTTGAATACTGTCTACTTGACAGGGGTCACTCCATATATGGGTGTCTTTTCTTTATAATAAAAAAGCTCTCCATAAAGGAAAGTTTTTAGGTTTATACATTCAAGTCATCCAAATTAGTTATTTACACAACACTTTATCACTTTCAGTCTTTAGTGTGAAATACAAATAATCCTTCCGCAACACAAAGTTGCTCAACTAACTTTAATTCCTTAGATTCAAAACTTAAATAGTTAAAAAGGCCGATTAGTGTGTGTTGATTAAAGTTTCACATTATTTCTTCGCATCTTTCATGCTGTAATATCCTAAATTAATAATAATTAAGAAATACCCACCCATAATTCCAGCAGCAAATGTCCACATGAACTTATGATGTTCAATTTCATACATAATAATCGCACCGAGGATCGCGGCTGCAAACCGATTCATCATTCCAAGCATCGGTGCTTTTTCTTTTTTTACAATGCTATCTCCAAACTTTTCAATACGCCTTCCTAAAATCCAGGCGCAGTACATACTAACTAGAAGGCCAATGCCTATCCCGACAAAATGGGCTGAGAAAGGTGTCATAAACCACCCCAGTAACATCACGCCTAGCAAGCAATACATTTGTATGTTAAATGATCTTAGTGCCATACGGATCATGTTATGCTCCTTATCTTTCTCATTATATTTACGTATCATCAATCCCATCTTTCAGACTTCAAGCTTTCCGTTATATCTTTTTTTAAATGAGGGAATTTGATTTTACTTACCATTAAATAAGCGAGTATGCATGTGCCAAACGCCACGGAAACTGGATTATTCAAAAAGCATAAAATAAGGAGACACATTGCTGCGAATGGAATGGGCATTCCGATAAACGTTGGGAGTTTGCTTTGTTGTGTGTTAAATCTAGCAAGCCGCAGCATTCCACAAACACTGTAAGCAAGCGCACATAACATCCCGATAGACTGCAAATCTTTTAAAGCGATACTATATGCAAGAATAGACGGTGCTACACCAAAAGTAACTAGATCGGCAAATGAGTCTAACTCTCCGCCAATTTCCGAAACAGCATCAAGTTTCCGAGCGACCATGCCATCAAAAAAATCAAATAACATTCCTGTAATAATAAAAACTGCTCCCAAATACATATCGTGAACGAAAACAGCATAAATAGCCAAAAGCCCACATACAAAATTTGCTATCGTAATCATATTTGGTATGTAACTCATAACACGCTCCTCCTCCTCTCAACTATCCACTTCATATAGACTTTCTTACTCATTCGGATCAATGTCCTTCTGTTTTTCTTCCAATATAACTTTATTTATTTTCGTTAATGTATCAGTCATTTGCTGTAAAGCATCGATATCGATTTTAGAAAAGTACTTCTCAATTAATACGTCATCTAACTCAGACAACCGCTCTATATACTTACTACCGTTTGGACCAAGCGTAAGGAAATACTCCCTTTTATTATTAGGGTTTACTTGTTTCGAAATCATCTTCTGTTTTTCCAATTTCGATAAAACTTGGCTCACAGCACTTTTAGATATATTAAAAGTACTCGCAATGTTATTTGCTGTCGTGTTTTCATTTAAATTGATATAAAATAGCATGCTCTCTTGCTGCCCTGTAAGACCGAACTCATCCTTTAACTCCTGAAATAGTAAAATGTAGAAGTCATTGTAGGCTCGATTCATTTCATTAATTACTTCTTTATACGATCTAGTCATAGCGTTTTTCCTCCAGTCATGATGTTATTTCGTTTCGTAATATAGTTTAGTTAAGTTAACTAAACTATATTACACCTTTATGTTCGTGTAAAGGGAAATATCGCTCCATACTTTTCTACACAATTTGTGTAAATTATGAAATAGGGTATGCTCCTTTACCTTGTCTACTGCTTTTAATGGATCAAATCCCAACATAATATACTACAGATATCATTCCGAATAATTAAACGTACCCATTATTAAAATTCCATATAGACCCATTATTGGTTAAAATGTTATAATTAAATCAACCTACATAGTTACTCATGTTCAGGATGAGGAACTAACGTCTTAATAAGCAATGCGCATAACTCAAATAAAAAAGACACTGCAAAGTGTCTTTTTTATTTACATTAAGTTTCCTTTTTATCCCAAAACCGATATAATAAGATGTAACATTCAATACATATAAAGAGAAATATAGATTTCCCAAATCATTATCCCCCCCCTGAAAGTGCCTTATTTTGGAGGGAAGGAACAAAATATGAACAAAAGGTTATTAACATCATTATTATGTAGCACATTCTTATTTGGATTATCAGCTTGCAGTTCACATGATACATCCAGCAATAACACGAAAAACGAACAGGAGACTTCTAAAAAAACAAAGAATGATGAACTTAGCAACAAGGATCCTCAAAAAGAACTTCCAATCAGTGGAGATTTTTCTGATATATACATATCTATAGGCCCAGTAGATTCATTAGATGTTATCGGTAATGGAGAAGTTCAAGCACAAGGCGTATTTAAAGTATTAGATCTCCGAGTGCATAATGGTCAAGAGGAACCCATTACACTAAATAGCGACAACTTTACATTAATTGACGGAACCGGAAGAGAATATCACATTTCTAATGAATATCAATTAGTACTTAAAGCTGCTAATACCGCTACATTTAAATTTGGTGTTCTTAATCCTCGTGAAAATTTGGAAGGGAACATTGTATTCGATGTGCCGAAAAATACGCAAGGATTAACTTTAAAAGTTAGTGGAGATACGTTGGGTAAAGGGATCGAGTTAAAAGTGGAATAGTCAAAATAGATAAATCACCTAACATAACAAAAAGTACAGCCTTTGTATTAACTACAGTAGACTGTACTTTTTTATTTGTGATTTTGTGTAACTTACTATCACATTATCCCTTAATTCTTTTGAGAAGATGCTCTCCAATCACGAAACGATGTTGGGCGTCCAGAATAAGCTCTTTGCTTTGGAGCAGCTGGTTTTTCTTCAAGAATAGTTGATTTCTCCTCAGAAATAGTTTGTTTTTCTTCAAGAATAGTCAAAGCTGTTTGCATTTTCTCCAACTGCTCTTTTAAAGCTTGCTGTTCAATCTTTAAATCCGTAAGTAAACGTAAAATCATCTCAGAATTAGCCATAAAGATCCTCCTTCCCCCAATACACAGAATAAAATAACATATGTAATAAGCGGAATACTCGTGACAAAAATACGCTCGTCAACTCTCTTAAAATACCGAATACTTTTATTTTTCCAAGGGACCTGCTCAAGTTTATCCGTAAAAACATAAAGTGATATAAATCCATTAATATATGGACTTTATGGAAGGAGGAGTTAATATGGGCTATGGTGGTAGTTGTGGAGGCTATGGTGGTAGTTGCGGTGGCGGCTGTGGTTTTGGCGGTGGATTCGCCTTACTTGTTGTGCTCTTTATTTTATTAATCATCGTTGGAGCTAGCTGTTGGGGCGGCGGATTCGGCTGCTAATAAGAGGCACTCTTGAGAGTGTCTTTTTTTTATTTCTCAATATAGGGCTAACCTATTTGTGTTACTATCAAAGTGCGAGATTCTCTAAGCGTAATATAGTAGTTTACCAACTATGAAAGCCACTGTCACAAGAAAACAGTGGCTTTTATTTTGTTATTTAAAAAGATGAAAACAAGGATCACCCTTTGCACGAATCCACATTTTAAAATTGACATAGCACTTCATGCACCATATACTGTTAACGACAGTATACTGTCGTTGACAGTATATATTCCAATTCATTCTAGGAGGTATATTCATGAAACATACAGGAAGACATACAGGTGCATTTCTTTTGTTATTTTTAGCAGAAGGTGATAACTATGGCGGGCAACTACTTCAAAAATGTGAAGAAGAACTTCCGGTCAATCCAATCGATAGTGCCATTCTTTACCGCACGCTGAAGAAATTAGAAAATGAAGGTGCTATTGAATCTTATGTAAGTACATCCGTTCAAGATAAGCCGAGAAAAATGTACAAAATTACTACAGCCGGAAAAGAACAATTAGCAGATTTTCAAATGGATATTGAGGAAAAAATGAAAAACTTAACCTTTTTCTTAAACAAATATAAAGACTTAAAGAAATCTAATCATGATTAATGGCGCTATTCTTTACACTTTGGCCATTATTCTTACGGGGATTTCTTTTATGAAAGATCGTAATAAAACGAAAGACGCTCTAATGAAGTCATGGAAAATGTTTCGAAATCTTCTACCTGCCATGCTTTCCATCATGCTTTTCGTCGGACTATCGCTTTCTATATTAACACCGCCCTTCATCTCTTCTATTATTGGAGAACAGTCTGGATTGTTAGGTATTGTTTATTCAGCAATACTCGGCTCCGTTGCACTTATTCCAAGCTTTATCGTATTTCCTCTTGGTAATACGTTAGTCCAACACGGCGCAGGCCTTCCTCAAGTTGCGGCACTTATGTCTACACTCATGTCAGTAGGGCTTACAACCATGCCGATGGAACAAAAGATATTCGGCCGAAGCTTTGCTTACGCACGTAATGCATCTGCGTTACTCATGTCACTCCTATTCTCATATATCATTTGGGTGGTGATGGTATGAAAGAACTAAAAAGATATCGCTTCTTTTTCATATTACTGTTTGGGCTTCTCTTATTAACTTTTATAAACCCATCTTTAGGATGGAGCGCATTACAACTAACAGGGAATAGTATTTTAGATATGCTATTTCTCCTCCCCCCTGTCCTAATATTTGTAGGGTTACTCGATCAGTGGGTGAAGAAAGAAACGCTCATGAAATACATGGGAGAAAAGTCCGGCATATATGGAATCTTATTCTCTTTATTATTAGGCGGAATTGCAGCTGGTCCCCTCTACGTTGCCTTTCCGATTGCAGCACTACTATTAAAAAAAGGCGCAAGCATTAGGTACATCGTATTTTTCTTAGGCGTTTGGACAACTGCGAAATTACCAATTATGGTGTATGAATTTTCTTCATTCGGAGCTACATTTACACTCATTCACATTTGCTTCGGACTATTGTTCTTCTACGTAATGGGTATTATTTTCGAAAAGTTTTACGATCAAAAGCAATTGCTGCAGTATGACATTACGAAAGAAATGTAAAAAGACATCTTTAATCGTAAAGATGTCTTTTTACTATGAACCTTAGTTTTCGTTCTGTAAAACCCCTGCTGCCTTTACTTCCTCTTTCTCTTCTTTTAAGAACAACGATACGATAAAAGCAATAACGATAAAGATTAATCCTAGTGTAAATGCACCTTGGAATCCGGATGTTAAACCGTTTAACTTCTCTACTGGATCCATTGGATTTGCGGAGCCTTCCATATACTTAGTTGTTCCTGAAGACATTTTCGATATAAATATAGCTGTACCAATTGCGCCAGCTACTTGCTGCAACGTATTAAATAGTGCTGTTCCGTGTGGATATAAATCTGGTGTTAATTGATTTAAACCATATGTTTGTGCTGTCATGACAAACATAAGTCCAACCATTAATACGCTATGCATGACAATAATTTGTAGCATTGATGTTTCAGGAGTAATGCCTTTAAATAAGAACATTGCAATCCCTACTAACACAATGCCAGGAACGATAACAACTTTCGGGCTAAATTTATCAAATAGTTTACCTGCAATCGGTCCCATTATGGCGCTAATAATACTTCCCGGAAGCATGATAAGTCCTGATTTAAAGGCTGTAACGAGTAAAACTGTTTGCAAGAACATCGGTAATAAAGTCATCGTTGAAAATAACGACATCATCACAATGACGATTAATCCAACTGATAATGTAAACATCGGAACTTTAAATGCACGTAATTCTAAAATTGGATTCTCAATTTTTAATTGTCGAACGACAAAAATACATAGTGATATAAGCCCAACAATTAAAGCGCCATACACTTTCGCATCCGACCATCCTAAATCACCTGATGCGCTAAAGCTATACACAATTCCGCCAAAGCCTAATGTCGATAAAAGAATAGATGGATAATCTACTTTTGGCCTTGTTAACTCTGAAACATTTTGAATATACTTCATTCCAATTACAATGGAAATAATTACGATTGGAACGACAAAGTAGAATAACCAGCGCCAATTCAGTGAATCAACGATTACTCCAGATAATGTAGGACCAATTGCTGGCGCTGACATCATAACGAGTGCGATTAATCCCATCGTAGCACCACGTTTTTCAGGCGGACAAATAATTAAAATTGTATTCATTAATAACGGTGAAATTAACCCCGTCGCTACTGCTTGGACGATACGGCCGACTAATAAAACGGAAAATGTCGGTGCAAATCCCGCAATTAATGTACCGACTAAAAACGTTACCATAGCGATCAAGAACATTTGTCTCGTTGTAAGCCATTGCTGAAGTAACGCTGTAATCGGGACTAAAACACCAACTACTAACATGTAAGCTGTAGAAAGCCATTGAATAGTTGAAGCTGTTACGTCAAATTCTTTCATTAGTACCGTTAACGCATTCCCAAGTAATGTTTCGTTTAATAACGCAACCATTGCCCCTAAAAGTAATGCAATTAAAATGGGGGTATGTTTCATATTAGAAGTATCAACTTTGCCACTTGTAGGGCTCTTAGTTGTAATATTCATGTATTGATTCTCCTCCTGTTTTTTTACTAAAAAAGCTTTATATACACCGGAATACATGTAATATAATATACATATGTAGATTAAAAAGGGAGAATCAATTTTCAGCCACTATATATTTAATCTACAAAAAAGGAGAATTGTAGATGAACGATAATGAAAAACAACTTGATTTACGTATTAGACGTACACATAAATTATTGTGGGATTCCTTATTTGAATTAATGACGCAATCAAAACAGAAATATAGTTCCATCACGATTAACCAAATTTGTGATCGTGCGATGGTACATCGCACAACCTTTTATAAACATTTTGAAGATAAAGATGCTTTATTAGCATTTGGATTTAAACGCTATGGCGAAATGATTGCTGAAATACCGCTTTTAGATCGATTAAGTAAACCATTTCAAGTGATGGAACAATTCCTTCATCATGAAGAAATCGGTAAAATATTAGAGGCGCAAATGTCTGATGAGCAATTTATTAGCCGTATACATTATTTAAGTCATGAAACAAGAAAACAAGAAACGGAAGCATTAAATCAACTTTGTAAAAATCATACGATGCCAAACGATTTAATAACGGAATTTTATTCAGGAGTAATCACTTCATTAAGTGCGTGGTGGTTTCAAAATGAAAGAAAAGTTTCTGCAGCAGAAATGGATAGGCACTTCCACCAACTTATCAATCGGGATATTTTTCAGTTTGAAAAGGAATAACTTCAACATCAAAAAAACGCCCATATGAAATGGGCGTTTTGCATACTATTTATTCTCTTTTAACTTCTCTAACTCCAGCTGTACTTCTTCTTGCAAATTTTGATCTAACACTTCTTGTTGATTAGGAGACTTCAAATTATAAAAATAGTTACTAGCAGCTGTTTCTGCTTCTAGTTTTTGCACATACGATTCAATGCGTGCAAAGCCTTTCGCTGCACTTTCTGTATGGAACGAATCAATTGCCGTGTTGCTCTCTTTTATCGCTCGCGCCGCATTTAACCGCGAAACAAGAACTAGTTCTTTATATTGCAACTCTCCATATTTCTTTTGCAATTTGTCAATTTGTTCATAAAGCGTCGCTGTCTGCTCTTTTGTTATTTCGTACTGCTTGCGATATAGCTCCGCTTTTTTCTCATTCACGATTTTTTCTTGCAGGGCTAACTGTGCCATTTGATCTTCTTCGCGTGATACTGCAAGCTCAGCTTGGCGAGTTCTCTTCGCAATAAGGGCATCCGTTTCTGAAATTAATGCTTCATATTTCTTCTCTAAATAATATTGATGAGCGAGTGCTTTTTGAGCTTTCGTAATTTGCTGTTCTGTTTCGCGAAGATATTGCTTCAACATGCTAACAGGATTTTCTACCTTATCTAACGTTTGATGCACATCCGCTACCACAATATTTTTAATACGTTTTAAAATACCCATTATTACTTCTCCTCCTTACGAATGTTGCGTTCCCATTGATCTAAAATATCTACTTGTTGTTGTACTTGAAAATCGCTGTATAAATCTATATCAGTTGCCATTCTTTTTTCTTTAAACTTTTTATATGCCCAAACAATCGCTGCAACAAATGCAAGCATCGGAAGGACCGGTAATAAACCAATAACAAGGAGTAATATGCCTGTCCATTTTTTAACCATATTCCCTTCAGACTTACGAAGGATTAACCAGCCGAAAAGAACAAATCCAAACGCTAACAGGAATGGTATAAAGAATAAACCTTCAAACTCTTTTTCATGGTGTTTTTCATGATGCTGATTTCGCTCAAAGTTATTAAACTTTTCTTTTTGCGTGATGAAAGCTTCCCTTTCTTTATCGTGAGAAACAGTATACGCCGCTTGCTTATGCTTCTCATGGTCCCACCTTTCGAACTTCATACTATGTAATCCAAACAATAGTAATACCAGAAGTAACGGAAGGATCAAAATCCATTTTAACCAACGCAATTTTTTACGTTTATTCTTTTTCATCTGCTCACCACCATCTATCATTCGTTTTGAGATAAGTAAAAAATGTATTACCTCCCTTTACCTTTGATACATATGAGTGTAAAACTTGGACGTGAGAAAAGGATGAAAGAAACATGATGAATATATGAGAAACATCTAAAAATTTTCTCATAATTATTCCAAAACGAAAGAACCCAATCTCTCCATATAAAATAGAGAAATTGGGTTCTTTTTCATTATTTCTATTCACTTTAGAAACTTACATACCGATTTTCTTCAGGTCCGAACTTTCAATAATTGGATGGAGAAAAAAGCGTCGATAAATTTTTGTTCCAAATATTCAGAATTGATATTAAAATAAACAATAGGGATAGGGGTATGGAATCATAAATTATACATAACGAGGGAATAGAAATGAAAATTCAATTAAAAGCTGATTTAATGCTACTACTAGTTACATTTTTTTGGGGTGCATCCATCCTACTTACGAAGCTTGGACTTGATGGCATAGAAGAATATAATTTAATCGCATTACGATTTATTATTGCCTTTCTTTTATCAGGTTTAATATTTTACAAACATTTATTCAAAGTCGATTTAAAAACTGTAAAATATGCATTTATATTGGCCTCTGTTTTATTTATCGTTTACATTTTTGCGACGTTTGGCACAAAGTATACTAGTGTCTCTAATGCTGGTTTCTTACTATGCCTCACAGTCATTTTCATTCCAATATTATCAGCTATATTTTTAAAACACATTCCTGAAAAGAAAGTTATAGTAGGAATTGTGTTAACGATAATAGGAATCGGCTTATTAACATTAACTAGCGAATTCAAGATCGGTAATGGCGATATATTCTGCATATTATCTGCTTTATTTTATGCCATTCATGTCATCATTACTGGAAGTGTAACGAAACATGTGAACTCGATTGCGCTCGGGGTCATACAACTCGGTTTCGTCGGCCTATTTAGCCTTATTTTTTCATTCATTATAGAAACGCCAAAGCTTCCTGGCACGATCGACTCATGGCTAATCATCTTAGCCTTAAGCATATTTTGCACCGCAGTCGCATTCATCGTGCAAGTTATCGCCCAGCAATACACTACGCCTACCCATACAGGACTTATTTTTTCATTAGAACCTGTCTTTTCCGCAGGCTTTGCCTTCGTTTTCACAGGCGAAACGCTTACTGGGAAAGGATATTTAGGGGCGACGCTTATATTGTTGAGTGTGTTGATTGCTGAGTTGGATTTTAAGAGTTTGTTGAGGCCTAATTATAAGAAGAATATAGAGTAAACATTTCACTATGATCAATAAACATACCCCAGAAAAATATGAGTTTATATTATTTTCTTTTAAATGAGCCTTTTTTTAGATGCTATCTTCGAATAAGGTAGCATCTAAAAAATGTTAAAAGAAATTTGCCCCTAGTATCTTCTTATATTTTATGTAGCCTTCATATTTGACCTTTTCTACGTTCTTTGAAGTGAAGATGTTCAAAATTACTTACTGAATATAGTCATACAGATTTTTCGCTAACAATAAACAAGTTACTGTAATGAAAAGAGCACGAACATACCCGCTTCCTTTTTTTATAGCAAATTTGGAGCCAACAATCCCTCCAGCAATTTGAGCAATCCCCATTATAAAACCATACACATAGTTTACTTGCCCTACATACATAAACATCAACAATGCACCAACATTACTTCCTAAATTAAGAAGCTTCGCATTACCTGCTGCTTTTAAAAAATCATACCCAATAAATAAAAGAGAAAACATTAAAAACGAACCTGTGCCAGGACCTAGAAATCCATCATAAAAACCAATAATAAAAATAAAAAAAGTAAAAATAATGAAGTGTCGACCGGACAATTTCTTATGAGTGGAAACACTACCCCAATCCTTTTTGAAAATCGTATAAATAGCAACCGCACCAAGCATGATCAGCATCAATGGCTTCAGTACTTCTGGGTTCATTAAATGAACGGTCCATGCACCTATTACGGAACCTATGAAAGTGAGTGGAACTAATTTAAACGCCGATTTCAAATCAAGATTACCAGAACGATAAAACACAATATTACTAGTTGCACACCCCATTGTCGACGCTAGTTTATTCGTAGCTACTGCACTTGCTGGATTCAGTCCTGTAAATAATAAAGCTGGTAAAGCAATCAGTCCACCGCCACCTACAACTGAATCAATAAATGCAGCTAAAAATCCAAAAGCAATCAAAATAATTAATACTGATGGGTCTAAATAAAAATCCATACTATTAACCTCCCCTTTAGTCACTATTCGAATAGTAACTAATAATTTGCTAAATGTAAACAGTTATTGTAACGTTGAAATATAAAAGCAAACATCGGAGGACGAAAAAAGTGGACTACATAGTGCAACAGCTTAAAAAAATTGGTTTTAATGAATATGAAGCTAAATCTTATGTATCTCTTGTTAAACAGGGGCCTGTCACAGCCTACCAAGTGAGTAAAGATTCAGGTATCCCAAGAGCGCGGATTTACGAGGTTTTAGGTAACCTTGTAGAAAAAGGAATTGTCATGAAGGAAGAAATAAATGACACCACTCGCTATTCACCTCTACCTGTTGAAATCTTTTTGCAGAAGGCTCAATCAGAATGGCAGTCTACTTATGAAGGAATCAGTGACTCATTAAAAAAACTAGAAACTTTCGAGGAAAAAACGGATAATCGAGTGATTACTTTAAAAGACAATAAAACAATAATTAGCTACTGTCAGGCATTAATCAAAAAAGCAGAAAAACGTATTGTCATTTCGATGTGGGATGAGATGTACGAAGTATTAAAAGAAGAACTATCTGAGGTAGCCGATAAAGTCATGATACAAGGTATTACCCTGCATGTTGAAAATCCCATTAAAAATCTAGAAGCCCACCGTATAACACCTTATACAGAAACCCTGTCTACAGAACATTGGTTTATTTTATCGATAGATTCTAAAGAGATGATTTATGGACCATCACTTGAGGAGCGTAATATTGCTTTTTATACAGATGACCCCGTTCATATATACCTATTAGAGGATTATGTATGGCATGATGTTTTAGTGAATCGACTTGTACGACGTAGCCAAGATGACTTGCAGCAATGGATTACTGCAGAGAGAAGATCTTTCTTTATGGAAAAATAAGAAACATATTCAAAGAATCAAAAAATAAAGCATAAGTTAATTAAATAGAAAACCTATGCTTTATTTTATTTGCAAAGTGATACTCCAGTCTTTTCACTATTTTCCCTCCACAAACCGTCCAAACTCTTTCAAAAATCTCAGTTTAAAACTACCAACAGGTCCATTCCGATGCTTCGCCACATGAATCTCCGTCATCTCTTTCTGCTTCGTTTCCTTATCGTAATAATCTTCACGATACATAAGCATAATGACATCCGCATCTTGCTCAATTTGTCCCGTCTCTCTTAAATCAGATAAAAGCGGGCGCTTATCTTGACGTGATTCTACTGAACGAGACAATTGCGACAGCGCTACTACACAAACATTTAAATCACGCGCTAATAACTTAAGCTTACGAGAAATCTCACTAATCTCTTGAAACCGATTGCCCTTATGCTTCGGATCCCCCGTAATGAGCTGCAAATAATCTACAATGACTAAAAGCTTTTTATCGCCGTGCTTCCTCTTTAACTTACGAGTTTGCATCCAAATATCTTGCACTGTAACGCCTGCATTATCGTAAATCTCAAGTGGTAACTCCCCGATCTCCGCAAACGCCTTACTCACCTTTTCCCAGTCTTCCATCGCAAAACGGTGCTTCGGATTTTTCAATCTGCCTCCTGACACTTCACCTACGCAAGACGCCATCCTTTTTAACAATTGCTTACTACTCATCTCTAATGAAAACAATCCAACTGCCGCTCCAGACTTCGCCGCATGTAGTCCAACATTTAACGCAAACGCAGTCTTCCCCATAGAAGGGCGTGCACCAAGAACGACAAAATCACCTTCCTGCAATCCGCACGTCATTTTATTTAGCGATATATAACCAGTCTCAATACCAGTATTCTCTTTCGTATCTTGATGAAGCTCTTCATACAAACCAACTAACGCATCCTTCAAATCAAACTCACATACACAGTCCTTTTCCTCTAACTCACAAAGTGCCGTAATCGTCTCACCAATAATTTTCTCATTCTTCTCCGCAATAAGACGCTCTCCCATCTTGTGCCCGAGAACGCCAGCCTGATACATTTTCCAGGCACCTCGAACAAGCCCCTCATAATAAGAGAAGTTGCTAGTCGCAGGCACACCATCCATTAACCCTATAAAATACTCCACTCCCCCGATCCCCTTCAAAAAATTCGGATCCACCCTAGAAATGAATGTCACAAAATCAATCGGTTGCCCCTCTTCTTCCATTTTTCGCATTAACTGAAATATAGACTTATGCACTGGCATAGAAAAATACTGCTCCGTCAAACGGCACTCCTTAATAAGCTCTCCATCAAGTAATAGAGAACCTAACACCGTCTTTTCCGCCTCCACATTTTGAATGCTCATGGACGCCACCCGCGCTCCGCTAAAAAGCGCTGCAGCTCTTCCTCAGACGGCACATTCTTCTCCCACTCCTCACACTTCGCCAAAAAATTTGCCGTCTCCCCGCTACTAACAGACGACTCCTTCTTTCGAAACCTTGCCGTATCCGCCTCAACCTCAGACACTTTCGTAAATCCTTTCCCGTGCCACCCCCGCAAAATCCCCTTCACATAAGCCATCTTCCGGTTTTTATTCTCATACGAAATTTGAAGAGCCTTCAGCACAAGCTCCTCTGACAAATCATTCACCCACGCATTCAATTCCTCTACCGTATAAGGAGACAAACTACCAAAATGTTGCTCATAAAAAGAAAACACGCGACTCCCCGTCTCTTCCTCTATAACCTCTTCTTCCGCCTCATCACAGACCGGATCAACATCATGAACGGCCAAATCACTAGGCATACCGAAATGCGCTAAAAGCATCGGAACATTCAGCTCCTCCTCTACGCACTTACGAAGAAACATATGTACAAACTCCTTATTCTTCACACCCTTAAGCTCACGAAGCACACACTTCTCCACATTCGTATTCGTCACAGGATTATAACGAAGCCAATTTAAAATAAATAACTCCCGCGTCTCCGCATCATAAAGAATCTTCCCATAATCAACAAAGCGCTGCACAAGCTTATCAACAGTCTCCCGGTTATAACCCGTCTCCATCTCAGCTAACCGCTTCGGAAAAGGAAAAATCCCACACTGCGTCGTCTTCGAACAAGTTAACAAATAAACATAAAAATACCGCTCCTCCGGCGTCAAATCCAAAACAAAATCATCCTGCCAAAAATTCACCTGCACATTACGATACACCGCCATTAAAGTTCCTCCCGCCCTCATTCAAAAATGAAAAATTCCTCTTTGTACTATATATAGGAAGGAGGTCCGGGTTTTTGGCGTGTTATTTCTAATTTTTTTTGACTACTACTACGGTGTTTGTTGGTGTTTTTGTTTTGTTGTGTTTTTTCTTAGTGATTTATTACTTGGGAGGGGCTAGTAAGGGGCTTATGAGGGTTAGTTATCGGTTACTTTGATTAGGAAGACTCGATCTGAGAAGCCGCCTCTTTCTTCTGCTTTCTTTTTACGAATGTTGTTGATTTCTTCTAGTGTTGTGCCTTCGTATTCGGCTAGGGCGTTTATTAGTTCTAGAAGATCGGATAGTTCTTCGAGTTTATGTTCTTTTGTGTCTGCTTCTAGGTATTCGGTTAGTTCCTCTTGTGTTTTTTTGCAGAGTTCTTTTATGTATTCGTCTTCAGATAGAATTCTTGTTGTTGGTGTTTTTCCGTTAGCTTTTATTATTTGTGGGATTTTATTTCGGATTAGTTTGTTGTAGGTTGGCATGGGATTTTCCTCCGTTTGGTTTTTCTTCTATTATAATGGAAAAGCAGTTTAACTAGGGGTTAAACTGCTGGATTGCTTCTTTTATATAGTTTTCTTCTTCGGTTGTGAAGAGGGTTGGGAATTCGGATAGTGGGAGGTTGGATTTTTGGATTATATCCTCCACATCACTTTGAGGTGTATCAAGATATTTCGTTACCTCTTCTATTAAATTGAAAAATTCCTTCAAAGTAACTTGAACGTCATGATGACTCGGATCCTTCTCTTCTTCCTTATACTTTTTCAACTTCCCTATCACATCCATAAATCGCCGATCAAACTTTTCTTTTAGTTCCTTATTATTATAAACCGCTTGAACACTCTCCTTTGAAAAATGTTCCTCTAACCATTCCTTATTTTCTTTCTCCCATATAAAGGTTTGCAGAAACGAAGAAAACAAAGCGATATCCACTCGTTCTTCCTTTTGAAACTTCTTCGTCATCTCATCCATATGCGAAAGTACCTTCGCAATTCTTTCTTGCTCTGCCAAAAGCAGTTCTCTTTGAAAATGCATTTGTCTTAAAAATTCTTCCGTCTCTATATTACGCTGCAATATAATATTTTGAATTTCCCCAAGCGAAAAACCGAGATGCTTAAACGATTGAATTTGCTGCAACACATACAAATCATCTTTCGTATATAACCGATGCCCACCCTCAGTATAATCGCTCGGCTTTAATAAATTAATCTTGTCATAATAACGAAGCGTCCGCACCGTAACATCCCCAACACTTGCAAACTCACTAATCATCCACGCCATATCCTCACCTACTCCGCTAACTTCTCTTTCACATACTGAAGCATATGAGAAAAACTTATCTCATTCTGCCTACAATATTGAAACAAACCTACAACAAGTAATAAAAAAGGAACCTTCCCGCTATAACGATTTTCATACTCACTAATACCATCATAAAAGTGCTCATACTTTCTTTTTCGTAAAACAATATAAGTCGCAATAAACAACACGGCAATCATAACGAAAAATCGCTTTCCTTTTATCTCCACTTCTTGTTTCATCATCTATTCTCCTTCCACTGCATACTTATCTTCTTTAAATAACAGAATTCGAATGAAATAACGATATGGTTCGTCGCGTATTACTTTCCAAGCAACAATGATCACTTGAACTACCTCAAAGGCAAATACAATCCAAAATAAAACATCACTAATACACGAACTAATATTAAATAGAAGAAAGATTAACAAATGAAAGTTGAATGCTTTTCGGCAATGGTATTTGTACACCTCATTTTTACGTGCCAGTGTGATGTACATGAGTAGTGGTGAAAAGATTCCTATTGCAGCTGAGAGTAGTAGCATGATGATGGTGTTCCTTTTTTCTTTTGTGGTGGTTTTCATGAGTGGTTTTGTCCCCCCTTTTTGATTTGTCTTCTTTAGGTTAGGGGGTGACGTTGGGGGAGGTACAAGGGGAATGTATAGAAAAAATCCGGTATCACTAATATAGAGGTAAAATAAGACCTTTACCTTGACAGGGTGGAGGTCATCATTTAGAGTTTCACATCCATGTTATTTACAAATAAAAGAAGAGCATATACCCCATATGCTCTTCTTCCCATAGTTAACAATACACTTTATCCAACTAATATTTATCTATTATATTTAAAAACTTGGCCCTTATTCATGACTTAATCAACCTTGTATCTAAGAGCCTGTTTATAGTCTTATAAATATGTTAGGATGTATGCAAAAACAGGAGATGAGTGTATGTCTTATCCAAGTGATATCAGCCGTGAAAAATTCGAGATCATTCGTGAGGAACTAGAAACGTTTAGCAAACGCACAAGTCCGCGAAAGTATGACCTTTATGATGTGTTCAATGCACTACTCTATGTTCTGAGTACAGGCTGCCAGTGGCGTGCTTTACCAAAAGATTATCCCAAATGGCAAAATGTTTACCGCTACTATGCAAAATGGAGTAAATCCAATGCCGAAGGTAGTAGTCTATTAGAGACCTTATTAAAAAAATTGTTGGGCAAATAAGGGAAGCAGTGAATCGCCCCAAAAGCTCTAGCTTTAATATTGTCGATGCCCAAAGTGTTAAGAATGCAGATACGGCTGAACAAAAAGGTTATGATGGTGGTAAGAAAGTTTCTGGTATTAAACGACATATCAGTGTAGATATTCTTGGATTTCCCCATGCAATCCATGTTACCACTGCCAATGTCACAGATCGAAAAGGCGCACTCGAAATGTACGAGCAATATCCTGAATTGAAAGAAACCATAGAAGCCATCCTCACGGATGGTGGGTACACAGGAGAAAAGTTTCAAAAAGAAATTCAAAAGCTATTGAATGCTGAAGTACAAGTTGCCAAGCGGTCCGAATTGCATCAATTTCAAGTGATCCCTAAAAGATGGATCGTAGAGCGCTCATTTGCTTGGTTAGAAAAATACAGACGATTGTTCAAAAATGTAGAGAGAAAACTAGAAACAAGTAAACAAATGGTTGTCCTAGGATTTCTCGCTATTTTAATAAAAAGATAAGACTATAAACAGGCTCTAAGTGCTATTCCCTAACATTTAGTACTTTTATAACTTCTTTAAACAACACCGATCCCCGCCCAACAACCAACTCCAAAGGCACCTCTTTAACTCGTCCATCTCTCCCAACCATAACAACCCCATTCTCATAATCAACCCAAATCTGAACATCCTGCACATAATAACTCTTAACAGAAGATGCCTCATCTAAATTACGATGATCCAGCTCAACTTTAACTTGCTTCGTAAAACGGCGTAATGTTTTCCAAAGGATTCGTTCTTCTTTTGATTTCATAAATAGTTCCGGGAGTTCTTGCACCTCTTTTAATAACGACATAGTTGTTATTGTGTATGCTTGAATGCCATATCCTACTGGGCGGATGAGGTGGTCTAGTTTTTTCCATGGCTCTAGTTCGAAATTTACATACTCATCGTTTTGTTGCATTTGAATGTGTTTAATTTTTGCGAAGTATTGAATGCCACCTTTTTCTCCGTGCCATTTTTTCGGTGCATATAATGCAATGTACTTCGCATCTTGCCATCCTGGTTTTAGCTGTGTGACTGGTAGCTGATATAAGCCTTCTTTCCTATATGTTTCATAGTCGACTTCAGTTTTTACGCTGCCCACTAATACTTTTTCTTCGAGTGAAGAGTGCCATTCTTCTTTTGTTCCTCTTGGAAGAATGCCTTCTCTTATAATTTCTTCTGGGCTCTTTTCAATGAGATGATCTAAAAACTGTTCGACTAGTCTTGTTGCGTTTGGTAAGAATGGGAATCCACCGATATTTACTTTTTCGATACTTTTATAAAATGGATGATTCTCATATGCTCCCTCTTGGTTCCACGGAAATAGTACGTACGCTCCGTAAGAGCCTGTTTATAGTCTTATCTTTTTATTAAAATAGCGAGAAATCCTAGGACAACCATTTGTTTACTTGTTTCTAGTTTTCTCTCTACATTTTTGAACAATCGTCTGTATTTTTCTAACCAAGCAAATGAGCGCTCTACGATCCATCTTTTAGGGATCACTTGAAATTGATGCAATTCGGACCGCTTGGCAACTTGTACTTCAGCATTCAATAGCTTTTGAATTTCTTTTTGAAACTTTTCTCCTGTGTACCCACCATCCGTGAGGATGGCTTCTATGGTTTCTTTCAATTCAGGATATTGCTCGTACATTTCGAGTGCGCCTTTTCGATCTGTGACATTGGCAGTGGTAACATGGATTGCATGGGGAAATCCAAGAATATCTACACTGATATGTCGTTTAATACCAGAAACTTTCTTACCACCATCATAACCTTTTTGTTCAGCCGTATCTGCATTCTTAACACTTTGGGCATCGACAATATTAAAGCTAGAGCTTTTGGGGCGATTCACTGCTTCCCTTATTTGCCCAACAATTTTTTTAATAAGGTCTCTAATAGACTACTACCTTCGGCATTGGATTTACTCCATTTTGCATAGTAGCGGTAAACATTTTGCCATTTGGGATAATCTTTTGGTAAAGCACGCCACTGGCAGCCTGTACTCAGAACATAGAGTAGTGCATTGAACACATCATAAAGGTCATACTTTCGCGGACTTGTGCGTTTGCTAAACGTTTCTAGTTCCTCACGAATGATCTCGAATTTTTCACGGCTGATATCACTTGGATAAGACATACACTCATCTCCTGTTTTTGCATACATCCTAACATATTTATAAGACTATAAACAGGCTCTAAGCTGTTCGCTCAAAAGGTCCCTCTTGTTCTACAACTAATGCATCTCTGTAACGGTGCATTGTATTAATATCTTCTTCCATTGGACCAGGGGTGCCATACTTCCTTTTATAATGAGATCTTTCAGCAAAATCAATTCGGTATTTCGCATCAAAAATGTATTGATATTGATAGTTTTTCCCCTTTTTCTCAATAGCTAGCATCGTATCTGGCTTTTGTGTAACTGTTGGCAGTCTACCGTTTCGTTTTTGGAAGTAAAGTTCGATTACCTCGTCTGTTTCTGGATGTTTGAACGTTCTTTTTGCAGTTTTACTTTCATCAAGCGTTACGTATAAACCATCTTGTTTAACTTGAATAACGTCTTGATGGAGCGGTATATATTTTTTAGATAGAATTTGTCCGAGTTTTAAATACGTCCAGTATTCGTATAACCTTGCGACATCTTTTACCGACATTTTGAAAATTTGTCCTCGTAATGTTAAACCTCGCGATAGCATTAAAAAGATTTGATACGCATCTCTATATCCTGCAGCCATTTGGATTACGAGCGAAAAGACTGAGCGATCTAATTTTCCTATTCCTCGCCAAAATGGATCGTTCAATTCATTTTTCATTCGATACTTCATATTTTTTACACGTTGTAGTAAATCTTCATCAGTTTCACCACGTGTATATCTAGACTTTGGCTCTAGCGCCTTAAGTAAATCCTCTATTTTATGTACGACTCTTTGAATCATCCATTTAACAAATCGATTTTCCAGCGTGTCATATGACACTTCCTTATAAGCTGTAATTCCTTTAGTCGGTATACTGTTTTCTCCTTGTATTAAGTGTGGTCGCTTTCGCAAATAATTCATTCCGACAGAATCAAATTTACGAATTTTTTCTCCTCGTACAAGTTGATGTCTAGTCATAAGCGTATGATGCGGTTGTCTTTTAATGTGAGAGATCGACTTCATAAACCGCTCAAAGGAATCATTTAAAATACGATAAAACTCACTCTTCGATGGATTTGTAGCGTAAATTGCAGATGCTCCTAAGTAAGTTCTCTTTAGTAAATGAAACGCTAAATTATAAATTTCATCATTTACCTCATCTAATAAAGCTCTGTAATCATCCTTATAATCAAGCTTTACCGGAAAAACTTCAAATGTAACTGTTAATAAAGTTTCTTTATCATCTTTAATTTCAAACGTTGTATTTCCTACTTCATTCGGAAATGAAAGATTCCCCATTAACACGTGTAGTGAACCCATTTGAATAGAACTAACTTGTTTTCGAAATCCCGGATGTTCATGATAAAAAGAGAGCTGCTTGTTATTTTTCGGAACAACAACAAGCTGATAACTTCTATTCTCAAAAAAGATTGGCGGATGTTCGTTCCATTCATCTAGCCGCTGCAATCTCGCATCAAATACAGAAACGGATTCCGTCTTCCCATCTACTTGAAAATACATCATTTCATCCGCGTTCATAGCGTGATATTCTTTTAAACTCTCGTATTTTTCATGATAAGGATTTCCTTTAATCGTCAATGATAGCTCCTCTGTTTCAATCTTAACTAGCTCTATCTCATTATTAGATCCAGAAAGAGGTGAAGCCATCATACTCGAACCTCCTTAACATATGAGACAGCTTGTTAGCTGAACGAGGATACTTAGCATATGAGGCATCATTATTACCACTATCATATTCTTCATTTGCACATAATACATACAACTGCTCTAATACCTCTTCTGTTCTTCCATCGCTCCCAGCAAGACGCGGTAAAATCTTTTGATATATTTGATAATCAAGCGCTTCATCAAACGATAATAACTTTCCTTTTTCGTTGTATGCCATATAGAAACAAATTTCATCTCGTATACGGTATCCAACTTGAGCTCCAACTGATTCAAGTGTTTTATTTATTTCTATTAAAATAGTTGAGATATTTCTCACAAGATCTTCGTTTTCTTTAAAGCATTCTTTTAAATGAAGATACTTGGTTGCTAAAGAGCTATTAGAAACAATTTCAGCTTCCTTCTCTTCCATATCCATTAAGAAATTAAAATAATCTAAGTTAACGGTATTAAATTCAATTGTATTCGCACGATCTAATACTTTTTTACTTAACGGATGTGTCGTTTCATCCATATTTACAGTTCCGATAATATATACATTTGATGGAATCGTAATATGCTTATTCGTAATTGATTCTGGAAGTACTGGTGACGTAACAATTTTTCCATCTTTCCATTTACGACTTTCAATTACACTTAAAAAATCACTAAAGTAGTATTCCACTCGAGCTAAGTTCATCTCGTCCAACACTACAAAATACGGCCTATTTGGATTTGCATCTGCATTTTCAAGAACTTTAATTAACGGTCTTTCTTGAAATTCCCCTTGAAGATTCACATAACCAAGCAAATCAGAACTATCACTCCAATCAGGTCGAACCGGAATGAGTGTAAATTGTCCATTCTCTTCCGTAGCCCCTAAACTCTCCGCAAACCACTGAACAATTTTCGTTTTCCCTGTACCTGAAATACCTGATAAAATTACAAATGGCTTCGTCTTTAACGAAAGGAAGAAATTAATAAGATCTTTTTTCTCATAAAAGAAACCTTTACTTTGAATATAAGAAGACACATGATCGATAATTGATTGCTGATCTAAATACACTTCTTTCCTCTCATAAATCATTTCATATTTCGTTCCTTCCTCTTTGTAAGCAATAAATCCCTCATAATAGCGAAGCATTTCTTCTAGATCCTCTACTAACTCTTTTTCACTTGGCATTTTATTAGCATCATACGCAATATAAGCCGCTGTTGAATTCGCATATCCTTTCGCTTTTGAGCTTGTCCCTAGGAAAATCTCATCATCTTTTTTCACCTTTTGGGACATATGTATTTGCTCACGGATCTCTTCTTTAATTTTTTGCATCTCTTCTCTTGACGTTTCCGTCACACCTTGCGCCAACGTTAAATATAATCGCTCCATATCTTCACTAAACAAATAAACGATATAATAACCTCTCTGCGTGGATGTCGTAATATCTTTATTCATAATCGCAAGCCACGGAACAGCAGCCCAATTCCCTTGTCCAATTGAACCTGTGACAACATATTGATTATGATTAATAAATGGTAACCTCGTTATTTCCGTTGTCATTTCATGCCTAACAACCGCTCCCATTTTATGACCTGCAAATCTTTCTGTTCTTGCCTGTAAATATTCATCCATAACCGTTAAAAACTTTTCACGTAAATTACTGTTCATACTACCGCCCTTTTCTCTATCATCTTTTACGTATTGTTCAATAGGAATCCACTCATTATTAATCAGCCCTACTTGTTCCAGCCAATCTAGTAAGTTATTCGTACGCCGCTTCGCTACTGATTCAACCATCAAATTAGCCCCTAATGAATTTCGGACAGTCGTCATTCCCAAACCTACTAAAGCTTCTTTCTTTTCATCCTTTGAATACTTCTCTAACAATCCAAGAACAAATAAAGCATGACAGAAATATTCCTGTCTTAAAACTAGCTGTGCAATGTAAGCATTCTTATCTTCTGATTGAACATATTCATTTAATAAAAGCTGATTCATTTCATGAGATTCATTCAAAAAGCCCAACAATCTTAAATCCTGGCGTGCATTAGATTTCACTCTATATAAATTTTCATCCGCTTGTTCACTTAACGTACTTGGATTATATGTACCATTCATTGTCTCTTCTAAAAAGAGCATTACTTTATCATATTTTTCACTTGGTAGGTTATCTGTTTTGAATTCTTTAAATTCAATAGCTCCTGCTTCCATTACATTCACAAATGGAAGCTGTGAACAGAAAGCTACCAAGAAAGTATTACATTCACTTGCTTGTCCGAAATCCTCACTCTTTACCGTGCGCATATCAATAATTTTTTGCCAAGCATCCTTAAGAAGTTCAAAGCCCACGTTAAAATAAGACGGTGCTTCTTCTTTTTCATATCGCTCACGTGAAAATTTAATTTCAATTTCTAATTCTCCATTATCCTTATTTCTAATCAAATAAGTTTTATCACCATTTATATCTTCAACCTGCTTCGTTGATTTAGCCAATTCAATTATGAGTTGATCCAACATTTTTATCCCCACCGTTACAATAAATTACAATTACTACTATTTTATCAAACTATGTATAAAAGAAAAATCATACGCCATACCGTATGATTTACTAATCCCTATTATTCCCCACTAGCTCCCCATACTCCTGACTACTCTCCTCAAGAAAAATCCTACTCTCCTCACTATTCTTATAAAAAGAATTCCAACCCCTCTCCCTCAAAATCCCCTTCCAACTCTCACTCTCCACCATCCTCTTAATGATATTATCCCAATAAGCAACCTCTTCCTCCGTCATATCCTTCGGGCCCATAATCCCTTTCCAGTGCTGGAATATAACGTCGACTCCTTGTTCTTTCCACGTCGGAATTTCTGGTAGTCGGTCTAGGCGCTTTGGTGCGGATACGGCTAGTATTTTTATTTTGCCGGCTTTGTATTGTTTTTCGGCTTCGGATAGGGTCATGGTTGCGGCATTGATTTGTTTGTTCGTTAGGGCGTTTATGATTTTTTCTTTGTTTTCGTAAACGAAGAATTGTAGTTCGGCTGGGTTTATGCCGAATGCTTTGCTTACTTGTACGAAGGATAGGTGATCGTCGTTTCCTAGGCCGGGGGCAACGCCGATTTTGAAGTTTTTCTTGTTTTGTTTTAGTTGTTCCATTAGTTCGTTTGCGTTTTCTATGCTTGATTCTTTTGAGACGACAACGACTTCCCAGTCTGATGCTAATGTTGCGAGCGGGGTGAAGTCTTTATAGGTTAGTTTACTGTGGCCTAGTAGGTTGTTCGTTATGAGTAAGCTTGAGTTAATCGCCAGTACGTGACCGCCTTTTTGTTTCGTATATTTCCAGCCGACATCACCACTGCCACCTACTTTATTTGTGACTGTGATTGGTTTTGTGAAGATTTTTTCTTCTGTTAGCGTTTTTTGCATTGCCCGTGCTGTTAAATCCCATCCTGCTCCTTGAACGTTTGGCGCAACGATTTCTACTTCTTCTATGTCCACTTTATTCGTGTGCGTTTTTTCTACGGAACAACCAGCTATTACTCCTGTCATGATCCATATACATAGTAATAATCGTTTTTTCATAGTCCTCGTCCTATTCGATATTTTCGTTCTGGTCGTCCGATAATGCCGTATGTGTACTCTACTGTGCATTCGTTTGTCGCCACTAAATATTCTAAATATCTTCTTGCAGTTGTTCTGGAAGCTCCCATTTGTTCTCCCATTTCTTCTATTGTAATTCCGTCTTCGAACCCTTTTATAATTCCTTTCACTTTTTGCAGTGTTAACGGATCAACACCTGTCGGTAAGTTTTTCATATCTTGTATTTGTGAAGTACCGAAGAAGTTATCGATTAGTGCTTGATTTACTTCATTGTTACTATGTAATAATTGCTTCTTTCTTTTATAGTCTTCAATGGTTCGAACAAATTTATCTAACGTGACCGGTTTTATAAGGTAGTTGCTTACGCCGTTTCGAATTGCTTTTTCTAGCATATGGTTTTCATTCGTCGCTGTAACCATAATGACGTCAACGTTTGGAAAGTCAGCATGGATTTTCGGCAATAAGTCTGTACCAATTCCATCTGGTAAATAATTATCTAATAGAAGTAAATCGATTTCTTCCTTTTGTAGTAGTTCCATCGTTTCTTTTGCATTCAATGCTTTTCCGATCACTTTTACGTCCTTTATTTTTGATAAAAACTCCTCTTGAATTTGCGCCACGCGGAAATCATCTTCTGCAATTGCAACCTTCAACATATTCCCATCCCCCTGTTTGTCATGTACTTTCTCTCAATGTTTTCGGAAGGTAAATTGTAAAAATAGCTCCCCCATTTTTCTCGTTTTGAATTTCAATTGTTCCTTGTAGTAGATCTACCATTTCTTTCACGTTTGCTAGTCCGTAACCACGATCATTCCCTTTCGTTGAAAACCCTTTTTGAAAAATGGTCGTGATTTTTTCTGCCGGTATCCCTGCTCCACTATCTATCACTTCAAACACAATATCGTGTCCAATATCCGTAACAAAGAAGGAAACACTCTTTTCCGCTCGTTCACTCACCGCATCAAACGCATTGTCGATTATGTTTCCAAGGATCGTAATAAGGTGCGAAACTTTTATATGGTCTGGTAACGGTTGAAGCGCACTATCTCCTTCAATATGAAAATCGATTTTCTTTTCAGACGCTGTTCCGAGTTTTCCTAATAAAATAGCTTGTACTTTCGCATCGTGAATTTGATGGAATAAAATATGGTTTTGGCTTTGATGAATATTAGATTCTTGCTGGATGAATTCAATTGCTTCTCTGTAATGTCCTAACTGAAGTAATCCTGATAAAACGAAAAGTTTATTTGTAAATTCATGCGTTTGAGCGCGTAAGTCCTCTGAATATTTTCTTACCTCAGATATTGTATTCACAAGGTTTTGCAATTCTGTTTTATCTCTAAAACTACATACAACGCCTACCGTACTATTATTTTCGAGTATCGGTGTCATGTTTAAAATGAATACTTTATCTTGAAACGATATTTCTTGATCGTTTTCTAACACTCTCTCCATATTAAATTCTGGCAAAACTTTTGAAATGTGCTGCTGCATATAATCACCATTTACATACAGCATTTCTTCTGCCGAAGTGTTCATCATCGTAATAAAACCGTTTTGATCAATAGCGATAATTCCTTCTTTTATAGATAGTAGTATCGCGCTTCGTTCCCGGTATAGCGCTGCGATTTCATTCGGCTCTAGACCGAGTGTATCTTTCCTGATACTACGTGCTAAAAGAATGCCACCAACAATTCCGGCTAGTAATACAGCTAAGGAAAAGAGGATAATTTCTTTCGTTCTGCTCAATATGTTAGATTCAATACCTTTTATTAAAAACTCCACTGTCACAACACCTACGACTTGATCGTAGTCTCCGTTATGAACAATAATGGGTGCCTTCGCCATTAAAGCCGGGCCACTTGCACCATTTCCTTCGAGTGTATAATAGCCACCAAAAGTGAGTGCTTCATAGTTATATGGATTGTTACTCTTTGTACCAATCAACTCCGAATTAGAATGTGAATACATAACCCCATAACGATCTTCTATAATGACATAATCTGCACCAGCTTGCTCGCGAACTTGTTCCGCAATGGATTGAATGGTACTTTTATGCTCGTTATATTGAAAAGCATCTTTTATAGCTGGCATAAAAGAAAGTGACTTCGCCGTTTGCAGAGCTAATTGTTCCACTTGGCGCTTCGTATCAACGGACTGAATGTAAACAAATATTCCGGCTAATAGGAGAACGACAAATAAAATTAACGTAATAATTAAGCTTACTATTTTCGTTTGTAATGACACTTTGTGTGATTTCTTCATACTCCATATCCTTTGATAAAATATTCTAAACTATCAATCTCCTTTTTCTATTATTATGACAAAACTAATAATGAAGCAACTATTAAAACTCTCCATGTACATAAAGTACAAAAAGAATAAAATTGTCATAATATTGAGATTTTAATTTATGAACAGTACAATTCAACTATATTGAACGCGCTTTCATAATTATCATTTTATTTATAAGCAAGAGGAGGAATTATTATGGCTCAAGCAAAATCTAACCGAGTCGCCGGCAATATCTTTAAAGGTTCCGTCGGCAATTTAATTGAATGGTACGACTGGTACGTTTACTCTGCTTTTGCTGTTTATTTTTCAGCAGAATTCTTTCCTAAAGGAGATCCAACGAGTCAGTTACTGAACACAGCAGCTATTTTCGCAGTTGGATTTTTAATGCGTCCTATCGGAAGTTTGCTAATGGGACGCTATGCGGATCGTCATGGACGCCGGGCAGCATTAACGCTTTCCATTACGGTTATGGCCGGTGGTTCTTTAATTATTGCCTGTACACCGAGTTACGAAAGCATCGGTATTATGGCGCCAATTATTTTAGTTCTTGCCCGTTTACTGCAAGGGTTGTCACTCGGCGGAGAGTATGGAACTTCCGCAACGTATTTATCTGAAATGGCTAGTAGTGGACGCCGTGGCTTTTATTCAAGTTTCCAATATGTAACGCTCGTTGCTGGACAGATGGTTGCGTTAGGCGTTCAAATTGTTCTTCAGCAATTACTAAGCGAACCAGATATGAAAGCTTGGGGATGGCGTATTCCATTCATTATTGGAGCAATGGGCGCAGTAGCTGTATTATGGCTTCGCCGTACGATGGATGAATCGGAGCAGTTCTCAAAAATGGAATCTAAAAACCGCGAAAACGCAGGAACAATTCGCGCTCTTATGAAGCATCCGAAAGCAGTATTAACTGTAGTCGGCCTAACACTTGGAGGCACTGTTGCATTCTATACGTACACAACATATTTACAAAAATTCATGGTAAACACAGTCGGTCTTCCGAAAGAAATTGTAAGCTGGATTAACTTTGTCGCACTTCTTATTTTCGTCGTACTTCAGCCGATTGCGGGGCTACTATCCGATAAAATTGGACGCCGCCCACTATTAATGGCTTTCGGTATTCTCGGAACTTTACTCACAGCACCAATCTTCTTCTTTATGGAAAAAACGACAGAACCAATTGTAGCATTTTTACTTATGATGGTCGGTCTTATTATCGTTACTGGTTACACTTCCATTAACGCAATTGTAAAAGCCGAACTCTTTCCAACTGAAATTCGCGCGCTTGGCGTAGGTTTGCCATATGCTCTAACCGTTGCGATATTCGGCGGAACAGCAGAATTTATCGCATTATGGCTAAAGAGTATCGGAATGGAATCACTATTCTACTTCTATGTAGCTGGATGTATCGCGATAAGCTTTATTACGTATTGGCGTATGGATGAGTCTTCGAAGACTTCGCAGATTGAGGCGGAGCTTGGTGGTGGAGATAAACTAGCTAATAATAAATCTAGTTAAAATTACGTATTCTATGTTCTATGTTCTTCGTTTACCTGAACTCGATTTGCTTTATCTAAAAAAGCATAATTCATTAATATACAATTTAAAAACCTCTACTTATACGTAGAGGTTTTTGTATGACGAAAAAACACGTAGTTCCATTGTTATTTTACAAACCCCAAATTCTTCCTCATCTTAAAGTGGAACAAATTTATTACTTAGAGTGTCTAATAAGTGTATTTCTAATATTAGTTGTCCAGATTGGATACAACATATCCCGTTTGACATCTATTTTTATGTATTACAAAAAAAAAGAAAGGACTTATTATCCCAAAAAGTGAAAAATATGCATCGTAATACTACGGTTAAGTATTACAAGTTTAATACTTTCACAGGTGAACCATTACAAGTGGAAACAAAAAAGAAACAACCCAAACCGTGACTTATCAATCATATAAAGTGAAACTTTAATCAGTGGGGGTTTTGTTCATCCCCAGCTGATTATCAGCCCTCACCAATCGGGCTTTTACGGGCAGCCCGACCCCCACCTAACTTCTTTGCTTCCGCTGAATTTTGAGGTGTGGGTCTTACTGCCCGGCGAATAGCGGGATAAACGTTTTGAATGTAATTTAACCTGTGAAATTTTAGCTGCAGTAGTATTGTTACCCAATGCCATCTTTAATTGCATTGGTATTTAGAATACCTAGACAAAATCCATATATTCTTGAAAGAGGTTGAAAATTTATGTTCGTTTTAAACAAGTTCTTTAACATCTCACATTACAAAAAGATTGTGCCTGTAGTATTACTTTCATGTGTATCACTTATAGGCTGTTCCAATAGTAATACTCAATCTGAACCACCTAAACAAGCGAATCAAACGAATCAAATTAAACAAGAAAATACAGGTAATCAATCTTTCGCTAAACTTGAAAAAGAATATGATGCTAAGCTTGGTATTTATGCACTGGACACAGGTACGAATCAAACTGTTGCTTATCATTCAGATGATCGTTTTGCATTTGCATCTACATCTAAATCATTAGCTGTGGGCGCTCTTTTACGCAAGAACTCATTAGAAGCTCTTGATCAAAGGATTACGTATACTCATGAAGATCTTTCTAATTATAATCCAATTACTGAAAAGCATGTTGATACAGGAATGACGTTAAAAGAACTTGCAGATGCTTCTGTTCGATATAGTGACAGCACAGCACATAATTTGATTCTTAAACAGTTAGGTGGGCCCTCTGAATTTGAAAAAATCTTGAGAGAAATGGGAGATACTGTTACTACTTCAGAACGATTTGAACCTGAATTAAATGAAGTGCATCCAGGAGAAACACATGATACCAGTACACCAGAAGCGATAGCTAAGACACTTCAATCATTTACATTAGGAACTGCACTTCCAATAGAAAAACGTGAACTATTAGTAGATTGGATGAAGAGAAATACAACTGGAGATAAATTGATTCGTGCGGGCGTACCAAAAGGATGGGAAGTAGCTGATAAAACAGGCGCGGGATCTTACGGAACAAGAAATGATATCGCAATTATTTGGCCACCAAATAAAAAGCCGATTGTTCTTGCTATACTTTCTAATCATGATAAAGAAGATGCTAAATACGATGATAAACTTATTGCAGACGCAACCAAAGTCGTGTTAAATACCTTAAAAGCCACGGAATAAATGATAATAGGTTAAAAGTTTTCTATTTTAGGCGGGTGTTTTCATCAACTAAAAATTTAATAGTGTCCCAAAAATGAAATTTGGTGCTAACTTGTAATAAAAAGCTCATTTTTATTGTTTGGGGATAAATCGTTCTTTAAGCTTGATGGCGATTTGGTGCTATTCCTAAAACATCTGGACTTTAATAGCCAACTAAAAAATGCAAACAAAAAGACCTTTAATCAGTCGTTTTGTTTGCATTTCCTTTTTCTAAAACCACAGAAAAGATAAGTACTATAGTTAACACCATAATAAACCTTACTTCACTTCCATCACTTACAAAAAATGAATACAAAGTATAAATTAAAATTAATATTCCATAAATAACTTTGTGCAATGAACTCCCCCCTTTTTGCCGTATATATTTTAGTGTAAAAATTCAATTCAAGCCCTATATCAAAATGAAAATAAAAAGCACCTGTGATATACACAAAGTGCTTTTCTCTTGTCAATTTATCTATTTTCACTATATTTATCTACTTTCTTTTTATAACTCAAATTTCTTCGAATCGTACTTTTCTAGAGTTTGCTGCAATTCATTTTGTTCATATGGAATATGTTTATCTGTCTGTACATCTTCAACATTTTCTCCACCTGTTAATAATCTCCTGTACTTAAAAGAGTGCCTTGTTAATACTGTTGTAATCATTTTGCATTGCCCTCCTTTTGTTTGATTACTTGTATCATAAAACAAGTATCTGAAGTTGATATGTAGTTTATCTAGAGTGTATGTAAATTTAAAAAATCTCTAATAAAATGTTTATGTTGTAACGTTACCACCAAAACTAGTGCTTCAAACACCACGATTTGAAGAGACAGTAACCCATATTCTAGCTTAAATTCCCTCTACGGTTCTATATTGAGTAAAACCGGTTGATTCCTATAATATAAAAAGAGCACCACTTTTTGGATGCTCTTCGTTATAACTATATATTATTTAATTTCCTTCTTTTGTTGGTACCATTTTTCCTTCTTGAGAATCTGTACCTTCTGTTCTTTCAACAGTTTTTGCATGTTCTGGTTTTTCAGGGGCTCCCATTTCAAATCCAGATTGAGAATCTGTACCTTCTTTTGCTGGTACCATTTTTCCTTCTTGAGAACCTGTACCTTCTGTTCTTTCAACAGTTTTTGCATGTTCTGGTTTTTCAGGGGCTCCCATTTCAAATCCAGATTGAGAATCTGTACCTTCTTTTGCTGGTACCATTTTTCCTTCTTGAGAACCTGTACCTTCTGTTCTTTCAACAGTTTTTACGTCTCCTTTAGGAGTTGCTGGCACTGCATCTTTAGGTAAATCAAAGTTTTGTGAGAAAGACGTTGTTCCATCTGCACTTTGTGTAATTACTTGATTTGAACTATCTTCATTTGACTTTAAATTGTCCATTTTCGCATCATCTGCACCTACTGCACCTCCCGCTACCAATCCTGTACTTAAAAGTGCTCCTGCTAATAATGTTTTAATCATTTTTCATTACCTCCTGTTTATTTGTAATATTCATCAAAAAAGTATCTAGAGTTAATGTTTTAGTCATTATCTTTATCTACTTGCTTTTTGATTACATTTAGCATAAGACAAGAATCTATAGTTGATATGGACTGTATCTGGAGATTATGTAAAGAAAAATGGATGATCAATTCTATATCCTAATGGATGCTTAGACAAGATTGAAACTTTTTATGAGTTTGAACAATTGAGTTCCCCTTTGTTTTTGGGTGTGAGGTTTTTAGCTGGAGTGGAGTGAGGGACTAACCTTTTCTAATTTGAAAGCAAACTTTTTATTATTAGTTTACATTCAAAACACTGTAAATAAAGATGTTAAAAATCCGTGAACAAAAAACCACATCTCATTGATGTCCACCCCATCAGAAGTATGGAAGGGAATTAAATATAATCCTTCCCTGTCTTTATGCATTAAGATAGAAAAAATTATAAAGTGAAACTTTAATCAGTGGGGGGTTTTGTTCATCCCCCACTGATTATTAGTTGAACCAATCGGGCGTTTACGGGCATTCGATCTCCCACCTAACTTCTTTGCTCCACCTGAATTTTGAGGTGGGAGTTTTACTGCCCGGCAAATAGCGGGATAAATATAGACTTAAATATTTTTTTGAAAGGATATTGTTTAACAAACATAAAAAAGAGCTAAGGCTGTATGAGAACCTTAGCTCTTTTTTATGTTTATTGTTTATTATATAAATTATTTAACGCTACAAGCCATACCAACTATTATATTACCAACTGAAATACCACCAGGTCCCCCCGATGCTTCCCCCTCTAAAACAAATGACAAGCCACCTCATGCCCCTTCGCAATCTCAAGCATCTTCGGTACTTCCTGTGCGCATTTTTCAGTGGCGAATTTACACCTTGTTCTGAATTTGCAGCCGGATGGTGAGTTTAGTGGGCTTGGTACTTCCCCTTGCAGAATGATCCTTTCTTTACCTGTGTTTGTTGGATCTGGTTCTGGCATGGATGAGAGTAGTGCTTGTGTGTATGGATGTGCCGGTTTTGTGTATAGGTCTTCGCTGTCGGCAATTTCTACTATGTTTCCTAGGTACATGACTCCGATTCGGTCTGATATGTGTCTTACCATGGATAGGTCATGGGCGATGAATAAGTATGTGACGCCTGTTTCTTCTTGAATATCCTGCAGCATGTTTACGACTTGTGCTTGGACTGAGACATCTAGTGCTGAAATTGGTTCGTCACATAGGATGAAGTCTGGTTTTACAGATAGTGCGCGCGCGATGCTTATGCGCTGTCTTTGTCCTCCGCTAAATTCGTGCGGGTAGCGATATAGGTGTTCTTCTTTTAGGCCTACTTTTTTGAGAAGGTCTAGAATGATTTCTTTTCTTTCTTCCGCTGTGTAAGATCCGTGAATGTTCATCGGTTCGCTAATAATTTGGAATACGTTCATTGTCGGATTTAATGATGCGTATGGATCTTGGAAAATGATTTGCATTCGTTTTCGATATTCTTTTAGTTCACTTTCTTTTAGATCTGCGATATCTTTTCCGTCGAATAGGATGTTACCTGAAGTAACGTCGTGTAAACGAATGATGCTTCTTCCTGTCGTTGATTTTCCGCAGCCAGATTCTCCTACTAGCCCGAATGTTTCACCCTTTTTAATTGTGAAGCTAAGATCATCTACTGCTTTTAATTGCTCTGTTTTTCTGCCGAATAGTCCTTTTTTAATAGGAAAATACTTTTTTAAGTTCCGAACTTCAATTAAGTTTTCTTCATGCATGGGAATCACCTACCGCCCTATCATTTAGCCAGCACATAGAGCGCCTTCCGTTTCCGATTTCAAAATATGGCGGACGTTCTTGTTCACAAATGTCCATTTTATGTGGGCAACGCTCTGCGAATGGGCATCCTTTCGGCGGGTGTAATAAGTTTGGTGTTACACCTTGAATTGGCGCTAGTCTTTCTTTTACGCCGTTCGATATTTTTGGTAGAGAGTTTAATAGCCCTTTCGTATATGGATGATTCGGCGATTGGAAAATATTAAGTACAGGTCCTTCTTCCATAATAAGTCCGCCGTACATTACGATAACGCGTGTACAGTTTTGCGCAACAATTCCAAGATCATGCGTAATAAGAAGTAACGACATATTCGTTTCATTTTTTAAGTTTTTCATTAAATCTAGTATTTGTGCTTGTATCGTTACATCAAGCGCTGTCGTCGGTTCGTCCGCAATGAGGAGGTCTGGATTACAAGACATCGCCATTGCGATCATAACCCGCTGCTTCATACCGCCGCTTAGTTCATGCGGATATTGTTTCACCCTTTCTTCCGGTGAAGAAAGACCGACTTGTTTTAACAAGTTGACTGCGATGTGCTCTGCTTCTTTCTTTTTCACTTTTTGATGCCGAATAATTACTTCCGTCATCTGCTTTCCAATTTTCACAACTGGATTTAATGCCGACATTGGATCTTGAGATATAAGTGAAATTTGATTTCCTCTAATAGAACGCAATTCTTTTTCAGATTTTGAAAGTATGTTTTCATTGTGAAATAGAATCTCTCCCTCTTTCACTTTCCCTGGCGATGTAACAAGAGACATAACAGATTTCGCCATAACGCTCTTTCCACTTCCAGACTCACCAACGATTCCAACTACTTCTCCTTTATTTAAGCGAAATGAAACGCCGCGAACCGCTTCAACTTCTCCGTCTTCTATGAAAAAAGAAGTCTTTAAATTTTTCACTTCTAATAGTTTTTCAGACACGTTCCTCACTCCTCTCGCTTAACGACTTAGTTTTCATGTCCGGCCCCTTTTGGTGCGAAAGCTTTCTTAAGCGCTTCACCAATTACGTTAAAACTCAACACTGTTAATAGAATAAGGAACCCTGGGAAGAGTGTTAAATACCAGGCTTCGCCGATATATCCTTGCGCATTGTTAAGCATGCTGCCCCAAGAAGAATCTGGTTCACGAATACCTAATCCTAAGAAGCTAAGTGATGATTCCATTAAAATCGATGACGCAATTGTTAATGTCGCTGCGATAATAATGGTCGATAAAATATTAGGAATGATGTGTCTTACAATAATCATCAATGATTTTTGTCCGGATACTTTTGCATATAAAACGTACTCACGCTCTTTTACAGATAACGTTTCTGCCCTTACGATACGCGCGGTGTCCATCCACGTTAATAGTCCGATAATAAGAACAAGCGTTGTAATTCCTGGTTTTAAATACGCATTTAATAACAACATTAAAAAGAATGAAGGAATTGACATTAAAACTTCAACAACTCGCATTAAGAAGTTGTCTAACTTTCCGCCAAAATATCCGCTAATTGTTCCAACTGCCGTGCCGATTGTAATAGAAACAACCATCGCTAGAAAACCAACAGCAAGCGAAACTCTTCCGCCATATAACGCTCTCGTTAAGTAATCCCTTCCGTAATCGTCTGTACCGAACGGATGACTCATACTCGGTTCTTGTAAACGATCTGGAATCGACATTTTGCTAGGATCATATGGTGATATGAATGCGAAAAGAGACGCTATTGTTAAAACACTAAGTATAATAACTCCCATTAGTACAAACTTATTTTTTGTAAAACTACTTTTTATCGTTTGAAATCTCCTATTATTCATTCCAAATCACCCCCTCATTCGAATGCGCGGATCTACTACGCCATATAAAATATCAGCAATTAAATTACCGAGAATTAACATGAACGATGATAATAATGTGATTGCCATAATAATTGGATAATCAAATCTAAAAATAGCATTCACCCCGAGTGAACCAAGTCCCGGCCATGAGAATACTGTTTCCGTAATGAACGCTCCGCCTACTAAACTTGGAATGGATAATCCGAAAATTGTAATGATTGGTATTAATACATTTCGAAGTACGTGATTAAATAAAACTGTTTTCTTTGAAGCGCCGTACGCATATTGAATTTGTACGTAATCTTCTTCTAATTGCTGGATGGTACTTGAACGAATATATCTCATATAAACAGAGACGTTTTGGAACGCTAGCACCATGCAAGGTAAAATGCCGTGCTGGACAATATCCCAGAAGGAATCTTGACCAACTGTGCGCATACCCATACTCGGAAGTAGATTTAACTTTAAAGAGAATAGGTAGATTAATAGTAAAGCAAACCAAAAGACTGGCATTGAGATTCCCACATAGGAGATAAAGTTCACGATGCGATCAAAGATAGAATTCTTTTTCACACCTGTAAATAGTCCAAGCGGGATTGCGATTACAAATGAGACGAGTAAAGATGATCCCATTAACCCAATTGTTGCGGGTAATCTTTCTGTAATAAGTTCCAAAACAGGGCGGTGATTTTGAAGTGAGTATCCAAAATTCCCTGTTAAAATATTTTTTAGCCATAAAATATATTGCACGTAAATCGGTTGATCTAGTCCTAAACTTTTGCGAATACGCTCGACATCAATTGGACTCATATTCGGCGTTACAAAGTTTCGAACGGGATCGCCCGGCGCTAGTTTTATTAATAGAAAAGAAATAATAGAAATAACAAATAAAAGCGGAATTGCATTTAAAAGCCTCTTTGCAATTACTTTATACACAAACTTCCCCCCTCAAGATAAAGAAGCTGATTTCCACCAGCTTCTTTACAGTTTCTTATTTCACTTCATAAATCTTCGATAGATCTTCAAACATTGTGACTGGAATTGCTTTTGCTTCTTTTAATCCATCAAACTTTTTATCTACTGCAATAACTGCTTTCGGATATGCGATTGGAAGATACGGTAAGTCTTCTCTCGCTGTATCTTGAATTTTATGGTATAGCTCTGCGCGTTTCGTTTTATCTGTTTCAACTGCAGCTTCTTCCCATAACTTATCGAAGTCAGCATTTTTATAACGTGCATAATTGTATTCTGCATTGCTTAAGAATAAGCTCTTATATGAATCTGGCTCTGGTCCCATTATGTAACCACCAAATGTAATGTCATATTCTTTATTCTCTTTATCCAAGCCTTTTTCACTTGCCGCACTAGCATCTAATGCATTCAGTTCAACTTGTAAACCAACTTCTTGTAATTTTTGCTGTGTATATAGCGCTAAGCTTTCCATAATTTTATTATTCGTTACATACATAACACGTATTTTTTCTTTATCTTTTACACCAGCTTTTGCTAATAAATCTTTCGCTTCTTTTTGATCATACTTATACTCTTTAATATCTTTCGCATAATACATAGCGTCTGGTGTTAAGATTGAATTTGCCGGTTCCGCAAATTGACTAGAAACGAACGCTGAGTTAATCATTTCTTTCTTATCTAATGCATGCGCAATTGCTTGGCGCACTTCTTTTTTCTTCATAAGGTCTGTATTAAAGTTATAAGCTAAGTAGAATAATCTACCTTCAGGGAAAGTCACCATTGAGAAGTTCCCAGTGCTATCTAATTTCTTAAAGTCTTGCGGTTCGATCATCTTCATATTAATTTGACCATTTTGAAGTGAAACATTTGCTGTATTACGGTCTTTTACAACGCGGTACACGATAGAATCTAATTTCGCTTTACCAGCAAAATAATCATCAAATCGCTCTAACGCAACATATTCATCTGATTTAAATTCTTTTAATTTAAATGGACCTGATCCAACAGGTTGTAAGTTTTTCTTACTCTTCACTAAATCTGCTTCACCTTCAAATACATGTTTCGGAATTGGGAAGAAATCGTTCATAACCCCTTCGAAAGATGCACTTACTTGTGGTAATACGAATTGAGTCGTTAGCTCATCCACTTTTTTCACCTCAAGCGGCTTTCCTTTAAAAATAAAGTTTTCACGGCTTGAACTATTTTGCTTCTCATCTAAAATAGATTGGAATGTAAATACAATATCGTCTGATGTAATTTTCTTACCATCATGCCATTTCAAATTATCTTTTAGTTTTAAAGTCCATGTTAATTGATCTTCTGAAGGCGTAAAGCTCTCAGCAAGAACAAACTTTTTCTTACCGTCTTCCATATGATACAGCGGTGCATATAAAGCTTGCTGTATCGTTAACGACACACGATCATTCGCATAAAGCGGATTCATCGTATCGGGATTGTCGCTAACACCAACTGTTAACGTCCCTCCATCTTTCGGAGTCCCTGATTTACTAGTGTTCGCTTGCTTCGAAGAATCTTTCTCTCCTGAGCAAGCCGCTAATGCAATAAGTAATAGTAGGACAAATGGTAATGCAAACAACTTCTTCTTCATGTTTCGACCCCTCTCAACTATTTACACCTATAAGAAAACTCGGAATTAATACCGAGTTTTCTTATAGGTTTTAAATTACCACTACCCGTATGTATTGTCAAACTTTTTCGCAAAGGTAGAAAGTTTGACATCTATCAATGAATCCTTGCGATAAACTATATTTATGCGGAGGGTAAAATAAAAAGACCACGAAAAGGTAGCCTCGCAAAATGAGTTAAAAAACTAGCAGCCTACAAGAAATTCCTCTGAAATGGTTGTTATATATGATCGAAAATGTAGAATGGGATTAAAGATAAAAAACATTTTTAGGAGGTTATCATGACATTTGATGAATTGAAAAAAAACAAACCAACAACCCCATGGATTGAGAATGATGAAGATGGGGAGTTTTTCACTGAAGAAAATATAAGTGCAACAAATAAAGTTCTCGACACTTACATTAACAATTTAGAGCAATTGGGTGAGAATCCAACCGAAGTCGAAATAATGCAAGTCGTTAAAGAAGTCGTTGTTAACATAAATGAATTAAATGACGAACATGACTATTTTATCGAAACAATGGAAAGAGAAGATCTCTATGAATTTATCGATACAGCAGCACGAATAGCTGGATTAGAATCCGAAGAAGACATAACAGAAGAATGGCGGGAATGGTAAAAAAAGTTGCACCTCTAATTGTTAGAGGTGCAACTTTTTTCATACGCCAATTGAATTAATGATTTGATATCTGCATAGGGTTCACATGTTCCAACATAATATCAATTTAATTTTTATCAAGAGGATCTAATTATAAATTCTAGCACACTCATCCTCTCAAAACTCAATCCTATTCCCAATCCCACGCTCCACCGCTTTCTCATACAAATACTTCGCAACGATAATATCTACTACCGCTAAACCTACCGATTTGAAAACGGTAATCTCTTCATCGTTCTCTCTACCAGCTTTTTCCCCGCTTATAATTTGACCAAGTTCAGCGTGGATGTCGCTAGTTTTAAATAAACCTTCTTTTATTGGCACTAGAAGATCACCTGTTTCTTCTAATGCTGCTTCTTTTGATTCGACTACTACTTTGTTTGAGCTTGTGATGGCGTGAGATGGTAGTTCTTGCATGCTCGGTCTAAATGAACCGACGGCGTTTATGTGGACGCCTTTTTGTAGTTTTTCTGAGAAGACTGGTGTAGATGCATTCGTAGTTGTGACGATGATGTCCGCTTCGCTTATTGCTTCATTTGGATTTGTGTAAACGTAGGCCGGTTTGCTGAATTTCTCTTGTATATATTGCGCGAATGCATAGGCTTTTTCTTCCGTTCGGTTGTATAAAATTACTTTTTCAATATCTCTAACCGTGAATACAGCTTCTGCAATTCCTTTCGCCTGTTCACCGGTGCCGATGATACATAAAGTTTTTGCGTTATGACGAGCTAAATGTTTTGTCGCTACTCCTGATAAGGCGCCTGTTCGGATCATCGTTAAATAGGAACCTTCTAAAAGTGCGAGTGGTTCTCCTGTTTGAAAGTCTGATAGCATTACAATTCCGTTTATCGTTTTCTTTCCTATCTTTTTGTTTTGCGGGACTACTGTTACTACTTTTAAACCAAGAGCTTCCAGTCCTTCCGCTACCGAAGGCATAATTAATGCGGTATTTTGCTCGCTCGCAAATGGTAATGAGCCGCGAATTGGTGTGATCGTTCTTTCTGCTGAAAATTCTTTTAAAGCAAGCGCCGCGTATTCAATGACTTCATTCATATTTACTAAGTTTTTTTGCTCGTTCGCGCTTATGACTAGCATATTTGTTTATCCCCCTTTTATCCTATTAAAAACCCCCGATTCAACACATCTCTCGGGTCTACAACGAACTGATGGAATCCTGTAATAAACGCATTCCCCGTTACTTTCGGAACGACTGCTTCATATTTATCTACCTCTGTTAAAGATAATACTTCTCCTTCAAATTGGCCGTCAGTAATGCATTCGTGGATGAAAATCTCTCCTTTTTGTAAGGCATCTTTTTCAAAAAGGGTTGCGATTCTTGCGGAAGTTCCTGTGCCACAAGGGGAACGGTCTACTTGCCCGTCAGCGAAGATCGTTACATTTCGTAAGCTAGCGTCTTTTCCTTTCGGTTCATCTGAAAAAATAACACCGTATATTCCTTTTAACCCTTCTTCAAGTGGATGCTTAACTTCCATTTGGCTCTCAATATAATGTTTAATTTTACCGCCCCACGTTTGAATAGCAGGTAAGTCTTTGAAATCAACTTTCAAACCAAACTCTTTACTATCCACTACAGCATAAAATGCTCCGCCAAACGCGATATCTACTTGAAATTCATAGTTATCTATTTTAATAGGAACGTCTTTTTTGTATACAAATGAAGGAACATTTTCAAACGATACGGATTCTACCTCGCTACCATTAAATTTTGCGTACGCAATGACTTCCCCAGCAGGACTATCAATAATGAACTTCTGTTTTTCACCTGTCGCTTCAAACATACCTGTTTCAATTCCTACTGTAATAACAGCAATAATCCCGTGACCGCACATCGTACTCCAGCCTTCATTGTGCATAAATAGTACGCCAAAATCAGCGTGAGCACTTGCAGGCGGTGTAATGATACAACCGTACATGCCGTGATGGCCTCTCGGTTCGTACATAAGAATTTCGCGAAGATGATCCAAATGTTCCATACAGTATGCACGTCTTTCTAGCTGCGTTTCTCCCTTTATTTCTGGCACGCCGCCCGTAATAATTCGAAGCGGTTCCCCAGCTACGTGCGCATCAATTGTTGTGTATATTTTACTAACCTTCATTTCTATCTCTCCCCTATATGTTAATACTATTTTCATTGCAAATATCATGCCAACGCATAGAGTATAAAATGAAACTTTAATCAGTCCTCACCAATCGGGATTTTACGGGCAGTAAGGCCCCCACCTAACTTCTTTGCTTTCGCTGAATTTTGAGGTGGGGGTCTTACCGCCCAGCGAATAGCGGGATAAATCTGTATACATTTTTTGAAAAATACACACGACTGTCTACTTTTTTATACAGTAGACAGTCGCTGTCCATTAACCTATAACCAATACCACACTCCGCAAAAATATATCAGCGATTATTCAATTATATCGACCACAACTCCGAATATATCGACGTTTCGACACAACATATCGACTTACCGACAAACTTCGCGCTTTTGCACCTAATAACCACCAACCAATCCCACGACCGGCCCCCGCCGAATAACTGAAAAACAAAAAAATCCCCCGAAACCCGGGGGACCCATTACCCATCAAACCCTAACCGCCACAACATCCGGTACTTGCTTAGCAATCTCCTCACCAATCTTTATACTAGCCGTTGCAGCTGGAGATGGCGCATTACAAATGTGCAGAGAATTGATGCCAGGGATAATGCAGAAGTCATCAACCATATTTCCGTTTGATAAAATAGCTTGTGCCCTTACACCTGCATGAGTTGGCACGATATCTTTTTCTGTCAGTTCTGGTATTAAGCGCTGTAAGCTTTTCAGGAATGATTGTTTACTAAATGAACGCACCATTTCTTTTATGCCTTCTTTCATATTTGGCATTGCCATTTTCCAGAAGCCTGTGTATGTCATTGTTTCCATGAAATCTTTAATATCAAAGTCTGTTTTCGTATAACCTTCTCGCTTAAAGCTTAATACTGCGTTCGGTCCTGCATGTACGTCTCCGTTTATCATTCTTGTGAAATGAACACCTAAAAACGGGAATTCTGGATTTGGGACTGGATAGATTAAATGTTTTACGAGATGACGTTTTTCTGGAACAAGTTCATAATATTCACCACGAAACGGAACGATTTTCATATCCGTTAATATGCCTGTCTTTTTCGCGATACGATCGCTATGTAATCCAGCGCAGTTAATGAGGAATTTCGCTTTGAATACGCCTTTGTTTGTCTCAATTGTTACGGCGTCTTTCTTCTCAGTAATACGCTCTGCGGCTGTTCCTAAATGTACTTCTCCTCCGCTTTCTTGAATCAAACGGGCAAATGCATAACTTACTCCTTTATAATCAGCAATCCCGCAAGAAGGAACACGGATTGCCCCAAGTCCTTTTACATGAGGTTCAATTTCAGCTAATTCTTCCTTATCTATTTTTTCAATACGTAAATCGTTTTGTAAGCCTCTTTCATATAAGTTATGTAAAAGAGGAAGTTCTTCTTTTTCTGTAGCGACAATTACTTTTCCGCACATGTCATAAGCGATGTCATTTTCTTTACAAAATTGAACCATAGCTGCGTTTCCTTCTTTGGCAAACTTCGCTTTATAACTCCCTGGTTTATAATAAATTCCAGAATGAATTACTCCGCTATTATGTCCAGTTTGATGATGTGCAAGTTCCTTTTCTTTTTCAATGATCGCGATTTTCGCACGAGGGAATTTTTTCGTTAAAGCCATTCCAGTTGAAAGGCCAACAATTCCTCCGCCAATAATTATAAAGTCATACATCCTACTTCCCCCTTAATATGATGAAAGGCAGGCCTTTTTTAAGACCCGCCGTACAAACTTATTTAGAAAAACAACCACGTTGACGCATTAGTTCTCTATATAAATCTTTATTTTTCTCAAATGCAGCTCTTCCGTGCATCCAAAATAAGTTGTTTAAAAGAACTAAGTCCCCAATTGGTAATTTCAATGCATGTGTTGCTGGTGAATTTTCAACAGAATATGATAAGTCTTTCAAATAGTTTGCTTGTTCAATATTATCTGGATAAGCGAACTGATCAATAAAGCAAATACACGGTGCGTTATTTACATCAAAAAACGTTTCACGATAAACGATTTCTTGCGAATTTTTACTTGGTGGTGCTTTATACGTAATTTTAACAGATGCGAGTGAATGATCTCTAAATTTCTGAAGATCTTCCCAATCGTCTAAATGTAGTAAACGAGATTCTCCGCCTACTGCATTTTGCTCTTCAATTTTCATCATCAGAAGCCAATCTGTCGGCTCATCAACGAATGTACCGTCCGTATGAAGAGTAAACAATCGGTACGCTTGACGAAGGTAAGAATCACTACTATCTGTATCTTTTACATTAAATCTAGCATAATACGTTCCTGTCATTGCATCAAAGTTTGGCTCCCCGATTAAATGTGTTAATGCTGTTGCAAATTTAACGTAGTCTGCTGGATCTGCCGTTTCACCTTGCACCCCAATTGTAAATCCGCCCGTTTCACGGTCATGAATAATGCCGCGAATGTTATCCATAAATGATTGCCCAAAAATCTTTCTCATTCCATCCGCAAGATTAAACCGAGAATAAGGAATGTATTGCAGTGACTGCTCTGAATGCTCTTTTACCTCTTCAAAGAACTGCTTAAGCAATTGCTGGTTTAGCGTAATATGATATAAACGTTTATGCTCTGGATGAGGAGCAATTTCATACCCCTCATATTTTTTTGCAAATTTCATCTTCGCATTTTGTTCTGTAATAATCGACATTTCAATTCCTCCCTAATTTAAATATGAAGAACGTATTGACGCTTTTTACAGACAGTTATCCTTATCTTCTTATGCTGAGATTCGGTCTTACTGTCCTAATAACGAAAAAGCCAGTCATACGCATACCACGACATAAAATCGTAGAAACGTACAACTGGCTCATAATTACGAATGTTCTTTAATCTCTTAAAGTACAATAATAATAGACAGTTTGTATGAAAATATTTGTAAAACAGGAAAGAAAGATCGGATATAGAGAAGGCTAATTTCTCGTATGGATCTTATTAATTAAATAATAATTCGAAATATTCTAACTGTCAATTCGTTTTTTATTATTTTCTCGACAAACTTTACACATTTTACAAATACCCTTACTTTCAGCACACCCTCTTTTTTTCGTCTCTTGTTTTACAACTTGAACTTCATTTAACTTTTTCATAGTTCTTGCCTCCTCAATAAAATAAGCCAGTTGTATCCCGTTAACGGAAATACAACTGGCTCTCGTTTATGGCGATATAAAGTGAAACTTTGATCAGTGGGGACTTAGTTCATCCCACTGATCATTAGTTTCACCAATCGGGCATTTACGGGCAGTTGATCTGTGGAGATCTTACTGCGCGTTCATGCGGGATAAACTAGACAGTTTTTATGGTGTTGTTTCCTCGTACTCTCCTTCTAGCTGTTCATCATTTAAATAACTTACATATTGGCGATGCAAATCTTTTACCGCACTGACAATGGCATTTTGCGCTTTTCCTTGATAATGGTCCATAATATCTTGAACGATTTCTTCAATACCATCTTGCAAACTATGTCCTCTCAACATTTGAGCGACGAAGTCCCTACCATGCTCTGTCGCAAGCGTACATGACGCTTCAATAATGACGTGATATTTATGATCTGCCTCAATTGTAATCGTTAATGTTTCGTACATACTGCGAACAGCCATCCCTTTCGGAAGTCTCGAATGTCCTGCCATAAAAAATGTCCCTTTACGCATATTTCATCCTCCGTTACTATGTTTTTTAGTGTTTATACTTGATCTACGTATACTGTCTTTATTCTCGTGTAAAATTCTTTCGCTGCTTTTCCTTGTTCACGCGGTCCAGCACTAGAGTTTTTCATTCCACCAAACGGAACTTGTGGTTCTGCTCCTGCAGTTTCTGAATTCACATGAACCATTCCAACTTCCATATCATCAATAAACCTTTGCGATAAACTTAAATTATTTGTACAAATCGATGCACTTAGTCCGTATTCTGTATCATTCGCTAAAGAAACTGCTTCTCCATAACTATTCACTTTAAATAAACATATAACTGGACCGAAAATCTCTTCTTTTGCAATGCGTGCATCTACATCTACATTTTCAAAAATAGTCGGTAAAACATAACATCCTCGCTGCAGTTCAGCTTCGTCCGGCACGCTACCTCCATACAGTAAGGAAGCCTCTCCTTTTCCTACTTCAATCATCGATAGAACAGATTGCTGCTGCCCCTTTGAGACACATGGGCCCATGAATGTATTAGGTTCTAACGGGTTCCCAACTGTAAGAGCTTCAGTGCGCTGCAATAGTCGATTACGGAACGCTTCATAAATTTCCTCTTCGACTATTACTCTACTTGTTGCGGTACATTTTTGCCCCGTTGACATAAACGCACCTTTTATCGCAATATTTACCGCCTTTTCAATATCAGCATCCTTTAATACAACTAACGGATTTTTCCCGCCCATTTCTAATTGGACTTTTTTCCTAGTTTCAACAGCTGCTTTCTGAATGATATTTCCAACGTGATTAGAACCCGTAAAAGATACCGCTTTTATATCAGGGTTTCCCGTTAATTCTGCTCCAACTTCAGAGCCTTTGCCGAATACACAATTTATAACGCCCGCCGGAATGCCAGCCTCATGAAAAGCATTCACGAGATGGTACACCGATTTTGGTGTAACTTCAGCCGGCTTAATGACAATCGTATTTCCGTAAATAAGTGCCGGCGCCATTTTCCATGCCGGAATCGCAATTGGAAAGTTCCACGGCGTAATTAATCCGACTGGTCCTACTGCCACACGTTTACTATAGAGCATTGTACTTTCATTAGCAGACGGGATAATCTCTCCAATCGGCTGATTTGCTTCCCCGGCATAATATTCAAGAATGCTAATTGCTCGCTTCGTCTCTCCTATTCCTTCTGCAATCGTCTTTCCTTCTTCATTCGTTACATCCCGGCCAACTTCATTTACCTTTTCTTTTAAAATAGCTGCCGCTTTCCATAAATAACTTGCTCTCTCTTGAAACGATAACTTTTGCCATTTATGAAAAGCCTCTTTCGCTGATGCAATTGCAACTCGTGTATCTTCTACTGAACTAAACGGGAATTCACCTAACACTTCCCCGTTATGCGGATTATAATTTTTCACATATGCATTCGTGGAAGGCTCTCTCCACTCACCGTTTATATAATTGAAAAACTTCATTCCCCTGCCCCCACCATTTTTATTTTGATAGTTTCGCAATAGCAGCTTCTAAAATAGTAAGCCCTTCTTCAAGCTGTTCATCTGTTATAACAAGAGGCGGTAAGAATCGAAGTACGTTACTATAAATACCGGCGCTTATCGTAATGACCCCTTTACTATGCGTTTCCTTCATAATTGCTTTAACTTCTTCCGCTGCTGGCTCTTTCGTCTCTTTATTTTTTACAAGCTCAATTGCCGTCATAGCACCAAGGCCCCTGACATCACCAACTAGTTCATATTTCTCTTTCCAGCTATTAAACACTTCCATCATACGCTCGCCAATTTCTACAGCGCGCTTCACTAAATTCTCTTCTTCGATTACATCTAAAACAGCTAATGCAGCCGCGCAAGCAGCCGGACTTCCTGAGAAAGTACCACCTAATTGACCTGGTCCAGGTGCATCCATTAAATCCGCTCTTCCTGTTATTGCGCTAAGCGGCATTCCAGCAGCGATTGATTTTGAGAAAGTCATTAAATCTGGAGCTACGCCGAAATGATCCATTGCAAATAAGCTGCCCGTACGAGCGAAACCAGTTTGAATTTCATCCGCAATCATAATGATTCCATACTTATCACAAATATTTCGGACACCTTGCATGAATGTAGTCGTCGGAACGATAAATCCACCTTCTCCTTGAAGCGGTTCCAAAATAATTGCAGCGATATTATCACTTGCTACTTCCTCTAACATAAAGCGTTCGAAATACGCTAAAATTTGCGCGTCTACTTCTTCTTGTGTTAGCCCTTCGTCAGCACGGTAATAGTATGGATATGGTAATTTATATACTTCTGATGCAAACGGCCCAAATCCATGCTTGTACGGTTTCACTTTACTTGTAAGTGACATCGTCAAAAGTGTACGCCCATGATATGCACGCTCAAACGAAACGATCGCGCTTCTTCCAGTTGCTTTTCTAGCAATCTTCACCGCATTTTCTACTGCTTCAGCTCCGCTATTCGCAAACATCGTTTTTTTCTTAAAATCACCTGGCGTTAACTCATTCAGTCTTTCCGCCAGTGTAATATAACTTTCATACGGCGCTACATGAAAACAACTATGAATAGAAGATTCCACTTGATCTTGAATCGCCTTTACTACTTTCGGATGACAATGCCCGACGTTTTGCATACCAATTCCGCCCGCAAAGTCGATTAATTCATTACCATCTACATCCGTAATAATCGCGCCTTTTGCTGATTGCACATACAACTCTGTAATATTGTAAGGCCCTTCTGGCACCGCATTTTTTCTTCTTTCATGTAATATGCTAGATTTTGTAGTTGTAATATCCTTCTTCTCTTTTAACATGGTACATACCCCTTTTCTTATTTTTCTTCTAAACTAACTTCCGAATCTTTTATAATCGTAAAATCATTCAACTTTTGCTTATCTAACTTTCTAACTCTTAGAAAATAACTTATTATTACTAGGATCGTAGCTAGTAATGTCATGTAAAACTGCATACGCATATCTTCTATAAACGCCTGTGAAGCAAATATCGTGACAATCATTAAAAGCGTTGCATATGTGAGATAAGGGAATAACCACATTTTCACTTTCAGCTTTCCAGCCCCTTCTCTTTCCCTTTCTCGCCTTAACTTGACATGTGAAACGGCAACGAACATATACATAAGCATCGTTACCCCGCCTGAACTATTCGCTAAAAATGCGAACAGTTTATCCGGAGATATAAATTTCAACATCGCACAAATAAATGCAAATACGATACTTGCATAGATCGCTACAACCGGCGTCCCTCTACTATTTAATCGTGAAAAACTAGCCGGAGCATCGCCTTTTTTAGCAAGTGAAAATAACATACGCGAACTCGTATATATACCTGAATTCATAACGGAAAGTAGTGATAAAAAGACAACACCATTCATAATTTCTGCGGCTGCAGGTACTCCTGCCATATTAAATAAACTTGCATACGGAAGTTTTAATAACTCCTTATCCGTCCACGGAATAAACATAACTAAAATCGTTACCGAACCTACGAAGAAAAGCATTAGGCGCCATACAACACTATTAATAGCTCGTATAACATTCTTCTCTGGATTTTCCGATTCCCCGGCTGCAATCGCTGCTACTTCGCTTCCCGATAAAGAGAAAGAAATAAACACAACGCTCAGTAAGACAGGGACAATTCCATTTGGGAAGAAACCACCGTGCTCCGTAATAACAGAAAGACTCGGTCTATCCACCCCTGGAACAAGACCAAAGAACATTGAAACTCCTAAAATTAAAAACGCAACAATCGCAATAACTTTAATAAACGCTAACCAATATTCAAACTCACCGTACAATTTTACTGAATATACATTCGTCATCGTCATTAAAAGAACCATACATAAACTCGCGATCCATGCTGGAACTGAAGGGAACCAATTGTTAATCATCACGCCTAAAAGCACCGCTTCAATCGCGATAATAATGACCCAATTAAACCAATATAACCACCCAATCGTATACCCTGCCCACGGCCCAATTGCTTTATTCGCATACGTTGCGAAAGAACCGCTATCAGGATTTTCCGCTGCCATCTCTCCTAACATCCGCATCACGAGCACAACCATTAAAGCGCCAATAATATAGGACAAAATCGCTGCTGGACCCGTCGATTGAATAATCGTTCCACTTCCTACAAACAAACCGCCCCCGATAACCCCGCCAATCGAAATCATTGTTATATGCCGAGTTTTTAAATCCTTTTGTAACTCCTTTTTCTCTTTAGCCAACCAATTCACCAGCCCCTCCATTAGCGTGGACGTGCACCATACTCCATTGACAACGCTTTCTAAAAATCCCCTCCTACTTTAAGTAAAAAATAAAAAGAGCCAGAAAAACAACACATGCAACTGCATTGAATTTTACTGCCCCTATCCTTATGGCTCGTCCTCCTGCTAAGGAAGCTCAAGTGGAAAGAAGTTCCTCTATTCAATTGAATAAAAATATACCCGGGCTTACAGAGAGGCTAATCACTGTCATCCGATAATAAGTTAATCATAATACAAATAGACTGAATATTCAATGTTCATTTCTGTAAATTTCATGAATAAAAATAGAAAATTCTCTCGCCCAGGCACATATACTGTTCAAAAGAAAAAAGGAAGTGGTCTCATGTATTATGGAACAAAAGGCTGGTACGTAGCTGAACTTAAGAAATTAGGTGTTCGCTATCATGAAGGAAGAAAACTAGAAAGTTACCGCGGACACGTATTACGCAATTTACTAATTGCACAACAAGAGAAGACGAAAGAAGAGTAATTGTACTAACAAAATGATATCGATCGATTCTTAGAATATATCGACGTTTCGACCTGGAATATCGACTTATCGCCAAATCCCTCCCTCTATTCCACCAACCAATCACACATCATGCTAAGATTATGCAAACCAAAAAAGGTCACCAATATTTTATATTTAGGTTAGGTAAGTGGAACAGTTGAAATTAAAAAGACCACACATATTAAACACGTCTAATATGTGTGGTCCTTGTTCAGTTAAAATAATGATTTAGACTAAACATCACTGGTTTAATTGTATTTATCTATTCTTATGTTTTAAATTTAATAAAATAAGGATGTAGACTGTTGACTAAATTTCACTTTATACAAAGATTTTTTATTATTAAAAATTTCTATTTATTTAGAGTCCAAATATTCCATAAAACCCCTCATATAATTTAAGTACAAAACTTCACAAATTAAAAATTATATATGTGTTTTGAGTTTGTATAGAAAGTCAAAAGCGAACTTTTCCTTTTCCTTGTATTTTTCAATATTTTCGGGTAAGTAACAATGATGTTTATTAAGTATATTTGTTTCCAGATATTCAATCGTTTCTAGTAAGGATTGTCCCCTAAGTGATCCAGTGATTAAAGATTTAACAATTAAAAATGTCTCTCCACCCTCAAGTAAATGTGCATCGTGGAGAATTTTAGCTTCTAGGCTTTCTGGTTTTCCATCCTTTTGAGAACCGTCTGCTACTTCTAGAATTCGTTTTATTTTTTCTCCACTAAACCCAATACCCTTAAGAAATTCTTTAATACTTATTCTTATCTCTTCTTCATATATTACTCCGTGAAAATATGCGCCATATTTAAGTAAATCCTCATCTACTTTATTTTTATATATTTTAGCCATTTCTAGAGATAAATTTAAAATTCTTTTTATATGTTCAACATTGTGCATTATATCTTTTTGAGTATAGTAAGGTAATATGAAATCTTCAATTAATTGAATAGTGTCCAATTTCAACAGCTCCTTTAATTTTAATAAATGTATTTGATTTCCTCCCACATTATAGATCCATTTTCTTTAATTAAACTGTTCTTTAGTTGAATACAAATGTACATTCTTTTATTTAATTCCATACTATACATTTTAAACCATATTCCCAACCTTTATTTTCCAAATCAATTATGTAAATAAAAAAGGATAATCAGCCCTCATAATGGACTAACTATCCTATTAATTATTACCTAAATTTAACAAACGGGTGATCTTTCTTTCTTATTCACAAACAAGAATTTGTCTAGAAAATGATCCTTTTCTTGTGATACAGCGGTCTGTAATTTCAAATCCCGCTTCATGAATCATGTCGTCCATTGTTTCCATCGTGACAACGACTACTTTTTTTGCGATACGGCGCGCACTTGAAAGAATCGAGAGTTGATCTTCTGGTGTTGCGTGCGTAAATAGGTCGTACGGCATATCGATAATTGCGACGTCGTAGTTCTCAGTAATTTCTTCAATTGGGCCTTTTGTTACTGTTCCTTCAAATCCGAAATGTGCGATGTTTTTTCTCGTTCCAAGAACTACAAGTGGATTTATATCTCTACCAACGATGTTAATCCCCATAGAAAGTGCTTCTACTACTACTGTTCCAATTCCGCAGCACGGGTCAATTGCTCGTACTCCATCTGGGTTTGGTACAGCGATATTTGCGACAGCTCTAGCAACACGTGTGCTCAGTGATGTCGAATAGCTATGCGGTTTTTTTATGTGATGATACCAAACTGGATCACTTTCTACATAGTGCCCGAAGTACCAGCGTCCTCCAAGAGGAACAATCCCGAATACACGCTCTGGATTACGAACATCAGCTTCTCCTTCAATATGCATGCCAAGGTCTCGTTCAATAAGGCGTCTTTCCCCATATTCAATTTTATTTTCTTTACCAAGATCATTGATTTTAACGAAGATAACTTTGAATGTCGCTCCCGCTAAATCAATTTGTTCCACTTGTTCTAAAATGCTTTCTAAGTCGTCCCCTTCATACATAACCTCAACGCGCTCTTTAATAAACGGACTTCTACTCGGAGCAATCTTGACTTCACTTTTCAAAATATTAACGTGAGACTCCATCCCAAAGAACGAACGCATTTCCAAGTAACATAAAGCACGTTCCTCTTCTCGAAACGCATACGTATATATACATGCAGGTGTTTTACTATAATTACTCAATCTATTATCATCCTTTATCGTTTAAAATTGTTATGATTACAATTACTCAAATACCTTTTTACGTAAAATTAAATGATATCATATGCTCGAAATAAAGAGAAACCTTTATAATTTGTTTCATAAATAAAAGAGACTGCCCATTGGCAATCTCTTTTATTTATTAACGGAAAGAAGATACGTCGTTACCCATTGCTTCGTAGTAATCTAAAATACCTTGATAAATAGCTTCCGCTGCACTTTGTCTCTGTTCTGGTGTAGCAATTTTATCTGCATCACTTTTATTATCTACAAATGCTAATTCTGTTAATACAGCTGGCATTGTATTTTCTCTAGTTACGTATAAGTCCTGATGTTTCGCACCACGATCTTTTGTTCCAAGTGCTTTCACAAGACGTTTTTGAATTTTTTCTGCTAATAAACGACTCTCTTCTACATTTGGATTCGTTGCTCTTGCTCGTTCTGAGTCATAATATAATGTTTCTGTGCCTTGTCCATTTTTCAAGTCAGAACCATTAGCATGGATACTTACAAAAATATCTCCATTATTTCGCTGTGCAAATTCTACACGTTTTTTTAGAGAATCAGGACCACTTGTTCCCAGGCGTGTATCATCTGTACGAGTGAATAACACAGTAAACGGTGTCTTTTTCTCAAATATTTTCTGTAATCGTAATGATACATCTAATACGGTTTGACTTTCTTTCTCATAATAACCAGGGTTCCCTGAGTCAATTCCACCATGACCTGGATCAATAATAATCGCTTTACCTTCTAGGAAGTTACCTTGCTTCACTGGATTTAATTGATTTTTATCCATCCACTGGAAACCAACTCCCATACGGATACGAATCCAGCTATCTTTTTCTTCAATAACAGTTACTTGTTGTGCTTTATGTGTCCCTGCCACTGTAGACGTATGTGAAGCTTCTTGATATGTAGTAAATCCTTCATTAATAGACTCTGTTTTTTCTTGTAATGGCGTCCACTTCTCACCTTTACTTGTTACAACCTTCAACCATCCATCCCCTCTTTGCTCTGTCACTTCAATCATTTGCGGCTTATGTTGAACGTCAGTAATACCAGATGATAACGATGCTTGATGATATGTAATAAAGTTTCTATTCATATACATTCTTTTCGATGTATTTGTTTTATTTTTATCTGCCATCGCGATGAACTGAGCTGCTTCAGCACGAGTTACAGTACCGTCAGGATTCCAGCCATTTCCTGTACCCATTGAAATCCCTAAAGCTACTAAAATATTAGCTTGTTTCTTACCCCAATGCGGTTCCAAATCTTTAAACTGTGTTGGAAGTTCTCCAATAATTTTCTTATCTAATGAATATGCTTTTACAAGCATAGATGCCATAGATGCACGGTTAATTTGGCTTGATGGATTAAATTTCCCAGTACCATCTCCACTAATTACACCCGCTTTTTCTACCGCAGCAATATATGGTGCTGCCCAATGATCTTGCGAATCTTTAAAAGATGGTTTCGCTTTTGGATCAATTGGTAAACCAAGAACTACCGCTAATATTTTTGCAGCTGATCCTTTATCTACTGCTTCAGATGGAGAAAACGTTCCATCTGGTTTTCCATCAAGTGCTTTTTTCCCTACTAAATAGTCAACCGACTCCTGCGCCCATGTAGGAACATCCGAAAACTTTTTCCCTGCTGCGAAACTACTAACTGGAGACGATAATAAACTTGCGGCTAAAATACCTGCCGCGACTGCACGATACTTCATAAATAATAATACTCCCCTCGAAAATTAACGTTTTAAAAACACACAATCTTAATATACAAATTTTAGAAAATATAAATTAAAAAAATTAGTGCGCCTCTATCATTTTATAATACTAGAATTCTATAGTAAACCTACTTTTTTAATATTGCACAATACAATTTAAGTAGTTTTTATGCAAAAAAAAGTGGCTGATTCATAGAATCAACCACCCTCTCACTATTCTACTATCATTTCTGATAACACATATGCATAAACAAGTGCTTCTGTATGTACAATCGAGCTTTCATGCGTACGCTCAAATGCGTGAGAAGAATCAATACCAGCTCCAATTAATGCATGTTTCACATCAAATCCAGCGTGAATCGCGGCTGATGCATCTGATCCGTAGTATGGATAAATATCCACTTTATATTCAATAGCGTTCGCTTTCGCCAGTTCAACTAAATGCTTACGTAAAGCGTAATGGTATGGACCGCTAGAGTCTTTCGCACAAATGGATACTGTATATTCATCAGATGCTTGTCCATCACCTAACGCTCCCATATCAACTGCTAAATATTCTACAGTTTCTTCTGGAATGTTTGAGTTACCACCGTACCCAATCTCTTCATTATTAGAAATTAAGAAATGTGTTGTATACGGTAATGTTACCTTTTCATCTTGCAATCTTTTAATTAATTTTAATAGAATTGCTACACTTACTTTATCGTCTAAATGACGTGATTTTATGTATCCACTCTCTGTAATTTGAACGCGTGGATCAAATGAAACGAAGTCTCCTACTTCAATTCCTAACTCACGTACTTCATCTGCCGAAAAGACACGCTCATCAATACGCACTTCAATATTTTTCTCATCGCGCTTCGCTTCCCCTGCATCTTTGTACACATGGACAGAAGTTTGATGCATTAAAATTGTACCTGTATACTTCTTACCGCTTGACGTTTCAATTTCGCAATATTCCCCTTCTACAGAGTTCCAGCGAAATCCACCAATCATAGATAGACGAAGACGACCGTCAGGCTTAATTTCTTTCACCATCGCACCTAACGTATCAACGTGTGCAGTTAATAAACGATGCTGCTCATCATTCTTTCCTTTAACCGTTAAAATAAGAGCGCCTTTATTATTACGCTTCGTCTCTACATTCCACTCACTTACATAGTTTTCAATAAAATTAATAATTTTCGCCGTATTTCCAGATGGACTTGGAATAGAGACAAGCTCTTTAATTAATTCCATCGTTTCTTTTGCATGATGTGTCATTGTCGTTTCCTCCTCATTTTCTCTACTATTTAGTATAGCGAAATTACAATAAAACCTCTACTCATATAGTCTAATTTTCTAAATTATAGTAAAATTTAGTTTAGTAAGTGAAAAGGAGATAACAAAAATGAATGTAACGAAAAAACATGTACATATTGCACTTATTTGGTTTTTATCATCATTACTATGTTTACAAGTTTCTTATGTCTTTCACACTACTACCTCAATTACAATTGGCTGGGCATTAACGATTATTTTCTTAATCACTAGCCTAATTGTAGGAAAAAAGCACAGCGCTACTGAGTAAGCTGTGCTTTTTCTATTAAACTACTCTTCCGAAACGTCCATCAAATAAATCCCTCTTGTAAATCCGCCGCGTTCTTCTTCTTTTTGCTTACGAATACGCTCTATATCTTCAATTGTTGCACCTTCTGCACGCGCTAAAGAAATAATAACTTCAAGTGCGTCTGCAAGTGAATCTAGCGCATGCTCACGTTCTTTCATTGAAGCAAATTCACGAATTTCTTCTGTACCAATTTTCGCTAACGCTTGTATGTAAGCTTGTCCTGTTAATTTTTGTGCTGTATATGTTTTTCCAGACATTAAAATTTTCTCCGGGACACGGTCTCTCACTAACCTGTTATAAGTTGACATCACTTACCTCCTATTTTTAAAAACAACCAAGCTCTGCTTTATAGAAAAACCACTCTTTTTTCACACAAGCACTTAACATATCAATTCCCGATCCGTGCGCCCTTACTACCGGAAAGAAGTAATGCTCTGGTTCTTCTTTCTTATCGCCGTATAAGGTCCGGTACTCATCAGGAATCGCCTCTTTTTTCACATCCCGTGCTTTCTTCACTTCACCTGAGAAAGCAACAGTTGGATGTCCCTCAAAGAATAATGCAGTCCGCACCGCAAGAGATGGTGTACTATGCAAAGCATAATATATAAGTAAAATCATAACGATAACACCGATAATTTTCTTCATTTATTACTCCTAAAAAAAGTGCTAACACAATTATACTAAAATGTGTTAGCACTTTCTTCCCTTTATCTCGAATTAACGGGCAGTAAAACTAATAATCCGCGGGGGATAAACAAATCCCCTCGGATTACAGCTTCCCTTTATTCCCCTTTAAATGCTGGTAAACGTTTTTCTAGAAAAGCAGCAATACCTTCTTTATGATCCGCTGTTTGTCTCATCGCATATTGACCACGCTTTTCGAGCTGAAGCGTTTGTTCTAAATTAGAACGATTTACTTCACATAAAATTTGTTTCGTTTGAATCATCGCCTTAATTGGTTTGTGTAACCATTCATTAATTTTTTGCTTCACAGCCGTTTGGAAATCCTCACCGATTACTTCATCAATTAAACCGATATCTAACGCTTCTGTCGCTGATAATTTCTTCCCTTCCCAAATGATTTGCTTCGTCATATTTTCACCGACGCGCTTTTGAAGGAAGAAATGGCCACCACCATCTGGAATTAAAGCGATTCCAATAAAGTTCATCGCAATAACTGATGATATATCTGCCATAACATAATCAGCTGTTAATGCAATACTTAATCCAAGTCCAGCAGTTGGTCCATGAATTGCACTAATAACAAGCTTTGGCATCGTATATAACGTCACAACGATTTCAGCAATTGTATTCATAATGCCTTCAAACTTACTTTCATCATTACTTGAAAGCATCGATTTAATATCTCCACCCGCAGAAAAACCACGGCCACTGCCGCATAACACAACAACGTGAACAGAACTTTCCGCCACTTCTTTCAACTTTTGTAATAACTCTTTTAACGTTGGTTCATCTAATGCATTTAAAACCTCTGGGCGATTGACCATAACCGTCGCTACGCGCCCTTCATATTTTACAACAACAGATTCTGTTTTACTTGTTACTTCCATTATATATACCCCTCTTTTCCACATAAAGATTATACTTCTATAATTATAGAAAGCATGTTAAAAACCCTTCTTTTTTCTTAATTTTCTGTCTAATATTCTCGTAATTTGTATATATATCCGTATAAAACATACAATTTCGTTAAAAAATATAGAAATTAAAGTCGGTTTATCATTGCTTTTCATCTATTTACCATTGCAATGAAATGGTGTATTCTTAAGTTTGATGCAAAAAACAAACATTGAAATTCATTCACCTTACTATGCCAAAAAAAGGCTTTTATACCCATCTCTCGGGTGTTGAAATAAAGGAATGAAGAAATGGAGGAACATATGGTTACTAAGTTGAAACAAACGGCTAACTACTTCCCACATTTCCTATTGCTATTCATTGTGTTTCAACCAATTTTAGATTTATTAACATCTTTTTCAATCTATGTGTTACACATGAGCGCAACAGTTGGAATCGTAGTCCGTTTCGCCTTTATGCTTCTTGCATTAGGTTATCTACTTCTTCATAGAAAACAACACGGGGCAAAAAAGTACATTCTCTATTTATGCCTACTCGGGATCGTACTAGCAATTGGTCTTGTAAATAATATGATGGTCAAATCTCCAGTTTCATTTGGCGAAGAAGTGAAATTTATTTTAAAGAGCATATATCCAATTGTGCTACTGTTTGGATATATTATCGTCTTTAAAGAGTTAAAAAATAAAGAATATACGTTTCATAAAATCATTACATATTTCTTATATGCAACTTTAATTTTCAGCATCACACTGATTGTTGCAATGCAAACTGGTACAGATTTCCCAAGCTATCCTCACTCAAAGATTGGTTCAAGAGGTTGGTTCTTTGCTGGAAATGATTTAAGTTCTATTTTTGCAATTATGTTCCCAAGCGTAGTGTTATATTCGATTCATAAAACAACTTCTTTCTCGAAAATCTATTACTGGATTCCAACAATACTTGCGATGTATGCAAGTATTATGGTCGGAACGAAAGTAGGATATGGTGCAATTGTTCTAACGCTTGGCGTGGCACTTTTATTCTCATTCATTGAATATATGATTCATCGCAAAAAAGAAGGTAAAGGATTCACATATCTCGTAAATACAGTTGTTGCCGCTGTTGTTTTAGGAGGTTTAATTGCACTTACACCGCATACTCCTATTGCAAAAAATATGGGCATCCACATGCAAATATACGAATACAAAAAATCAGTACAAGAAGAAAAGGATAGAAAAGAAGGAAAAGTAATTAAAGAAGATCCAGACGAAGCAAAAAAACATGCAAAAGGTGAGCTAACAGACTCTGAGGTCAAAAGTTTAATTTACAGTGATCGCGATAAGTTTTTAAAAGTATACAAACAATACTATAAAGAAGCACCGCTATCACAAAAATTATTCGGAATGGGCTATGCTGGTAACTATACGGTTAAAATTAAATTAATCGAAATGGACTTCCACGATCTATTCTTTGCATTCGGAATCGTCGGTTTCCTTATTTACTTAATACCGCTTCTATACTTCGGTATTAAATTATTCATTCGCGTCATAACAAACTTTAAGAAAATAATAACCGTGAAATATATGCTATTAGCTAGCACTGTTGTACTATCACTTGGAATCGGCTTTATGTCCGGCCATGTATTAACAGCGCCGTCCGTTAGTATTTTCTTCGTTGTTATACTCGCTTACTTAATTGTTGATTTAGAAATAGAATAAAAAAAGAAGCAGCATCTATTTGGATGTGAACTGCACCCCAATTGTTAGACACACAATCTAACAATTGGGGTGCAGTTTTTCTATGGATAAATTTACCTCCTCTCATATTCAAGATACTAATTCTTACCGCTTCTGTAATAAGTGGTTTTATCTGCTTATTACATTTTTGTATAGACAGAAAATCTCGTTGTTCCTCTTCATTACTCCATACTTCAAAAACATATACAGCATTCGGCTCATCATTAGAATTACTTACAATATACACTTCACAAGTATCCCTAATGACTGCATTGATTCCTTCGCCTCTAACAAAATATCTGCTAATATATCTCGATTACTTTCTTCCACGATAAATTTGCCATACAATCCGAATTTACTCCCTATTCTCCTCCTTAGTTATGTCACTTCTCTTATCTCAAAATTAATAATTCCCATAAATCACTCAAATGCCTTCTTTTCCATTTTAAAAAACACTTAATTGCCCACCTTTCTTATGTATTAAATTAGAAACTATTTACATAGAATAATTATTTTAATCGAATTATTAACATGCTAAAATATTAAAGGCACTTTTATTTAAAAGAATATATAATAGAAATGTCGTTTTTTTGCACGAAATGTATTTTTGAATAAAGTGAGGAGAATCCTTTGGTATTTAGTAGTTCGATTTTCTTATTTATCTTTTTACCTCTCGTATTATTTTTCTATTTTATAGTGCGTGCCGAGCTTCGTAATTTCGTATTACTTGCATTTAGTTTAATTTTCTATGCATGGGGAGAACCACGTTTCGTTCTTTTAATGCTCTTTTCTATTGTATTAAACTATTGCTTCGGCCTACTCGTGCATCATTATGATAAACGAAAAAATATGAAAGTCACATTTTTGATTATGGCTGTGGTCGGGAATATTTTATTACTTTCTTATTTTAAATATATTTCATTTTTCACAGACATTTTAAACAACGCTTTACATTTATCTATCCAAGTGGAACCTATTCCACTACCAATTGGGATTTCATTTTATACATTCCAAGCGATGTCCTATGTCATCGATATATATCGTAAAGACGGTGATGTTCAAAAGAACCCACTTAACTTAGCACTATATATTTCTATTTTCCCTCAGCTTATTGCCGGACCAATCGTTCGTTACAATATCGTTGCTGAACAAATTAAAACGCGTATCCATTCTTTTGAAAAATTTACAGAAGGTCTACAAATTTTCATTCTAGGATTAGCGAAAAAAATATTAATCGCCAACCAAGTCGGGTTTGTCGCAGATAAAATCTTCGCCTTACCGCCGTCTGAGATAAGCGCTGGAACAGCTTGGATTGGGATTATCGCCTATACACTTCAAATCTATTTCGATTTTTCAGGGTACTCTGATATGGCAATTGGACTTGGAAAAATGTTCGGATTTGATTTCCCGAAAAACTTCAACTATCCGTACATCTCTAAATCTATTTCAGAATTTTGGAGAAGATGGCATATTACACTCGGCTCTTGGTTCCGCGATTACATATATATCCCGCTCGGCGGAAACCGCGTTTCAAAACTAGCGAATTATCGTAACCTCTTCATCGTATGGGGGTTAACTGGTTTATGGCACGGGGCGAGCTGGACATTTATCGCCTGGGGCTTATATTATGGCTTTATTATTTCAATTGAAAAAGCTGGATTCGAAAAAATATTAAACAAACTATGGAAGCCGCTGCAACATGCATACGTATTAGTAATCGTTATGATTGGCTGGGTCTTCTTCCGAGCTGACAACTTCGCTTACTCGTTCCAATATTTAAAAGCTATGTTTGGCATAGGGGGGCACTCTTTCGTCGATGATAATACAATGTTATACGTACATGAATACATTATTATTTTTATCATTGCCTTTATCGCAGCGACACCTATTTTAAAGAGAGTTAAAAACATACTAGAACTTGCACCAAAAACATATACGTTCGGGATGCAAGTTGTACGTCCTATATTATTACTAACATTATTTATGCTTTCGATTATGTATTTAGTTAATTCAACATATAATCCATTTATTTATTTCAGGTTTTAACTTATCCCGCTATTTGCCGGGCAGTAAGATCCCCACCTCAAAATTCAGCGAAAGCAAAGAAGTTAGGTGGGGGTCGGGCTTCCCGTAAAAGCCCGATTGGTTAAGGCTAATAATCAGTGGGGATGAACAAAACCCCCACTGATTAAAGTTTCACTTTATGTAGGAAGGAAACGTTATTATGAAAAAATTGGGGAACATCGTCCTATTTACCGGTTTTCTCACCATTATCTTTTCATTTGGCATATTATCGCTTCTCAAAACTGACCGAGCAGTTTCGCCCGTTGAAAATCGTCCACTCGCTCAAAAACCAGCTCTTACAAAAGAAGCTGTCATAAATGGTAGCTTCTTTAAAGACTTTGAGACATATACAAACGATCAATTAATCGGAAGAGATGATCTCATAAAAAACTATACACTTGCTCAAATTAAAATGGACAAGTCTCTCATTAACGATATTATTTTAACTGATGATAAATGGCTTCTTAAAAATCCAGCATGGACTACAAAATATAATGAAATCGATCAATCCATGCCAGCTGTAAACGACTTATCTCAGTTTTTAAAAGAACAAAATATCGAGTTTTACTTTGCCTTACCACCGTCCAAAACGAATGCATTATCATTTAAATTACCTTCTCATATTCACACATATGCACAGGAAAATTTAAATTATTTTCTAGATAAACTTCCAGCGGACGTAAAACCAATTAAACTCATGGAACACTTTAAGAAAAACTATACAAATGAAGAAATACAAAGTATGTACTTCAAAACAGACCATCACTGGAATATGGATGGTGCCTTCTTAGGCTATCAATATATAATGAACACAATCGTGCAACAATCTTCTATATATAAAGGAAAAGAAATAAAAAAAGAAGATTACACTCGTACGTGCGCTCCAAATAAACATCTAGTCGGAAGCTTTAACAACCAGCTATACCAACTGATTGATGCGACTGGTGAAAAACTATGCTACTACACACCAAAAGACGGTTTCAACTTTACAAGCGTAACCGCAAAAGATGTGAACGGCACTGTATATCGCACATTGGATGAACTATATGGCGTAGAAAAACAAAATGATACAACATCATACGCCGGTTATTACACAAACGACTATCCAGAAATCGTCATCGAAAATAACAATGCACCAAATGATGTACGAGCTTTAGTCCTAAAAGATTCATTCGCAAACGCAATCGTGCCTCACTTAGCACAAAGCTTCAATCACACATCTATCCTCGACCTTCGTCACTATCACGAAAAGGATATATATCAATACATTAAAGACAACAACATTAACATGGTATTGTTTGTGTATAGTGATTCGAACTTGAGCGGTGAGATGTTTAAGTTTAAACAATAAAAGAAGCCTCTTGTACATGTACAAGAGGCTTCTTTGTATTATATATTTGGGTGTGTACAGCTTGTGAAACGATTTCGCTTGTTACAACATCTTTATCTCTTAATACTTTGAATACTAATGTACCTTTGTCAGTGTACTTAGTAGTTAAAGTATTGTAGATGTCTGCATTGAAGTTTGGAAGTGCAGAAGCACGGTCAATTGCTTCAGATGGATCGAATGTTCCGTCTGGTTTACCCTCGATAGCCTTTTTTGCTACTAAATAATTAATGTACTCTTCACTCCAAGAACCAGGTTGAACGTCTGAGAATGTTTTACCTGCTGCTACTGAAGATACAACACCTGCTACCATTGCTGCTGTCATTGTACCTACGATTAATTTTTTGCCGACATTTTTTCTTTCATACGCTTCTCTTTCAAATTCTTACTTACATAGCAAAAAAAGAACAGGTAATTCCTGTTCTTTTTCAACTCAATTATTGAATTAAAAGAGGAATGACCTCTATTCTATTCCTCTTTTTATAGACTCTTTTGCATGTAAGTCATTAATAATATATTTGGACGCTATGGCAATTTGCTCACGCAATTCCTCTACCCTTTGTCCTAACATTTCTTGTACATATTCTGTTTGCTCTAATTGTTTAACCGCCATACTATGTAATGTTTCTGTCGTCCAGTCTCCATCAACATTCCCAATAATCGGCTGATTTACTTGTTGTAAAAACGAATCGATCTTTGGATCATATGAAATTCCAATCATAGGCGTGTTTGCAACTGCCGATAATATAAGAGCATGCAGTCTCATCCCTATTAAAAGGGAGCATTCTGATAAAATAGAGATTTTCTCATGAATATCCATTTTATAAGGGAGCATGTGCGCTTCTTCTCCCATCAAATTAATGATATCCTTTGATGCATTTTGATCAAATGGTCCATGCATCGGTACAAATAAAATATGGTATCCCTCTTGCTTAAGCTTTTTCAGCGTACCTGCTAACTTCTTCATATAATCTTCTTTTGCATCCCAGTACCTTACACTAACCGCAACGATCTTTCCTTGCAGAGAATGTTTTTGAAGCCAATTGGATTTCTTTTCTTCTTGCTGACAAGCTAATACCGGATCTGGAACAAGTTCGATATCTTTCTTAATACCAATTTCTTTTAAATACAAAAAAGAGTCTTCATCACGTACTGATATATATTCAGCCTTTGATACATGCCATTTCACTAATAAACGATTTTGCTTCTTCGTAATAGGTCCGATTCCTTGAGCGTAAATATAATACGGCTTTTTCAAAAAACGGGCAAGCCGCATAATACCCGTATAGTATAAAATACTTTTAATACTCGTCTTATCTTGCAAGAGACTTCCGCCTCCGCTAATTAAACCATTACTTCTCTTTATTTCTCGGTAAATCGCTCTTATATCCCAGCGATTTACTGCTTCTACACTGTACATTTTCCTTGTATAGTCGGGGTCATTTGAAAGTACAACAAGCTCAAGAGTAGGATCCTCTTCATGTAGCGCTTTAATAATTGATTGCAAAATTGCTTCGTCCCCAACATTATAAAAACCATAATATCCTGATAAAACTAACCGCACTCTTAATCTCCTCCAACATTTCACAATCAACTCTTTTTGTAATTAAACAAATTGTTATCCATTCCTTGCCGAGGAAGGATTGATAACTTCAAATTGATTTCTTTCGCAAACATCTAAAAAGTCGTACCCATTTATAATATTGTTCATTTTCTATAACAAACGATTTTATTTACGTAAAAATGGAATTTGTTCTTTCGATATCCAGTTTAGTTTAAGTGCACATATGCCATATAATACTGAAGCTACACTTAGCGCTACACCACTATATATCATTGCTAAAACCCTGGAATCTGTCACATTAATTAATGTAGACACAAAGTATAATGCTATACCTAAAATACTAGATACTCCAATCACAGCCAAAAACTTCCCTATATCCATTGGATAAGAAAGATCTTTTCTAATATAAATATGATTTGCGATACAAATCATTATATAAATAATTAGAGTACTATACGCTGCTCCATTTATACCGAATTGATTTACTAGCGCTATATTTAATATAATTTTTACAAAACTTGCACCGATGACAATCCATGCTGCTTGCATCGAACGATTAATCCCTTGCAAGATTCCTATTGATAATACCATAAGTGATGTGAAATACGAGCTACCAATTAAAATAGCTAACATACCACTTCCTTTTGTATCTGTAAATAATGCAACATTAAGCGGTACTGTGAGCGCCATAAGCCATATCGTTATCGGCATTGTTAAAACGTGCGCAAACTCATTTGTACGTTTTACTGTCAGTTTAGCTAAAGCTATATCTTTTTTTGTTAAAGCTGCTGTTAATAATGGAATTAATGGAAATACTATCGCACTTGCAAATACAACAATTAATTGCGTAAATGCAAAACCACGGCTATATATACCAAACTGTTCCTGAATCGTTGTAGAAGATTCATGTAGCACATGTGGAATTGTTACAGAATCAACTAAATTTAAAACCGGCATAGATAACGCTCCAATTGCAATCGGAATTGAAATACGGAGTATGTTTTTCCCGTTTTTCTTAAAGTCTTGCAATGAATATGTTTTACTCTTATAGCGATACGGGCTTTTCACATATTTTACTCGCAAATATATGAGTGACGTAATAACACCAAAACAAGAACCAATCATCGCTCCGCCCGTTATGATATCACTGCTTTTATTCGAATATACAAATACATAAGCGATCGTTAACATTAAGAATACGCGAATCAACTGTTCAATTACTTGTGATACACCAGTAGGTATCATATCTCCGAACCCTTGGAAATATCCACGGTACACTGCCATATATGGTGCGATTAATAAAGCAAACGAAGTAACAATTAATGCTAGCCTCGTCTCTTGCCCACCAAGCATATTTGCAATGCCACTTGACCCCATGATAATAATTAAAAATCCGAGCACCCCAAATATAACACCGATAATAGACGCGGACGTAAACAATTTAGCTATTCCGTCCCGATCATTCTTTTCATGAAGCTCAGCTATTAACTGAGATATTGCTAGCGGGACTCCCGCTACTGATAAAGTTAAGGCTATCATATATACAGGAAAAACAAGGCGAAAAATCCCAAGTACTTCATCCCCCGCTATATTTTGCAATGGAATTTGAAAAAAACTCCCCACTACTTTCGATAGAAACGTTGTAACGGTTAAAATCGCAGCGCCTTTTACAAACTTTTTATTCATCTTCTATCTCTTTTCTTTCAATATATAATCTACATAAAATATTAAATCAGTATTATTCATTCATTTTGAGAATCATCACCTTATCTCATTTAGTTATCATACCAAATTTCTTATATGTTGAATACTCTCTTTCTTTTTATGTTTTAAATATAATATGTGCCATATATATGTTCTTTTATCCAGTTTTTTCTTCAATTTACTACTTCTACTTGTTCAAGATAAATATGTGCTATATAACGTAGCTATTGTCAGTAAGAGGAGTGTTTGTAACATGCTGAATGCGGTAAAGAAATTGTTAGGAGATTTTCAAAAGAGAAAGCTAAAAAAGTATGAACAACTTGTTCAAGAAATTAACAATTTAGAAAAACAAATGTCTAGTTTACCTGATGAAGAATTCCAAATATAACAAACACAGTAAAAATAATAAAAACTTTCACACTCTACAAAGCATTCCGTGTGAAAGTCCTTATTATTACATAGATTTAGTTCCTAAAAATTGTAATTTCTCTTTTTGTTCATTATTCGCCATCATCACAATCGTCTTTTCAACATGCGGATGTATATGTTCAAGTGTTACACTCGCTCCTGCTTTATCCGATTGCTCAACAAAGTTTAATAATGCCATAGCCCCTGATACATCCATATAGCGTACATCTTTCATCCGTAAAATAACTGGTGACTTCACATCTTGTAAAGAAGCAAAAATACGATCTACTGTTAGAAATGAAAGTGGTCCCTGAATTGTATACGTCGCTTCTTTTTCTTTTATAATAGAAGCTTTACGTTCTTTACACTTCACCATGTATATAATGAAAGAAAGAATAATGCCAAACGCAACAGCAACCATTAAATCAAATTTCACTGTCACAAACATCGTTACGAGCATTACAACTACATCACCTCTTGGTGCTACATGCATCTTCTTCATACTTTCCCAATCAAACATTCCAATACCGGTTAAAATTAAAATACCTGATAATACAGCGAGCGGAATATATTGTACCACTGAACCCAGTCCCATAATGAAAATGAATAAGATGACGCTATGCATACAAGCTGAAAGTGCCGTCTTCCCCCCGCTTCTTATATTAACGATAGACCTAACAGTTGCACCTGCTCCTGCTAATCCACCGAACAAACCACTTGCAACATTGCCAATACCTTGTCCGATTAACTCTTTATTACTTTTATGACGTGTCCCCGTCACATTATCCATTACGACAGATGTTAATAATGAGTCAATTGATCCCAGTAAAGCAATACTAAGTGCCGGTAATACAAGTGCTAACATGCCATTTGCGTCTAAAGTCGGTACGTGAAGAGATGGCATCGCCTCTGGAATTGCACCTATCTTTTCAATCATCTTATTTAAAGAAAGAGTTCCTACAACTGGTAAGTTTACCGTAAGTCCTTGTAGCATAGAAGAAAACAACGGCAACGTTACTGTAACACCTACTAATGCTACTAAACTTGATGGAATGGCCTTAATCCATTTTCCAGAAACAATCATTACAATGATCGTTAATAACACAAGCAGAAAGCTATTTTGTACGTGCTTCATTTCACCTAAAATAATAATGAGTGCAATCCCATTCATAAACCCTGAAACAACAGGATACGGAATATAACGAACGTAAGAGCCTAGCTTACATACACCAAATAAGATTTGAAATAACCCCGCCATCATAAATGCAATAAAACTTGCTTCTAATCCGTGAGTTGCAATAACACCTGTTGCAATAACTGTAATCGGCCCAGTAGGACCCGTTACTTGCCCCGGTGTACCACCAAATAACGCCGCAAACAAACCTGCAAAAATCGCACCATACAACCCGACTAGCGCTCCCTCAGACGTTCCCGTTGCGGCAATACCAAATGCAATTGCTAGCGGCAAAGCAACAATCGCAACAGTAAACCCTGCTAAACATTCCTTTGCTATTTTTTGAAACATAAGAATAACCACCTTTGTATAAAGTCCATTTTCCATTGTACACCTAAAAGGATACATTCGTTAGTTTACTTTTTACAGTATCGTGACGTAAACGGATTCAATGAAAAGTTTCCCCCTTACCTTTGGAAACAATTGCAACTATGCTATAATGAACAAATTAAATCTTTTACTATATACTTGGAGGCACTATGCTAACTTTTGAAGAAAAATTATCAATTATTGAATCTTTCCCGGAATTAGAAAGAAAGAACGTATCATTAAAACGCGTAAACTTTCACTTTGAAGAAAGTCGTTTAGATAAAAAGAACGTTGTATATCATTTACATCCAAACGGAAACGGGTTTGTATACGCAAACTTCATTAAAGGTTATAAAACAGATGATAAAGGCATGATTAACATCCGTGAGTTTTCAGAAGAAGAATTGCGTTCAGTAATTGAAAAAGTAATTGAACGTCTATCACAGGAGCAAGAAGAAATTGTTACACCGATGGAACCTGCTGCAGAAGAAGAATGGAAGAACGAAGACGGTCATATCCTAACTCTTATTCAAGAGGATGATATGTGGAACGTTTACGCTGGCGTAAACTTAGACGGTACATTCAACTCTTATCCAGAAGCTGCGGAATACCTTGATGAAGAAGGTTTCTCACGTAAATAATACGTTTCTTACTACTAATGAGGCCGTCCCATTTTTTTGGGGACGGCCTCTCTTATTAATAGGCAGGTTATTATTGTCGTATTTTGCAGTTAAGTCGATATATTTAGGATTAGGCTTTTGGAACATTTCCATCCCTAAAATTATGGAATCAAAACTTCTTATTCTCACTATCCCCTATAAAAATTTGAATTTGACAACTATAAGACTCCGTATTAAAAAAATCATTAACTAACTCTACTTCAATAAAACTCTCTACTTCTATATTATTTTCTCTTGTATATTCGATTATAATATTTCGACGTTCTTCTTCATTTTCTTTACTATACGCTAATGTTACATATTTCCCGCCTGGTAATACTTTTATATTTGGCATCTCTTCCATATGTACATAATCTTGTACCTTATTAAAAACATACTTTGGTTCTACATCCCACTTTTCATTGACATTGTATAGAATCCCCATTTCCATTGACATTTTCTCTTCATTATCTTGAATAAGTTTCTCTAAATCCGAATAATAAAGTAACTCCTGTAAACTCCCCACTTCTTTACAAGGCGCTACAATTACATAACGCTGTTCAAAGAACTGAATAGATATTTCATCATTCTTTAATATGTCCTGTGAACTCCCTACTTTCTCATTTAACCCATCAATCGTTTCAATTACCTCTTTCATTTTCTTTATATGTTCTTCCGCTTCCGCTCTCTTTAATTGTAAAAATTGTAGCAACTTATCCGTATTACATTCCTTAAAAATCTCTTGAAGTTCTACTATACTAGTGTTCAACTCTCTACAGCTTTTTATAATATCAATATGAATGAATTGATCTATAGAATAATATCTATATCCTGTTGATTCATCAACATGTTTTGGAATAAGAATCCCCATCTTATGATAGTACCTTAGTGCTTTTATCGTAATATCCTTTATTTTTGCAACTTCTCCAATAGAAAATATTTTTTTCATTTGAATCTCTTCCCTCATATTTTTTCTCACAAGACTATTGACTCTCCTCTAAGAGCCTGTTTATAGTCTTATCTTTTTATTAAAATAGCGAGAAATCCTAGGACAACCATTTGTTTACTTGTTTCTAGTTTTCTCTCTACATTTTTGAACAATCGTCTGTATTTTTCTAACCAAGCAAATGAGCGCTCTACGATCCATCTTTTAGGGATCACTTGAAATTGATGCAATTCGGACCGCTTGGCAACTTGTACTTCAGCATTCAATAGCTTTTGAATTTCTTTTTGAAACTTTTCTCCTGTGTACCCACCATCCGTGAGGATGGCTTCTATGGTTTCTTTCAATTCAGGATATTGCTCGTACATTTCGAGTGCGCCTTTTCGATCTGTGACATTGGCAGTGGTAACATGGATTGCATGGGGAAATCCAAGAATATCTACACTGATATGTCGTTTAATACCAGAAACTTTCTTACCACCATCATAACCTTTTTGTTCAGCCGTATCTGCATTCTTAACACTTTGGGCATCGACAATATTAAAGCTAGAGCTTTTGGGGCGATTCACTGCTTCCCTTATTTGCCCAACAATTTTTTTAATAAGGTCTCTAATAGACTACTACCTTCGGCATTGGATTTACTCCATTTTGCATAGTAGCGGTAAACATTTTGCCATTTGGGATAATCTTTTGGTAAAGCACGCCACTGGCAGCCTGTACTCAGAACATAGAGTAGTGCATTGAACACATCATAAAGGTCATACTTTCGCGGACTTGTGCGTTTGCTAAACGTTTCTAGTTCCTCACGAATGATCTCGAATTTTTCACGGCTGATATCACTTGGATAAGACATACACTCATCTCCTGTTTTTGCATACATCCTAACATATTTATAAGACTATAAACAGGCTCTAAGAGGAGACCTTACTATTTATAATAAGTTATTTATATTGATAAAGGGAGTATAGAATTATGAACACAGTAAAATATAGAAGTCTTGTTAAGGAAGACTATGAGCCTATAAAACATTTAATTGGTGAAGCATTTGGATTTAATGAATTCATTACAGATAAAAAGTTTTTAAACTCAATATTAAACTTCTATCTACACAGTTGCATTTTAGGAAGTTCTTTTAGTAAGGTAGCTGAAAAAGATAATAAAGTTATCGGTGTTATTTTAGGCGATTCCGAAAAAGATAAAAACCGTTTAAAGAAATTCCATAATACTATTAGCTTTACCTTTAACACGCTGAAACTATTCATAACAAATAAAGAGAATAGAGAATTTTTAAAAGCATTTATAAAAGTTCAAAAAACATATAAAGAACTCATTCAAGGAAAAGAAGATCATTTTCAAGGCTGTATACAATTATTCATCGTATCCGAAGAATCGAGAGGTCTTGGAGTTGGAAAATCTTTATTAAATCATTTATTCCAATACATGACAAAAGAAGATGTAATATCTTTATATTTATATACGGATAATGAATGTAACTATAAATTTTATGACAAACAAAACTTCCAACGTATACAAGAAAAAGCAGTTGATTTTGGGCCAAAAAAAGAAGATTTCAACGTATTTTTATACCGCTATGACTTTAACTAATCGTAGCGTGTACACTTCGAAGCTCTTTGCTACTTAGCAAAGAGCTATATTAAGTATGATCGTGAGTGGTTGTCAAAAATCATACTAACCTAGATCCTTCAGCCAAACTCTTCTACTACTATTGTTTCAGTTCGATTAGTGCGAAAGAGAGGAAGATGTATAACAACTTCAATATAAAAAGGAGCGCACAATATGGAATGGATTCACGAATTATTTCAGCAATATGGGTATTATGTGGTACTTGTCGGATTACTATTAGAATATATTGCTCTTCCGTTTCCAGGAGAGCCAACATTAGCCTATGCAGGATTTTTATCACATCAAGGTGATTTAAGTTTACCAATTTTAATTGTTTTATCCTTTATTGGGACAAGTGCAGGTATGACATTCCAATACTTTTTAGGGAATAAACTTGGTATGCCTTTCATTCAGAAATACGGGAAATATGTATTTTTAACAGAACGAAAAATTAATTTAACGAAAATGTGGTTTGATAAATACGGATATTTTCTAATCTTTATCGCTTTTTTCATTCCAGGCGTTCGCCACTTCACAGGCTACTTTGCAGGAATTATCAACTTACCGTTTCGCCGCTTTGCGATGACAATTTATGCAGGCGCCCTATTTTGGGTATCATTCTTCTTAATCAGTGGTTACTGGTTAGGGGAAAACTTAGACAATATTTTCCTAGTACTTGAACAACACATTTGGAAAATTCTCTTCGGTATTATTATCATTACGCTAATCACCCGATTTCGCAAAAAAATAAAGCATGCGTTTGTAAAAAATATGAATTAAAACGAAGAGCATGTTATTAAAATCTTTCAACAATACGTTTTATCCAAATTAGCTGCGTACAAAAATAATAAAAAGCGGAGACCCATAGTCTCCGCTTTTTCACATACATTTTGTTTCCGAACTAACTCTCACCATTAATTTTTTTTGCGTCTAAACAATCTCGATCCCAAAATTAATGCAAACATACCTGCAATAATAGAAGTAGATTCAGTTGATGCTCCCCCTGTTTGAGGAAGTAATTTGGATTGCTTATTATTTTCTTTACTAGATGGTACTTCAGATTTATTTTGTACATTTTGTTTGTTTTGTACTTCCGGTTTCTCTTTTACTTCTGGTTTGCTTGGTACTTCCGGTTTCTCTTCTACCTCTGGCTTGTTTGGTACTTCCGGTTTCTCTTCTACCTCTGGCTTGTTTGGTACTTCCGGTTTCTCTTCTACCTCTGGCTTGTTTGGTACTTCTGGTTTGTTCGGTACTTCTGAATGCTCTTTCTCTGGTGTTACCAAGATCTCCGGTTTTTCTGTTACCTCTGGTTTCTCTAGAACATTCGGTTCTTCTGTCACCTTTGGTTCTTCCGGTTTCGATGGCTCTTCCATTTCTTCTGTTGTTTCTTCTGTTGTTTCTTCTTCGATCGGTGTTACCTCTACTTGCGGTTTTTCCGTTACCTCTGGTTTCTCTAGAACATTCGGTTCTTCTGTCACCTTTGGTTCTTCCGGTTTCGATGGCTCTTCCATTTCTTCTGTTGTTTCTTCTGTTGTTTCTTCTTCAATCGGTGTTACCTCTACTTGCGGCTTTTCCGTTACCTCTGGCTTCTCTAGAACATTCGGCTCTTCTGTCACCTTTGGCGTTTCCGGTTTCGATGGCTCTTCCATTTCTTCTGTTGTTTCTTCTTTATTTTCTTCTTCAATCGGTGTTACCTCTACTTGCGGCTTTTCCGTTACCTCTGGCTTCTCTAGAACATTCGGCTCTTCTGTCACCTTTGGCGTTTCCGGTTTCGATGGCTCTTCCATTTCTTCTGTTGTTTCTTCTTTATTTTCTTCTTCAATCGGTGTTACCTCTACTTGCGGCTTTTCCGTTACCTCTGGCTTCTCTAGAACATTCGGCTCTTCTGTCACCTTTGGCGTTTCCGGTTTCGATGGCTCTTCCATTTCTTCTGTTGTTTCTTCTTTATTTTCTTCTTCGATCGGTGTTACCTCTACTTGCGGCTTTTCCGTTACCTCTGGTTTCTCTAACACATTTGGTTCTTCTGTCACCTTTGGCGTTTCCGGTTTCGATGGCTCTTCCATTTCTTCTGTTGTTTCTTCTTTATTTTCTTCTTCGATCGGTGTTACCAAGACCTCCGGTTTTTCTGTTACCTCTGGTTTCTCTAGAACATTCGGTTCTTCTGTCACCTTTGGCGTTTCCGGTTTTACTGGCTCTTCCATCTCTTCTGTTGTTTCTTCTGTTGTTTCTTCTTCAATCGGTGTTACCTCTACTTGCGGTTTTTCTGTTACCTCTGGTTTCTCTAACACATTTGGTTCTTCTGTCACCTTTGGTTCTTCCGGTTTCGATGGCTCTTCCATTTCTTCTGTTGTTTCTTCTGTTGTTTCTTCTTCAATCGGTGTTACCTCTACTTGCGGCTTTTCCGTTACCTCTGGCTTCTCTAGAACATTCGGCTCTTCTGTCACCTTTGGCGTTTCCGGTTTCGATGGCTCTTCCATTTCTTCAGTTGTTTCTTCTTTATTTTCTTCTTCGATCGGTGTTACCAAGATTTCCGGTTTCTCTGTTACCTCTGGTTTCTCTAACACATTCGGTTCTTCTGTCACCTTTGGCGTTTCCGGTTTTACTGGTTCTTCCATTTCTTCTGTTGTTTCTTCTTTATTTTCTTCTTCAATCGGTGTTACCAAGATTTCCGGTTTGTCCGTTACCTCTGGTTTCTCTAGCACATTCGGCTCTTCTGTCACCTTTGGCGTTTCCGGTTTTACTGGCTCTTCCATCTCTTCTGTTGTTTCTTCTGTTGTTTCTTCTGTTGTTTCTTCTGTTGTTTCTTCTGTTGTTTCTTCTTCAATCGGTGTTACCAAGATTTCCGGTTTCTCTGTTACCTCTGGTTTCTCTAACACATTTGGTTCTTCTGTCACCTTTGGCGTTTCCGGTTTTACTGGCTCTTCCATCTCTTCTGTTGTTTCTTCTTCCACTTGTTCTTCTTCTGGTTTTACCCAGATTTCCGGTTTGTCTGTTACCTCTGGTTTCTCAAGAACATTCGGTTCTTCTGTCACCTTTGGCGTTTCCGGTTTTACTGGCTCTTCCATTTCTTCTGTTGTTTCTTCTTCAATCTTTTCTTCTTCTGGTTTCACCCAAATTTCCGGTTTGTCTGTTACCTCTGGTTTTTCTTGCTTATTCGGCTCTTCTGTCACCTTTGGCATTTCCGGTTTAGTTGGATCTTCCAGTTCTTCTATTGTTTCTTCTTTACCTTGCTCTTCTACTTCCGTTGCTTCCTGTATCTTTATATTTGTAATATCATATCCATTAACTTTCGATTGATATCCTGATACTGGTTGTTCTTTCACTTCATACTTATGAGCTTTTCCTTCATTATCAACTGCTGGTAATTTTTCAAACTCATATTTCCAATCATTTGCTGCGGTAACTTCTTTCGTTGTAATAACTTTACCATTTTGCAGTAAATCTACTTTAATTGTTTCTGGGCGATCCTTTACTTTGTCGCCTTTCCACGTTTTTGTTCCTGTAACTGATGTAGTTTTCAACTTATTTGGAACCATAAGTTTTATTCCATTTACATCATCCTTCTTAATTGTAAAAGGAATTTTCGTTTGTGGATTGAACTCTACATAGTTCGGTGCTGAAATTTCTTGTACATAGTAATTACCTGGAGCAAGGTTTGGCGCTTCAACTATTCCGTCTTGATTTGTTGTATAGGAATCACCGATTTGCTGACCTGATTCTGTGTACACTTTAAAAGAAACACCTGGGATAATTTTCCCTTCGTTTCCTTCAATATGCTTAACAATTTGCAATGTTCCCTTCGCAGGTAAATCCCCTTCAGCTTCGCCACCAAATGATATATTTTTAACCTTTACACTATTAGATTCAGAAGTAGGCTTCTCATATAAAATTTGATAATCAAGTTTATAGTCATTTTGTAAAAATTCTAACTTTTTCCCACTCTCAGTTATAGTTGATGTATAGGCAACAGTAAATGAAGTGGCATTCCCCATATGTCTATAAACTACAACTTCAAATGAGTTATCACTAGTAAACTTAATATATCCATAGCCTCGCTGTTGAAATTGCTCAAGAGACAAATATTCTCTATTATTAATAGCTATATTAAAACTACCTTTATTAAGAATTTGTCCTTCTTGTAAAGTATCTTTCAAAACGATATTGTCATGTAAATATTGTTTCTTTAAATTTATATTTAAAAACCAACGTACTTCATTACTTTTGTCTGGCTGAATATCACCAGATTTATAGAAAAAGATCCCCGGTTCTGTACCTCCTCCTTTCGAGTGGGTAATGCTAACCGTTTGTTTTTCTAAATTTGTTCCTAAATTCGTTTGGACATCTTTCGTTTTTCCTGCTTCTACATTCGTAGCTTGAACAGTGAAATTAAAGTTCCCTCTAATATTTTCAAGCTTATCTACTGTATCATTAAATGTACAAACCACATTATTTCCATTAATCTGACACGCACCAAAAACACGTCCTGAATCATCCTTTAATGCAATTGTGCCACTAAAACCCTTTAATTCTGGAGGAAGTGCTAACGTTAATGTATCCCCGGACTTCATCTTTTTTCCAGGTTTTTCACTAAAGTTTACACGTATGCTAGTCTGTTCCCCATAATTTAATGTTGTTTTTTCGATTGCAAAACTATCAACAAATCCTGCTGTGTTTAATTCTTGAGCATGTCCGATGATAGGTGTAAAAACTTGTCCAATAATAACGGTAACAATAAAACAAATTACAGATATTCTTTTTAAATATGTACTCATAACGCCTCCAATTTCAATCATCACATTTTTATATTACAAAATCCTTTTCACCCTAAACCACCTTGAAAAAGGTTACAATTAAAGAATATTTGCAGCATCAAACTATCTTTAATCATGCAAAACAAATCAGTAAACAACACGATTCATTAACCATATTGTTCTCTTTTTCTGGCAGCCAACAATAAATATTAGTACTAATAAAAATGCATTACAAGACTGTTCATTTGCACTTTAATTTGTTACTATACCAGTAGTAACCAAAAATTACTAAATGACCACTTTAGTCATACGGTCATCTGACGACTGATTTTTTTCTCTTTCAAACATTATCCATCACCATTCTCCTTAATAATTTTATTCCACTAGTACCAAAGCACGAACATATTCTGAAATTACACACCCACATTTACTATTTTAATATTTCTCATCACTTCAAAAATAACCTTTTTAACAAGGATCATATAGTATTAAAATTAAAACAGGAAATAATAAAATATATCCTACTATAATAATAGGAAGTAATTATAAATAGAGGTGCATACAATTTTTTTTAGACTGTTATCTCCTCATTTTTAATAATTTCACAATAATAAGGCTACCTTTCCTTATTAAGAAAGATAGCCTTATTTGTATAGACAACTGCTCTACACCTTATTTCTTCGCGCTTTTTAACGACTCTCTTAGCACAAATTTTTGTAATTTTCCGCTCGCATTACGAGGAAGTTCATCTACAAATAAGTAATGACGCGGACGTTTATAATCTGCTAATTCATCACTTTCTTTACAATACGTTTCTAAATCAGCTTCTGAAATATTTTCATCTTTCTTTACAACGACCGCAACGACACGCTCTCCCCATAATTCATCTGGCTCACCAAGTACTGCAACATCTAATACACCAGGGTGACTATGAAGGAAATCTTCAATTTCACGAGGATAAATATTTACACCACCGCTAATTACCATATCATCAACGCGGTCTGCGACGAATAAATAGCCGTCTTTATCGAAGTAGCCTAAATCACCAGAATGATACCACCCTTTATACATCGATTTTGCATTTGCTTCTTCTCGATTATGATATCCAGCCATCATAGTCGGGCCGCGCAAAATAATTTCCCCTACTTCATAAGGAGGCAATACATCGTCTGGCTCTGCTGGTGCATCTTCGTTCGGTTTAACAATTCTAATTTCATGGCTAAAGCACGGTGTTCCTGCTGAACCAGCTTTCGTAATTTGATCCTCCTCTACGAGAAACGCAACAACCGGTCCCATTTCTGTCATTCCGTAAATTTGGACAAGATCAATATAAAGACGCTCTTTACATTCCTTCACTAGTGCTGGAGCCATCGCGGCCCCGCCATATACACCGATTTTCATCGAAGTTAAATCATACTCGGATAGATCTTTTTGCAGTAACATATTCCACATCGTTGGTGCTGCAAAAAACGTCGTAATCTTCTCTTCTTGAATTGTATGTAGCACTCGATCCGTATCAAAATGATGTAAAATAACATTTTTTCCGCCAACTTGAATGCGCGGTATGATCCCAGCATTTAACTCGCCGCAATGATATAAAGGCGCTACCACAAGTCCGGCGCTATCCCTGTTATATTTTATGAAGTACGTACAAATCATACTATGCTCAGCCATATCACGATGGCGATGTAGTACACCTTTCGGATGACCAGTCGTACCACTCGTATAAAGCATAGAACAATAATCCATCTCATCTACTACAATATCTACTTTTTCAGCTGATGCTTCATTTACTTTTTCATGGTAAGAACTCGCATAGGAAGGTGTATCGTCTTCTACATACCAAAAAGACGTATTTGGAAAATCTCGTTCAATCATAGCAACAGTTGATTCGACTGCTTTTTCAAAGACAACTAATTTCGAGGCTGCATCTTGGAGGATATACGATAATTCTTTTGCTTTTAAGCGGAAATTGATCGGGTTAAAGATCGCCCCAATTTTGGCACAGGCTAAGTAAACGTTTACAAATTCACGACAGTTATATAAGTAAACAGATACAGAGTCTCCTTTTCGTACTCCTTCTTTCAATAGAGCTTGCGCTGTTTTATTTATTTGCTCATCCCACTGTTTATATGTCCAGCGAATATTTTTTTCTGGTTCTACTAACGCCTCTTTATTCGGATACTTGCCAACTGCTAAATCAAAAATTCTCCCTATCGTCATGTACATGCCAACAATTTCCCCCTTTTCTCTTTCATAAATCTATCATTTCGTCTATAAGTAGACATTGTCCTCTAATAATTTGACTAATTTTTCTGATTATTATCGACATAGTTTTACAAACAGTGCCACTTGACGGTAAATGAAATTATATTGACGATTTTTAAAATATATTGACCGCAACTTGAAATATATCAGCGATTTTTAAGATATATCGACGCAACTTGAAATATATCAGCGATTTTTAAAATATATCGACCGCAACTCAATTTATATCAGCGATTTTTCGAATATATCGACTTACCGACAAAAACTGACAATATAAAGTGAAACTTTAATCAGCCCGGCAAATAGCGGGATAAAAAAGAGACTGTTCCAAATCGGAACAGTCTCCTTCTCCTTACGCGAATAGCTCTTCTAAAATTTTCAGTTTATCTTCTGTATATTTCACAAAGCCATCGTTATATGATTTTGGATCTTTCGGATTCGCAAAGTGTGTAATTGCTCCTGTTTGTGGGTGAACAAATTTACTTGATGCCCCGCAACCAAGTCCAATAATTGATTGTACTTCTTCCATAATAACAATATTGTAGATACTTTCTTGCGTAGGCATTGCATATCCAACGTTTTCTAAGTTACCTAAAATATTTTTTTGACGATATAAATAGTATGGCACGTAATTGTGGTTCTTCGTCCACTCTTCCGCCTCATGCATCATCGCAGTGATTTCTTCGCGACCTGCTACTTTATATTTACGTTTATTTTGTGTCATTTCAGAAGCACGTTTAAATGATAACGTATGAACTGTTAACGATTCTGGCATTAACTTTTCTGTTTCATCTAACGTATGCTTAAAGATTTCTAATCCTTCACCAGGAAGACCAATAATTAAGTCCATGTTAATATTGTTCATTCCCATTTCACGTGCTAAATGATACTTCTCAATCGTTTCTTCTACAGTATGATGACGTCCAATTGCTTTTAGTGTCTCTTGATGGTATGACTGCGGATTAATACTAATACGGTCAATGTTCCATTTATTTAACACTTCTAGCTTCGCTGGTGTGATCGTATCTGGGCGACCTGCCTCAACTGTTACTTCACGTACATCTTTCACATCTGGGAACGCTTCGTACATTTCTTCATACAGCATATCCATCTCTTCTGCTGTAATACTCGTCGGTGTACCACCGCCGTAATAAATCGTCGTAACTTTAACACCTTTTTCTTTCAAAAACTTACCGATTTCACGAACTTCATAATGTAAACCGCCTAAGAATGAATCAACAGATCCTTGGCGTCCGTTAATTGCGTAAGCAGGGAACGTACAGTACGCACATTTTGTAGGACAAAACGGAATACCGATATAAATACTTACTTCTTCTTTCAAGCGGTATAAATCTGGAACCACCGCTAATTGGCAATCAACAATACGCTGAAGAAGTTCAATTTTCTCTTCATGAATTAAATAACTTTCACGAAGTTCTTGGTGCGCTTCTTCTTTTGACATACCATTTTGAAGCATTTTGTGAAGCAGCTTCGTTGGGCGTACTCCCGTTAAAATACCCCAGCTCTGTTCAAGCCCAGTTAGCTGTTGAAGCACAGAAAGATATACATAAGAAACAACATGTTTCACTTGCTTCATACGTTCTTTTTCATCTGTAAAAGCAGATAAATCTTTCGAGAATGTTTCTTCATACACATTTCCGGTTGCAACATCTGTTAAACGAGCTGATGCTGCCACATTACCTTCTATCTGTATATCAACGATCAGATTTGCTTCTTCTTTCTCAAACCCTATCGTGCTCTCTTCAAAAAATAAACCGCCAATATTTTGTAGCGGACGTAAAAAACGATCATCTTGTAACGTTTTAATTGAAATTAACAACATTATCACCTTTTCATTTGCAAACTCTCTTTAGTTTACTTGAAGGGAGTTTGCAGGTCAATACAGAAGGTTTTACCTTATTTCTATATTATATTTACAACATACTGAATATTGATTTTCCACGAACATTTTCTAGTTGTATAGACATTATAACATACTCTTGCTACAATCTAGAACATATTTTGTTACTAATTTAACTATAAAAGGAGGACTGTTAACACGAGATACAGACTATAGCGTGTTATAACAACTATGAAAAAACAGTTTTACAACATTTTAGCACTTTCTTTGGCATTACAAACATTTGCAACTCCCACTTATTCATTTGCAGAAACTGCAAAGACAAACACAGAAACATCTACTGATGAAGAAGCCTTAAAAAGCATCGAAGAACATGCAAAAAAACATCGACATGATGAAGAGAATCACCTTGAAATAAATGGTGAATATCTGCTCCATTTATCAAAAAAACTTCCACTATATGATTCGAACACTTTACAGAACAAAACAAATAGTGAAGTTACTGACCAAGTCGTAAAGGCAACAAAGAAAAAAGATACTGCATACTATGTACAAACTGCGTCTAGTTCTGGCTGGATCAATAATGATGATAATAGTTTAGAAGTACGAGAGATTCATAAACTTTCCAATAAAAAATTAATTATAAAGGAAGAGACTTTTACATATTCACTTCCTTTCGAACCATTTAAAGAAGAAAATAAAATACAACCACAAACAATCACTCCTACTGAACAATCTGGGAATTGGTTTAAAATTCAAGTAAACGAAACATCAAAATGGATTTACGCGCCTTCAGCTACGTTTGAAGGTACGAAAGCATCCTTATTAGAAAATAAGAGTTCTACAGAAAAGAAAACTTTATATAGAACTCCCGCAAATTTATATACAAGCAATATTTATGGTGTGACATTTAAAGAAATGATTGTCCCAAAAGGTAATGAAAACATTCGACCTGGATACGCAATGGATCCAAAATACATTACAATTCATGAAACTGCTAATACGAGCAACGGTGCTAACGCTTTAAATCACGCAAAGTACCTAGATAGTCAAGCACGTGGAAACACTGATCGTTCAGCATCTTGGCATTTTACTGTCGATGATAAAGAAATTTATCAACACCTTCCATTAAATGAAGTTGGATGGCATGCTGGAAATAAAACTGGAAATTATGAATCAATCGGAATTGAAATTGCTGTAAATAGCGATGGCGATTATGTTAAAGCAGTAGAAAACGCCCGCAAATTAGCTGCGTATTTAATGAATGAACTAAATATCTCACTAGATCACGTTCACAAGCACCAATTTTGGAGTGGAAAAAACTGTCCTGCATTTATGATTCAACGTGGACAATGGACTGCTTTCTTACAAGGAACAAATGCTTATTATAATGAAAATCGTAAAGATGTTATCCCTGAAGAAATCCCACATGAAAAAGACGACATTACAGGTGGCTGGTATGAGCAAGATATTCGCCAGTTAGCAGCTAAAAAAATTATGTTCGGCGACGGTAATGGTTCTTATTGGCCAAATCGTCTTGTAACACGTGCCGAATTTGCAAACTTAATGTCCCGCTCTTTAAAATTACCTGCTGGAAATTCTAAATTTACGGACTTAAACGAAGCACATTCATCTTTAGTAGATGGAATTAATCGTGCCGCTAGCGCAGGTATAATTAATGGTCGTGGGAATAATACATTTGATCCAAATGCTACAATAACACGTGATGAAGCTGTTATTATGATTGATCGTGCACTAGAATACAAATGGATTTATAGAAAAGAAGTGAAATTACCATTCACTGACCAAGACTTAGCATACAATAAAAAAGCATTACAAAACGTTTATGCATACGGAATTGTAAAAGGTAATGAGCGAAACGAGTTTGTCCCAAAAGGTACAGCAACACGTGGTGAAGCTGCTGCATTTTTAAATAGAATGCTTAAAGTAATCGAAGCATAAAAACAAAAAAGAAACGTAGCGAAAATGCTACGTTTCTTTTTTCATCGTTTCGGTGTATTTTTATGATTTTTCAAAAATGGAAGCGGAAATTGCTTACGGAAATGCTCTTTAATCATATATTCTACGCCGTTCTCAATATTAGAACGTGTAATCCAGTCTGCGGCTTGCTTTAACTCTACAGGCGCGTTCCCCATCGCTACCCCAAGTCCAACGTTTTCAATGACCTCTAAATCTTCTATGCTATCCCCAATCGCGACCATTTCACTAAGGTGAATATTTAAATGCTCCCCAAGTAATTGTAAACCACGTAGTTTCGATACATTTTGAGGGAGAATTTCTATACGCCTCGCATCACATTCGACGTACTCTATATCTTGAAATGCCTTTCTTAACGTATTCATCCCTCTTTCTTTTTCACCTTTCGTATGGAAAACAATATCAATTTTTGGTGCAGCTACTGGATGATCGCGCAGTGCATCCCCTAGCGAATCTACAAATTGAACTGGATAAAATAACGGATCTGCGCTCGATAATACAGTACGCGCAATTAAGTTTGGTGTATTTCTCTCACGATTCCCAATTGAAAATCGTTCATGAGAAATGCGAACATTACAATCAAAATGCTCTAACACTTGCACAATATTAAAGGTTTTCTCTTCAGATAATCTCCTTTGAGCGAACGGCTTATCTAACGATGCTGAAACGAAAGCTCCGCCATGTGTAACTAATATAGAATCTAATTTTAGCGCCTTGGCAATTTTATGAGCCGATTGAAAATTACGATTCGTAAATAATGTAACGTATACATCTTTTCTTTTCACAAATTCAATCGTTTCCCGTAACCCTTTTGCGATTTTTCCGTTGTTGTATAGTAGTGTCCCATCTATATTAAGAGCTAGTAAGCGATAAATCATGTCGCACTCCCCCTCTTCGCTGTTGTACTCTATCCATAATTTATGAAATAAATGTAGCAAATAGAACGAGTTAGAATTACTACTCAAAATTTGGTTTACTATATACATATACAACCAGCAAAGGAGATAGTACAATGCAGGCACCACCTTCTTTCTATGAAGGCGATACGTTAGAAGTCGCAAAGAAGTTACTCGGACATAAACTTGTTCATATTGTAGATGGAATAAAACGAAGCGGAATTATTGTAGAAGTAGAAGCATACAAAGGTCCAGATGATAAGGCCGCACATAGTTACGGCGGTAGACGAACAGATCGAACAGAAGTAATGTTCGGTGCACCCGGACATGCTTACGTATATCTTATTTATGGTATGTATCATTGTTTTAACGTAATTACAGCACCAGTCGGCACCCCGCAAGGAATTCTCATTCGTGCTCTTGAGCCTATAGACGGAATCGAAGAAATGAAACTAGCGCGCTACAACAAAACCGATATTACAAATAAGCAGTATAAAAACTTAACAAATGGACCTGGAAAACTATGCCGCGCACTCGGAATCACTTTAGAAGAACGCGGGGTATCATTACAAAGTGATACATTATATATTGAGTTAGTTCCGGAAGAAGAACATTTATCATCCACACATAACATAATAGCTGGCCCTCGTATTAATATTGATTACGCAGAAGAAGCCATTCACTACCCATGGCGGTTTTATTATGAAAAGCATCCGTTTGTTTCAAAATAAAGAAGCTATCCTATAAGTCAGTGAAACCAACTTATAGGATAGCTCTTTTTTCGTAATTCACCACACGTCGAAAAGCCGAAATCCGGGCTCGGATTTCGGTTTTGCTTCTATAGAAGAAACCGTTGTTCCTCCAACATTGCCAAATACAGCTCATCTCCAAAGAGAAAACCTTAAAAGCATTATTTTTTTAATGCATAATAATTATCCAAATTGAATTTCGACATAATGAAAGTTCCTGTTGGCGTTAAAAGTTGTGACATAGATTGTATGACCTGAGGTAATTGAGCTAACTCAATAGGATGTGATAACAAAATGTACTGGAATTTTTCATCTGTAAATACCTCATGTAACTTGTCATACTCAGCAGAAGTTGTAGGAGCTACCCGATTTGCAAGAGCTGCCGCTTTTTCATTACTTTCTGCTCCGAATAAAGAAACTGCCTGATAACACCCTTTCATTTTTAATAAAGTGGCACCACATCCAGCTCCTATATGAAGAATATTTACTTTATCAGGCGCAAATCGTTCTAAAATTGCTAGTAAATCATAATGAATGTATAAACTTTCACCATAAAATCCCCATTTTTCATACAACTTTATATTATTCGCATGTAAAACTACAGAAAATTTCATACTATCTTCTTTCCATGAGACACTTCCATAGTGATGAATAAATGTATCTCTACATAAATACAATTTATACCCTTTTTCAAAAATTCTTAGTGACAAATCATCATCTTCATAATTCCCCGGTGTAAATCGTTCATCTAATAATCCAACTTCATCTAACACCGATTTTTTTATAAGCATACAAAATCCGATTAATTTCATACGTTCTTCCCATTTATCTTTATCACTTTGATTATATAAAGTTGCAAACTTCTGCATTCCTTCAATATCTTTATAAAAAGTTTGTATAGCAGTATAGTAAGCGGCATTATTAGTTACGGGCCCTACCGCTCCAGCATCCTTACTTTCATATAAACACCGAATTAAGTTGCTTAGCCAATTTTCAGTTACGACCACATCATTATTCAATAATAGAATATTGTCACCTTTTGCCTCTTTAATTCCCTGATTGCATCCCTTTGGGAAACCCATATTCTCCGCATTTTCCACTAGCATAATATCCGATTGTTTTTGTAACCATTCTACAGTACCATCTGTTGACGCATTGTCCACAACTATTAACTCATACTCTTGTTCCACTGTATAAGTTCTAATACTTTGGATGCATTCTTTTGTATACTGTAATTGATTATGAGTCAATATAATTATACTTGTGAGCATGAATCAAACTCCTCTCAGCAGCCAAAATGATTATCTAGTATTATTAAATATTATTTTTCCGATAAACTATCAAAATATTTTCTATTATATTCAATGCTTGGATTATTAGGTATGAACTGTGCAGCTTGTTCGTTATGATAAATCGCCTTTTCATATTCTTTTATTCGATCATAACAAATACATAGTTGAATATGCGGCAACCATGTATGACACTCTTCTCGGACAAACGGAGAATCCTTTGGCCTTGGCCCGTCAATTGCTGCATGGTACCAATATATCGCTTTAGAATATTCCCCTTGTTGCAAAAATACACGTCCTAAGTGGCAACAAAGTTCTCCTCTAGGCGTGTCATACGTAAATGATTGCAAACAAGATTGTATAGATTTTTTTAAGTCCCCCAATTCTAAATAACATTCGGCTCTTTTTAAACAAGCTTGAATATTATCTTCAACCCAACCCTTTTCTTCATCTAAAAATTTAGAATACCCATTAACAGCCTTATCAAATAATCTGTGATCTCTACATTCATTTGCATAATAGTACACATCACGGGGACTAAATTCTTTTCCACTCTCAAGATGTTTTTCATATATTTTTAAATTACGATTAGTATATGCTTTTATTTTTTTATGACTTACCCCTACATCACTATTTATAAGATTTCCATACACCTCTAAATATTCATGAACAAATCCATGCCATTGAAAATTTCTACTTCTGTTGACTAATCGATATCGCCTTAAAGAATGTGTTGGATTTCCTTCTATATCAAAAGTTAAATAATATTTCATAGATACTGCATCCGTACTACGATCTAACGTACTTTTTAACTGCAACAATTTCTTTACATCTTCCGTATCTATTATGTCATCTGCGTCTAGCCAAAGAATATATTCTTTTGTAGCTTTAGAAAATGCAAAATTTCGTGCCGCTGAAAAATCTTCAATCCATTGAAAATCATAAACTTTCGCGTCATACTTCTTCACAATTTCTTTTGTAGCATCTGTGGAACCTGTATCTACAATAATAATTTCATCCACAACACTTTTGACCGATTCTAAACATTCCGATATAGTTTGTTCCTCATCTTTTACAATCATGCATAAACTAATAGTAATCGAGTTTCCCATCATATCCCCCCTATCCTTTTGATGTATATGTTTAGGGAGAAATTTATATTTCTTTTGATTCAAAATTGAGTTTTCATTTTACAAATGAAACATAATGAGGCGGTAGAGGGGAATTTCACGAGAAGATTGCTCATCAATAAAAAAAACGAAGCCTGAACAAGACTTCGTTTCTTATATAGAGAATACATGATTTCGATTCCTTTTACTCCGCACCTTCCGCAGTCGCAATATTATCCTCTAAATTTTCTCTTGATAATTCAGCCGCCATAAAATCAGCTGTTTCTGGAAGTGCTAAATGCATATGAGATTTTTGGCAAATTTGGATCGTACAGTTTTCTACAACATAATCGAAAACATGTCCACCCCCGCTAATTTCATCATCAATGTAATGTAAGTGGAAACCAGCTACACCAATACCTTGCGCGTAATCCGGTGTCCAAAATCCAGCCATCGTTCCATCCGTATCTTTAAACGAAAAAATCGGTTGTGATTTCGTCACTTCAACGAGTGGCGTATACGGTTTTTCTTGTCTTGGAACAGTTCTCGTTCTAACTTCACGGAACGTACCGTCCATTCGAATCGCATAAAATAAGTTTTTACTTGGCATTAACTCATGTAATAATGCTTCCACTTCTTCACGATTCATCGGACGCTCTACCGTATAGCTCATTTCTTTTTCAAAAAACGTTACAGTCGCAAACGGTGTTGTTTCTTCCGGATCTACCTTTTCCGCTGAACCGTCTGAACGTAAATGATAAAACTCATTATCAAACGCAATCATTTCACCATCTAATTGATCAAATGTGCCGATGCCAAAATCACCACGTTCTTTCAATTCCTCAAAGTTAATAACACCATCATATATACCATCTAATAGCGCAAGCATTGTAGATGTTTGATATACTTCATTACTCGTTTTCGTTTTTTTTGCATCAATATCAATTAATTGCGCAACATTCATCTCACTCATGCCTCCATTAGTTTAATTGATTTGGTAATAGTTTTTCACTTAATTTAATGTTGTCACGATAATCAATTGGAATATCAATAATGACAGGACCGTCTGCTTCTAATGCAGTTTTCAATACATCTTCTAATTCATCTGGTGTATTGACACGAAGACCTAACGCCCCGAAACTTTCCGCATATTTCACAAGATCAACATCGCCAAACTCTGTAGCTGATGTTCTGCCGTATTTCATCATTTGTTGGAACGCAACCATATCGTACGTACCGTCTCTCCATACGAGATGGACAACCGGAGCATTTAAACGTACCGCTGTTTCTAATTCCATTGAAGAGAATAAGAAACCACCATCACCTGACACGGAAACAACTTTCTTGCCCGGTTCAACTAAAGTAGCGGCAATTGCCCAAGGAAGTGCAACACCTAACGTTTGCATACCGTTACTAAATAATAGTCTACGTGGTTCATAAGAACGGAAACATCTTGCCATCCAAATAGAATGTGAACCGATGTCGCATGTAACGGTTGTATCGTCACTAATTAAAGAACGAAGTGTACGAATGACTTGAAGTGGATGCGTAACACCTTCTGAAGCACGGTTTGGAACTTCTGCTTGCTCTGATAATTTCGAGCGTAATCGTTCTAAAACTGCTTCTGATTTCGTATTTAATACAAGCTTCGGTAATTTCTCTGCAATGCTATTTACAGTTAAAGCGATATCGCCAATTAATTCACGCTCTGGTTGGTAATCATGGTCGATATCTGCTTGATGGTCATCAAGATGAATAATCGTTCTGTCTCCAAGTTTATTCCAGAATTTCGGATCGTACTCAATTGGGTCATAACCGATAGAAATAACAAGATCCGCTTCTTCTAGTAAAATATCACCTGGTTGGTTACGGAATAATCCAACGCGGCCGAAGAAATGATCTTCTAACTCACGTGAAATCGCACCAGCTGCTTGATATGTTTCAACGACAGGAAGTTCTGTATCAGCAATTAATTCACGAACCGCTTTCGTTACTGCATTCGTGCTCGCTCTCATACCGAGTAAAATAACTGGTAATTTCGCTGATTTTATTTTTTCTACTACATATGTAATTTCATGTGTGGGAGCGATTCCAAGCTGTGGCTTAGAAAGCGCACCGATAGACTCTACAGTCGTTTCCGCAGTCATAACGTCTTGCGGAAGACTTACTAAAGTAGCTCCTGGATTTGTGGAAGTCGCACTTCGGAATGCATTTGATAGCGCTTCTGGCACATTATCAGGATGCTCTACTTCTACGCTATATTTTGTGATTGGTTCGAATAGTGCAGCATTATCCATAGATTGGTGCGTACGTTTTAATCGATCCGTACGTGGAACCGCACCAGCTAAAGCAACAACGGGATCACTCTCCGCATTCGCAGTAACAAGACCTGTCGCTAAATTCGATGTCCCTGGTCCTGAAGTTACAAGACACACACCCGGTTTCCCTGTTAATCTACCAATAGCAGCTGCCATAAATGCTGCGTTTTGTTCATGACGACAAACAATTAACTCTGGTCCTCTTTCTTGCAGTACATCAAATACAGAGTCAATCTTCGCTCCTGGAATACCGAAAACATGTGTAACACCTTGTTTAATTAAACAATCAACAACAAGATCTGCTCCTCTTGTTTTTGTTTTCACGTCGTTTGCTTTTACACCTGTACTCAAACTAATCATCCCTTTATTTCATAATGTGTGTAATAAAGATTTTTAATTTCACCTAGTTAATTAATGTGGTGAAGTATCGTTTATCATTATATTACAAATGCATTATTTTTCCAACGATATGAATTTGACAGTTTTTTGACAACCTCTAAGGAATACGCTTACAACCCTTTGTTTATCCTAAAATAATATTTTTATATCTCCTCTAAAAATGCACGAAAAAATTCCATCTAATCACAGTATTAATAAGATTATAGTACCTTGCAAAGAATACTACTAAATGATATATTTGTAAATATTGGAATACCCAATAATTGGAACACTCCTTATAATTCTTATCCCCCTTTTCAAAAGATAGGATTCTTAGCTGTAATTCATCATTTTATAAAGGAAAGTGATTGTTATGAACAAAAGTGAATTTTTGGAACAACTTAGTTCTTCCCTGCGGAATATGCCTAATGCAGAAAAGAAAGATATTATTTCAGAGTATGAAACTCATTTTATCAGTGCTAAACAGGATGGGAAATCTGAAGAAGAAATTTCTAGAAAACTAGGAGACCCTAAAACTATTGCTAAAGAACTTAATGTTTCCTATGCAATACAAAACGCGGACAATAAACGAAGCTTCAAAAATATGATAACCGCACTATTTTCTGTTATGAGCTTAAGTGTTTTAAACTTTGCCTTTATCATTATCGCCTTTTTCGTACTACTCTTTTTATTACCGATTCTTCTAGCCCTTATCATTGCCACACCATTGTTAATCATTTCACCTATTTTATTACTAGGATTAGGATTTTTTAAAGGATTTCATCAAATCAGTTATTCAGATGTATATAGTGTGTTCATAGCTTTTTGCATCGGTTTACTAATTTCTGTGATATCTTACCAAATGATAAAACATGTATACTCAATTTTAGTAAAGTATTTAAAGTGGAATTTTTCCATTTTACAAAGATATTAATGAATGAAAAAGGAGATTAAAATGAAGAAATACACTTTATATCCACTCATACTGCTTGCTCTTTTATTTATATCAGCTTGTTCACACAGTGCACAATCTAATGATATGAACAATACACAATCCGATAAATTAGACGATGTACAATCTATTAAAGATGTTACTATTAAAATTCCAGAAAATATATTTAACTCTCAAAAAAAGGACGAAAATATTAATGAAGACGAAATGAAACAAAATATAAAAAATTATTTAGATTATAGCGGAGAGTTATTTGAAAACACCGTTCCCCTTTCATCAGCCCTGTCTGACGAGAATGTCACTGAATCCGACCGAGAGAAATTAAAAAAACTAATAGATTTAGCAAAACAAAATGATGCAAATTTCCATGATTTTATTAGTAACAACACTATACCTAATGATTACAAAAAGCCTTCAAAAGAAATCTATGAATTTATTTCATCGTCTACCGCACTTTCAATAGAGCTAGATCAAGAAATAGAAAAAATCGCTCAAGATGGTAACTTATTCAAGGCCGATTTTTCTTTTACAAAGCGCTTTGAGAAAGTTAATGGTAGAAAGCAAAAAGAGATTGAAAAGTTTTTGAAGGAAAAGAATATTGAAACTGAGTATTTCAACAAGTGATGAAATATTCAAAAATTGTTGAATCTATCATAAGCCCATTCAAAATAGTCACTAAAAAAGACTATTTTGAATGGGCTTTTTTTTGTGGATGGACTATCAAAATGCAATTCATCTATTTCATAAACAAAAAAGACGCCCCTATACTAGGAGCATCTTCATCATTACGCTTGTTGTTGCGCGTTATATAATTCTTCAAGTGGCTTCATGATAATTTTGTTAACGTCAGTGATAACGATGTTTAAACGTTGCTCAGTTTCCATTAACTTTGTGATTTTAGCATCTTGTTGAATACGAGCTACAACTTCTTGTGCTTTTTGGTTATCTTCTTCAGTGATTTCTTGACCTTGCATCATTTTTTGTTGTAGGCCAAGTTGCATCATGCGGAACTCATCGAATAAGTTCTTTGAAACTGCATCTCCTTGTACTGCTGCGTAGCTTGCTTTTAATGTTTGGAAATCTTCGTTTTCAGCGATTGTTTTTTGTAATTCATATGCAACATCATGAATGTTTTTTGTCATTTTATTTTTCCTCCTTTAGAAGGCTAGCGCTTTTCGCTCGCACTGCCTTTTAAGTGCATTTACATACGCACCTCTTCTTACCATATCAAACTATGCAAGAGATGTGAAGAAATTTCACTTTTATTTCTATGTATTCGCTTCTATTACCTAAGGAACAACAGTAACAATCCTTGCACGAGTCCGATCATTCCTCCTAATAATGCCCCTAAATACGTAATCATTTTCAATTCATTTTTTGTTATAGATAAGACTAGATCCTCTAGTCTCTCTGTTGAAAATGTAGACACTTCTTGCTGTACAATTTCCGCAAGGTGTAGATTGTTTAATATACTTTCTACGTTTTCTGTCCCCCACTTCAATCCTTTCGTTACTGCACTTGGGACTACCTTTTCCATGATTGTTTCTCGAACTGGCTCACATACTTGCTGAACAGATTGATTTAAAAATTTACTCACTGTTTCCTCAACTTTAACTGCTGACAATATGGATTTCACAATCATTTCTTTTTCTACAAACGTTTCTAATTCTTTTACATCTCTTCCTTTTAACTTTTCCCACTCTTTTTGCAGTACATCACTTAAAATCTGCTTCGTGCCATCTTGCCCTAAAAACTTAATGACTTCTGGCTGTACTCGATCCACTAAACTGACATTCCCTAAAAACATTCCGACTAAGTTAAGTAGCGTTCCTCTAGAAGCAAAGAAATCATCAATCATTTTTGAAAGACGTGCTTTTCCTTCTTCACTTTCAAAAAAGCGAATTCCTCGCTCTAAAATAAACGCCGAGATATTCGGAATCGCATGCTCTACTTTTTCATGAACAGAATGAGGCAATGCTTGTTCCCATGTATATGTATAATACTCTGCTAAAAATGCATGAATTTTTCCTGTAATAACATGTTCGATTTTTTGAGTCGCCTCTTCTTCGACATGTGTTAAATTCCATTTTTCTAACATATCCCGTAACGATTGTTCATTCGTAATTACTTTCTCAACTTCAACTTGCGCCCAGCGGATTAAACCGACTTGAAACTCTTCATTTGTTAGCTTCTTTCCGATTCCTTCTGGTGTTAACAAATGCTCTACAACCATTTTTCCTAATTGAACAGCAAGCTCATCACGGCGCTTCGGAATTAACCCTGGCGTAAATGGAACTTGAAACTTCCCAATATATATAGGACGATGAGGACGAAATAACATTTTTATTGCTAAATGATTTGTGTACCCTCCAATAATTGCCCCGAGTCCTGTCGTTGTTAACATATTCAACCATATATTCATCACAATCAACCTTTCACTTCTCCAAAACTATAGCATATCATCATACGGACAAAAGTATAATAGTATAAAAACGTATTTGCAATATATAACTTCGCCTATTATGCAAACATCTTGTTAATAAAGGAGTGATTTCGTTGGTTCTTGGTCTTTTAACTTCCGGGCTCCATCACGAGCAAACGTATTACACCGAAATCGCTAAGCGTGCTCGTCTTTATCATAACGTCGTTGCTCAATTCACACCGTTTAGCATTGATTCAAAGACAGATCTTATTTCCGGTCTTATTTACGATACAGATACAGGAAATTGGATAAATCAAACCTTTCCCATTCCTTCATATATATATGATCGTTGTCATTTCAAAGAGGATGAGGAATTCCAACAAGCAAATGCGATTATTCATTCATTACACAAACGTTCTTCCACTACTTTTTTAAACAACACTCTTATTAATCCAAACGATTTGCACAATCTTTTTCTTACTAATAAACGTCTTTCTCCTTACGTACCAAAAATAAAAAAAGGGACAGTACAAGGAATTTTTAAATTACTACTAGAAACAAGAGATATCATTATAAGACCAATCAATATACATTCCAATGAAAATTTATATCGGGCCACTTACAAAAATAAAACATTTCATGTCGATACAATAAATGAACAGCATCATACTTCTACTCAATTCAAACGGACAGATGAATTTATATCATGGTGCAAATTTCACATACACGCATCCCGTTATATGATTCATCCAATGTTACAACCTCCAAATCAACTATCATATCCAATTCATATTCGAACCATTATGCAAAAAAATAAAGAACAGAATTGGGAAGTACTCGGTCAATTTATACAAAAGGATACCTTCCCTACACAATTTTTACTTTCAGCAACAGAACGTTCTATGTTACATCCATTTCCTAAAATTAAATATTTACTTTCTTCAACTGGCGTTCAATTATTGAAAGATGCTTTACATGACGTTGTAACTGAAGTTTTTAAAACACTTGATCAGTCCTATTCTTCATTATTTGAATTAGAGCTTTCTACCATTATGGATCACAAAGGTGCCATTTGGCTTATGTACGTCAATACAATGCCGTCATACGAAATTTACACCAAGTACAACGACCAATTAGCCGAACAAATTTTTCATGGTCCATTAAAGTTTAGCCGATTTACACCATAACGAAAGGAGGAGACACCCGTTGAAAGAGCACATATATACATTAAGTATTTCAGATGAGCATCCAAATAGTATTACTTTACCTTACGTTTTTTCTATTACACCGCCAATTACATCCCTTTCCTTTGGCTTACGTTATATTGCATGTGAGAATATTAAAATTCATTATTCATTCACGCGAGAAATTATTATTGGCGAACAGATTGCAGCCGATCTTTTACTACCGCATTCAGCAACAATTCATGCCTTCTTACACAATCAAACCATTGTTTTCGGCCCATTAATCGGGATTTTCACAACTGGCTTTAACGATGATTCTAATTCTCCTTTAGGAAGTCGTTCCATCTCTCTCAGTGAGTTATTAACACCACCATTCACATTACAGCCATTTGTATTTGTCTTTGGCCTTCAACATATAAACTGGGAAGAGGAAACAATTGAAGGGTACTTCTTTCAAGATAGCAAATGGGTAAAGAACAAAGTCCCTTTACCAAATGTCATTTACGACCGTTTACCCAATCGCCAAGCAGAAAATTACAAACCTATCATAAGAGCAAAAAAACGATTAGAAAGTGACTATGCGATTCCATGGTTTAATCCAGGTTTTTTCAACAAATGGGAAGTTCATCAACTTCTAATAAAAGAAGATTCGATTCAACCATTCTTACCAAAAACAGAAGCATTTCAACATTTTGAACAAGTAGAACGACTTCTCGGTACGTATAAGTACATTTATATGAAGCCGATACATGGTAGCTTCGGAAGAAATATTCATCAAATACTCTATTCCCAAACGGAGAATTGCTACTATTGTCGTTATCGTGAAAATGACCAAAATAAACTAAGAAAGTATCAATCATTAGAAGCTCTTCTGAACCATGTGTTAAAAGGACATGATTTAAAAAAGTTTATCGTACAACAAGGTATCTCACTGCTCCGCTTCGAAGGGCAACCCGTCGATTTTCGCATTCATACAAATAAAAACCATTTTGGTAATTGGGTAGTCAGTGCAATCGTCGCAAAAATCGCCGGCAAAGGTAGCTTAACAACTCATGTAAATAGCGGCGGTGATACGAAATTACTTCAGGAACTATTTCCTGATTCAACAAAGCAAGTTCAAATTGAAAATAAACTAAAACAAACAGCCTTACAAATCAGTTACGCACTTGATCAACAAGTAACCGGGAACATTGGAGAGATTGGTTTCGATATCGGTTTAGATACAGCGGAAAATCCGTGGTTATTTGAAGCAAATTCTAAACCGGGGCGAACTGTATTCCAAGATGAAAAGTTAAAAGAACAAAGCGAGCTTACGCGTCAATTATTTTATGAATATGCCATCTATTTAACTGAACACTCTTTGCGCGATTCGAAAGAAAAAATATCTCAAATACAATCAAATCCTGCACCTAACACTGAAAATATCCCGTCCCCTATGATTAACTCACAAATAAAAAAACAAAAACTTCCACCTCACTCATAAGGTGGAAGTTTTCTATTTATCCCGCTATTTGTGGGCAGTAAAACTCCCACCTCAAAATTCGGCTGGAGTCAGGCTGCCCGTAAACGCCCGATTGTTACGGGCTAATAATTAGTGGGGATGAACAAAACCCCCACTGATTAAAGTTTCACTTTATACAAACTTCACTACAACTTCCGTTTCCACATTACATACTCCGCAATAAAAAATATGATTGCAATATTCATTTGAATTATTATGTGTTAAACCATCTACCGCACTTAATAATTCCTGATCCATATATGCACTGTAATCATCTATGTAATCCACAGTTTTCCCATAATCTTGGAGTATTCCTTGGCAATTTTGACAAGAATATGTTTGTGATTCTAATGCATTGCAAAGCGGGCAAATTCCCATCGTGATTCCTCCATATGTTATCCTTTTTAGATTCTAGCCGTGCATAAGAGCGGTCAGTCAGTACCTTTTCCTGCCCCATCCCGGATTAAAACAGAACTATGAAGTTAATACCAATTTAATTTTTATTTTACTAAGCTGTAAGCACAGCTGATTATATATAGAATTTAAACGTAGATGATTTCGCTCTTAGTTTAGCCTTCTTTCTTAAAAATACAACGATTACTCTTATTTCATAATTTACAAAATAGCGAAGATTTTTTTACAAAATTTACAAATTATTATTTTGTATATCTTTCTAGGTAACATCCATACTATGAGTACAAACTTAATTACCGATGGATTAGCGCCAAACGGGGCGATAATCTGGTTCAAATCCAGCTAGTCCAACCAAAAAAATTTTTATAACTCTAAGGAGGATATATTCCTATGGCAAACCAAAGTTCTTACAATCAATTAGTAGTACCAGGAGCAACAGCTGCAATCGATCAAATGAAGTACGAAATCGCTCAAGAATTTGGTGTACAATTAGGAGCAGATTCTACGGCTCGCGCTAACGGTTCTGTTGGTGGAGAAATTACAAAACGTCTAGTTGCAATGGCTGAGCAAAGCCTTGGCGGATTCCAAAAATAAATATATATGGCAAAAAGGTCTCAAGGCATATGCCTTGAGACCTTCCTTAATTTATTGCAACATTTGTAAAAACTTCTTCGTTCGTTCTTCTTTTGGATTTGTAAATACATCTTCCGGTGTACCTTGTTCGACAACGACACCGCCATCCATGAAAATAACACGGTTCGCAATTTGATGAGCAAAGCGCATTTCATGCGTTACAATGACCATCGTCATTCCTTCTTTAGCAAGTTCTTTCATAACCTTTAAAACTTCTTGAACTAGCTCAGGATCAAGTGCTGACGTTGGTTCATCAAATAGTAAAACTTCCGGCTCCATCGCAAGCGCACGAGCGATTCCAACGCGCTGTTGTTGTCCACCTGATAATTGGAACGGATATAAGTCTACTTTATCCGCAAGACCAACTTTTTCAAGGAAATAGTTTGCTTTTTTCTTCGCTTCTTCTTTCTCCATCTTTTTCACTGTAACGAGCCCTTCCATTACATTTTGAAGTGCCGTTAAATGAGGAAATAGATTATGGTGCTGGAATACCATACCTGTTTGCGTACGAAGATTTACAATATCTTTCTTCGATACTTTTTGAGCGAAATCAAGCTCTTTATTGCCGATACGAATGCTACCAGCGTTCGGCGTTTCTAACACGTTGAGGCAACGTAAGAACGTTGTTTTACCAGATCCAGATGGCCCGATAATAACAACCACTTCGCCCTTCTCAACTGATAAATCTATATGCTTTAGTACGGTATTATCTCCGAAACTTTTTTGTAAATGTTGAATTGAAATCATAAAAACAAAAACTCCTTTTATGAAAGGGTTATTTTAGAGTATAACGTTCTGAACGTTTTTCTAATATTTGTTGCACGATAGATAATAAGAAGCAAATTACCCAATAAATTAGACCTGCTTCGAAATAAACAATTAAAAACTCATAGTTCATTGCCGCAATTTCCTGCGCTTTTCGGAACATTTCTGTTACTAAAATTAACGACGCTAATGACGTATCCTTCACTAAACTAATAAATGTATTCGAAAGCGGCGGAATAGATACACGCGTTGCTTGCGGTAAAATAACACGTTTTAATGCTTGTGGATATGTCATCCCAATTGTGTAAGCTGCTTCCCACTGTCCTTTCGGAATAGAAAGAATAGAAGCACGAATAATTTCAGATGCATATGCACCAACATTTAATGAAAAACCAATAATTGCTGCTGTATATGGCTCAACCTCAATATTAAGAGTTGGAAGACCATAGAAAATAATAAATAACTGTACAAGAAGTGGCGTTCCGCGAATGATAGATACATAGATACGAGCAATCCATTGTAAAATACGACTACCTGAAATACGAGCGAGCGCTGTTAGCGTCGCAAGTATAATACCGATAATAAATGTAATAAGCGTTAATGGAATTGTCGTAAATACAGCTTCCTTCAGCATAGGCATGAAGGAAGACTGCATAATATCTATCCAAGTAGACAGTCGATCTGAGACCACTACACTACTTAGAAACATTTTCACCGAACCATTTTTTCGTTATTTTGTCATACGTACCGTCTTTTTTCATATCTTCTAACGCTTTATCTACTTCTTGTACAAGCTTATCGCTACCTTTACGGAATAAGAATCCACTTTGTGAAGCTTCTTTTTCTGTATCTACAATTTTAATTTTTGCATCTTTTTTCGTTTCTAAATAATTTAATACTGATAACTTATCATTAATTGTAAAATCAACGCGTCCTGAAGCTAATAATTCTGCCGCTTGGCTAAATCCTTCTACACCTTCGATTTCTGCACCGTTTTTCTTAGCAATATCTGCATAGTTACTTGTTAAAGATTGTGCTCCTTTTAACCCTTTTACATCAGCAAATGTAGCAGGCTTATCTTTATCTTTTGCGATAACTAATGCCGCTGAAGATGAAATGTATGGTTTAGAGAAATCGTATTTCTTTTGACGATCTTCACGAATACCAACTTCGTTTGCAACCATATCGAAACGTTTTGCGTCTAGGCCAGCAAGTAAGCTATCCCATTGTGTTTCTTTAAATACAGGTTTTACACCTAAACGTTTTGCAACTTCTTCCGATAGTTCAACGTCAAATCCAGTTAATTTATTGCTTGAATCGTGGAACGTAAATGGTGGATATGTACCTTCTGTACCAATTACAAGTTCACCGCTTTGTTTAATCTTTTGTAATGCGTCTTGACTAGCTGTATCTTTTTTCTCTTCTTTACCGCAGCCGGCTACAATCCCGATCGCTAATGTAGTTACTGCAAGCACTGAAAATAATTTCTTCATGATAGTAATCCTCCAAGTATTCTGATAGGAATTTAAAAACTATATTGATTGTATGCAATCTTGAGCAATTTTTCAATGAAAATGTTCTTATTTAGTTTATCCTTTTTCTTCATAATCAAACAAAATGGAAAAATAACGCTACATACAAAAAATAAGTAACATTTTTAAATATAGCATTTATATAGAAAAAGGTAAAACAATACTTCTTATTTAACTGCCCTGATTCACTAAAAAAAGAACTTGCGAAAATCGCAAGTTCTCCCCTCTACATATTAAGCGCTCTGGTTTCCTTCCATTTGCGTTTTGTACATATCGTAATAACGCCCGCGCTTTTTCATTAATTCATCATGAGATCCTTTTTCCAAAATCGTTCCTCTATCAAGTACAATAATTTGATCTGCACTTTTAATTGTTGAAAGGCGATGAGCAATAATAAATGTCGTTCTTCCTTTTTTCACAACTTCTAGCGCTTGTTGAATCATCGCTTCTGTCTCTGTATCGATACTAGATGTTGCTTCGTCTAAAATTAAAATCGCCGGATCAAAAGCGAGTGCCCTAGCAAACGAAATAAGCTGACGTTCTCCAGTGGAAAGCGTGCTTCCCTTTTCTGTGATTTCTTCATTTATATTGTTCGCAAATCTTTCAGCACCAACATCACGCAATGCTTTTACGATGCGATCCTTTGAAATGTTTTCATTCTCTAAGCTAACATTAGATGCCACTGTCCCGCTAAATAAAAACGGATCTTGCAGTACGATTCCCATATGTTCACGAGTTGCTTGTTTCGGCATCTCTGTTACATCGTGACCATCAATTGTAAGCTTTCCTTTTTGAAATTCATAAAACTGGAAAAGTACATTCATAATGGAACTTTTTCCTGATCCAGTATGACCGACAAGCGCTACTGTCTCGCCTTGTTTCGCTTCAAAAGAAATATTTTTTAACACTTCATCTTTTCCATTATAAGAAAACGACACATTATCAAACTTCACATTTCCTTGTAAGCGAGGCATACGTTCTTCTTCTACCGCTTCCCCTTTTTCCTCTAACAATTCAAAAACACGCTCTGATGCAACGCGCGATTGTTCTAAATTAGCAAGCTGATTAACCATATTTGTAATTGGTGAGAACAATCGTGTTAAATAATCCACGAACGCATACAGTATCCCCAGCGAAATGACGCCTGAAGCACTTAATGAAGCACCACCGAAATACCAAATCACACCTGTAAAAGCGATATTTCTTAATACAGACACTAAGTTATGCGAAGTTGCTGCATTTAAATTTAAAATTTTATTTTGATACTTAAAATAATCGCCATTTAATTCTTCAAACTCTTTTTTCGTTTCACGCTCTTGACGGAACGCTTGAATAATTGGCATCCCTTGAATCGATTCATTCACTGTTCCGTTAATATCAGATAAACGTGAACGCATTTTATGATTGTATACAGACGCATACTTTCTATAAAGAATTGCCCAAACGATTAAAATTGGGATGATAAGTAAACATAACGTCGCCAATTTTACATCGAGTAAAAATAGCGCAGCGAATATCCCGATAATATAAATGATACTAGAGACGAATGTCGCAAGCACCGTTACATATAAATCACGAATCGCTTCCGTATCATTCGTGACACGCGATACAATTTTCCCTGCTGGTAAATGATCGAAATAACGAATCGGCAACGTTTGAATATGGGAAAAGACATCTTCCCTCATAATTTGAATAATTTTGTTTGCTGCCTTCTGTAAGAAAAACTGCTTTCCGTATGCAAATAATGATACAACTACTAATAAAGCGAAATATCCACCGCCGAGTAGTAATAATCGATTTATTTCTGGTTTATAAAACGCAAATACTTCCTCTTTCGTTAAGGCTTTCGCTTTATAAACCTGCACTGCCTTACCACTTTGTACTGTAAGCACATCACCCTTAACAGAACGAGTTCCTTCAAGCGTTATTTTATTTGGTACAAAATAGTACTGAAAACCAACTTGAATAACCCGAACCTCTTTCCCTTTTTTCTCACCTTCCTCAAAGCGATCACTTCGCTTATACAAGGCGCCATTATATGAAACAGCATCCTCACTCTTTTCTGTTTCATACCAAGGTCTCTCTATTCCAACGATATGCTCATCAATCATCGTTTTTGCGACGAAAGGACCCGCGAGTTCTGCGATAACGAAAACAAATAGCATCGCCATTGCTGCAAAAATCGGCCCTTTTACTTTCATCGCGTATTGAAACAATCGTTTTGAAACACTCATATTTTCACCCCACTATCCGCACTTTCATTTTCACCTTGTTGTCTTTCGAACTGCTCTGCATACCAGCCTCCACTTTTAATAAGCTGATTATGCGTACCCTCTTCCATTACTTCACCTTCATCCATAACGAGAATCCAATCCGCATGTTGTACGGCTGATAAACGGTGCGTCGTAATAATCGTCGTTTTTCCGCTTCTTTCTGTTCTTATATTTTCAATAATCGCTGCTTCCGTACGAGCATCAACAGCTGATAAAGAATCGTCCAAAATTAAAATTTCTGGATTTTGAATTACAGCTCGCGCAATTGAAATCCTTTGTTTTTGCCCTCCTGATAAAGAAACACCCTTCTCTCCAACGAGCGTTTCTAACCCTTCTGGTAAAAACTCTAAATCCTTTGTAAACGCTGCGATTTCAATCGCTTTCTCGAGTTCTTCTTCCGTCGCTTCTCGGTTTCCGAATAAAATATTTTCCCTCGCTGTTTTCGAGAACAAAATATGTTCCTGAGGTACATACCCAATCCACCCGAGTACATTTTCATTCGTTATGTTATCTAACGTCACATCAGAGACTGCAATATCCCCATCTCCAAGTGGATATTGACGAAGAAGTTGACGTACGAGCGTCGTTTTTCCGCTTCCTGTTTTCCCAACAATCCCAAGCGTCTCCCCTTGTTTTAATGTAAACGAAACATTTTTCAAATTCGTTTCATTTGATGAAGGATATGAAAAAGTAACGTTATCAAATTGAATGTAATCAGGCTCTTGTACAAGCTTTGGATTTTTCGGATTCTTTACATCTGGTTCATACGCTAACGTTTCATTCACACGGTCGAGCGACGCATTTCCTCTTTGCATAACATTAATTAATTCACCAATTGCAAACATCGGCCAAATCATCATCCCTAAATACACGTTAAAAGAAACGAGCTCACCAAGTGTTACCTTTGATTGAAATACGAGGTATGCACCGTAAACTAAACCAATTAAATAACTAAGGCCAACAAGCATTTTCACAGTTGGTTGGAATAACGCATCGATTCTTGCTACTTTCATATTTTTTTCGTAGACGTCATCTCCTAAATGATGAAATCTTTCCTGATCTGCGTTCTCTTGTACGTATGCACGAATCACGCGCACACCAGCAATTGATTCAAGTACTTTATCGTTCATATCACCGAACGCATCTTGCGCAACTGTAAATCTTTCATGCAATTTCTTTCCATATATATTCATCGCATATGCCATAATCGGAAGCGGTATAAGGGCCGCTAATGTAAGCTCCCAACTTATTGTAAATCCCATCATAAAAACGATTGTAAGCATATATAAACTAGAATCTACAAGCGTTAATATACCGAAACCAGCTGTCATAGCGATTGCTTTTAAATCGTTTGTTGCTCTCGCCATTAAATCGCCAGTACGATTTTTTTGATAAAACGTCGGTGTCATCTTGAGCAAATGCCCCATAAATTTCGAGCGCATCGTCTTCTCAAGTACAAACGCACCTCCAAACAATTGATGTTGCCAAACAAAAGTAAGAGCATATCCAACTATCGTAACTCCTATTAAAATAAGAATAGACTCCATAATTGCTGCATTCGTTAACGTTCCTGTTTTTATATTATCAATCGTAACCCCTAGTACTTTTGGGGGAATGACTTCAACTATATTTACAATTAAAAGCGCACCAATCGCGATGCTATATCTCTTCCAATGCTCTTTAAAAAACCATCTTAACTTTAGTAATACTGAAAACAATGTAACCTCTCCCTTCTCGTTTTCGTTTAACCCTCATTTCTTTATCCGCTATCCAAACCCATCACATTTACATTTCGTAACCCATACAATCTCATCACATTTTTCCACCTTCCAAATTTCAGTTTTATAGTAACCATACAAAGTATGGAAACAAGCAAATTGGACAAAAAAAAGCATACCGTCGCTTGACGATATGCACAAAAATGCATAGAAGCGTACGTTACGATATGCGCAACGTACGCTTCTCATAAGACAAAAAAGTCCTATATATCCGCACGGGTTGCGTAATAATATGAATGTTTTCCGCCGTTTAATACAGCTAAGCCCATTACATTTACGATTACAATCATTACGCACACCCCCTTCATTTATTTTCCATTTATAATCTTACAACTTTATTGAGTATTCTGTCAATTGTTTTTTCGCTTTAGAATAAAATAATCTTTTATCACAAAAAATGAAAGTGATGCATTCTACTTTATAATTCAGTTTGAAATAAGAGAATCTTCTGTAAGAAAGGGCATACAAAATAAAAAAAGAATAAGAAATCGTTTTCACAAACATTTCATTTGAAAAATGTTATCAAACCCCCTACAATCACCTTATACTCACTCTTACAAGTTGCTATTTTAGGAGGACTAATCATGACAACTAGCAATACGTACAAATTTTATTTAAACGGAGAATGGAGAGAAAGCTCTTCAGGTCAAACAATCGAAATTCCATCTCCATACTTACACGAAGTAATTGGTCAAGTACAAGCAATTACTCGCGGAGAAGTAGATGAAGCAATTGCGTCTGCAAAAGAAGCTCAAAAATCATGGGCTGAAGCTTCTCTACAAGATCGCGCAAAATATTTATATAAATGGGCTGATGAGCTCGTAAATATGCAAGATGAAATTGCCGATATCATTATGAAAGAAGTCGGTAAAGGATATAAAGATGCGAAGAAAGAAGTTGTTCGTACAGCTGACTTCATTCGTTATACTATCGAAGAAGCTTTACATATACACGGAGAAAGCATGATGGGTGATAGCTTCCCTGGTGGAACGAAATCTAAACTTGCGATCATCCAACGCGCACCACTTGGTGTTGTATTAGCAATCGCACCATTTAACTACCCAGTAAACTTATCTGCTGCAAAACTTGCACCAGCATTAATTATGGGTAACGCTGTTATTTTCAAACCAGCAACTCAAGGTGCAATTAGCGGTATTAAAATGGTTGAAGCACTTCATAAAGCTGGCCTTCCAAAAGGTCTTGTAAATGTAGCTACAGGACGCGGTTCTGTAATTGGTGACTACTTAGTAGAACACGAAGGTATCAATATGGTATCGTTCACAGGTGGTACAAACACAGGTAAACATTTAGCGAAAAAAGCTGCAATGATTCCACTTGTACTAGAACTTGGTGGTAAAGACCCTGGTATCGTTCGTGAAGATGCTGACTTACAAGATGCTGCAAACCATATCGTAAGCGGTGCATTCTCTTACTCTGGTCAACGTTGTACAGCTATTAAACGTGTACTTGTACACGAAAACGTAGCGGACGAGCTTGTTGACTTAGTAAAAGCGCAAGTAGCTGAACTATCAGTTGGATCTCCAGAACAAGACAGCACAATCGTTCCATTAATCGACGATAAATCTGCTGACTTCGTTCAAGGTTTAGTTGACGACGCTGTTAAAAAAGGTGCTACAATCGTTATCGGTAACAAACGTGAGCGTAACCTAATTTACCCAACATTAATCGACCACGTAACAGAAGAAATGAAAGTTGCTTGGGAAGAGCCATTTGGCCCAATCCTTCCAATCATCCGTGTTTCTTCAGATGAGCAAGCAATTGAAATTGCTAACAAATCAGAGTTCGGCTTGCAAGCAAGTGTCTTCACAAAAGACATTAACAAAGCATTTGCAATTGCTAACAAAATCGAAACTGGTTCTGTTCAAATTAACGGACGCACAGAGCGCGGACCTGACCACTTCCCATTCATCGGTGTAAAAGGTTCAGGCATGGGCGCACAAGGTATTCGTAAGAGCCTTGAGTCTATGACACGTGAAAAAGTAACTGTATTAAACTTAGTTTAATCTTATATTCAGCAGCTGATCTAATATTTAGGTCAGCTGCTTTTTAAATTTCTGATACACCTGCGTATTATGAAGCGGCTTAAACCCTACAGATTTGTATAACCTCTCAGCACTTTCATTTCCTTCTATATAACAGAGTCTAATATCTTCGTACCCAACTTCTAACAACTTGTTCATCCCAAATTGCAAGGCGTTACGTCCATATCCATTTCCTTGCTGACTTTGTGCAACCATTAAATTCTCTATTGTCCCTTCCCCTACTGTAACTGATGCAACCAACTGTTCATTTTTAAAAACCACATACACATTACTTTCATTGTTCAATTTGTATTTTTTTATACTATCTTCTGGAGCAAGATAAGGCTTCATATCATTCCTTTCATGCAATTCGTAATAACATTCCTGTACCATTGTTACAAACTGGTTAAAAAATTTATCTTCATACTTAATAAATTTGAGATCGGTTTCAGGAAAACTCCCTCCCTTATATATCAATTCAAGCGATCCCCACCATCTTTCAAATCCCATTTTCTTAGCAAAACAAATACAATTTTCTGATTCAACTTTCATATAGGTACACACAAAATTCGGTTTCATTTCAGAAATACATTCCTCTATTTCCTCATATAAGGCAGAACCAATACCTTTCAAACGAGAACCAGGTTCCACATATACACTTATTTGACCAATAGACTCTCCATTACTATTTGTATAAAAGGATGAATACGCGAATCCTTCAATCCCATTTTGGTTATATAAAAGAAAATGCGTGGAATTCGATACAATATCATCTAAAGAACCTATCTCTTCTTCTGTCCCCAGACTTTTTATTAAATTTAACATACCGATTCTATCCTTTTTGCTACTATAAGCACGTATCATTTAAATAATCCCCATTCCCATTAAAAGTAAATTCCCTATTGGAATTTATTCAATGAATCCGTCTCAAACCCTCCAATCCCTCAATAACGAACTCTTCTCTATAATCTGATTATTACCATATCCATTGACGTATAAAAATACATTTGTTACTCTTAAATACGTTAATTTAATATTTAAATCCTCATTCGTATCTCGGTGAGGTAGAGGTTGCAGTCATTAAGAGTATCATTTCAGGAGATGTAGTGGCATTGATGAAGGAATGAGAAAGGAATGATTGCCGAAGTAAGTCGTGTCCACCATGCACGCTTGCTGGGTCTGCATTTAATAAGTGCAGAACTGTCACAAACGTTTCGTTTGTGGAGAGCTATCGAGAGGTATGTCGTGGGTTTCTTATAAGATAGAAAGCATGTAGCGGCAAATTACGTGCTTTTTTTGTTTTGTTTGGACCTTCTCTTCCTTATCAGGAAGACATACATATCTCCTCGCTTGACTTGGTTATACTAACTTTGGAGGTATTTTCTATGCAACAAAAAAAATGGGGCTTTTGGGTACTAACAGCTTTCGTTGTCGGTAACATGGTTGGCGCTGGTATTTTCATGGTGCCAAGTACGTTAGCACAAACAGCTAGCCCTCTCGGTGTCACTTTAGCTTGGTTAACAACAGGGTTTGGTGTTTTAATGCTAGCTCTTGTTTTCGGTAATTTAGCAATTCGTCGTCCTGATTTAACGACAGGACCACAAAGTCATGCATATGCTTTATTCTCAACACCAAAAAGAAAGAAAATGGCTGGTTTCAGCATGGTATGGGGATATTGGGTTGCAAACTGGGCAAGTAACGTTGCCATCATTACATCTTTCGCGGGATATTTATCACTCTTCTTCCCGATTATGAAAGATACGCGACTATTGTTTTCAATCGGCTCGTTCGATATAGAAGTTGGAAAGCTCATTACATTTACTATTTGTTCCGTCTTACTTTGGGGAACTCATTTAATATTAACAAACGGTGTAAGCGGAGCTGGGAAACTAAACTTCTTAGCAACAACAACGAAAGTAACTGGATTCCTTCTATTCATTGTCGTTACGTTATTTGCGTTCGAAGCTTCAAAGTTTGGACAATGGTACACACCGATGATCGATAAAGAAGGCGTATCACACGGTCTCCTTTCACAAGTGAATTTAGCGGCTCTTACAACGCTTTGGGCATTTATTGGGATTGAATCCGCCGTTCTTTTATCAAACCGAGCTACTTCTCCCAAAACGGTAAAACGTGCGACTGTTGCCGGTTTATTAATAACAGTTGCAATTTATTTAGGAATTACAATTTTAACAATGGGTGTACTTCACGTTGATAAATTACAAGCTTCTGAACGTCCATTAGCAGATGCATTAAACGCTGCAATGGGTCACGGTGGTGGGAAACTTATGGCATTACTTGCTCTTACTTCCCTATTCGGTTCAATATTAGGCTGGATTTTATTAAGCTCAGAAGTACCTTATCAAGCAGCAAAAGAAGGTTTCTTCCCTTCCTTCTTCACAAAAACAAATAAAAAAGGAAGCCCAATTTACTCATTACGACTAACAAACATTATGTCGCAAGTGTTCTTATTCTCAACACTATCAGGAACAATTGCGGAAGCTTATACATTCGTTATTACCGTATCAACACTGGCCTACCTCATTCCATATCTCGTTTCACCAATCTTCCAGTTAAAACTAGTCGCAACTGGTGAAACATATAAAAATGAAATGCGGGCAAGAATTACAGATGGTATAGTCGCAGTGATCGCACTTTGCTACGCACTATGGGTTATTAAAACCGGCGCATCCGATATAAAAACATTCCTTCTCGGAATTGGTTTGTTCGTAATCGGATTTGCTTTCTATCCATTAATGAATCGTGATCAGAAAAAAAATAACGAAAAGAAAAACGAGCAAGTTGCATAACGCAATTTGCTCGTTTTTTCTTTTATAAAACATATATAATAGAACAAAGAGGTGAAAAACATGTCAATCGAATCACTATGGAGCAGTCGCTTCCAACAACATATGCAAAATATCATTACATACTTTGCACGTATGATTAACGGTTTACTATATAGCTTTATCTTTATTTCATGCGTTGGCGCATACTACTATGCTCAGTTTCTAAAAACATCTCCTTCTAAAGGAATATCTTTACTACTCATCACCATTGTACTGACATTCATTATAACAAGATGCCCGATCCGTACATTTATTCAAAAACCTGATGCTGTCTATTTGCTTGCATTAGAAGAGAAATTAACATCTTATTTTAAAAAATCTCTTCTATATAATTACATCATTCAGCTTTTTCCATTATTATTTACGTTCCTGATTCTCGTTCCACTTGCCCTGCAATCATTACAAGTAACGGTATCTTTCTTATGTACAATCTTTATCGTTTTAATGATTACGAAAGCTTGGAATATGTACATACATTGGATGTGGCGTGATAGTTATGAAAGAAACATATGGTTCATTATTCGTATTACTTGTAACGCCCTAATCATTTACATGCTGTTTTACTCAGCAAATGTTCTCATATTGGGCGGATTACTCTTACTACTTGCTTTCCTGCTTCTATATACGAAAAAACAGCCTACAAAACGAATACCGTGGGATTACATAATCGAGCAAGAAGAAAAAATGGACGTTCGTTTTTATCAATTTGCTAGCATTTTCACCGATGTTCCGCAACTGAATAAGCAAGTAAATAAAAGAAAATGGCTTACAAATTGGATTGAACCTTTATTACATAAAAAACGAGCAACTTTCTTCTATTTACATACACTAGCGTTTTTACGTGGGAATGATTATTTCGGTATATATATTCGCTTAGAGCCTGTTTATAGTCTTATCTTTTTATTAAAATAGCGAGAAATCCTAGGACAACCATTTGTTTACTTGTTTCTAGTTTTCTCTCTACATTTTTGAACAATCGTCTGTATTTTTCTAACCAAGCAAATGAGCGCTCTACGATCCATCTTTTAGGGATCACTTGAAATTGATGCAATTCGGACCGCTTGGCAACTTGTACTTCAGCATTCAATAGCTTTTGAATTTCTTTTTGAAACTTTTCTCCTGTGTACCCACCATCCGTGAGGATGGCTTCTATGGTTTCTTTCAATTCAGGATATTGCTCGTACATTTCGAGTGCGCCTTTTCGATCTGTGACATTGGCAGTGGTAACATGGATTGCATGGGGAAATCCAAGAATATCTACACTGATATGTCGTTTAATACCAGAAACTTTCTTATCACCATCATAACCTTTTTGTTCAGCCGTATCTGCATTCTTAACACTTTGGGCATCGACAATATTAAAGCTAGAGCTTTTGGGGCGATTCACTGCTTCCCTTATTTGCCCAACAATTTTTTTAATAAGGTCTCTAATAGACTACTACCTTCGGCATTGGATTTACTCCATTTTGCATAGTAGCGGTAAACATTTTGCCATTTGGGATAATCTTTTGGTAAAGCACGCCACTGGCAGCCTGTACTCAGAACATAGAGTAGTGCATTGAACACATCATAAAGGTCATACTTTCGCGGACTTGTGCGTTTGCTAAACGTTTCTAGTTCCTCACGAATGATCTCGAATTTTTCACGGCTGATATCACTTGGATAAGACATACACTCATCTCCTGTTTTTGCATACATCCTAACATATTTATAAGACTATAAACAGGCTCTTAGGATTGATTGGTGCCTTCGCCTTATATTTTATACCAAACATATACGTAAAAGGCGCCATCGCATATATCGTCCTATATATGATTTCTATGCAGCTACGTTCCCTGTGGAAATATTTTTCGGGAAATATTATTGTAGCATTATATCCAATTGATACTGAAAAACGAATGAATCAATTTCTTCGCTTAATCTTTATATTACTAAGCATTCAACTCATTGTATTTTCAAGTGTTATACTCATTGCTACCGTACAATTTTTACATAGCCTTATCATTCTGATTATCGGGTTACTCTGGATCAAATTTATTATTGTACCAAAAACGAAGAAACGGATTTCTTCATTTTAACGAGAAAAGAGGCTGCACATCACAGCCTCTTTTTTTGTCCTAAAATTTCTATTCACTCTTCATAGGCAGTTCTCATATAGTGAAAATGACTATATAATTCCTATCCATACGTTAAATATTGATTTCGCACATATAAAGTGAAGGCATTTACGGGCAATTATCTCCCACCTAATTTCCTCGCATTCGCCGAAATTTGTGGTGGGAGTCTTACTGCCCGCAAATAGCGGGATAAATAAAAAAGATGGGAGCCATATTATGAATAACAATCCACCTTCAACGCCCCAAAACAACTCAGAAGAAAATAGCCGCGACATTAAATTGCAAACATTACGTGTCATCGGACTCATCGTCCTTATTAGTGGTTATATCCTCGTCGCTCTCTCAGAAGTAGGTGAACTAAAAAATCTTTTAACAAGCCCGAATGCCAATCCTGACTTAGCTGAAGTTGATCCGTTTTAGAGGCCATATGAAAAGTGAGTCCCAGTATAGCTGGTTCGCTTTTCATATAGTTTTTATCCGCTATGAGGAATATCTTCTTCTTCGTCGTACTTCTCTTGACTTATTGCCTTCATAAATAGCTAAATGCAGACATGACTAAAAATTGTGTAACGCTTAAAACATACATATTTTTCCGAATTTCCGACTTTCTTCACTTCTTTCACTCGTCTAATAATTTCATAGAACTTATAGGATAGCGCTCTCCTATCACTACATCCCTTGGGATGACTTTCTCTATAAAATCTTTGATATCCTTAGTCAATTCAATATCTATTGCGGCCATATTCTCTTCTAAATATTGAGCTTTCTTCGTTCCAGGTATTGGAATAATATCTTCTCCATTAGCTAATAACCATGCTAAAGCAAGTTGCGAAGTACTAACATTTAATTGGTGGGCTAAATCTTCTAATTTATTTACCAGCGAACGATTATGATTAAAATTCTCATCTTGGAAACGCGGTGTATTCCTTCTATAATCATTTTCTACTAGAGTATTAATAGATTTAATTTTCCCAGATAAAAATCCACGTCCTAAAGGACTATAAGGGACTATCGCAATATTTAGCTCACGGCAAAGTGGTAAAATTCCTTCTTCTATATCCCTACTCCATAGTGAGTATTCTGTTTGTAGCGCTGCTATAGGATGCACTTTTTGCGCACGCATAATTGTTTGAGCGGAAGCCTCTGAAAGCCCAATATGCCGAACTTTCCCCTCATCTACTAATCGCTTCATAGCACCAACAGTCTCTTCGATGGGAACACTAGGATCTACTCGATGCAAATAATAAAGATCAATATAGTCTGTTCCCAAACGTTTCAAGCTGGATTCACAAGCTTTTTTTACATATTCAGGACTTCCGTTTATCCCCAGTACTGCCCCAGATTCATTTCTGACAAAACCGAATTTAGTAGCGATATGAATATTCTGCCTCGACTCTTTCAAAACGCGCCCTATTAATTCTTCATTTTTTCCTAACCCATATTGATCTGCTGAATCAAAAAAATTCACGCCAAGATTTAAAGCATGATTAAGAGTTTCAATTGATTTCTCTTCATTTTGATAACCATAGTATTCTGACATTCCCATACAACCTAGCCCCAGAGCTGAAACACGTAAAGATCCAATTGTTCTATATTTCATACGTCATCCTCCTCCATATATCATATACAGTAAAAGTATACCGATTAGAGTACCCTCTAAGGCAATAAGGAAATAATTTATAGTTATAAACCATGTAATAAGAAATTATTATGCAAAAAAAAAGACCTTCTTATATTAGGTCTCATACAAGAGGATCTTTTTTAAATTTATTTTTCACCCTCCATTTTTTTATAGTAGTCAACTTTTTCATTAATCTTTGTGAAATCAATCTCAAGCTCTTTAATTTGCTGAAGCACTTTTTTTTGATGAGCCTCTAATAGCTCTCTTCGTTCACTTATTGTAGATTCACCTTGTCTTCTTAGTTCTACAAACTTTTTCATATCATCGATAGACATCTTAGTTTTACGTAACTTCACCAGAAAATCAATACATGAAATATCAGTTTCTGTGTAACACCGATATCCATTTTCATCTCTATTCACAGTGCATAAAAGACCAATCTTTTCATAATAACGAAGTGTATAAGAACTAAGACCAGTAATTGAAGAGATGCTTTGAATCGATAGTTTTTTTTCATATTTTTCCATATGGAAATTATATCATGATTCCACTTTTATAAAAATAATAAATCCGTATTAACTACTATTGAATGGACTATTTCCACTGTTTTTATAGTTAGTTAAAACCTTTCTACCTCTATAGGCTTATAGAAATCCTTTGTCTCCAAAGATTCATAAATTCCTTCATAAGTTATCTTGTTCCTATTTCGATTGGTTCAGTCAAATTTTTAAACAAATAGTAAAACTTTCTTTAAAATTATATTAATATATTAGGAATTTCACTTCCATTCTGAACGTAGCCAAATGCTACTTTCAAATCATGCGCTCCTATTTAGACGCTGCAATTACGCAGATAGTATTTTCAAAATACTATTTGCATTAGAGTGAACTATAAGTGTTACTATTCCATTGTAATTCATTTATATATTAGGAGGAATTCATGATGAACAAAGGAATTTTCATTTTAGCTCTAGCTACATTTGTAGCTGGGACAGTGGAGTTAGTCATTGCAGGTATATTAGATATGATTGCTCAAGATCTACATGTTTCAGTAGGGGCGGTTGGTCAGTTAATTTCTATTTTTTCTTTAGTTTTCGCTTTTGGCTCTCCCATTTTAATTGCATTGACCGCCAAAATAGAACGACGGAAACTATTAATTATTTCCATGTCTATTTTCTTTTTAGGTAATGTTTTATCCATATTAAGCACCAACTTTGCAATGTTATTAGTAGCAAGAATAATTCTTGCCGCAAGCTGTTCAATTGTTGTTGTTTTATCTATTACACTGGCAGCAAGTACTGTTTCACCTAATTTAAGAGGTCGTGCTATAGGTCTTATTTTCATGGGTCTAAGTGCTTCTTTGGTTTTTGGAGTACCTCTAGGAACTTTAATAGGAGAGAATTTTGGATGGAGAATGACATTTGTATTAGTTGCACTCCTTAGTATTATAGCTACTTTAGGTATTATCAAATTTTTACCGACAGTGCAACCTCAGCCGCCTGTCCCTTTACTTGAGCAATTAGCAACACTAAAAAGCCCCAAAATTATAATGATACAGCTTATATCAGTTTTGGAGTTAACAGGTCATTTTACAGTCTATACATATTTCACTCCGTTTTTACAAGCCACAATGGGATTGTCTGTAAATATGATTAGTCTAGTATTACTCATATTTGGTATAGCTAGTATAACAGGTGGTTGGATCGGAGGATGGACATCTGATAAATTTGGAGGAGCGAAAACAATTCCAATAGCTCTTGTTTTATTAGCAATCTCTATATTTTTACTTCCACTTGCTACAAATTCATTAATTAGTTTATTTATTGATGTATTGTTCTGGGGGGCGTTAGTATGGATGCTTAGTCCGTCTGTACAAAGTTATCTCGTACAAGCTGCTCCTGATTCCTCTGATATTCAATTAGGATTAAACACCTCATTCCTACATCTGGGAGTTGCCTTAGGTTCTGGACTAGGGGGAATACTAGTAAATCATTATCCTGTTACTACCAATACATGGATTGGTGGTATTATGGTTGTTTTAGCCCTTATTTCTGCTATTTATTCTGTAACAAAAATTCAAAAAAACACTGCAAATCAGCTAGCTGTAAATAAGAATTAAATAGCAAAAACACATGAACGAAAATTACATATGAAATGTTTGTAGGTAGTATATTAATCCCTTTTAGTAAAATATCTGCTTAAATAGTTAAAAACATCTTATTCAAAATATTTTTTGAGTAAGATGTTTTTACTCTGTATCGCTTTCTCAGAAGTAGGTGAACTGAACAATTTATTAACAAACCCTAATGCCGACCTAGATTTAGCTGAAGTTGATCGATTTTTAAAATTATATAAAAAGCGAGTCCCAGTATAACTGGCTCGCTTTTTATATAGTTTCATCCAATCTGAGAAACCTCCCTTTCATCCTCATACTTTTCTTTCCCTATCGCCTTCATAAATAATAAAATACTGCTCATACCAACGATAAAGTACAGAGCACTCATGCCCCAAGATGCAATAAACGAACCTAACATAACTCCTAATGCACCGTTCATTTTCGCCAATTGAAAGACCATTCCATTGATTGCCATATATGAACCTCTTGCCTCATTTGGTACCATGTCCGCCATTATAGATTGACGAACCGGCACATACATCATCTCGCCTACCGTTTGGAAAAGCCCTGCAATTAATAAAATCCATAAGCTATTGCTCGTTCCGAGTATTGTAAATCCAATTGTATAAATGAATAAACCTACATATAAAATTTTCAAATCGTTGAAGCGTTTCAGCATTTTAATAAGAAGAGCTGAACATAACACAACTAAAATTGTATTCTCTGCTGAAATCCAGCTCAGCATGCGAATACCTGTTAAATCAAACGTAACACCATTACCGAAGAAAAAGTGTACCGTTTCAAATTCCTTCTGCAAACGTACTCCTAAATAATTATTAATTTGAAACTCTAAAGATAATGTACATATACTTGCTGCACAAAAAATTAAAAACGCTCTATCTTTCATCACAACTTTATAACTTTCTGCCATATCTTTTAATATATTTTTCTTTTCTGCTGTTTTTCGTGCTACATACACTTCTTCTATATATACAGCCATCACATATAAAGTAATAACCGCAACCACTGTTAATACGATAAACAGTTGTAATCTATAGTTTTCAAATAGTAATCCACCAAATATCGCTCCAATTGCAATGGATAAGTTAATCGCCCAGTAGTTTATGCTGTACATCACTTTTCGATTTTCAGGTGTACTCACATCAATTAACATCGCCTCTGTCGCAGGATTCATAAGTCCAGACCCTAAACTATTCACTAACATAAAGATAAATGTTAACCACGGTGAATCTACATAATCTGAATTCGCAACTCCCATACAAGCAATGGAAATGACTTGTATACTTTGACCGATAATCATTACCTTTTTACGTCCAAGTCGGTCCCCAACATATCCACCGTATAAACCAATTACTAATGAAGCTATGACATTAATAAGTAGTAACGCACCAGCAATTGCACTACCTAACTTTATTGAAAAATAAATCGCCATAAATGGAAAAATCATCGTGGACACAGTACGTGTTAAAAACGAAGTTATAATTCTAATTTTTATATTTCGATGCATACTCCAAAATCCCATTGTTTCCCCCCCCCTTATGCTTATTCATTTTACTTTGAAAAAGAGGAAGAAAAAGGTTAGAATATTCTAAAGAGTTTCCCCTTTTATCATAGAAGGAAGTGTATACATATGAAAATTATGGACTATTACATTAGACTAAGACTACACGCACAAGATCAACAACATATCCAAAATAGCTTACAAGAATTAGCAGATGTTTTATATTGCAGTACGAAAAACGTGAAGATTTTATTAAAGAAAATGAATGAGGAGCAATTAATTAAGTGGACACCAGGGCGAGGTCGCGGAAATAAAACGGAAATTATATTTGTACATAGTTTCGTAGAAGCGCTTGAATCCTATACAGATGAACTGTTAGCGCAAGAAAAATTAAAGGATGTTTTTCTTCTTTTAAAAGAACCCCTGCCTCCTGCACTTCACAAGAACATTGAAGGTAAACTTCATCAGCATTTTGGTTATGAGCCTTCAAATGATATGTATGACATATTAAAGATTCCTATATCAAGAAAGATATTCCCATTAGATCCCGCTTTTGTAGCTGTAACTACAGAGAGCCATCTTACGAGTCAAATTTTTGATACATTAGTCGTTTATAACAATGTTAAGGGAAAAATGGAACCACATATTGCGCATACGTGGGAATTAAGTGAAGACGGGCTTACGTGGACGTTCTATTTACGAAAAGATATACATTTTCATAACGAAACTATTTTAACTTCTAAAGATGTACAATTTTCATTTGAAAGACTAAAGCAAGTTCAATCCCCTTTCGAATGGTTAACAGAAGAAATTGTTCAAATTGAAACACCATCACCACTGCAAATTCGATTCCATTTAGCAAAACCAAATTTATTTTTCTTACATTATGTAAGTTCCATGCAACTAGCAATTTTGCCGCGTGATGCGAGTATTCAAAATCATCATTATATAGGTACTGGACCTTTCAAACTTGCTCATTACTCTGAAGACAATATCGTACTCGAAGCGTTCACCCATTATTTTAAAGAGCGCGCGTTATTAGACCGTATTGAATTTTGGGGTATTCCTGATCATGTGCAAATAGATGCTGATTATGAACTACCAAATGAAGAAGAAGATGAAAGGCATGATATACAAATAGAAGAAATAGGTTGTATTTATGCTAGCTTCAACTTTACAAAACCTGGTCCTCATCACGACATTTACTTTCGTAAAGCTTGGCGAGAAATATATGACGTTGAAACGATACTTCGTAACATAGAAGGCAGACGAACAATTGCTGCATCAAGCTTCTTCCCTGAGAGAAGCCGACAAGTTCCTAAAAGATCCTATTCCTTAGAAAAAGCGAAAGAGTATTTAAAACAGAGTACATATAATGGAGAAACCGTTCATATTTATTTCTTCGCATTTAAAGATAGTGCAAATGATGCAAACTTCCTAAAAGAACGTTGCAAAAGTTTAGGTATACAAGTAGAACTTCACCCATTTCTCGTTTCAGATTATATGGATCGTTCTATTAATAAATATGCCGATATTATTTTAATGGGAGAAGTATTTGCTGCCGATCATGAAATTGCATTCTTAAATGTATTTAAAAATAAAAGTTGCTTCATAAATCGGTTCATGGACCCTCACTATGAAAAACAAATTAATTGTTTGCTAGATACTTTTTTATTAGAAGAAAATAAAGAGAAGCGCTATAAGCTGGTGTATGAGATCGAAGAATTTTTACAAGCAGAACACATCATTTTATTTAACTATCACGTTTTAAAAAGAAAAACATACCCTTCTTCTTTAAAAAATGTAACAATTGATTCATTCGGTTGGGCAAATTTTGCGAAGTTATGGATACAGCCGTCCACGTATTAAAGTTTGAGTTTTTATAAAAGGAGACGAACAATGAAACGCACCCTAGAAAAAAGACTTTCCTATCTATACACAGGTGAGTTATTTTCAGTCATTACTTTTATTTTCACAAGTTACTTACTTAATTATGCTTATCCTACGTTACATTTATATTCCCTATATTCTTTTTGGGTCTCACTTCTTCTTTTAGAATTTATCTTATTACAAGGAACAATGTACTGGTACGTAAAGTGGAAACGACTAAAAAAAGAGAAAACATCTGTTACGCCTATTAGGATGATTCAATATTTAAAAGTACTAAAAAGAATAAATATCGGATTGATTATCGCAGGACTTATTATGTTTACTATTGATTTTGCAATTTGGTCTCCGCAATTACCTTTAGCTGGGCTATCATTCGCACTATTTGTTTATGTTTTTGCATTATTTGAGTATATTAACTATTATCATATTCAGCTTTCATATGATAACATCTCTGATATTAAATATTTGATAAAATCAAAAAAACTAAAACAGTCCTGTATAAGTAAAGATTTTCAACGTATTTCATGAAAGAGAAGGTACTACATCCTTAGTAGTACCTTCTCCACATACAGATACAAACTATTATTTAATTACTCCATCTAAGTGATCTTTCAAGTTCAATAAATATTGCTCAATATCCGGATTCTTCACCACATCATAACAAGCAAAACTCTTTAACGGACTCATACCAAGAAACTTCTGCACGCGATGTAAATGACTAAGTGCTGATTCTAAACTTTCTCCTTCAAAGAACTTCGTCTTATCTCCGAATGCTTTTTCAGGTGCGTTCCAAGTTGTAGAAAACATATACTGCTTCTCTTTTAGTAAACCACCTGTTCCGTATTCATCTGCACCTTTAAAGAACAAACCGTATTCATATACTTCATCCATATACGTTTTAAATAAGCCCGGTACACTAAACCAATAAATCGGTGTTTGATAAATCACAACATCGGCCCATAAAAACTTATCTTGTTCTTCTTTAATATTGTAGCCATCTTGAATCGTTGTTGTTTTCACATGATGATTCTCACTTAATACCGTTACCATATAATCAACTAACGTTCTATTTAATCGTCCTTCTTTCGTACCGTATTTTTCATGTCCATTTATAATAAATATATTTTTCATCACTTTTCTCTCCCCTATATAATTTACTCTTCAGCTATTAACCCAAGTTGTTGTTTCAGCGTAAGATTATCTTCTAAATGCCAATCTTCCGTTATCTTGCCGTCTTTCACATGTAAAATATCAATTGCAAAAAAATTGATTTTCTTATCATTATGAGTTCCTGTAAAAGAAAGACGAGCTGTGACTTTATCACCAGCAACTAATAAATCTTCAATCTCACAATGTATATCGGGAACGACTTTACGAAAATTTTGCGCCGCAAATTTTAATCCTTCAGTGCCTTGTGGTCGCCCTTTCGGCAGTGTGTTATCGAAAAAATTTTCAGTAACAGTCTGCGGAATAAGTTCCTCTTTACCTGTATCCCAAAATGCATAAAAACGCTGCGCTGCATGCACAATTTCTGTCGCTTCCTTTTTATTTAGTGAAGGATCAATTGTCATTGCTTTTGGCTTCGGCATTTCTTTTAATAACTGGATTTCAGTTTTTTGTTCCACGCTACATGCTACAAGCACAATACAAATGACAAAAAAACTAAAGAACCCAAACAACTTTTTTATACTCATGGAAATCACCACCTCCTCATACAAACCCTTTGTATTTCGTATTGCTATTGTATATGCATTAACTTCCTTTATGGAAGTAGTGATATTTTTTTCATATAGTTACCAAAAGTATAGTTTTGTGATACTATAAAGCAAATTCATTCGATTTTTTTATGGAGGCTATTTTCATGACCAATATAGATCCAGTTGTATTAACGAAAGGTTTACCAGGCATACCTTGTCCTATCGCTAAAACGCTTGACGTAATTAGTACAAAATGGACGTTTTTAATTATTCGCGACCTTCTTATCGAAGGAACATTACGCTTTAGCGATTTACAAAAATCAATGGACGGTATTAGTCCGAAAACATTATCACTTCGACTAAAAGAATTGGAGGCACAAGGGATTATAACGAGAAAAGTATATCCAGAAGTTCCGCCTCGTGTAGAGTACACTTTAACGGATAAAGGAAAGCAATTAGAGGGAATTTTTATTGAATTAAAGCGGTTTGGATTAAGTTTATAAAACAAAAACCCCTTACCGTCGTAAGGGGTTTTATTACTTCGCAAAACTTTCAGCTAGCTGTTTCTCTCTCCACATAAATGTAATGCCGAGACCAACTATTAAAACAACTCCTGAGAAAGCATATGGATAATGAATATTTATATCAAATAATATTCCACCCATCGCTGGTCCTGCGATATTTCCTAAACTCGTATACGTTGAGTTCATACCAGCAACGAATCCTTGCTCTTTTCCAGCTGCTTTTGATAAAAACGTCGTTAAAGCTGGACGAAGTAAATCAAATGCTAAGAAAATAAAGCAAGTAACGAGAAGTACAATCCAATAATTAAAGACTACAGTTGAAACGAACGCTAAAACTGCACCTACAATTAAACATATTTGAATTAATACTTTCTCACCGAACATGTCAACCAATTTGCCAAACATAAATACTTGCACAACTACCCCAAAAATTGAGCTAATTGTAATAATTGCAGCAATATCTTTCGGCGCGAAACCAAACTTATGATCAGAAAACAGACTAAATACCGTTTCATATGCCGATAATCCAAATGCGAGTACAAATACGATAATAAATGCGATTGCATACATTGGATTTAATGATTTCTTTAAATCTCCAATAAAACTGGATTCTTTCGTATTAGCAGAAATCTCTGCAAGTTCTTCTTTCGTTAACGGCTCTTTCAAAATAAATATAGAAATCACGCATGCGACAAAAGCAATCACTGCCGCCACAAAGAAAGGTACACGTATACCGTATTCTGCAATAAACCCGCCGATTCCAGGCCCTATAATAAATCCAGTGCTGATTGCAGCAGATAAGTACCCCATCGCCTTTGGACGTTCCTGAATAGATGTAATATCCGCAACATATGCCGTAACACCAGGCATAATAAACGCAGCACTAATTCCGCCTAACACCCTCGCTGCATAGAGCATCCATACATCTGTTCCTAATCCGAAAAGAAGCTCTGAAACACCAAAAATAAATAATCCAATGATTATCATTTTCTTCCTACCGTAAAGGTCGACCCAGCGCCCCGTAATAGGTGAAGTAATAAGCTGAGCCATTGCAAAAACTGCAACGAGATAACCCATCGTCTTCCCTGTTAAACCCATATCATTCATAAAGGATGGCATAACCGGAATGATTAATCCAATCCCTAAAAAAGCGATAAATATATTACTCAAAAGAATGACCAATACCATCTTTTGTTCTTTTATCGGTTTCTTCACTTTTTAACACCTCTTCCCGTAAATTCCTATCAAAAAATAATACCCAAAAAGCTTTTTCTTTATCCTTCTATTTGTGGGCTAATCATGAGTAGAGATGCCCCCTACTCGTTAGAATTTCACTGTATCCTTCCACACACACATACGCATTAGGTGAATGACTATCATTCAGTTTTCCTCAAAAATGAACCTACCTTTTCAGACAGGTTCATCTCACTATTTCTTTATATGTAGTGCATGTGTTAAAAAATCTAGTACTTCTGCCTTTTGTAGCTCGACTTGCTCATCATCTTTATGATCATATAAATAAACTTGTTCCGCTGCTGATTCAACAAGAGCGATAAATAACTTCGCTGTTCGCTCTGCGTGAACCGAATCACGAATTTCACCAGCTTCTTTTGCCTCGCTTAAAAATTCGCTTAGCCATATATAAAGAGGCTCATATACAGCTTCCCATTCTTTTATATGTTCAGTAGATGCAAGACCCGCATACATTAATGCTTGTATTTCACGATATTCAGCTATAAAGTTAAATACCGCATCTATCACTTGCTCAACTTTACTTGAAAAAGGTGCATCGTTCTGTACTTTTTCTTTCACTGCAAGTATCATCTTCTCAACCATCACTTCTGCTATTGCAGGCATAACAGATAACTTAGAAGGAAAATATAAATAGAAAGTTCCTTGTGCAATGCCAGCCAATTTCACGATATCAGAAATCTTCGTTTTTTCAACGCCCTTTTCCTGAAACACTTCAATAGCTGCATAGACAATTTTTTCTTTTTTATTCATCATCTAAACCCTTTCACACGCGTATTGAATGACTGTCACTCATTTTATAAAATAACTAGCTGTACTGTCAATCATAGTGCACTTTTCATAATAAAAATCTCCCAACAAATCGTTAGGAGATTCAACTTTAATATCAATTTCTTATGAAAGAGCCTTTAATCCCGTAACTCCACATACGATAAGAGCTACACTAATCAAACGTGCCTTACTTTTCGATTCACCAAACAGAAACATATTTAATAAAACTGCGCCTGCTGTTCCAATACCAATCCAAACCGCATAAGCCACACTTACTTGTAAGAACAAGAAAGACGTATATAAGAATGCGAAGGAAGTTGCAAATCCACCTATATAAATCGCTCCATTTGTCAACGTCTTATCTTTACTATACATTTTAAGGCCTATCACACCGACTATTTCACTAATTGCAGCACAAAACACGAAAAACCAACCCATTTTTAAGCAGCTCCTTCCATAGTTTCTTCCACAGTTTCCTCTTTATTATCAGCCAGTTTTAAACCGATCACGCCCGCTACGACCATCACGATAAAGAATAGTTTTCCTACACTGAAACTGCCGCCGAAAAGGAATACATCCATTAGGAAAGTACCTACAGTACCAGCCCCAGCAAACACCGCATATACTGTCCCTGTCGCAAGATGTTCACACGCTTTAGAAAGGAAGTGAAAATCAACAGCGATAACTCCTACAATAATGACCCAATGCCACCAAGTATGAGCTGTATTAAAACCGAACACCCAAAATATTTCAAAGATACATGTTAATATGACATATAACCAAGCTTTATTTTTCATATCTCTCACCTTCTATTATCTACTGACTGACCGTCAGTCATTTTTAGTTAAAAAATATAATCTCACGCTAACTACTATTTAAAAAAACAATATCATCCTCATTTATCCTTATATTTGTTCCGTTATTAAGCTAACTGCATATAAAAGTTGCTTATCTACACCCTTTCACATAGAAATGACTGAATGTCATTCATAAATATTCTACATGACCAATTGATAAAGTGTCAACACCCGGATTCTATTAACCAAATAATATTTTAAATTTCTTAAATCCATATGTATATTTCTCAATAATCTGTTAATAATGGTAGTAACAAAATATTTTCTCCATTCCCCCTTGGAGATCCCTTTGAATCGAGCAGTTGCTTTTAGCTAACTGCTCTTTTTTAATTTATCGGCACATTATAATAAAATACTCATAGATAAACTCCAAAACAAAGACCTGTACTCCCTTTTCAACATGCAACAAAGAACGAAATATTTTGTACGCTATTTACTTTCTAACGAGTCCTTGTATGCGATAATTTTATTTTCAAGCATCTTCTCTGTAATTACTAAGTTTTCTCTTTGAGTTTGAATAGATTTTTTATGATCTTCTAAAAGTTGTAAACGAGCTTCCGTTGTGTGCTCTCCTTCTGTATATAATCTAGCGTATTCCCTTATTTTCGCTATCGGCATTTGCGTTTGTTTTAACTTCATTACAAACTGCAACCACTTTATATGTGATTCTTCATACATTCGATTCCCATTTGTATCGCGATTTGCAATTAATATGTTCTCTTTTTCATAATAACGTAATGTATGTGTGCTCACTCCTAATAATTTAGCTACCTCACTAATTGTGTACATACTCATACTCCCTCCACTTGCCATTTACCATCATATATTTGACTGCTTTATAAAAAACATTTGACTTAGAGTATACTCTAACAAATACAATCTAACCATACTAAATTAATTTGAACTTAGGGGGATTTTATATGAAATATACTGTTATTACTGGTGCTAGTTCCGGAATTGGCTATGAAGCAGCTTTAGCCTTTGCATCTCGCGGAAAAAATGTAATACTTGTAGCTCGAAGACAAGAAGAATTAGACGGATTAAAATTAAAAATTAACGAAATGCATCCAGATTTGGATGTTGTCATTCGAAGAACTGATTTATCCGTCACTGAAAATGTTTATAAACTTTATGAAAGCCTACAAACTTTTCAAATTGAAACGTGGATTAACAACGCAGGTTTTGGAAATTTCGCCTCAATTGCCGAACAAAATTTAAATAAAATAGAAACGATGTTGCATGTAAATATAGAAGCACTAACAATACTCTCTTCCCTTTTCGTTCGAGATTATTCAATGGTTGATGGAACACAGCTTATTAACGTTTCATCGGGCGGTGGATATACGATTGTGGCTGATGCTGTTACGTATTGCGCTACAAAATTCTATGTAAGTGCATTTACAGAAGGATTATCTCACGAACTGAAAGAACAAGGTGCAAAATTAAAAGCAAAAGTTTTAGCTCCTGCTGCAACTGAAACAGAGTTCGCAAAACGCTCATTTGATATTGATGAATTCCAATACGATAATGTTGTACCAAAATTCCACACTGCAAAACAAATGGCACAATTTATGCTCGACCTTTATGATAGCGATAAAGTTGTAGGACTTGTCGATGGTTCTACTTATAACTATGAGCTTAAAAATCCCATTTTTAATTTTGCAGTGAGACAAACGAATTCAAATTCTTAACAACATCTCTTTCCTTACTAAAATATAGATACCCACTATTTCTTAAATAATAGTGGGCCTTTTTTCTCTCTAAAAATTTCACCCAACATACCGTATCATCGCCACCTCATCACAATAATCAACTTTTGGACAATGTCTACAATCAATCCACACTTTTTCTGGTAATGCTTCTCTATTCACAAAATCAAACCCGCACTTTTGAAAAAATTCCGTTTCATATGTTAAAGAGATTACCCTGTTCACTTTTATCTTTGCCGCCTCATTCATTACATGATTCACTAACTTACGTCCTATCCCTTTTCCTGCATATGTATGCGAAACTACTAACGATCGTACTTCTGCAAGATCCTCTCCTAATACGTGTAAACCAGCAACTCCAATAACATTCTCTTCTTCTTTCATGACATATAAACATTGTAAATATTGATAAAGAGACAAGAGAGAACGTGGCAAAACAACTCCCTCTTTCGCGTACACTTCAATTAAGTTATAAATCTCTTTCACATCACTTGTAACTGCATTACAAATTTTCATATTATATCCCCTTACCCAGCACATTAATATTTATAAAAACAAATGAATATTAATTCGTAATTTTATATAATAATACAATCCTCTTTTCTCCTCGTCAATTATTTTTCTGAATTTTACACAAACAAGAACCAAGCACTCTATTTCGTGCTTGGTTCTTCATTTCGTATCGGTAATACCGTCGAATATTTAATTTCGCGAAGTGCTAAACTCGTCTGTATCCGTGTAATACCAAGCTTATTCAGCTTTCTAATAAAATGCTCCAGTTCCTTACGATCACGATTCGCAACTTTTAATAAATAATCATACTCTCCTGTTAAACAGTGACATTCTAACACTTCAGGCATAGATTCTAATTCTCGTTCTAACACTTCAAGCTTTTCATACTGATGAATATTCGTGCTCATAAAAATAAAGCAAAGTAAATCAAAACCTAGCTTTTCTTGGTTTAAAATTGCGACTTGCTTATCAATAAATCCTTCCCCATCTAATCTTTTTATTCGTGCATGCATCGCAGCTGGTGATAAATTAACGCGGCGTGCAAGTTCCGCATTACTTACTTGCGACTCCTTTTGCAGTATATCTAAAATTTGTATATCCAAATCATCTAACACCTTAATAACAGATGACTCCATCAAAATTCCCCCTTTTTTCTTACCGACGATTATTCGAAGAAACATCTCATAACTTATATAAAACTGAATGTTTTTCTGTAAATAAGATTTCTAACGAAACATTTTATCGAGTTTTTATCATTATACAAAAGAATATATTAGATAATAAAGAAAAATGCTAAAATTATTTACAGTTCATTCTTATTTCAACAAAGGGGTTTTTAGTGTGCCTTATTTTTATGTCTTTTTACTATTATTAACAAGCTTATTATGGGGAGGGAATTTCGTCGTTGGGAAATCACTCGTCGATCATGCGTCTCCAATGACACTGACAAGTTTAAGATGGATAATTGCGATCATTTGTTTATTACCAATGGTATGGTTTAAAGAGAAGAAAATCATTCCACCACGCTCTGCAATACTTCCGTTAATACTTATGGGAATTTCAGGAGTCGTTCTTTTTAACATTTTTCAATTTTTAGCACTAGAAAAAACATCCGCAACGAATGTAGGTCTTATTTCTACATTGAACGCTATTTCGATTGCATTATTTTCTGTGTTATTTCTAAAAGAAAAAGTAAATACACTTCAAATTCTTTCTATGATTCTTTCATTTTCCGGGGTCATCCTTGTTCTTTTGAAAGGAAATTTCGCTCTTTTATTTTCACTACATTTTAATAGCGGCGATTTATGGATGATTGCAGCAGTTTGTATTTGGGGCATTTATTCTGTTTGTAGTAAATGGGCGACAAAAACAGTTACACCACTAATGGCGACGTTATATTCTGGCATTTTTGGCGTCATTTTATTGCTTCCATTTAACATAGGTAGCTTCACTGTTTCCAATATTAATTCTTCCTTCATAACATCACTTTTATATACAGGATTGATTTCAACGGTCCTTTGTATGGTATTTTGGAACATTGGTGTACAGAAATTAGGAGCTACTGCATCGGGCATTTTTCTAAATTTCAATCCAATTTTTACAGCTATTTTAGCATTTATTTTCCTTGGAGAAAAACTAACATGGATTCAAATTTTCGGGACAATTATCGTCGTGACAGGATGTTATTTATTTTCTCATTTTAAAACCGTTGCTTCGCAGCCAACTGGAGCTTTAGTGCGAAAGCATTCTTAATGAAAAACATCGCCACCAAAGTGGCGATGTTTTTATTTACCTTTCATTTCTTTCACATACTTCTTTTCTTCTTCTGGCGATAAACGTTCTGTTGCCTTTCCAGTATCACCACCTTGAATTTCCCACAAAAAGTTATGCTCCTCAACCGTTTGTGAAAAATCCCCTTTCTCCCAGCGCTCCAAAGTAGCAAGTAACTTTGATTTATTTTTAAAATTTGTACTGCTTTCTACTGCTTCCTTCGCACTACGAATTTCCTTATTTGTCATTTCAATAAATCCCCATTTTTCAGAGGATTTCACTTTTTGATGTACCATCCTATGCATGGTAGAAATAATTTCATCTTCACTAGCTTGTTGCTTCTCTTCCTTTTCTTTCTTCCCTTGTTGCCCCGTTACATTTTGTGCTTTCAGACTCTTCTCCTCTTTTTCTATATAATTAAGAAGTTTCGTAACACCGAATACAGCTCCTATCGCAATTACAATCATTGTAATTGTCCCTATAATCCATTTTTTCATATTATGTATTCCCCATTCCCCTAATAATCACATAAACAAATGGAATCGCCTGCGCACAGCCGATTCCATTTGTTTCCTTATTCCATTTTAAACCTTCATCGCTTCTCGCACAATATAACTATCCACATATTGCTTAAATTTTATGATTTTTCCATTTTCAAGCTGCCATATATGAACAAATTCTGCTTCAAACAATTTTCCCGTTTCTTTATAAACTCCTGAATAAACACCTTCAGCAATAATTACATCTTTTCCGTTTACTTCATGATACGTATTTACACTCGCTTTATAATCATCCCATTCTGATCCTAAACGACTAAATACATTTTCCATTATAGCCTCTGTACCTATATACGTTCCGCCGTACGGGAAACCTTTTGCCTCTGTCCATTCTACTTTTTCAGAGAGGGCTTCTGCTAAATGTTTTGCATTCGAAGAAGCTGATCCTTCATACGTGCCTTGAATAATTTCTAAATTTGATTTAAGCATAGTACTTCCTCCCTCGTTTATTTATTTTTTACACAAGATGTAACTGGATTAGTTACATCTTGTGTAAAAAAATATTCAAATTATTTTATTCTTAATCCAATTATTGTAACTATTATAGTTACAATAACTCTTTAAGTCAACAATTTATAAATAAAATTTACTTCGTTTTCATTACTTTCTCTTTTAAGAAACGATCTACATATCCTTCTGCTTTTACAACGAATAAGTACGCACCCATTGATAATAACGCAAGATCTAATTCATACCCTGGATTCTTTCCATCTCCTAATAATCCTGCTGCTCCATTTACCTTTACGATAGCTCCAGCTAAAATAAGAGCGAATAACAATCCTACATATCGTACACCTAAACCGATAATTAATAATATACCACCGACTAATTCAACAGTTGCTACGCCATACGCAAGACCACCTGGTAAACCGATGCTTGTAAACCATCCTGCTACGTTATCTATACCTGATTGAAACTTTGCTAAACCGTGTGCAAAGAACGTAACTCCTAACACGATACGAATAATTAAATTCCCAATATGTTGATTCATTTTGAACTCTCCTTTTTGTTTTGTTATGGTGAACATTTATTCACAAGACAAAACAATACGGTATTTCTTTTCATTCGTCAAATGCTTTTTTTAAAGAAAACAAAAAACATTATCCGTTTTACGAATAATGTCTTTTACAAAATAGCGCTAATTCAAGCTTTTACTCTATCATACAGAAAAAATTGAAACTTTTTTCCAGCATCAATATACGGCAATAAAGACACGTCCTCTTCTACAACCATTCCAACAACATTCACTTTCCCATCTTCAGGCAAACCACTTATAACAATTTGCATTTCTCCAGCATATCTATCGTACAATTCATTATCAATTGTAATGCTGCCTTTCTTTCTTGACATTGTATTCATCGGTTGTAATACAACTTTATTTTCTTCACGCGATTCTACAGAGCGAATGACATCACGAGCTGGATCAAGCCGGTTCGTATGCACTCGTTCTAACAGTTGTATAGTGTCGCTATCATTTATAAATGATTGATATCGCACTGGAATAATCCCATTACTCGCAATTGCGATTTCTTGTACACTTTCTATGCTCCCGCTTATATCCCCAATTAGCACTTTATCGACGTCACACTCTTGCACAAGTTCTAAATACGCTTCAAGCGGCCGCATATAGCGGTGTTTTTCTAACGTCGGTAACCCTTCATATAACGGACCACGTTTTTCACCATCTCCCGGAATAAATGCCATCGTTTTTATTCCGCACTCATGTAAATACTTATTTTGTTTTTGTAAAAATGACTTTGCTAGTCCTGTTTCTGGACGCGGATAAAAATTATGCCACGCTTCTACACGATCTACTCGTATATTTTCCGTAAGTAACTCTTTCCAAAATGATTCTGTAATCGTACTCGCATTTAAAGCTACTTTCATCTTATGGGATACGCGTGCAATTTCTTTCGGCGTGATGCCATAATCCATTCGTAAACCAGTAATACCCCACTCTACTAACTCTTCCACATTTTCATACGATATTCCTAAATGATGTAACGATTTCGGAGAGACATCAACCATTAACTCCATTTCATTTTCGAGAGCTTGTTTCCCAAGTATTTGAATTAACTCTTTATACGTATTTGGATCATCTTCTGGAATATGAAGTGATGTGAAAATAGATGAAAATCCGTTTTCCTTCGCTACTTTCAACCACTCTTCTTGTTTCTCTACTCTCTCTTTTGAAAGATAAATTGAAACTCCTATCATATAAATCTCCCTCTCTATTAATAGAAAAAGAGAAAGGAATCCCCTTTCTCTTTTTCTATATATTTTCTGCCATTTCTTCTTTAAAGCCGAAGAAGTACGTAAAGATGAAACCGAAAGTATATGCAACTACTAATCCAAGGAAATATAATAAATATTTATTATCAGCAATTAACGGAATTAATGATAATCCTGATACACCGATTCCGAGTGCTGCTGTTTTCATGACTGCTTGGAATGCACCACCAACAGCGGCTCCTAGACAAGCAGTAAGAAACGGTTTCCCAAGTGGTAATGTAACCCCGTATAATAATGGTTCGCCAATTCCTAAAAAACCAACTGGTAATGCACCTTTAATTACATTACGAAGTCGTTTGTTTTTTGTTTTCACAAAAATCGCAATCGCTGCTCCTACTTGCCCAGCACCCGCCATTGCCAATACTGGTAATAAAGGCGTTACGTGCGTTTGATTAATAAATTCCATATGAATCGGTGTTAAACCGTGATGCAATCCGACCATAACGAGAGGTAAAAATGTTCCGGCAAGCACAGCTCCAGCAAACGCTCCGCCAATATTTAAAATCGCATTAATTCCGCTTGTAATTCCTTCAGATAAGAAACCAGCAACTGGCTGAATTGCTAACATCGTTACTATGCTTACAACTAATACAGTAATAAGTGGTGTTACGATAATATCCACTGCATTTGGCACTGCTTTTCGAACTTGTCTTTCCACTACAACCATAAGCCATGCTGCAAAAATAACTGCAAACAATCCGCCCCGGCCAGGTACCATTGCTTCACCAAATAATTTCACATTCGCCATCGCTGGGTTGAAAATTAAAATACCTGCAATTGCCCCAAGAACTGGTGTCCCGCCAAATTCTTTCGCTGTATTCCAGCCGACTAAAATCCCTAAAAATGTAAAGATACCGCCGCCAATGAGTAGTAACATTTGTAGCCATGTAGCATTCGGATCAGCACCGGCATTTTTCGCAAAGTTAGCAACTCCGTTTATAATTCCTGACGCAACAAGACCCGGAATTAATGGAATGAAAATACTTCCTATTTTTCTTAAAAAGTTTTTCACTGGTGTATTATTTTTCTTCTTAATTTCTGACTTCATCTCTTGCCCAAGATCTTCAAGGTGATGATCTGCCACCTCACCAATTCGCAGTCCCGTTAACCCTTCCATTTCAGCTGCTACTTTATTTACTGTCCCTGGTCCAACAACAACTTGAAGCGTCTCATCTTCAATAACGCCCATAACCCCTTCAACCTTTTTCAAAAGGTCCATATTCACTTTACTTCCATCATGAAGCGTTAATCGCAGTCTCGTCATACAATGAGCAATACCGCGAATATTTTTTACTCCCCCAAGTTGCTCTGAAATCTCTTTGGCCATTCTCTCTTCTTTCTTCATAATAGAATCCCCCTCCCTATTATTTTATAGTGCCTTCTTCACAAACCCTTTCGCTTCTTTTAATTTCTCCAGTGCTTCCCCATACTCACACCGCAATAACACCATAACAATCGCAGCTTTCACATTACGTTCTGCTTTTTCATAACACTCTGCCGCTACTTCATAACTAACTCCTGTTGCTGCCACAATAATTCGTTTTGATCGTTCTACTAACTTTTCATTCGTAGATTGAACATCTACCATTAAGTTTTTATATACTTTTCCTACACCAATCATTGACGCTGTTGAAATCATATTAAGTACTAATTTTTGCGCTGTTCCAGCCTTCAAACGCGTTGAGCCTGTTAAAATTTCTGCGCCTGTTTCTACTTCCACATTTAGTTTTGCATATTTACTTATTTCAGCATTTTTATTACAAGAAATACTCGCCGTACTAGCTCCCACACTATGTGCGTATTTCAATCCGCCAATTACGTAAGGGGTTCTACCACTTGCGGCAATACCAATCACTGTATCTTTCTCGTTTAATCCAATACTTTTCAAATCTTCTTCTGCTAACTCTTCGCGATCTTCGGCACCTTCTACCGCCTTAGTAAACGCTTTCAATCCACCTGCTATAAATCCTTGCACCATTTTATCATCCGTTCCAAATGTCGGTGGACATTCAACCGCATCTAAAATACCTAAACGGCCACTCGTACCAGCCCCAATATAAATTAATCGGCCCTCTTTTTCAAAAGATTTAATAACAGTCTGTACTACCTTTTCAATTTGTTCTATCTCTTTTTCAACTGCTAACGCAACCGTTCGATCTTCTTCATTCATACTTTGTAACACTTCTTTTATACTCATCTCATCTAGATTCGTCGTTTTCTCATTACGGTGTTCTGTCGATAAATTTTCTAACATATTGCCACCCTCTTTGAAATTATATTTCACACTTTTATTATAACTTTAAGAAACTAAAAATCAATAACTCTTTCTTATTTCATGAAATAAAATTTCACAACATGACATATTTGTGTCAAAGATAATAAAGTGAAACTTTAATCAGTGGGGGTTTTGTTCATCCCCCACTGATTATTAGCTGAACCAATCGGGCGTTTACGGGCAGTTGATCCCCCACCTAACTTTCTTTGCTTCCGCTGAATTTTGAGGGGGGTCTTACTGCCCGTTAATGCGGGATAAAAAAAGATGAGTCTCCTCACCTTTTCTCCTACTTTAACTTCCGTAATCGCACTGCTTCTTCTCTTGTCTCCATAAATTGATCCAGCACTTTATTGCCAATTCGATTGAAAGTAATCACATATAAAGCATCAATCATATTCAATTGCGTCATTCTCGAAGCAATACTCGCAATACGATGATCTTGTTCTACATCAGGCATACAAAGGCGAATGTCCGCTTCTTTATATAAAGGTGATGATTGATCAAGTTTCGTAATTCCGATAACAGTTGCACCTTGTCTCTTCGCATATTGTGCCATTTCGAGCACATCTTTCGTCCGCCCAGAAGTTGAAATCGCAACAAATATATCGCCTTCTTTTAAATTCGTCACAAGCGGTAACATCATATGAAAATCAGATAGCATCATCGCTGTAAATCCGAGCCTTGTAAATTTATAAGCCCCATCCATCGCCGGAGTAGCTGATCCGCCTACTCCGTAAAATATAATTTTATCTGCATTTACAATACGATCTGCAGCTTTCTCAAGTTCCTTTTTATCTATCGCAGTAACGCTCGCCTCAATTGCAGCTTTATTCACATATGTAACTTTATTAAACAAATCGTACGGTCCATCTTCCGTATTCATCACTGAAAAATCATTAATATTATAATCAGCAATCGTTAATTCACGAACGAGCGCGATTTTAAATGCTTTAAAGCTCCCAATCCCAATCGACTTACAAAAGCGAACAACACTTGCCTCACTTGCGCCTGCATTCGTTGACACTTCTTTCGTCGTTAAGTTCGGAACAATCTCTGCATTCTCCATTATGTACATGGCAACCTTCTTTTCAGCTGGTGAAAATTGATCCATATTACTTTCAATTTTAAATAGTAATGTTGAAGCTTTCACTATTTAACCTCCACTTCTTACGGTTGCGTATATTCTCTAATATCATTTGTATCATATAGATAAAAAGCATCATTACCAGGTGGATGGTGAACGATTACAGTTCGATCCCCTTTTTTATATGACGTTATTTCACCTTCAGATCGCTGTTTTTCCCATCCATGTATCCAAATTGCAAGGTCAGGCACAAAAGCAGTGTACTTATAGTCTTTCAAGTTTTCGTCTTCTACATAGGAAGAAAAAATAGAAACTGGAAAATCTTTCACTTTTGACTCTTTCCATGCAGTAAATGGTATACATAGTGCAATAAGTATGATTACACCTATAACTTTCCCCTTTGTAATCTTCACACTTCCCCCTCCTTGTCATATCACATACATAGATTTTACCATAATTCCAAACCTTTCATGCCACATGACCATTGCCTTTTGCAATAAAAAAAGAGCTTACCTACGTCAGATAAGCCCTTCCTCTCTATACAAAATACTTCTTCAAAAGCGGCGGCGTAATAATTGTTGTTAATATAACAACAATTACAATCGCTGTGAAATTTTCTTTCGCTAATAAATTCGCCGCAAGTCCATTCGCTGCGATGATAAGCGCCACTTCTCCGCGCGAAACCATTCCCGCACCAATACTAATAGAAGATTGAAGATTGAATCCTGTCAGTCTTGCGCCTAAACCTGATCCGATTAACTTTGTGAATATCGCAATAAGCGTCATGATGATAATGAACCAAAGCTGGCTTCCGATACCTTGAAATGTAATTTCCATTCCAATACTTACGAAGAACACCGGTACAAATATCGCATAAGCAATCGGTTCAATTTTATGTTCCACTTCATGCTTATACTCTGTTTGAGAAATGGCAATTCCGGCTGCAAATGCTCCAATAATACCTGCAATGCCCATCATTTCACTGTAATACGAAAATGAGAAACAAATAATAAGAGCTGCACTAATTAATGCTTCTGTTACGCGAAGTGGTACGAGCATTTTCATAATCCATGGAACAACTTTCCAAGAGATGAAAACGATACTTACAAAAAAGATAATTTTCTTTGCAATGACAAGCGTTACATTTACATCTTGTGTACCTAAAAAGCTCATCACAAATGCTAATAAAATAACAACAATTACATCATCAAATACAGCTGCCCCTAAAATTGTCGTACTTTCTCTCGTATTCATTTTTCCTAAATCTCTTAGTGTTTGAACAGAAATACTAACCGAAGTGGCACAAAGTAATAACCCTAAAAAGATAGCATGCGACTGTAACATTCCAAACGCAAGTCCTGCTAAATACCCACCAAGGAATGGAAAAATAATTCCTCCCATCGCTACTGCGAATGCAGATTTCAAATTCCGATTTAACTCTTCTAAATCTGTTTCAAGCCCTGCCATAAACATAAGTAGTAAAACACCAATTTCACTCAGCTCATCGATAAGTTCTGAACTATTAATAATACCGAGTACAGCAGGACCGATAATAATACCAACAATTAATTTACCAAGTACAGAAGGCTGGCCGAGTCTCACACTAATATCACCAGCTAATTTCGTACAAAGTAAAATGACGACAAGTTCAAAATAAAATAACATAGCATCTTCTCCTACTTTATAAAGTGAAACTTTAATGAATGGTTTTATCACTCCGTTAACCCTCGTCTATTTCTGCAAGTAGTTTCCCCTATTCATTCGCATTTTATTTGTCACATTTTTATTTGACAAAATATTCTGAATTATAATAAGATTAATCCAGAAATTTTAAAAAAACTACATACCATAACTGTATCTTCATTCACTTACATACTCTTTTCCAATAGGCTCGTACTATATTCGCAGTTATGGAGATGAAAACTAAAGGAGGAGAGTTCAAAGTGAAGTCATTATTACGAAAAAAAGCACTTAGTACTGAATCACCAAGGCAGCTAGATCGAACATTAACGGCACTCGATTTAACGTTTTTAGGAATCGGCGCCGTAATTGGGACAGGGATTTTTGTATTAACAGGTATCGTAGCGGCAAAACATTCTGGCCCTGGTATTATGCTATCATTCCTTATTGCTGCATTTACTTGTGCTTGTGTAGCCTTTTGTTATGCCGAATTCGCTTCTTCTATACCAGTCTCAGGCAGTGTTTACACTTATGCATACATGACTGTCGGAGAAGTTGTCGCCTTTATCGTTGGTTGGTGTTTAATGCTCGAATATTTACTCGCTGTTGCAGCGGTAGCTGTTGGCTGGTCTGGATACTTACAATCATTGCTTCAAGGGTTCAATATACACCTTCCCACCATTATTTCCTCGGCCCCTGGTACAGGAAGAGGTGGTCTCATTGATTTACCCGCTGTTTGTATTTTACTTCTCATTACTGGTCTTTTAAGTTTTGGTATACGCGAAAGCGCACGCATTAATAATATTATGGTCCTTATAAAATTAGCAGTTATTATCGCCTTTATCGTAGCAGGCGCAAAATATGTAAAACCTGAAAATTGGACACCGTTCATTCCATTCGGGTACGACGGTATTATTACTGGCGCTGCCACTGTCTTCTTCGCCTTTTTAGGTTTTGATGCAATTGCAACCGCGGCAGAAGAAACGAAAAAACCGCAGCGCGACTTACCAATTGGCATTATCGGTTCCCTTCTTATTTGTACAGTTTTATACATGATCGTATCTTTCGTTTTAACAGGCATGGTTCCTTACACGCAATTAGACGTTTCTGATCCAGTTGCATTTGCACTACATTTCGTTGGTGAAGATACTATTGCGGGGCTACTTGCAGTTGGTGCGATGACAGGAATGACAACCGTTCTTTTAGTCGTTATGTATGGACAAGTTCGTGTTTCTTATGCAATGAGCCGAGACGGCTTACTCCCAAAAGCTTTATCACGCGTAAATAAAAAAGTAAAAATCCCTTTATTAAACACATGGATTACTGGAGTATTTGCAGCTCTATTAGCAGGACTTTTAGACTTACATTTACTAGCTAATTTAGTAAACATCGGTACGTTAACAGCCTTCACCTTCGTTTGCTTTGCTGTACTTATTTTACGGAAAACTCATCCTGATTTAAAACGTGGATTCCGCGCACCACTCGTACCTGTACTACCAGTTGTCGCTATTCTTTGTTGTTTATATTTAATGATTAATTTGTCTAAAACGACATGGATCAGCTTTACAGTCTGGCTTATAATCGGTTTATGCGTCTATTTCTTCTACTCTAGAAAACATAGTCATCTAGCTAATGAAAAAACAAATGATGAGACGAAAGAAGCATAACAAAATAGCTCGCCGATAAAACGGCGAGCTATTTTCATGTTTTATTATGTTTTTTCGTTAACGATTGTAAATTGAAAAATATGCCGCTGCCCACATAGGCTTCAACCTTTGCATACTTATCCCCTTACTTCGTCTCCTTCTTTTTCTTTCTCCACGCGTTTACACTATCAAAGAAAAAGTTAATAAATAACGTGCCTAAACCCGCTAATAAGAAAGTCATTAAAAATAGAACCCAAATACTTTTATCTTTTAATAAATAATATCCTACAAGGAGCACAACCGCGATCCATACATATTCAAGAATTCTTTTTAGCTTTTTCTCTTCCAAATTATTCGCTCCCTTTTCTATACTACTTTTAGTATAACAAAAAAGAAGCCCATCATGATAAGCTTCTTTTTCTTATACCTTATTTGTTGATGCTTTTTTCAACAAGTGAAATAGCGTGCTCTAATGTACGATTCATTGATTCCACATACTCATCTTTTACATTTTTATCTTTTAACACAGATTCTGCAACTGTGATTTTTTGGCTTAATGATTTAACAGAACCGTCTGTTACATTTCCATCTTGCGCTTTCTTTACTAAAGCCTTTGCAGATTCAATATTCACTTGTAATTTTTCTTTCGGTGTTTTTGGCTGTTCTTCTGCTACCTTTGATTGGACAAATGTTTGGTTTGCTGTTTTTAATTCATTATACGTTTGAACAATTTGTTCTCCTGTACTTGCTATATTCTCAAACACTTTCTTTGCATTGTCATAGCTTCTTTGTAATTCGTTAAAAGCTGCTTGTGAATACTGACCTGGCTTTTCACCAAATTCATAAGTACCAGCTAACACTTCTTTCACTTTTCCACTCTCTTCATATAACGCATTTACTTGCTCTAATTTTGTACGATTAGAAAACTCGTTATATGCTGCTAATACTTCTGAAGAACTTAATGCTTTACTATATAATTTTGCTAACGCAATTTGTCCATTTAACGGAATGCCACCATTTCCATTGCTATCAGGATCAGCACCAAATGCAAATGGTACGTTCGGGTGATACACTTTCCCTTGAGCTGGCTGGCTATTTACTTTTTTACCATCTACATAAATTGCTACTTCACTTCCGTTATACGTTCCTGTTAAATGATACGTTTTGTTCGCTTCTAATTGAACGCCAACACGTTTATAACTTCCGCCAATATGAGCCCATAATTCTACATATCCACTTCCTGTAGACTCAAAACCAATTCCACCGCTCTCTGTATTTTGCAAAATACCTTGTCCGCGAATTTCATTCATTGAAAATACAGTTTCTAACGTAAATGAATTTGCTACTTTTTCTTTTTGTGCTACTGAGAATGGAAGGTACCCAAATGTATTTGCTTTTCCATTTAATTTCATTGCATTTGTTTTCAAAGCTTTATCATATTCAATAGATACATCGCCTTTCACATCACCTTTCGTTCCAAACGGTGAGTTATCTTTAAATGTACCATCTAAAAAATTCACATCAAAAACGTCTGCCTTTGGTACTTTCACATTCGGATCAATATTATCTTTTTTCGTTGTGATTTCTGCAGTTAACGGTTGCGCACTTTCATTGCCAAACGAATCAATTGCAACTACTTCAAGTGTATATGTTTTCCCGCCATCTAATCCAGCAAGCGTAAATGTAAGCTCTTTCGGCACTGGATCACGATAAAACTCAGAGAACGCTAATAGCTTATTTTTAATCTCACCTGTTTGTTTATCCTTTGCTTGCAAGCGATAAGAATGAACAAGAAGGTTGTCCAACGCTTGCGGGAATGTTACTGTTGCCGCATTTTCTGTTACATTTGATACAGCAAGCTTTGCATCCTTAGCAAAGTAAGGCTTTTCTTTATCACGATCTTCTACATGTGTAAATGTGTCTTTCTTTGCTGGTAATTTAATTTTCCAAGGCTCGCCTGTCCAAGAATTTGTATGGAAATCACGGCGATTAATTGTTACTTCTTTATCATCTACTTCTACTAATAAACCTTGGCTTAATGTACTAGCTCCTGGCGGGATATTTCCTTGTACTTTACCACCTTCAACCTCCATATAACTTACTGAAGATGTGCCAACTGATGTAAAGTCTTTTTGGTGAATCGATCTTGGATCATCTAACGGATAATGCGAATGCCCTGAAAACGTAATAACCTGTGGGTATTGTTTTAATACCTCATTAATTTTCGCACTATCTTTCGTTCCCCACTCTTGACTACCGTATACTGTATCTTTGATATGTTGATGTAAAAATACGAAAATCGGTTTTTCTGGATCATCTTTTTGTGCCTTTGCCATTTCTTCTTTTAACCAATTAATTTGCTTGTCCGAATAATAGCCATGCGTTGTTCCATCTTCCGGTGACATTACGATAAAGTGATACCCTTTTACTACATTATGATAATAAATTGATTCCATTCCTGTCTTTTCTAAAAAACGCTTCTGCGCTCCCTCTACAGATAAGCCGTTCCAATAATCATGATTACCTAGAGAATTCATTCGTACCGCATCTTTACTTGCATTTTCGTTATACACTTGCATGAAACGATCATATTGCTTTACTGAACCCGAATCAGTAAAATCACCTACAATGACAAACGCGTCTTGCTTTGGTGCAAGCGTATTAAATTGTTCAATCGCTCTTTTCCAGCGGAACGTATCATCTGTTCCACTATCTTTAATATGTACATCACTTACCACCGGGAAAACAATTTTCTTCTCACTTGGTGCCTTTTCTTGTTTTTTCTCTTCCGCTTTGACTGGTGTATTCCACGGCAATGATACAAAAGCTAATACAAAAACCATCAATAATCCAATAAGGCCTTTTACTTTTCGTAAAGCAGTTCTTTCCACGTGAATCCTCCTCATATAATGAATTAATTACAATGGTTATTGTATCGAACGCATATTAACTTCGTTTAAACTAAGAATGAAATTTATTTATTTTTTGTAAATATACAGTCAATTTTGTGTGACATCCCACATTACTTGTATTATCTTATACAACCACCTTTTGTCTTACAGACTCTCATAACTTATTACGAGCTGTAAGCCTATTAAACATGTTTCGTGAAATTTTTCGCCACTTTATTAACACAACCTATCGCTTTACAACATTTAATAGTAATAAATAGTAGCTATGAAGGGAGGAACTATTAATGGCTTGTAAAAAAAATATCGGCTGCTATGCCCCTTTATCTATCATCTGTCCTCCCTATAATCCGCCTAATCCACCAGAACCACCAGGCTGTGAATTAGTTATGAATGAATTTGCCGGTAATTTTTTCATAACCAATGAAATTCCACTACCTCCCAAAGAGAATCCAAATCCATTCCGTACATTACCACTTTGGGAAGATGATGGCGTGCTTAAAATATCCGGTACGATTTCTATATATAATAGTACTAGTAGTACAGGAGAAGTCACTGTTCAAATTGTCGGCCAAGTTACAAATACCTTTACTGTTTATCCTGGCAACACGATGTCGTACACAGGGAAATCATTGCAGTCCGTTACAATCATTAATATTCCAAATAACCCAACTCAATATATAGAGGGAAAATATTGTTGCCAATTCTCATTTTGCTTATAAAATTCTTTACCACCCTAACTTACAAACTATACAAAAAAGCATACCATTACGGTATGCTTTTCCTTACGAAATCGGATAACGTACTGTAAGGCATAATTGCCCTTGGCTCGTTGCCGTCCCTGTTGTTACAATTTGAATTGTAGTAAAATACCTTACTGTAAACGATCCACTACTTTGTGGTTGTACAGTAATTGTATTAACTACTGTCGCTCCTACTAGAAAGTTTACTGTAACTGGATTTACACCTACATCATATTTTACATATCCAGATGCGTACAAGTCTTGCGTAATATTATTCGTATATACCGTTTCAGTGACCGCACCAGTAGCAGCCCAATCTATACACACCTGATCTTGAACAAGTGTTTTACTGGAACAGCATGATAAGTTAGCATTGCACATCTTAGTCCTCTCCTTTTCTATTATGAAAGTGGATAACGTGTTGTTATACAAAACTCTCCTTGATATGTTCCAGCTGTTCCAGCAGGTAAAGTTACTTCAATTGTCTGGAAACGACGGTACGTAAAAGCTATACTCGTTCCAGGATTTAATGTTTGTGTATCAAGTGTAGCTCCTGTTGCATCCAAAACTGTCAGCGTGATTGGACCTGGCCCGACGTCATACCTAACAAACCCTGTTCCAATCATATTTTGATTAATATTGTTGTTATACAGCACATTTGTAATTGCAGTAGCAACTACAGTTCCTGACCATGGACTACACACTTTATCTTGTACAAAATTTTTATCTGGACAACAAGTTAACGCTGCCCCTGAGCATTCACAAGCCATAGAAATTTCCCCTCTCTCTTACTTATTCCTTATATGTGTATGTCCTTAAGAGTCCTTTGCCTGTATTATTCATCTATATTCACCAAAAATTATGCGCCTTTATCTTTAAATAGATTCCGTTTTGTCCCTCTTTTTCATATATTTACAGATTAAGATACAAGCCACAATTACAAGGACAACTACTAATATAGGTAACATGTACTCCCCAACAATAGCCCCTGCTTTTGCCCAATGCGGACCTAATTTCATTCCAAAATAAATATACAAAGTCGTTAACGGGAACATTGCTACAAATGTATATATGCTAAATTTCCATATATTCATTTTCGCCATACCACATGGAACGGAAATAAGTGTTCGAACTCCCGGGATGAAGCGTCCTAAAAATGCTACAACCGGCCCATATTTCTCAAAGAAATCATCTGCTTTTTGAATTTGTTCTTCCTTAATAAAGAAGTATTTCCCGTATTTTATTAACAGAGGACGACCACCGTAATAACCGAGTGCATATAACGTTAATGGTCCTGTCGTTCCTCCAATTGTTCCAGCTAATACAGCAAGCCAAAAATTCATATCACCCTCGTATACCCAATACCCAACAAGAGGCAAAACTACCTCTGCTGGAATAAATTCAAAAGTTAAAGCCAACACAACTCCAAAATAAGAAAACTGCTTTAAATACTCGATTATATCTAAAATCATTTGCTCCATACTTTTAGCTCCTATCCTACATTTACATTATGCTTTTCTTGCAATTGTACTGGCGCCATCTTTACAATTCGGTTCAAAATGAATAAAACAATTCCAATATCATCTAAAATACCGATAAACGGTAAGAAGTCTGGAATTAAATCGAGTGGCATAGCAACGTAACCAACTAAAAAAGCAATAGATAAGATTTTCTTCTTTATTGAAACCTCTTTTGAAGTGAAAAAGTCAAATAAAAATGGAACAAATCGGCGAACATGAAATACAACTCTTAATCTACTTATAATTTTTTTCATTTTTATATCTCCTCTCTTTGTATACAAAAAGGACCCTACCAAATATGGTAAGGGTCCTAAAAAGACAGAAGGGGGCCTTTACCATTGCTGGTAAAGGTCTCACTAACAACGAAACGTTGCCAATAAAGCCGAGGGTTTCTCCCTGTAATGACGACTTTATTGTAATAAGTTACTCCCCTTTATATACACAATTTTATACAATCACATTAAAATATTTGGAGAGGCTTGTCAATATTTTTTTCATTCGCCATTCAGATTATTACATTATAAAAGTCTCTCTCCCATGTTCTCTATTGAAATAAATTGGAGTGTATAACCATCTGGATCATGAAATATTATTCTAACTTCTTCACCGCGGCGCTCTTCTATAAATGATATTTGATAAAACGCTAACTTTTTCTTTAACCGCTCGATATTTGTAGTTTTTAACAATAGTTCCTTCACTGATGATGTAACAGTTTCTCGATACTCTCCCAGTCCCCTGTTTACAACAAAACAAATTCTCGTGGAACCAATATCATACCACACACCTGTTACACGTATTTGTGGCCTCTCCTTGCTCGGTTTAAACCCTAGAATTCCTTCATAAAAATATAATGTTTCCTTTAAGTTTTTAGATTCTAATACAATACATGTTGTAACACTTTCCATCCGCACTCCCCCTGCCCCTTTTAGTTTTCTATATGAGTCATAATTTGTAATTATGTACGAATACAATACGTAGTGATGAATGTTTCATTTATAAAGGAGGCGTGTAACATGGATAAATTTATGAAATCCTACATACCTTTTCATGGCCCAAACGATCCTTGCCCTCCAATTGAAAAGAAATATTACTCAACTCCCCCACACCTATTTATGGGCTTTCAACCACCTAACTTACCTCAATTCCCACCAAAAGAAGCTTTAAGAAAAGGAACTCTATGGCCTGCTTTTTATGATTTTTATGAAAATCCTTACAAAAAAGGACGGTGAATAAAAACGTGACACAAACATTGCCTGATGAATATTACAAATGGATTGAAGAACTACAAGAACTAGACTTTGTATTAGTTGAACTTACCCTCTATTTAGATACGCATCCCGACGATACTGCAGCTATAAATCAATTCAACGATTTCTCCTATAAACGAAGAGTATTACAACAAAAAATTGAAGAAAAATACGGGCCACTTCAGCAGTTCGGAAATAGTTATTCTAACGCTCCATGGCAATGGAGCCAAGGACCGTGGCCATGGCAAATATAAAATGAAACTTTAATCAAGTGGAGTTTACGGGCAGCAAATAGCGGGATAAAGGAGAGAAACTATGTGGATTTATGAAAAAAAATTACAATATCCAGTTAAAGTGAGTACTTGTAATCCAGCTCTTGCAAAATTATTAGTTGAACAATATGGTGGTGCGGACGGCGAACTAGCTGCTGCCCTTCGTTACTTAAATCAACGTTATACAATTCCAGACAAAGTCGTTGGCTTACTAACCGATATTGGTACAGAAGAGTTCGCACATTTAGAAATGATTGCTACAATGATTTATAAATTAACAAAAGATGCAACACCTGAACAAATGAAAGCTGCTGGATTAGATGCACAATATGCTAATCATGATAGTGCGTTGTTTTATCATAATGCTGGTGGTGTTCCCTTTACTGCTACTTACATTCAAGCAAAAGGAGACCCTATTGCAGATTTATATGAGGATATTGCAGCTGAAGAAAAAGCCCGAGCGACTTATCAATGGCTAATTGATTTATCAGACGATCCCGATATAAATGATAGCTTACGCTTTTTACGCGAACGAGAAATTGTCCATTCACAACGTTTCCGCGAAGCCGTTGAAATTTTAAAAGAAGAACGCGATCGAAAGATTTATTTTTAATACACGTATCCTAGCGATATGTGTTTTTTTACGTTATAAGTTAAATCCTTCCTAATTAACATATAAATAGTATATTTATTCAATTTAATGCATTATTTTTTAATATTTTTAAAATTCCCTATTGCTTTCTAGTCATCAGACCTTTAAAATAATAACAGTTACTCGACAAATTATTTGAATTTTCGACAAAAATACTCATTAGGAGGATTTTCTTTATATGCGTACAACTTTAAAACCAGCGCAAATACTTTCGATTAGTTTATTACTATTCGCAGTTTTCTTCGGTGCTGGTAATATGATTTTCCCGCCCCTTCTTGGTCTTTCTTCCGGAGAAAATATGTGGATTTCCATTACAGGATTTATTATTACAGACGTCGGTTTATCTTTACTTGCTATCGTCGCTGTTGCCCTTGCCGGTGGTAGTTTTAATACTTTAGCAAGCCGTGTTCATCCAAAATTCGCAGCAGTATTCGCTATCATTATTTATCTTTCAATCGGCCCACTATTTGTTATTCCACGAACTGGAACTGTATCTTACGAAATTGGAATCGCACCACTCTTCCCGGACCAATGGTATTCTATGTTAGTCTTTAGTGCTATTTTCTTTACAGTCGTCTACTTCTTATCATTAAATCCATCCAAATTAGTAGATCATATCGGAAAAATATTAACGCCAATTTTACTTGGAATTATTGCAATTATGGCAACAAAAGCAATTCTTTCACCAGGATCATTCACAGAACCTATCGGTGACTATAAAGAAATTCCATTTTTCAAAGGATTTCTTGAAGGCTTTTTAACATTAGATGCAATCGGAGCTCTCGTATTATCAACAATTGTTGTAAATGCAATTCGCCAAAACGGTATACAAGAGAAAAAATCGATTGCGAAATATACAATTATTTGCGGAAGCATTGCAGCCCTATTCTTAACGATCGTTTACTTCTTACTCGGTTATATCGGTGCTTCAAACGGAAACTTAGGACAATTCGAAAACGGTGGTCAGCTATTAGCTACTGTTATGTATCAATTCTTTGGGACAAGCGGTAACATTTTATTAAGCATCGCGATTATAGCTGCTTGTTTAACAACAGCAATCGGTGTTGTAAGTGCATTCGCAAACTATTTCACAACAGTCCTAACAAATGTATCGTACAAAAAACTTGTTTTATATGTTTGTTTATTTAGCTTCGTTATTTCAAACTTAGGATTAAGTTTATTAATCAAAATTACATTACCCGTATTAATTATTTTATATCCAATTACAATCATTTTAATTTTCGTATCCTTTATTGATAAATATACGAAACGTAAACCTTCTGTCTATATCGGAGCGATGATTGCGGCATTCCTTATTAGCTGTATTCATGCACTTGATAATGTGGGAATGATACCACGTTTTATCGCTAATATCGTACACGCAATTCCTTTTTATGAATTAGGTATTGGTTGGATTGTTCCAGCAATAATTGGTGGTATAGTCGGATACTTTATTCCGCAAACAGAAACTGAAGGTGAAGTTTCTACAAAATAAAGAAGAAGCAAGCATTGATTATGCTTGCTTCTTTTCTATTTTCACATCGTATGTTTAAACGTAAACAACTCTTCTTTTGACTGCACAGCAAATTGTTCCTCTTCTACATTTGTCTTCTTGATCTCTCCACCTAACCTTACTTTCATCATCGCTTCTTCTATACTTTTCACAATCATATTCCCTGAAAAAATGGTAAGTCCGAAAAATGTAATTGGAACAAGAGGAATCCATGGATGCACTGTTAAGGATCTAAAGTACACTCCTATTAAACCGGACCATTCATGCGTGTAAGAATCTATTTCTTTTATCCCTATCGGTCCACCAAACTGGACCGTCCCACCAAAAAACACCTCAAGTAGCCCTAAATGAAGTAAAATTGTAAGAGTTTGAGTAAATTGTTGAAGAAATACGAGTATAAACGTCATATAGAGATGCGGAAAAATATGTTTTATAACTATGTGTCTTCTTGATCCGCCTAATATGCGGGCAGCATCAATAAATTCTTCCGTCTGTAATTTACGAACTTCCTTCGCAACATACAGTGCAATAACTGGCATCACAAGCATTACAAGTAATACAACTTGAAACGAAGCCCTTTCAAAAAAAGTTGTTGTTTCCTCTCCACTTCCAAATAGATTCACAGATTGAAGAAAGAAATACGCAATCATAACTGTCGGAATAACTGTGAAACTATCAAAAAAAGCCTCAATCTTAGAAAACCCTCTTTTTACATACGTTCCGAGTACAACACCGAAAAACACACCTATTACCATTCTAAGTGCTGCAATTAAAATAGATATACCAATCGTCCACTTCGCGCCTTCAATGACTAAATGTAAAAGGTCATATCCTTTCCGATCTGTCCCGAGTAAAAATTGTAATGAAGGTGAAAACGGTGGTACTTCTGGATTTCCAGCCGCATCATATTGCAATGTAACTTTTTTAATCTGTCCATCATTCCATATCGTATTTCCGATGCTCAAAAGAACTAATATGAGAAGAAACCCAATGCTTATCCAAAATCTTTTATCACGTTTTATATACGTCCACATATTATAGCCTCTCCTTCATCGCAGCTGGAATGAGATAATGAAACAATTTAAATAAAATAAAAATTGGAATATAAATAAGCAGTACACTAACGATGAAAACCTCAACCCTAATACCCTCATACGATTTCAAAAACATAAAAATACCACCCGTATTAAAAATCCATTCTATAATATATAAATTAGATAACATAAAAAAGATATTCGTTTTCGCAAAGAAAAGTGTACTAAGCAACACATTTCGTAATACATGACGATTTAAAATATGAAAGCGATTCAGCCCTTTCGCCTTAGCAAATAGTACATAATCTTTTTCTAGCTCATTTTCAAAACGAAGCACTAACATTTTTACAAACAGAATCGTAGTCGGTATACTCAAACAAAATATTGGTAATCCTCTAATCGACTCGCCCCCAATTGCCGCAATTTGAAAAGGTAAAAAACCTGTTTGTTTAAAAAACCATATAACTAAAATTTGTGATCCTAAAATAAGAAGAATGTCTGGAATGGATTCTAGGAAGATGAGAAATGATTTAATGCGATGTTGTATACGCGGTGAACTACTCATAATCACATAAACAATACAAAATGCTACAAATAATGAAATGAAAAAAGCAGCTAAAAATATAACAATCGTTTCTTTATAATGGACAAACAACTGTGGAAATAAAAATTTATCTCCCACATATTTAAAATTGGAGATGTCCATTAAATTCACAAATATTTCTTTTAAACTCTTTATGTACGTTGATGCACGCAGCTCAAATCCATAAAATAACTTCGGCAGTGCCCCTAAACAAATAATACCCAAAATCGAAATAATAAATTGAATCGTCACTTCCATCCCATTCAGAAAAACTTTTTTGACCACGTTTTCCCTTCTCTCTATATGTAATTTACCCTCTAATTTTATTCTTAATTTTCCGAATTGTAAATATTCATAAAATAAAAAATCACTAGGTTATGATCCTAGTGATTCTTTATGCGCATGCCCTTCTCTTTTCGCAAACGGCATATACAAAATAAAACATCCCATAAGCGCTGCAATTTCTAATGAAATAATATAGTAAGGATGCGGCCCTAACATATCGAGCAATGAAGCTGTTTCTGGCTTACGAGCTAAAAACATATAATTACCGCCCGTTTTGTAATTCACAAACGAAACAATTGGAATCAATATGTTTAAAAATATCATCGTGCGTTTAATAGATTGTAATGTCGGACGATATCCTTCCACCCATGTCATAAAGAGTGGTGCCCAAATGAGTAATACATGTGCAATGAAGAATTCTATAAAGCGAAAATGTGGAAAAGCATATTGCACGTTTGGCGTTAAAATGGCTTGTGATGCACCAATAATTCCTGTAAAAAACACAATCTCATATAATCGGTAACTTTTCGTTACAATCATAATCGATGCTAACAATAAACTAATCGTACATAACTCAAATGGTAATGAGGTGCCTAGCTCAAAAATCCCGGCTTTCCATTCCCACATATGAAGTCCAATCTCACTTCCTATAAATAGAAATGCAATTGCATATCGAACCGTTATATTCCACTCACTTTGACGTAATGAATCTTGATATTGATATAGAAAGAATATCCCTACCAACATAATAAATAATATAATGGCATGTTGCCTTGAGTACGGAATAAATGGCTTTAATGGTTGCGCACTAAAATAAGCTTCCATCTTCTCTCCTCCTCTCCTTCATATAATATTATTGTAAGAAAGAAACAACGAGTCAATTCATTTGCTTAAACTAGGACAACCTCTACCTTACATTTAGATATTCATACCTTACAAAACTGTAAGGTTATTGTAAGCTAAAACGATTTGTCAGATTCTTCACCTCTTTTATACTTAATGTAGATACTAAAACGAACGAAAAGGTGATAAATAGATGAAGAAGAAAAATAAAGTGTTAATTACTAGTGTAGTAGCAATTGGAATTGCAGCTGGATCATACTTTGCATTTGCTGGAGGCAGTTCAGAAGTAGCAATGGCATATAGCGGTTATAAAGTTACGGAAAAACAAATTGAAAACGCACAAAAATTTGGTGGCGAAGTTATTCCAAACGGAATTGAAACTATTTCATTCGATCCAACAAAAGGAACATATGAATTAGCTGTTAAAAAAGGCGATGAAGTGAAAAAAGGTCAGCTTCTGTTTAAATACAATGACCCTACTGCTAAACAAGGTGTAACAGAAGCAGAAATGCAAAAGAAAATCGCACAAAAAGAAGTAACATTGTTCCAAAAACAAATTGATGCAGCGAAACAAAAATTACAAAAAGATAAAAATGCAGGCCTTCCTGCTGAAGCATTAAAAGCATCAGAAGTTGAAGTTGGGCAATTAGAATCACAAATTGAAATGAAAAAGTTTGAAGTTGAAAAAGCTGATGAAATGATTAAAGCAGCAAAAGAGAAAGTAAACAATCTTTCTGTAACAAGTCCTGCTGATGGCGTAATTGATGATATCGTAAAAACTGCTGACGAAAAAACAGGTATGAGCGGAATTACTCTTCGTCACGCTGGTCAATTTAAAGTAAAAGGTCAACTTTCTGAATATGAGCTTGCTAGTATGAAAGTTGGGCAAGAAGTAACTGTTTCATCAAAAACTGTCGCTGGTAAGACTTGGACAGGAAAAGTAACGGAAATCGGTTCTACACCATTAAAGAGCATGGATGAAAATAAAACAGTTTCTAATTACCAATTCACTGTCACATTGGATAATAGTGAAGAATTACAAAACGGCTTCCACGTTTACGTAACAAGTAAATCAGGCGAAGCAACTGGTACGATTGTTCCGAAAAGCAGCATCGTGAAAAAAGGTGACAAAAATGTTGTCTTCGTTGTAAAAGATGGTAAAGCGAAAGAACAAGCGGTTACTGTTGAATTTGAAACAGATAGCGAAGCAAAAGTTTCTGGAGTGAAAAACGGAGAGCAAATTATCTCTAAACCTGAAAAAGACTTAAAAGATGGTATGGAGGTTGTCGTGGAATGATTAACTTAAAAGGCATCACGAAATCCTTCCAAAATGGTGCAGAATCCGTTCAAATTTTACACGGAATTGACGTAACACTGAACCAAGGAGAATTCACTTCTATTATGGGACCATCTGGTTCTGGTAAATCAACATTAATGAACATTATCGGTTGCTTAGATAAACCAACGACAGGTGCGTATGAACTAGCTGGTCAAAATATTTCAAACATGTCTGAGACAGAACTTGCACGCGTTCGTAATAAAGAGATCGGGTTCGTATTCCAAAACTTTATGTTATTACCGAGACTTACAGCACTTCAAAATGTTGAATTGCCTCTTATTTACGCTGGAGTTGATAAAAAAGAAAGACGCGAGCGCTCATTAGCTGCTTTAACAAAAGTAGGTTTAGCTGATCGTGCTACTCACTTACCGAACGAATTATCAGGTGGACAAAAACAGCGTGTCGCAGTCGCACGTGCAATCGTAAATAATCCAAAGTTCATTTTAGCCGATGAACCGACGGGGGCACTTGATACGAAAACGAGTACACAAATTATGGACCTCTTTTACGAATTAAACAAACAAGGCTCCACAATCATTATGATTACCCATGACCGTGAAATCGGGGAAGCTGCAGCACGTCAAATTGTAATTCGTGACGGAAATATCGTCCAAGATTGGAGAGGTTAATTTTGAACACGAGTGAAAATATACGCATGGCCCTTTCCTCTATCTTTGCTCATAAAATGCGTTCTATCTTAACGATGCTAGGAATTATTATCGGTATTAGTGCCATTATTACTATCATTTCAATGGGTGATGGTACAAATGCAAAGTTTAAAGAAGAATTAGGCCAAGGAAAAGATAATGAAGTAACGATTTACTACAAAAATCCTGATTATGGACCAGACAACGCCAAAATTACAGCCGATATGCTAAAACGTCTTCAAACTGTACCAGGTGTTAAAGATGTTTATCCAGATGTGAGTATGAAAGTAAAAGCATCTTCTGGTTCAAAAGATGCCTCTCTTGATTTAAAAGGTGGAACAGGCGCCTTCATGACGGATGCGAAAATAAAATTAGTTCACGGTCGCGAATTAAACGATAGCGAATTAAAGCAAGCAATCCCTGCTGTTATTTTAAATGAAGAAGCTTTCAACAAATTATTTAACGGTTGGGAATCAAATTTATATACAGACATAAAAGGAAAACCGTATAAAGTAGTCGGTGTTTATGAAACGAAAAATGATTTTGGAATGGCTATGTCAGAAGGTTATACATCACTTGAAAACGCTCCTGTAATCTCAGGAGTAACTGAGTATGATTCTGTAAGATTAATATTAACTTCGCCAGCAGAACGTAAAAGTGTAGAAAAACAAGCTGCTTCTGTTTTAAACGAAATGAAAGCTCCTAAATTTGAGCATAAATTTGAAGCGCAAGATATGGGTGACTTTACGAAGCAACTAGACGAATCAATCGGTATGATGAAAATGGTATTCGGTGGTATCGCTGCTATTTCCTTACTTGTTGGTGGTATCGGTGTAATGAACATCATGCTTGTATCTGTAACAGAACGTACACGTGAGATTGGTATTCGTAAAGCACTTGGTGCAACACGCGGTAAAGTATTAACGCAATTCTTAATCGAATCTTGTATTTTAACAGGACTCGGTGGTTTCATCGGATTCATGCTCGGTATTTTCTTCGCTTGGATCGTCTCAATCTTTGCTGGATGGCCACTTGTTATCTCAAAAGAACTTGGACTTCTTTCAGTAGGTATTTCAATGCTAATCGGTATTGCATTCGGTTTACTACCAGCTAACAAAGCTGCAAAACTTGATCCAATTGAATGTTTACGATATGAGTAAATAAAAAACGTAGGAGCTTACACTCCTACGTTTTTTTATTTTATTGAAGGCAAATTCAATTTTATCGCTGTTTTATTAAAAATCTGCGTCTCTAACTTCTACTATATAACTCTGAAGCAATTCGCGAACTAATTCATAACAATATCGTCCCTTTAAATCATGTTTCTTCTATTATATATGTTTCATGTTGCGATTACCTTTTTATCCTTGCAACTTTCATTTCACATCACAACTATCCTGCAATCATATTATTGCAAAAATAATATGTAATAACACAAATTCAAGGCGTAATTTTTTCCATACTACAACTTATTTTGTAACAATTATATCTCTATTTTATTAAATTTCATCCTATATATATGACTTCACACGCAAAAACATTATATTTTTATAATCATGTTGCGATTCAAACAGTTAAATACCTCTGTTTTGTAATACCACTGAAACATTTAGGTAACATCCATGATACATTATTAATCTATCAGTAATTAAAATAGTGTTGATTTTATGAATCATATGTTATAACTCCCCGAAAACCGCAAAGAAAACGCTATCAGGATATTAATGGAATTATTACAGAATATTAACGCCTCATTACGAATGCTTTGTAGTTTTGTGTTTTCCGCAAATAAGAAAATAATGGTTGCTATAATGAGGTCAACGAAAAACAAATGCAATGGAGGCTATTATGAAAAAATTTATGGGTATAGCAACAGCAGCGGTTTTTGGTCTTGGGATTTTCACAACATCTGCTAAAGCAGAAACGATTGTAACAACTGATGTACTAAATGTACGAGAAAACCCAACTACTGAATCAAAAGTTGTCGGAAAGTTATTAGATGGATATAAAGTTAACGTTTTACATACAGAAAACGGATGGTCAAAAGTTCAATTAAATAGTGGTAAAGAAGCTTTCATAAGCGCTGACTACACTAAAGATACTTACTACGTAACAGCAAACGTATTAAACGTACGTGCTGGAGCAAATACAGATTCAGCGATTCTTGGTAAATTGAAAAAAGATGATGTAATCGAAACAACACACCAAGTACAAAATGATTGGATTCAATTTGAATATAACGGCCAAACAGCTTATGTACACGTTCCTTACTTAACAGGGAAAGCGCCAGTTAAAGTTCAGCCAGTAGTTAAAGCTGAAAAAGTAACTAACGTTCAAGATACTGCTAAAGTTCGTGAAGCAGTTAAAGCTCAAGAGGCAGCTGAAGCTCAAGCAAAAACTAAAGCTCAAGAAGCGGCTAAAGCTCGTGAAGCAGTTAAAGCTCAAGAGGCAGCTGAAGCTCAAGCAGCAACTAAAGCCGGGGAAGTAGCTAAAGCTCAAGAGGCAGCTGAAGCTCAAGCAGCAACTAAAGCCGGGGAAGTAGCTAAAGCTCAAGAGGCAGCTAAAGCTCAAGAAGCGGCTGAGGCTCAAGCAGCAGCTAAAGCTCAAGAAGTGGCTAAAGCTCGTGAAGCAGCTAAAGCTCAAGAAGCGGCTGAAGCTCAAGCAGCAGCTAAAGCTCAAGAAGCGGCTAAAGCTCGTGAAGCAGCTGAAGCTCAGGCAGCGGCTGAAGCTCGTGAAGCAGCTGAAGCTCAAGCAGCAGCTAAAGCTCGTGAAGCGGCTAAGGCTCGTGAAGCGGCTGAAGCTCAGGAGGCAGCTAAAGCTCGTGAAACAGCTAACGCTCAAAAACCAGCTACACAACAACCTGTTGCAAAAGAAACTGAGAAAAACACACAATCTTCTTCTCGTGAGTTACGCGTTGTAGCAACAGCTTACACAGCAGATCCACTTGAAAATGGTTACAAAGCAGGAGACCAAGTGAAATCAGCTATGGGTCATAACTTAACAGCTAATCCAAACATGAAACTAATTGCAGTTGATCCAAGTGTAATTCCATTAGGTTCAAAAGTATGGGTTGAAGGTTATGGAGTAGCAATCGCTGGTGATACTGGTGGAGCTATTAAAGGTAATAAAATTGATGTTTTAATGCCAGATAAAGGTACATCAAGTAACTGGGGACGCCAAACAGTTACAGTGAAAATTTTAAACTAATTATTAAAAAAAGAGTTAGTCTCATTGTTGAGGCTAACTCTTTTTATGATTCTTGCATTCTTTCTTTCTCTTGAAAGTAACTAATATTATCCCGAATCCATTTTTTCTCTGACATAAACAAGTTTCCTCGTTTTTTATATACTTTACCAAACGTCTTTAAAACTTCTTCATGATCAGCAAACTTATGTAAGAAACGCAGAGCAATGACGATCTCTGATTCATCAGTAGGCTCTACTTCATTTTTACGTCTTCTAGAAACAACTTTCGTTACACGTTCGCAAATTGGCTTAATCGCCATCTCGTCCCCATACGCATAAATAGCTCGAACAGCTTCATATTTCACCATAACGTTTCTATCCTGTAAAGCTTCCATATAAACTATCTGTAAATCCGCTCCCCCTATTTTCGCTAAAACCTCAATAACGGTTGAACGAACATAAGCACTATCCCTATATAAAAGCCTTGTTAACGGAAGAATCGATTGATTTGTTCCAATCTCAAGCAAGGTATAACAAATATTTGTAATCTCATCTTTATTTTCTTGAGTATCCAGCAACTTTAATAAAGCACTTTCTGCTTCTAACGATTTATATAACTTTAAGGAAGAAACTGCCCAAAAACGAACACTATCGTTTTTATGATAAATATACGGAATGATTTTATTTGTACTACTTACTTCTGGCAATCTATAAATATTACTAAGTAATTCACTTAATAGCGTCGGACTCTCTTCACATTCTAAACGATCTACAAGATAATCAGCAATACAGATTTCTTTCGTATTGATAGCGAGTTTCATCATTAAATAATAAATATCTTTCTTCATAGATACTTTTTTTACTTTTATTATCTTCTCCTGTAAATAAGGGAAAGTTAATAAATCATTTAGTTCTTTCGCCTCATCATACGCACGATGCCATATCTCTGTTTCTTCATCACCCATCCGTCTTAATAAATCATCTATATACTCTTCCATCTCCTTCTCTCCCGTCCAAATTAAATCTATCTCTTTGCATTCTATATACGATAGACTACTATTTCAACAGAAAAAAGAGGATGCCCTAGCATCCCCTCCTATCTTCCCTATTCCACACAAGTAAACTGCGTCCAAGCCCCTACATAATCTAGTAAGAACAACTCCTCTTCAGCAATTATACCGACAATATTTTTCCGTTCATCTATCGGCATTTCTTTCAAGATGATTTGTAGTTCACCTTTATACTTACCGAATGAGTTGTTACCAATTACAACTTGACCTCTTTCCTGTAGTACACTTTCTCGAATTGGGAAATCGTCTTCTTTATACTTTTTACGTACTTCTGTAGAACGTACCATATACTCCGTTATGTCGCCGCGTCTTACGTGCAATTCTTGTAGTGTCGCTCTCTTCTCTACTTCAGTCGCTTCGTCTACAAATTGTACCTTTAGCTGTAACATGTAACGATTTAAGTTTCCTAGTTTCTCTAACTCTTCTTCACTCGCATAAGCATTTCCGATAATGACATCATCAATAAGCCCTGTCGCCCATAAATGTTTCGCTTGTACTTCAATTGGTAAATTACGATGTTGTTCAAGCGTACATAATCCGTCATTAATATCCCATGGACCAATGTTAGCAGCATGTGATGTAATAAATGCTGCACTGCGAATACCATGCTTTTTAAAACGTTCACTACAGCGAATGAAATAATCATACGGAAGACCAGTGAATTTTTGCGGATAAAAATTATGGCAACCAATTAAAGCCGCTTTATTCGCTTGATGCGAAAGGATATTTTCTAAATAGGCAATATCATTACTTACGTTTAGCTCAATTTTTAAACCGTACGGGTTGTTCGTCATTTTCGCTTCTGTTAATCCGTCAAATCCTACATCTAAACGAATACCATCTGCACCTAACTCTGCAAAGAATGATAGATCACTATAGCTAATACCAAGCTGATCAAACACAGCTGGTGCTACATCTAAAATGACTTCCATATTGTACTCTTTTGCATGATTAATAATTTCTTTAAATTCTGCTACAATTTCCTCTTTCGGACGATTCACAGACAGTAAACAAGTGAATATTCTTGAAAAACCGTGACGTGCCGCTGCTGAAATATATGCCATATCTTTTTCTTTCGTTGAATGCTCTGGATAAAGAGAAATTCCTAATTTACGCTCCATGCTTTTGCATCTCCTTCACACGTTGTATTAATGCCATGCTTGTAAATCTATATTTTGCAGATAAACATGTCGCACATAAAATCGTTGGTACGATGATAAAGTACGGTGATTCTAAACTAAATGCCACATAAGCTCCCATTGAACATCCGATAAATAATATCGACACAAGTAGTAAAACTAATAGCGATTTACTTTGTACCCATTTTGAATAATGTGCAATGCATTGTCCGACCACGAATGTAATTAAGATGATAATTGCTCCGAGCATTCTGTTTTCTCCTCTCCTGCTAATTGTTGCTTCTCATACATTTTGAAGAATGGATAGTAAATAACGAATGAGATAACAAAGTTAACAAGTACAAGTACACCAGCCATAATTGTCCAGTCCGTACTAATAATAGCTGCAATTGGTGCTAACATTGTAAACGGCAGCTTCGCCATCATCATCGGAATCATACCTGAAACAACTGCGAAGTATGATACCGTCGTTGTAACTAACGGTGTAATAACGAATGGAATAATTAAGATCGGGTTCATTACAATTGGTGCCCCGAAAATAATTGGTTCGTTAATATTGAATAATCCTGGTACGAATGATAATCTACCTAACTCTTTTAAGAACTTAGATTTAGAGAACATAAACATAATTACTAAAGCTAACGTTGAGCCTGATCCACCGATCCATACGAACCATTGAATAAATTGCTCTGTAAATAAGTTTGGTAACTGATGTGCATTTCCTGTAGCCGTGAATACTTCCATATTTTCAAGAATTGCTGAATCCCACATCGGACGAATGATTGGTCCTAAAATCGCTGGGCCATGTATACCGAACGACCAGAAGAACACGATTAAGAATACTGTTAATAAACCGCCGAATAAATTATTTCCTACTAATACTGATTTTAATGGTGCGATTAAATATGTGATTGTTGTGTTTACATCAAATTTCAAACCGTAACGAATACCCCAGAATAAAAGAATAACTACTAGAGTTGGAATTAATGCTGCAAACGAGTTTGCAACTGCTGGTGGTACACTATCTGGTAATTTAATCGAGATATTGTGCTTAATCATAAAGTGATAAATTTCCACTGCAATTAATGCTGTAACAATTGCTCCGAATAAAGAAGTTGCACTTAATGTTCCTACTGAAATATATCTACCTGCATCAATAACACCTGGTACAGCTTTTGTTATTTGAATTGGTTCAACTGATGCTAGTAAAAAGGCGAGTACAGATAATAATCCTGCACTTAATTGATTGAGCTGATAAAAGTTCGCGAGTGAAGCCCCTACCCCAAACGCTGCGTATAACGCCATTAAGCCTACTGTAAATCGGAATGGAATATCTAAAATATGACGAAACGGTGCAATCCATTCCATATATGCATCAATTGGTAAATTTAAAAAGATAACGAAAAATGATCCGACAATCGTTAACGGTAACGTAGAAATAACTCCGTTTCGAATTGCTAATAAATGTCGTTGCCCCGCAATCTTTTGCGTTGTCGGCATAATCTTCTGTTCCATAAAACTCATAAAACCATTCATCGATAACCCTCCCTATGTTCAATGTGGCGAAATTAAAAAATTATAACATTATAATGTTTATATTTAAAAAAATATAATTACGCTAAAACTAATTGTTCTGCTTGCTTAAGTACTTTCAAACCATCACACATGCCATAATCTCGTTGTTCTATAATTGCAACTGGTATATTGTATGACTTCGCAAGAAACTCTACTGCTGGAAACAAATACTTCACCTGTGGCCCAATTAAAACAACATCAGCATTTTTAATTTCCAATTTCACAAGTTCCGAATCAACTGCTTTAATTTTATAATCCTTCCCTTGTTTCTTTGCCTCTTCTTGCATTTTCCTTACAACCATACTCGTTGACATACCTGCTGCACAACATAATAAAATGTACATATTATACTGTCACTTTCTCTTCCACTCGTTTATGAAGAGTAATAAATTCCTCAGCAAGTTCTTTTACTGTAATTGCATTCATTAAATGATCTTGTGCATGCACTAATAATAAACTTATTTCTGCATGATTGCCTCTTGCTTCTTCTTGAATTAAATCCGTTTGAATACGATGAGCTGATGATATTTCCTCACTAGCAAGTTCCATCTTTTCATTCGCATTCTCAAAATCTCCTTGTCTTGCAAAAGCGATTGCTTCAAGTGCCGCGCTTCTCGCGTTGCCACCATGTAAAATTAACGCAAATGGAGTTTGCATATCAGTCATTTAAAATTCCCCCAAGCTATGTTTTTTCTATATTTTTATCTTATTATGAAAACGCATACAATTAAACATAAAAAACTTCCGTTGTGTAACGGAAGTTTTTATATACTTTTCTTATAAAGATAATAATATCTCTTGGAATTCTGCAATTATTTCAGCCTGAGTTAATTTCTCTATCGTATTTTGACTAGACATAATATCGTATAAAAAATCATAAAGCTTTTGTAAATCTTCATTATTATTACGCTTTACACTAAATAAAATAATAACTTGTACTTTCTTATCTCCCCAGTCAACTGCTTTATTAAGTGTACAAAACATCAAAAATGTTTTTTCACTTAATAACTGCATCGGATGCGGAATCGCAACTAAATTTCCAACCGCTGTCGGAGATGTATTCTCTCTTTCCATAACAGAATCATAAAAGTTTGCAGGTACATAACCTTTCAAAACAGCTTTCTCACATAAAAACTGAATAACCTCTTCTTTTGTAGAGGCACTACGATTTAAGAAAATTAAATCTTCCTTAATATATTGCTGCACACTAGTATTCACATGCGTAAATAACTGCTGACCAATCGATTTAATCTCTTTATCATCAAATATTGAATTCACTTTTATAACTGGCACAGGCAAACCACTCGGTATATGAATCGTACTAATAATACAATCTATTTTATCTTTGTAAAGTTCTTCTACCTTCAATTGATAATAGCCTGTAATCCCTACAATCTCTAATTTATCTCGGAACTGTGATAGAATTTTATATTTTAATAGCTGTGCACTCCCTTGGCCAGTCGCACAAACTAATAAGCATCTTTTCTTTTGATTCTTTTCTTGCAAACGGCTCATCGCTCCACCGAAGTGAATAGCAATATAACCAATTTCACTTTCTGGAATCGAGTCACCTGTATATTCACCAATTATATCTCCAACGAGAACTGCAATTTCAAATGCATATGGATAATTCTTTTTCACTTCTGCCAAAAGAGGATTTCTCGTATTTAATTTATATTTCAAACGGTTTAATAACGTTTTTAAATGAACACCAAATCCAAATAATAATTCTTCATCATAATAAAAAATAAGATTCCGTTCTTCCGCTACTTTAAAAAGAATATGTTGCATGAATGCATATATCTCTTTTCCTAATAGCTCTTCTACATTTTCATAGCGATCTTTCGCTGTAACAGCAGTACTTAATAAATGCATCGTCACATATAAAACTTCTTCTTCTGGAAATTGAAATTCCAGCTCTTCCTCTAAATCCCCTAAAATCTGTTTCGCAATTTTATATTCTTTCTTTATTATAAGTTCAGATTCCTCCACATGCAGTGCTTGAATGTAATGACTATCCCTACATCTCTTTAACGCAATTGCAATATGAATTGATAAATTATCAATCTCTATATCTGATAAATATATCGTTCCTCCCTCGATGTATTTTAGTATAACTAAGCGGATGAGAGAAATATGAGGTAACGATAAATATGTGTCAGTCTGCTCAAATTGCTCATGAAACGGGGTATGGTCATAACGTGGTAAACCATATTGTGATAAACAAGAACGAATATTAAATTCCTCTCCCACAATACGTATACCATAATATGGTCTTTTTTCAATTTGTAACTCATAACGACTACAAATATCCGTAACATCTTTCATAATTAAATTTACAGTTGATTTACTCACATAGATCTCTTCCGCTAATTGCGAAAGCTTCACATACTCATCTGTCGTTAAAATACGTTGTAAAATATACGCTACTCTTTCTTCATAAGAAGTTGGGATCTTTTCCACCTGTTTTTGAAATAGACTCACGCAAAACTCTTCAAATTTCTTCGCTTGTATAATTTCTAGTTCGTACCCAGTCCCTCTTTGCGATTCGATTTTCGCTCCGTTTTCTTCTAATATATCATTTAATAATTTTATATCCTTTTGAATCGTCTTCGTTGATACATGTAAACGGCTCGCTAAAAAAGCTCGATTTAACATCGATTTCTCTTCTAAAAACTCCTCTAAAATAGAAATTAATCGCTGATGCACTTTTGTCATAGCTCTTCCTCTCGCTCTTTATATAAAAGGGAAAAAGCCACTGAAATCAGTAGTTTTTTCCCTTTTATCCCCGATTAATGAAGGCTAATAATCAGTGAGGATGATCTACATTCCCACTGATTAAAGCTTCACTTTATCCCGCTCTCATTATTTCTTTAGTGTAAATCCAAATTTATCCCAAGCTTGTAAATAATCTAATAAGAAAATTTCTTCCTCTACAATTCGGCCAACTACATTTGTTTTTCCTGTATTCACCATATCTTTTAAAGCAATTTGTAATTCACCTTTATATTGACCATACTGTTCATTATCAATTAAAAGATCACCGCGCTTAATTTCGCGCGTATTATGCGGTTTGAACTCTTCTTTTTTATATTTCACACGACTTTGTGTAGAGCGAATCATATATTCAGATACATCTCCGCGATAAAAATGTGGTTCGTCTAACACAATAATTCTTTCTAATTCTGTTGTTGTATCATATAGTCCTATATCAAATGTTTGTTTCTCTTTATTTAATGCACCTAGTGCTTGTAATTCTTCTTCCGAAGCATAAGCGTTCGCAATAATAACATCATCAATTAATTCTGTCGCAAATAGATGCTTCGCTTGTGTTGTCATCGGTAATTCACGGTGCTGCTCTAACGTACATAAGCCTTCCGTTACTGGCCAAGGCCCATATGTTGCATCGAATGATGAAATAAAAGCAGCGGTTCTCATACCGTAATCTTTAAATTGTTTCGAGCATTTAATGAAATGATCATATGATAATCCTGAATAACGGTGTGGATAAAAATTATGACAGCCAATTAAATTTTCACGATTTGGTCTATGACTCATAATGTTATCTACATACTTCGTACCGTTACTCATATTAATCTCAATTTTTAAGCCATATGGATTGTACGTCATAATTGATTCTTCTAAACCTGAGAACCCAACATCTAAACGAATACCATAAGCACCTAGTTCATGGAAGAACGATAAATCATTATACGAAATACCTAGTTGTTCAAACACAGCTGGACTAATATCAACTAATACTTGGAACCCTAATGCATTTGCATGAGAGATCGTTTCCTTAAACTCTTCTATGATTTTCTCTTTTTCGCCATCTACAGATAATAAACATGTGAATACACGTGTAAATCCGTATTTACTTGCTAACGTTACATACTCCTTATCTTTCTCCACTGTCGAATGTTCTGGATAAATAGAAATACCTAATCGTCTCATATGTACACGCCTCTTTCTTCATCATATTGTAAACCTTTTCAAATATATGCAGTGAAAAAGTATGTATCCCCTTCTCGTCCACTACCATTTGAATCCGCTTTCTTTAAAGAAAAAACAATTTCTATCATTCATAACAACTACTAGTCTATACATCTATACTTTACATCTTTTTTTCATAGTTGTGTAGCTTTTACACAAATTTGTCAGTTTTTCATCTTAAAAATTGTTATCCGCTTTCAAGACACCTTCCTTGACTGTTATGTTGACCAATACATATACTCGAAAGAACAGAGATAAAGTGAAACTTTAATCAGTGGGGGTTTTGTTCATCCCCCACTGATTATTAGCCTTCACCAATCGGGCGTTTACGGGCAGCCCGACTCCCACCTAACTTCTTTGCTCCAGCCGGATTTTGAGGTGGGAGTTTTACTGCCCGCAAATAGCGGGAAAAATTTTATATAGGGGATGAATATATGGGAGAAGCAATACTCGTAAAACGAGAACCGTTATGGACAAAAGAGTTTGTTGCACTAATTCTAGCAAACTTATGTATGTTTTTAGGGTTTCAAATGTTAATTCCAACTTTACCTGTTTATGTGAAAGAAATTGGTGGCACAAGTTCCAATATCGGATTTGTTGTCGGCATGTTTACCGTTGCGGCACTTTTTGTTAGACCGCTAACTGGAAACGCCTTGCAAAAATTCAATAAAAAAATCATTTTAATGATCGGTACCGCGATTTGTTTACTCGCTATGGGCAGTTATCTTTTCGCTTCAACCGTTTTCCTATTGCTTGCCGTTCGTATTTTACACGGAGCTGGCTTTGGTATTACAACGACTACATATGGAACTGTCGTTTCAGACTTAATTCCGCAAGCTCGCCGCGGTGAAGGCATGGGTTATTTCGGTCTTTCTGGAACTATTGCCATGGCGCTCGGTCCGCTTATCGGACTTTGGCTTATGCAAACATATAACTTCACGATTCTTTTTTTATGTGCACTTTCATGCACAATAGTTTCATTAATATTAACGAAACTACTTCAAATCAAAAAATCGCCGCAACCACCACAGCAAACATCTGGTACCTTTCTCGATGGATTTATTGAGCGCAAAGCTTTACTTCCTTCATTATTAATATTATGTATTACATTAATGTACGGGGGAATTGGAAGCTTTATCACATTATTTGCTACGGAAGTCGGAATTGCTGACATTAGTCTCTTCTTTTTATTTAATGCGCTTGCAATCGCTGTAACCCGCCCGTTTTCTGGAAAATTATATGATGCGAAAGGCCATACATTCGTCATCATTCCAGGAGTTATTATTACGTTTACAGGTATTATCTTGCTGTCGTATACAACTACAATTCCGAGCTTAATTATTGCCGCAGCGTGTTATGGAAGTGGTTTCGGTGCAATTCAACCAGCACTACAAGCGTGGATGATTGACCGAGTAGCACCGCACCGACGAGGAGTAGCAACAGCAACATTCTTCTCAGCATTTGATCTTGGAATTGGTGCTGGAGCGATTATTTTTGGATTCATTGCACACTTTACTAACTATGCAACTGTATATCGATATTCCTCTTTATTACTTATTGCTTTCTTGTTCATTTATATTACAAGTATAAGAAAACAAAAGCATGGAGATAAAACTAAAGAAAAAGCTGCTGGATAATTCAGTGGCTTTTTTCAACTCACAATAACCTCATACTAATCAATACACGTTAAACATTCCCCATTTTTCGATGATATAAAACTACATGCATTTCCCTACATATTTTTTTAACTTTCATCAAAAAATATACGATGACCTCACAGAGACTTCCCTTGATTCACAACGGAAAAACACTATTCTAAAAAGTGTGATTTCTTTACAGGATTATCATTTAAAAAAGATAAAAACCAATTAAATACAGCTGTTTCTTTAAAGAATTGTAAACTTTTCACCCCTTTGTAAATTTAGTGTAAATTTTACTGATAAACCGTTTACAGTGCCTCAAGGTTTAGTTAATAATTACATCGTACATGAAATTTAAGGAGTGGAATGCGTGGAATACAATGTTCAAGATATGATCTTCCAGTTCATTGGTGGATTAGGTATTTTCTTATTTGGGATTAAATACATGGGCGATGGACTGCAACAAGCAGCTGGAGATCGTCTTCGCGATATTCTAGATCGTTTTACAACAAACCCTCTTATGGGTGTACTAGCAGGTATGTTAGTTACAGTATTAATTCAATCAAGTTCAGGAACAACCGCTTTAACAGTCGGACTTGTAAGTGCCGGATTTATGACATTACGACAAGCAATCGGTGTTATTATGGGTGCGAACATCGGAACGACAGTTACTGCATTTATTATCGGAATTAAAGTTGGAGAATACGCTCTCCCAATTATGGCAGTTGGAGCGATCTTACTATTCTTCTTTAAAAATAAAAAAGTACATTCTTTAGGTCAAGTAATATTCGGTTTTGGTATGTTATTCTTCGGTTTAGAATTAATGAGCACAGGTATGAAACCTCTTCGCTCTTTAGAGTCATTCCAAGAATTAACGGTTAGCATGAGTGACAACCCAATTTTAGGTATTGTTGTTGGTACAGTCTTCACTTTAGTTGTACAAAGTTCAAGTGCAACAATCGGTATTTTGCAAGAACTATTCGGTCAAGGTGCAATCGATTTACAAGCTGCCCTTCCTGTATTATTCGGTGATAATATCGGTACGACAATTACAGCTGTATTAGCAGCAATTGGTACTTCAATTGCCGCAAGACGCGCAGCATTAGTTCACGTTATCTTTAATATCGTCGGTACGATTATCTTTACGATTGTATTAGTACCATTTACAAATTTAATTCAATACTTCCAAACGTCATTAAACTTAAATCCAGAAATGACAATTGCATTCGCACACGGAACGTTTAACGTAACAAATACTATAATTCAATTCCCATTCATCGCTGCATTAGCATGGATTGTAACAAAAATTATTCGCGGCGAAGATTCTGCTATTGATTTCAAACCGCAACACTTAAATCCAATCTTTATTGAACAATCTCCAGCTATCGCTTTAACAGAAGCTCAAAAAGAAATTATCCGTATGGCTGAGTTTTCATTACATGGATTAAAAGAAGCAAACCAATTTTTAAATACACAAGATAAAAAACATGCTGACATGGCCACTCAATTAGAAGGAGCTATTAACAATTTAGATAAGAAAATTACCGAGTATTTAGTTTTACTATCAGAAAAGCCACTTTCACCTACAGACTCTGAAAAGCATTCAGTTCTAGCGGGTGTTGTTGGGGATATTGAACGTGTCGGTGATCATGTAGAAAACCTTGTAGAACTTGTAGACTTCCAAATTTCAAACCGTGTTTCACTATCAGATGAAGCACTAGCTGAACTAAATGAAATGCTTGAGTTAACAATTTCAACATTACAAGATGCAATCAATGCTTTAACAAACTTTGACACTGAACTAGCTCAGACTGTTATTGCAAAAGAACGTAAAATTGACCAAATGGAACGTGTTCTTCGTAAACGTCATGTATTACGTCTAAACGAACGTAGCTGTTCAGGTGATGCAAGTATCATCTTCGTTGATATGGTAAGTAACTTAGAGCGTATCGGTGATCACGCTGTAAATATCGCTGATGGTGTTTTAGGTGAACAAGGAAAAATCAATTTAAAACAATCATTATAAGGGGAAAAGAGACGCTCAAATGAGCGTCTCTTTTTTATTTCATATTTACAATCGTTCTTCCTTTTAACTTTCCTTGCAGTATAAGTGCAAACTTCTCATCTAATTCTTCTAATGTACATTCTTCTGTATAAGATAATAGCTCTAAGTTTTTCCAATCGGTCGCTAACAATACCCACACTTCTCTTCTCATGTCTGCTGGACATTGCACTGAATCTATTCCTAAAAGGCTAATACCTCGTAATATGAATGGGTATACCGTTGTATTTAACTCATGTCCCGCTACATTACCACACGTCGTTACACAACCTCCATACTTAACTACCTTTAAAGAACTTTCTAACATGTTCCCACCGGCTGTATCGATAACACCTGCGTATACACTCTTCAACATCGGTTTCCCAGACTTATCATTCAATTCTTCACGATGAATAGCTTTTTTCGCTCCTAGACGTAGTAGCATCTGTTCCTCTTCCATTTTCCCAGTTGATCCTACTACGTTATATCCTAGCTTCGCTAAAATGCTAACTGCTACACTACCTACTCCGCCCGTAGCACCAGTTACTAAAACATCTCCCATATTAGGCGTAATTCCCGCTCTAATAAGCTTATATACCGATAAGGCAGCCGTAAAACCTGCTGTCCCATACATCATACTTTCCTTCAAAGACATTCCTTCTGGTAAAGGAACGACCCAAGATGATGGCACGCGAATATATTCTCCGAAACCACCAGAAGTATTCATACCTAAATCATATCCGGTTACAATAACTTGATCCCCTTCCTTAAAGGAGGTATTTCTACTACTAGCAACTTCTCCTGCCGCATCGATACCAGGTGTATGAGGGTATGTTCTCGTTACACCTTTATTACCATTAGCTGAAAGGGCATCTTTATAATTTAATGAAGAATAATGAACACGTATTAATACGTCTCCTTCAGGTAAACTATTTACTTCTCTCTCAACAAAGGTTCTTTCAAATTGATTATTTTCCTTTTCTTTCACGACCATCGCTCGGAATGATGTATAATTCATTATGCTCTCTCTCCTTCATCCGTAAACTCTTTCTTTATTATATAAGAAATGCATATAAATCGAATCGCTTCTTCTTGGCTATATTTCAACAAATCTTACTTCTCTATCACTTTCTCACAATACATATTTTCATTTCTACTAAAACACCTTATACTTATTCTACATCTCAAAAATAAAATATAGAAAATCTGACTTTTTATAAATAAATTGAATTTTTACGAAATGTAAATGATTTGTAATGTTTTTTTTCGCTAAATTTCATTATAATAAGTGGATATGAGTGTCGTATTTCAATCCAAATGAAGGAGTACAAGAAATGGAGCAAAACCCATCTTTACAAGAAAATACACGAACTAAACCGAAAAATAGTAAGAAAAAAATAAAAATTATTATAAGCGTTATTCTATTAGTTTTAATAGTAGGTGGCGGTTATACTTGGTTTTTAGCAAATAAAGCATCTTCTGCTATTCGAAATGCCGCACACGATTTAGCGCGCGGTGATAAATCTGATTTACGTGATAAGGCTGTAAAACCTATTACAAACAATGTATCTGTCTTAATCATGGGTGTTGATGAAAGTGATGTCCGTGGGAAAGAATACGGTGAAGCCATAAGAACGGATGCACTATTACTTGCAACTTTTAATAAAGATAGCAAAACTGTTAAACTATTAAGTATTCCACGTGACACATATACTTATATTCCAGTAGAAAAGAAAAAAGATAAAATTACACACGCTCATGCATTCGGTTCTGCTAAAAACGGAAAAGATGGTGGACCACAAGCAAGTATCGATGCAGTTGAAAAATTAATGAATGTTCCTGTCGATTACTTTGTAAAATTTAACTTTAAATCATTTATAAAAATCGTCGATGACTTAGGCGGTATTGAAGTTGATGTACCAGTTGAATTTACTGAGCAAGATAGCAATGATAATGCTGAGGCCATTCACCTGAAAAAAGGTGTTCAAAAGTTAAATGGCGAAGAGGCTCTTGCTCTTGCTAGAACACGACACATTGATAGTGATGCGATGCGTGGACAACGTCAGCAACTCGTTATTGAAGCAATTTTAAAGAAACTAACAAGCGCTGGGTCTGTAACAAAAGTTGGAAACATCATTGATGATATTAACGGACAATTCGTTACAAACTTAACATTCGATGACATGCTTTCATTCTATAAATATGGATCGGATTCGGAAATTGAGAAATTACAACTTCAAGGTGACGACTGTTATATGGCAAAAGGTGATGATACATGTAGTAAATCTCCTGGTGGTGGCCGAACTTACTACTACAATCCAGATAAAAAAGACTTAGCTAATGTTACAAACGAACTTCGTAGTCACCTTGGGCTACCTGCATATACAAAATTTGACTCTGACTCTGATTCTGATTCGAAAAAAACAAATTCAGAGAAAACGAAAGAATCTACATCCGATTCGAAAAAAACAAACTCAGAGAGAACGAAAGAATCTGACTCTGAGGATACAACCAAACACGAATCAAGTAACAATAAACATAATGATAATAGCAGTGAAGATACAGAAACATCGTCTAATAACAATGAATAAAGTGAAGCAGTTCTCTATGGAGGTAGAGCACTGCTTCTTTTTAATGCTTTCAAAATAAAAAAATCAGAACTTTCCAACTATCTTTTTTAATATTTTTAAATTATAATAAATAATAGTAATCTATTCCAATTATCAGGGGGCTCACACATATGAAAGCTGCAGTAAAACATAACATTTCAGATTTTAAAGAGTACTTAAAATCAAACGATATATATATGGAAGAAAATATAGATGAAAATGATGGTTCTGTACATTTCTCAGTAGGACTAGAAACAGAAGCTGGCGCAAAAATTCAACTTATCGCTGCTTTCGACAACGAAAATCCTACTGTGGATATATACTGCTTCAATGTTGCTCACGTACCTGATTCAACAAATGACATTTTACATGTCATCAATGAATTAAACACATCTTACCGATTTGCAAAATTCACGCTAAATAAGCAAAATGCAATTGATATTTCAACATCTCTTGCATTCTCAGAACCAAACTTTAATCCAGCACTTGTCTTTGAACATACGAGAATGCTATATAAGTTAGCAAATGACGAGTATAAAAACTTAATGAAAGTTATTTGGGCATAAGTAAAAGGATGGGCTGCAAGCAGCACCATCCTTTTTTATTCATATCATATCGATCCACATCTTTATGGCGGTGCCTACAATTAAAATAGACAATACATATTGTAAAACTTTTTGATTCACTCTCTTCCCTACTCTCACCCCAAGAGGAGCGGCAAATAAACTTGCTATTGCAACGATAAGAGCTGGAATAACAACTATTTGTCCAGTAATCACTTTCCCCGTCGTAATCCCTACCGAGGAAATAAATGTAATAGCGATAGATGTTGCTATTGTCGTACGTATTGGTAGTTTTAAAACAACTAGCATAATCGGGACTAAAAGAAATGCACCACCAGCCCCAATAATGCCGGAAACACTTCCTACAATAAACGCTAACATACTTGCTAACCATTTATTATAATTAACTGCTCTGCTATTATTTTTCTTCGGTACAAACATCATAATAGCCGCAATAGTAGCTAGTAATGTGTAAACAATGTTTACAGCATGCTCATTTAATAAATTCGCGCTAAAGCTACCTACAAAACTTCCTATTAATATACTAGCTCCCATGTAAACAACTAAAGTTTTATCCATATCGTTACTTTTCCTGTACGCCCACGCGCCTGCAAAAGTTGCAAAGAACACTTGAATCGCTGTAATACCACTCACTTCATGTGACGTATAGCCAGTAAATCCTAGCAATACTGGAATGTATAAGATCATCGGATAATTAATGATTGCACCGCCAATTCCAACCATCCCTGATATGAATGACCCTATAAACCCAATAATAAATAGTAGTACTGTTAAAGTCATATTGTACCCCTCGCCTTCTAAAAAGAAGGTAATTTAAATAAATAAATTTACATTTCCATCCGAAGCATCTGCTAAATATGCTCCTACCCCAGCAAATTCTACCCCTTCCATAATCTCTTCCTCTTTTAACCCTAATAAATCTACTGTCATTTGACAAGCTACAAGTTTAATACCCTGTTCTTTCGCCAAATCAATTAAATCCGGCAAAGGCATGGCGTTATGTTTTTTCATAATACCTTTTATCATCTTTGGTCCCATACCAGCAAAATTCATTTTGGATAACCCCATCTTATCGGCGCCGCGCGGCATCATTTTTCCAAACACTTTCTCTATAAACGTTTTCTTTACTTTCACATGCTCATCTTTCCTAAGAACATTTAAACCCCAGAAAGTATGAAAAATAGTCACTTCATGATCGTACGCCGCTGCACCATTTGCAATAATATAAGCTGCCATCGCTTTATCATAATCTCCACTAAATAAAACAATGGTCGTTTTCTTCTGTTGTTCCATGTTGTTCTCCCTCCAATTACCTATAGGGGTATTTGATTGTTTATAAAAAGGCTCAAATCGTTTATCTTCGTACTATACGACTTTACCTTCCCAAGCTAACATACCACCTACCATATTGATCGCTCGAAAACCGTAGCTCTCTAAAAACTGAACTGCTCTTGCACTTCTTCCTCCTGAGCGACAAACGATAATATATTCCTGATTTTTATTTAGCTCATGCATACGAAATTCTAATAGTCCTAGCGGAATATTACATGCTTCTAGAATTTTCCCTTCGGCTACTTCTTCTACTTCACGTACATCTACGATATTTACTGCTTCTTTACGTAACAATTTTTCTTCTAATTCTTTTGCAGTCATTTCTTTCATATTTCCCGTCTCCTTCTTAATTACAAGCATTCATACCACCTGAAACATTGATAACGCGCTGAAACCCTAATTTTTTTAATACTTTTGCTGCTTGCTTACTTCTCATCCCGCTCTGACAAATAACGATTATTTCCTTATTTTTATCTAACTGATTTGCCTTACTAGCTAATTCATTTAGCGGGATATTCTGAAATCCTTTCATGTGATTTCCTCTATATTCACCTAATGTACGAACATCGATAAATTGTTTCCCCTTTTTCCCCACTATACTCTTTAATTCTTTTCCATTTATATTTTGAACACCTTTCACCGGTAAAAAACGTGAAATAATAAACGATGCAGCAAGTACAATGAAAAGCGTACTTAATATTGTGTTCATATAACTCCCCCTCTACATTTATAAAATTATTTCTTTCTACGCCTTCTTAATCCAAAACTTCAGTACATCGCTTTCTTCTGCATGCTTTACGATGTCATGACCAGTTTTGTTTGCCCACGCTGGAATATCCTTAATTGACCCTTTATCCGTTACATGTACTTCTAACACTTCTCCAGATTGTAAAGTATCCATCGCTCTTTTCGTTCTTACAATCGGCATTGGACATGCTAAACCTTTCGCATCTAATACTTGTTTTACATTCATCATCTATTCCTCCAGTTTGTTATTTTATAATGAATCATGAACTGCACAACGATTTGGGCCAATCTCCATTTCACGCTCTTCTTCCACACTCGGATAAATCTTACCCATATTCGTTTGACGAATTTCTTCATAAGCATTCGGCTGAGGCGGTAAGTTCTCTGTCACAGTTTTACGAAACTCTACCTCATCAACAATATTTAACCCTACATTCTCCTTAAATAAATCTTGTAAATACGCACTCACAATGCCTCTGTCGTCCATTTCACTTATTTTTGAATAATGAGCCGGTAAAACAATTAAATCTTGAGATAATTCCTTATAACGTTTATATAAAGTATTTCGTAAATCCCCTACCCAGTCTTCCGCCTTCCCAGCAAGATCTGGACGCCCGATTGAATCTACAAATAAAATATCGCCTGATAATAAATACGTCCCATCAATAATAAATGATGTGCTTCCAATCGTATGCCCTGGTGAGTATAGCGCATCAATATGAATTAGGGTACCCCCCACCGTAATAACAGTACTTTCTACAAGCGGTTCGTAAGAGAAAACCACTTCCTCCGCATCTTTTGGAGGTAACCAATACGTACCGCCTACTTTTTCAGCTAACTTACGCCCACCAGAAATATGATCTGCATGTAGATGTGTATCCATTACGTTAGTAATAGTAGCCCCGTGCTCTTTTGCAAAATCTTCGTATGCTTCAATGGTTCTCACCGCATCAATAACTGCCGCTTCACCGTTTGAAACGACCATATAAGATAAACACCCTTTTCCAAGACGGTTAAATTGATATATACTCCCTCCGCCCTGCACATCTCCTACTTTTAACGGCTTTACATATTCACTCCAAGCTTTCATACCGCCAGCTAAATAAAATACATTATAGAAACCAGCATCCAACAATTGCTCTGCAACAAACTGAGAAGAACCTTCTTTCGCACATACGACTAAAATTTCTTTCTCCCTCGGCAATTCACTTGCAATATGATCTACACCATCTAACAAGTCAAAATACGGCTTATTAATAGAAGAAATTTGTTTCCCTTCAATTTTCCAATCTTCATAATCCGTCTCATTACGAACATCTAAAATAAACAACTCTCCGAATAAAACTTTCTCTGCAACATCTTTTGCTTGTAACACCTTAACGTCCATCTAATTACCCCCATAGGTATATTTATATTTAAAAAATTTTACTTTTCCATATTCCCTTGCCACTCTAACATACCTGGAATGACATTTTTCACATTTGAATAGCCTTTTTCTTTCAACATTTGGCAAGCTACATCACTGCGGTTACCTGTTCGGCAAATAACATATATTTGCTTCGTCTGATCTAACGCTGCACTGTCTAATTCGCCTAACGGCACCGAAATGGCTGATGGAATATGACCAAAAGCAAACTCCGCTGCTTCGCGAACATCTAATACGATGCACTCTTCCTCGCGAGACAATATAGACTGTAATTCCGTATTCGTAATTGTATGAGGATATTTCACAACTTCATTCACTTCATGCTCGTGTGCTTTCCTCACATAATGCATCAATATGTCACCTTCGTGTTTCGTCCCGATATATTGATGCCCTACTTTACTCGCCCAACTTTGTATATCTATCGTAGATCCTTTATCTGTTGCCTCAATTTCAATCACTTGCCCCGATATCAATCCTTCCATTGCCTTCTTCGTCTTCACAATCGGCATCGGACAAGCCAAACCTTTACAATCTAAACTCATATCTACTTTTATACTCATTATCGATTCCTCCACATTTTATATACATATACCAGTAGGGGTATATTAAAACGTTTTTGAAAATCTGTCAACACATACGTTTGACAGATTATCTGCTTTTTACAAGCAATTGAACAGCTTCTTTAATTAACTCTTCATTTGAGCCATTACCTGTCTCAAACTGCTCACGTAAACACTGCTCTAAATTTGTTCCAACAACAAGTCCAATTGTACGATCAAGTGCAGAACGAGATGCCGTTAACTGTGTAATAACCTCTCGGCAATCTTTTCCTTCTTCCATCATACGAAGCACACCACGAACTTGACCTTCAATACGTTTCAATCTATTTTTCATATCTTGATTATATTCCATTCTATAATCACCTCATTACCATTATGTCACCATTTATAACTTATGACAATATACTATACCCTATAAGGTATTTTGTAAACCCCTATTTTTATTTTTCATCTTACATGTTCGCAAAACAAAAAGTGAAACCTTAATCCATGGGATTCATCCTCCACCAAATTTTGAAGTGAAAGATGAACAAATATCAATATACAATCCGGTCTGGTAATACTGTTCCGTATAGTTTAAAGCCACCATCTACATTCTTTACCTTATATCCTTTTTCCATTAACATACGTGCTGCAACATATCCCCTCATACCAAGTTGACAAGTAATATATATTTCTTTATCTAATGGTACTTCATCCAAGCGATCACGTAATTCATCTAATGGAACATTAATAGAACCTTTAATCATTCCTTGCTTTAATTCCTTAGGCTCTCGAACATCAATAAGATATCCACCATTTTCAACAATACGATCTATTTCATGCCATTGTACCGTGTCCACAAAACCATCTACTATATTGCTTGCCGCATACCCTACCATGTTTACTGGATCTTTTGCGGAAGAATAAGGTGGTGCATATGATAATTCTAAATCCGGTAAATCAATTACAGTTAAATTCGCCTTCATTGCCGTTGCAATAACATCGATACGCTTATCTACCCCGTCACGTCCTAAAGCCTGTGCTCCATAAATTTTTCCACTCTCTTTATTAAAAATTAATTTTATTAGTACTGGCGTAGCATTCGGATAGTATCCAGCATGGGAATTTGCTTGTACGTGTACTACCTCATGGGGTATATTTAACCGTCTCAATATTTTCTCATTTACTCCAGTCGAAGCAACTGTTAAATCAAAAACTTTAGCTATAGAAGTTCCCATCGTACCTTTATATAAAGAATCCGTATGCCCATGAATAATATCTGCTAACATGCGACCTTGACGATTAGCTGGCCACGCTAAAGGAATCATCGTTTCTGTTTCTGTAACAAAATCTTTCACCTCAATCGCATCACCGATTGCATATATATGTGAATCCGACGTTTGAAATTTCTCATTTACTTTTATCGTTCCTCTAACTCCTAGTGCTAATCCTGCATCCTTTGCTAAACGACTCTCTGGTTGTACACCAATTGCTAAAATAATCATATCTGTTTTTATAATTGAACCACTTTTTAAACGTACAATAGTTCCGTTTTCTTCTATAGAACCCACACCATCTTCAAAAACAAGCTCAACATTATTCTGTTTCATCTGTTCATGTACATACGCTGCCATCTCATAATCAATTGGTGGCATTACTTGATTCGCCATCTCTACGAGAGTAACATCAATTCCACGTTCTCTTAAGTTTTCAACCATTTCAACTCCAATAAATCCACCACCAATAACCGTCGCATGACGTGGTTCCTTCTCATCAATATACGCTTTAATACGATCTGTATCAGGTACATTTCGTAACGTAAACATCGCCTTCGCTTCCTCAATACCTGGAATAGGTGGAACAATTGGTTTTGCCCCTGGTGAAAGAATTAACACATCATAGTTCTCGTTATATGTTTCATTTGTAGTTACATTCTTTATAGTAATTGTTTTCTCTTCTTTATTAATCTTTACCACTTCACTTAATACACGTATATCTAAATTAAAACGCTTTGACATCTTTTCAACGGTTTGTACTAATAATTTTTGTCTTTCTGTAATTACACCGCCAATATAGTATGGTAATCCACAGTTTGCAAATGAAATATATTCACCGCGCTCAACCATAATAATTTCATCCTCTTCACTTAAACGACGAAGCCTTGCAGCTACTGATGCCCCGCCCGCAACTCCACCTACTACAACAATTTTTCTAGACATATTTTAAACCTCCATGTTGTTTATTATTTAATTTCTCCATGTATTACAAATAGAAAACCAATACCCGTATGGGTATATAATAAAATATACAAAAATCATTTTCAATATATATATCTTTTGTTCACAAATTCGAAACAAAAAAGAACCTAGATAGCTCCAAGTTCTTTTACGTATAGTTCTATAACTTTCTGTACAATGAAATCTGCTGTATTCTCCTCTGGCGGCATCAACAAGTTTGTAACCGTTCCATACACAACAGGATTTAATTCCACTTCATACCCACCATATGCATACTCCTCTTTTGTCGGTAAGTAACCAATATATCCATTCGTATATCCACCAAAGAAAGCTAGTTCATTTTGAAGACTCTCTTTAACTTCTAAAGCAGTTTCTGAAAAAGGTTCCATCGGTATCCCAGAGAACATACCATCATTAATTTGAAACAGTTGAATTTCTAAATCGATACTTAACTGCCGAATACCTTGCTTATATTTCTCTAAAATGATAGTAAGCCATTCATCCGTATTCACACCCCAATGTTGCTCAGCAAATTGGGCCATTTTTCGTATCTCATCAATTTCAGGAATATCCTTCAACTTCATTTGCATCGTACTCGAAATTGTTCTTAAATTTACAATTGGGCTATATGTAACTATTGGCAACAGCGTTAATACATGTCCACTAAGCATGTAAGCCATTTGTTTTAACGCTTCCCTTGAACCACGATACTTCGCATTTACATTACCAGCAGCACCTTGCACGATAATAACAGGACAGTTTACTATTTGCTCAAGAATCTCTCTCGTCATTCCAGGATAATCCGCGGATAATACATCACTATCACCTTTTAAAACATTCGGATGAGCAGTACAAAACACTACAATCCCACATAGTTCTTTCGTTTCAGCATCTCTTATTGCTAGCATACCAATTCGTTTATCTACAACACCCTCTATATTTGTTCCCATCCTTGCTTTTCCATCAGATGTTCTCTCTCTTCGATTTACTCCAATATCACCTGTCGTAACACCCCAGCCAACTTCACATAACCTCAAGTTGTTATTCGCAGTAACAGCACCGTGCACTACATTATTTACTAAAATTGTTTTATACGACTGTACTAGCGAATCATCACCGACCGTTTCTGGACCAGAGTGTGTATGTGTATAAACAACCGTTATTCGCTCAAATGGCACATGAAGCTCACTCGCTACTCGTTCACGAATCACCGTCGTATCTTCTACTAACATCCCAATATTATCAATACTTATAAACACAGTCTTCATTTCAGCTTTTTCAAAAACAAAGACCGTCCCATAAATACTTTCTTCAATATTATTAATTCCTGTATCTCTATGATATCCGATAAAATCAATACCTAAAGGCGGCGTAATATCCACCCTACATACCCCTATTTTGCTCATTTGGATCGCTCCATTTCTATATGTAACTCCCTTTCTTTAAGAATAGCATATTTAACTTTATTCCAAATAAAAAAGAACGGACATAGCATTTCTATGTCCGTTCTTTTCCTCACACATACTTCCGATGCACCATCTTCCCATCATAAGAGAACACAACGCCCTTACTCTCCACAATGGACTCCATATGCACCGTTCTTCCCCATAACTGATGAAGGTACGGTAATACCTTTTCTAAGTATTTTAAATCTAGCTCAATTCCTTCATAACTATGTTTAATGTACAATTCTCCGTTCTTTAAGTAGTCTCCATCTTCTACTACTAAGTACGGGAAACCTCCATTTGTACGCATATTTACAAGTTGATCACGCACATGTTCCCACTCTTTATCTATTACTTTATATTCTTTTCCTTGGCGCTGGAACAAGTACATATCTTCTCTCATGACGAGTTCTTTATTTAAGTAATTTCTTAGGAACGATACGTCCCATTCAATTTCGCGTACTTCAAAGATTTTGTCACGACCAGAACCAGGCTTCACACCACGCCTTTTCATTTCTTCTGTCGGATTGTTGTAGCGTTCTTCAATATCTTCAAACATTTTAATACCGAGGTAGTATGGGTTAATGCTTGTTTTTGATGGCTGTACGACACCTGCATTAAGCTTTGCGAATTCAATCGCTTCAGAAGATGTTAAGTCCATTTCACGAAGTATGCGTTGATGCCAGTAGGAAGCCCAGCCTTCATTCATGATCTTCGTTTCAAGCTGTGGCCAGAAATATAACATTTCCTCGCGCATCATCGTTAATATGTCGCGCTGCCAATCTTCAAGCTCACGGCTATATTCTTCAATAAAGAGGAGCAAATCTTTCTCTGGCTGTGGTGGAATCTTCTTCTTTTTGCGTATATTGGATCGTTCCCTCGTTTTATTTCGATCATCTAAATTCCATAAATCATCGTATTGTGATGCCTTTTTCTTGTCTACTTCTTCCTCCTCTAAATCATCAATACTCCATGCCAATTTTGGACGCATAAGTGATGGATCAATATGTTCTTGAATGGCAAGTACGGCATCTAAAAATGTCTCTACTTCTGCCTTTCCATACTTATGCTCATATGCTTTCACACGATCCGCTGTTGCCGCCATGCTCTCTACCATATCTCGCTTCGTATTTGAAAAACGAACATTATTTTTGAAGAAATCACAGTGCGCTAAAACGTGCGCTACGATTAATTTATTTTGAATTAAAGAATTCGTATCTAACAAAAAGGCGTAACATGGATCAGAGTTAATAACGAGTTCATAAATTTTACTAAGTCCCAAATCATATTGTAATTTCATTCTAAAAAATTGCTTTCCAAAACTCCAATGTGAAAACCTCGTCGGCATCCCATATGCACCAAATGTATAAATAATTTCCGCTGGACATATTTCATAACGCATCGGATAAAAATCAAGCCCAAATCCAGTCGCAATTTCTGTAATTTCCGCAATCGCATATTGCAGTGCTTTATCATCACTTGCTCTCATTATTTTCCCTCCTTACACTTTCCCTTAAGAAAGTGTATGATGAGGAACAAGCTTTCATGAGGATTGATTGCATAATAAAAAGACACCCTCGCAAAAACGAGAATGTCTCATCTATTAACCCTCAATAATCTCCATCTTCTCCGTAATCGGCGTACGCACTTTTCCCTCTGGTGCTTTATCGAAATAACCGATATGAAGAATTCCAACGATGCGTTGGCCTCTTGTTAAACCGATTCCTTCTATAAATAGTGGATTGTAGTTTAATCCACCTGATTTCCAAACACAGCCTAAACCGCGTTCCCAAGCAAGCAATTGGAAGTTTTGCATAAATGCACATGTTGCAGCGTAATCTTCGTCACGTGGAATTTGACGCGGATCTTCATCAATGTAAACAACGATTTGTGCAGGCGTACTTAAGAAACGATCAGATAAAGTTTTGCCGCGTTTTGCTCTTTCTTCTTCTGTGAAAGAGTTTAATACTGCGTCTACTAATTTCTGACGGCCTTCTCCAATGTATAATTTACAATTCCATGGCTCACGATGTTTATGATTCGGTGCCCACGTTGCGTCGTTTAATAGTTCAATTAATAACTCTTTTTCTACTGCTTTATTTGTAAATGTACGAACAGAGCGTCTTTCTTTAATAACATTTGCGATGGAAGTATATGTAGTCATATTTTTCTCTCCCTTATTTTTATCTATATGTATAATTCCGTTATTGATATTGATTTTCAATTTCGATTATAACCTAGTTTTTCACTATTAATCAATGTTTTATGTTGGAAAACAGCTAAAAAATTAATTTCTCGTTGTGAATAAAAAAACTTGGTGTGTTCACAATTTTTTCACATTTTATGGAAATGATAAGTGTAAAGTTTTCCACATTATCCATCTAGGAGGAGTTTATATGTACAAGAAAATCGTAGTAAGTATGACTATGGCAGCATTATTGTGCGGGATATCTGTCTTTCCTGCTTCCGCTGCCACGCCAAAAGAAGTAACAATGCACCATCATAAGCCTATTTCAGAAGAAGAAATGCAGTCGCTCGAAAAACTCGGCTATAACAAACATGAAATTTGGAAAGCTGCACACATTGCAAGAATAAGCAAAAAAGAAATTAAGGACGTTTTAGCTTACTATAAGCAAAATAAATCTTGGGAGAAAACAGCCGAGCATTTCGGTGTAGATCCAAGTAAATTGAAAAAACATCATATGAATAAAGAAACGAAAAAAGCACTACTGCAAGAATTAGCAAACATGCACAAATCTACACCTGATAAGCTAAAACAAAAAATGAAAGAGTATAACATCAGCTTACATCAGCTCGCGGTGTTAACAATCATCGCTCAAAAAAGTAATACCCCTCTCGATGATGTACTAAAAATGAAAAAAGATGGAATGGAAATTAAACAAATTGCAGAAAAATTAAATGTTAAAAAAGAAGATATACGAGCTGAAATGATTAAATTAGTGAAATCTATTAAAGAAAAGAAAACAAATTAATATGCCAAAAAGGAAGAGATATTCATTACTCTTCCTTTTTGGCATGAACTTTCAATTTTCAAGTATAAATTCCCGTCTTTCCCAAAAACTAACACAAGTAAATGATGCATGTCAGGGGTGAGCAAATGTTGCGTTCAACATCTAAAAAGAATAAAAAAACAATCTGTTCCATTCCCGAGTTTATCCACACGATGAAAGAATCTAGTGATTTCGTTTCTTATAACGTAGTAGACGATGGGACATTATGTTTGTTTTATTACAAATCTACAGCTGAATCACTCCTCATTAATCGATTTATTTTAACACCTATAAAAAGAGAATTAGATCACATTGAAAATATAAGTGATATAGCAAATATCGTCACACTTGAGGAGATTATCACAGGCCCTTCTATTGACGATATTCGTGAAAAATTATTAGGTGGGTATGTGCTCATACAGCTAAAAAATGATTCTCAAGCAGCAGAATATGCACTTATTCGTGCTGAAAGTTCAGTTTTAGGTACACGATTATATAACGATACAGAAAATGAATATAGTGTAATCGGTCCCAAAGTGGGATTCGTTGAAAATATTGATACAAATACACACTTACTTCGCCGAAGTATTGTAACGGAGCAATTAGTTTTCAAAGAGGTTGTAGTTGGCTCTATATCAAAAACAAAGGTCGTAGTTGCTTACATCGAAGGCATTACAAATGATCAGCACGTCAATACTGCAATGCAGCGTCTACAAGGCATTGACTTTGATGTTCCTTTCGATGCGACTATGATCGAACAATTTATTAGCGATAATAGTAACTCTCCCTTCCCTGTTTTACTACCTACAGAGCGCTTAGATCGTTCTGTTTATGCACTCATTAATGGCGGTGTTGTCATTTTAACAGATGGTTCACCATACGCATTAGCTGGACCGGCGACATTACTCGATTTCTTCGTATCTCCAGAAGATTATTATTTACCATGGATAGCAGGCTCATTTCTTAGAATGGTTCGTTTTTTCGGAGCAGCATTCTCTCTATTCTCTTCAGCTATTTATACAGCTGTATTAACGTATCACTATCAAATGATTCCAGCTGATTTACTTGGTCCTATTATTTATTCTAGAGCTAACGTACCGTTCCCACCTATGTTAGAAGCACTTTTTTTAGAAATTACAATCGAATTACTGCGCGAGGCTGGAGCTCGTTTACCGACTAAAGTTGGTCAAACAATTGGTATTGTTGGAGGGATTGTCATTGGCCAGGCATCTGTTGAGGCTGCTTTAACAAGTACTATTTTATTAATTGCGGTTGCGTTATCTGCGCTTGCTTCTTTTACAACACCAACAGTAAAAATGTCTTCCACTATCCGGATATTACGATTTCCTCTCATCATTTTAGCTGGAGCATTTGGAGGTGTAGGGCTAATCGTCGGATTTGTATTCATATTAGCTCATTTAATTCGCTTAAAATCACTTGGATCACCTTATTTATTACCTTTATATCCATTTCGCGGGTTAGGTACAGCTGAGGGGCTCCTTCGTCTTCCATTTAGTCAAACTGCAGGGCGGGCTTCTTTTCTAAGACCAAAGAAGAAATGGCGCTATGATCCAAACAAAGCGAAAGAAAAACATGATGGTGAAGAAAAATGAAAAATACTTTATTATGCTTTTCCATTATCATTTTAATTTTCCAATCCGGCTGTACACAACCGAATATAGTAGACACACAGCGAATGATTCATGTAGGTGGATTTGATATAACGAAAGACAAACAATTTCGCGGGACGATTTTATATCCCGATTACACAAAAGGCGTTCAATCAAAACCAGAAACTCAGTCAACTACTGCTGGCACGATCGAAACAATATCCTCACGACTAAATGCAAAATCGACTCATACTATCGCTGTCGGTCAAATGCGTGTTGTGCTTTTTGGAAAATCCATTGGCGAACATGGAATTGGCGATATTATAAATAATTTGCAACGTGATCCTAATATTGGTCGAGATGTTCAACTAGCACTGGTAGACGGTTCTACAGAAAAACTGCTCAAACATATTAAAACAAATGGATCACTCTATCTGTCTGACTTACTGGAGCAAAACATAGAAGCCGAAACGATTCCACGGACTGCTTTAAATATTTTTTTATATAACTTTTATTCATCAGGATGCGATCCATTTCTTCCTTATATTGAAATTGATGAAGACAAGTCTGCTTCCATTAAAGGACTCGCTTTTTTAAAAAAGGATAAAGTGGTTATGTACACAGATAAAAAAGGATCTTTTTTATTGAAATTACTCCTTAATCCAACTACAAATGGTCGTTACGAAGTTCCAATACAGCAAGGTAACCATAAAGGATTAATTGCCACTCAAAACTTATCTGGAAAGAGCGTTTGTTACCTTTCCGATACTGGTGACATTCCGAAAGTTAACATCCACTTAAAATTAAATGGACTCATAAAAAGCGCTCCAAGCTGGCTTGATTTAGCGAAAAACGAAAACATAACTTACATAAAAAAACATGTAGAAAAAACAGTTGAGAAAGATTTAAACGAATTAATAAAACAATTTCAAGAAAAAGAGGTCGATCCGATAGGGATACGGGAAGAAATTCGTAGTCATTCAAGAAAATGGACTATAAAACAAATTCAAGAAATGTACCCTAATGTAGATGTTGCTGTTCACGTACAAATCAATGTTGTGCAATCTGGTATCGGAGAATAGTGAGGTGTTACAATGGCTGAGCAAAATAAAACAATGACTGTTTCCCCTTATTTCATATTTCTTTTATTACACTCTCTTCAAATTGGAGTAGGCGTGTTAGGATACCAACGAGTTATTGCACAATATGCTGGTTATGATTCTTGGATTTCCCTTATTGTTGCGGGTGTCTTAACTCATATCGTACTGTTTTGTATGTTAAAAATGTTAGATAAAGACAATGATTTGATGACCATTCATACGACATGTTTCGGAAAATGGATTGGAACCTTTTTCTCTATGTGCTTTGCCGCATATCTTCTGTTATTTTGCCTTACTGTGCTTCGTACATATATCGAAGTCATTCAAGTATGGGTCTTTCCTACAATTAAACCATGGAAATTAACATTATTATTTTTACTCGTGACGTATTACGTAATAAAAGGTGGCTTTCGCTCTGTAACAGGAATGTGTTTTTGGGGCGTCATAATACCGATTTTCGTACTATTCTTCTTAGTTTTCCCTATGAAATACGCACATGTCCGTAATATTTTACCTATTTTCACCCATTCACCTGCAGACATTCTATATTCAACGAAAGCATCTGCATTAGAGTTTCTTGGATTTGAAGCAATCCTTATCTTTTACCCACTTATTAGAAAGGGAAAATCACTACATAAATGGGCACATGGCGGGATTGCTTTCACAACTATTTTATATGTAATACTAGCAATCGTTTCCCTTATGTACTATAGTCAGGGCCAACTGCATCATACAATTTGGCCTACTTTAACAATGCTAAAAATTATTAAAGTCCCATTCATTCAGCGATTTGAATACATTATTATTTTCATCTGGTTTCTTATTATTTTACCTAATCTTTGTTTAACCATTTGGTCTTCTTGTCGTATTAGTAAATACTCTTTTCACATACCATTTAACATTACATTACCATTGTTTATCGCGACTATATTTGTTTCATCTTTGTTTTTCACAAACAGGGAAAGCATCAATACATTAAATACCGTACTGTCTCAAGCTGGTTTATATATTGTATACGCTTATATCCCAATTTTATTTCTATTCCATTCACTACGATGGCGCTTCAAAAATCAGTCGAAAAAATCTTCACCCGACACACCATGATATTTGATACAATTTGGTTAATACATTTGTAAAGGGGACAAGCGAATGAAAAAGTATGTATTTTCTTTACTTGCAGTACTGAGCCTAATTCTTGCTGGATGCGGGAGTACTGGTACAAATGAAAAAAAATCATCTGAATCAAAAGAAGAGCATGACCACGCATCACATACTCAGCAAGCTGACATTCAAGAAAAAACAAAAGGGGTCGAAACACTTCCCTCCTTCCTAGACAAGCTTGATCCACAAATGAAAGATATCTACACTGTCGCTGGACAAAATGCAGAACTATTAGATTGGATTCCATGTTACTGCGGTTGTGGTGAAAGTGTAGGACATAAAAATAATAAAAACTGCTTTATTCGTGAAATTAAAAAGAATGGTGAAGTTGTTTGGGATTCCCATGCAACAACTTGCGTCAATTGTCTAGAAATCGCAGTTGAATCTGCTTCGATGAAACAAAAAGGAAAATCGACGCTTGAAATTCGTAACTATATTGATAATAAATACAAAGAAGGCTATGGAAAACCAACACCTACACCAATGCCAAAAGCTTAAAAAACGAGGAGATACCTCGTTTTTTCTTTTCATTCACTTTTTTTCTTAACAAATTCTTTCAAGTGTATTTCTCCTTACTTATCACACACTATATATAACTCCTCAGTAAGGAGGGTACACAGTGCAAACATATAACGACTACGATAAAGCTCTCTATTACACGTATTGCTGTAATTGGGATAAATTACTCGTTCTTATGGTTCAAACGAACGATCAATTATTTTCTAAGCGTATTGAACATTTTTTACACGCTTATCAATACAGTAAAGAACTGCCTGAAGTTGATAAACAATTACAGCTCCTATTTCAATATATTGACCACGCATCCCAAAAGTCACATATAGATGAAGTAGAGCAAATTCAAATGTAAAATATAGCGCTATTCTCTTTATGAGAATAGCGCTTTTTTAAAATGTTTATATCAATAAAAGTTTTCCCTTATAAAACTTTTATTGATAAACATATTTTTTCTTTCTTTTCTGTGCCACTTCATACTATAATTTAGTATGTAACTATTATAAGAGAGGTATAAAATATGGGACAAGAAAAAAAGCAAGAATATGCTTTACTTACCGCGTGGGGGGCTTCTTTTATCGCTACACTAGGAAGTCTATACTTTTCCGAAATCATGAAATTTGAGCCTTGTGTCCTTTGTTGGTATCAACGTATTTTTATGTATCCATTCGTTTTATGGCTTGGTATCGCTGTAGCAAAGAAAGATTATCGCATCGCAAGTTATTCTTTACCAATTGCAAGTATTGGTGCTTGTATTTCTTTATATCATTATGCAATTCAAAAAGTAGCAGCATTTTCAGCTGCTGGGGCAGCTTGCGGCCGTGTGCCATGTACGGGAGAATACATAAACTGGTTCGGTTTTGTGACAATCCCGTTTTTGGCACTTATCGGCTTTATCACAATCGCTGTTTGTAGCTTTATTGTCATCAAAAACAAATAAGGAGATGAAAGAATGAAAAAAATGCTTATATTTGGCGGTATTATTATCGCCTTGTTCGCAGCAATATTCGCTGTAACACAAATGGAAGAAAAAAACGCTACTAGCCAAAAAATTGATAATGCTACTGATAGTAAGACAAATGGCCCTGACTACTATACAAATAAAATCTCTCTTTCAGATCTCCAAAAGAATTTAAAAGAGAAAAAAGAAGAAACAGTATACTTTTATCAAACATCTTGCGTTCATTGTCAAAAGCTATCTCCTATCGTAGTACCAATGGCTAAAGACTTGAACGTTGATATGAAAGTTATGGACATTGAAAAAATAGATGCTCCTTGGGATGAATATAAAATTAAAGGAACTCCAACAATCATTCACTTTAAAGATGGCAAAGAAGTAAGCCGTATTAGTGGTGAACAACCGGAAGACAAATTAAAAGAATGGCTTGAGCAAACGAAAAAATAACGAGAAAAGGAAACTCCTTCTATACATGAAATGGACGTAAAATCCCACACTAATGTATAAGGAGGGGGTTTTATGCCTGAAGTAAAATGCTCTGTTTCCAATTGCTCATTTTGGGGACAAGGTAACTTTTGTCAAGCAAGTGCAATCGTTGTTCAACCGGATGCACAAGAGGCTGGTCAGAATACAAATGATTCGTATACAAGCGCTACTTTAACAAACGAGACGCTTGAAAGTTCTGTAACAACGAGTGTAGAAACTTGTTGCCATACATTTAAACCAAAATATTAAACGTAAAAGCATACGATTAGTCGTATGCTTTTTTACATTCCTCTCCAAAAATCATGCATCATAAAAAAGTATAAAATAACGAGAAGGACCGTCCCGCATAAAGTGATGCGTCGATATACACTCTTCTCCCCTTCCCTCGCTTTAACAAACGCCCAAATAAATCCGACGAACAATATTAAATCAATATATGGAACATAAAATGAGAAGACGAGTAACGCATATAAATACACGATAAATAAACAAGTCGTGATTAAGAAAATCTTAAATGCAAATTCACTTTTCATAATGTGACCGCCCCCCAATCTGTACTGTATTATATTCAGCAAAACATAATAGTTGCTGTTTCAATTTTTTATCCCGCTATTTACATGAATCCCAATTAGTATAAGTTTATAATCAGCAAAGAAGAGCAATTCCCCCATTAAGTTTCACTTCATCACAAATAAGCTACCGCCTATACACGGTAGCTATTACGGAACATCATATTTTCTTTTATATATATTACTTAAGGTCGAATAAGGTAATTGCTCATAACGAATTTTTTCTCCCGTTTCATCAACAATATACAAATTGCTTCCTATATAATATATTCCATCTTTTCGTTTGGAGTACACTGCGTATTTTTCATTTGGCAATACCGTTTTTACTTTCGTCAATTGTCCATTTGGTTCTTGCCAATATATATTTACACGGTCTACTAGCGTAAGTATTCCAATTTGTCCTTCTTCTACTTTACGACCATTCCAACTCACAACACGATAACCAAGCTTATACGCCTCATATTCGGGACTCGTATAAAAACGAGAAATAATTACTTTCGTCTGTAATTGTACCCGTTCATATAACCATTGTATGTCCCGATCATGCATGCGAATACAACCATTCGACTCCCTGCTCCCAATCGTCCATTCCCGATCTGTTCCATGAATCGCATATTCCTTTTTATCCAGACCTAACCACCTCGTACCGAGAGGATTATTCGGCGCACCCCCAGGTATTTTTTTTCGATGGTATTCTTTATTTTTATACTTAGTTATAATACAAAAATTCCCTTCAGGCGTTGGGGTGCTATCTCTTCCTGTCGTTATCGGAAATGTTCTCGTATAGTTTCCCTCTTCAAAAAAAGACAGCTGATTCGTTTTAAGGTTAACTAATATTAAATGATCTGTATTAGCAAAAACACTAGCTGGTAGGCAGAAAAATAGGATTATGATTAACCATACTTTCTTCATCTAAATCCTCCCTAGCACTAACATAATAATAAAGTGAAACTTTACTCAGTGGAGGTTTTGTCCATCCCCCACTGAGTATTAGCCCGCACCAATCGGGCGTTTACGGGCAGCAGGGCTCCCATCTAACTTCTTTGCTCCAGCCAAATTTTGAGATGGAGTCTTACTGCCCGTAAATAGCGGGATAAATGCAATTAGCTTTACTTTGCTCTTATAAATGAAAACTATCCATTTACAATAACGCCCCCATTTACATGTAGCATCTGCCCTGTTACATATGCCGAATCATTAGACGCCAAATATACATACGCAGGCGCTAATTCATACGGCTGACCAGGTCTTTTCATAGGAACATTGCTCCCGAACTGTGATACTTTTTTCTCATCAAAACTTGATGGAATAAGCGGTGTCCAAATTGGACCTGGTGCAACACCATTTACACGAATCCCTTTTTGTACTAATGATTGAGATAGCGATCTTGTAAATGCGACAATTGCTCCTTTCGTTGCAGAATAATCAATCAACGTTTCATTTCCTTCATATGCAACGATAGATGCTGTGTTTATAATTACATCCCCTTGCTTTAAATGGGATAGCGCTGCTTTTGCAACATGAAAATAAGAAAAAATATTAATACGGAATGTCGTTTCTAACTGTTCCGCTGTAATATACTCTAGTCCTTGCTGCGGATATTGCTGTGCAACGTTATTCACAAGCACATTTAAACTCCCCAGCTGCCGGACGGTCTCTTCCACAATATCTTTACAATGTTGTTCACTACTCAAATCCCCCGGCAGTAATACACAATTCACGCCTTCTTTTTCAACAAGTTTTTTCGTCTCATTTGCATCTTCATCCTCGTCTAAATAAGCAATCGCAATATTTGCTCCTTCTTTTGCAAAAGCGATGGACACAGCTCTCCCAATCCCACTATCTCCCCCTGTAATTAATACATTCTTTCCTTTTAACTTTTCACTTCCTTTATAATTTGGATCTTCAAACTTTGGAAGAGGATTCATTAATGATTCAATACCAGGCTGTTTATGTTGATGTTGCGCTGGCATTGTTAAAAAGTTTTTTTGCTGTGGCATAACTTCCTTCAACTCCTTTCTCCTTATAATGTGCACAATATTAAAAACTACTTACACATGAACAACCGCAATTCCCACTCGTTTTTACGGTTAATATTCAAATTCAAGACATAAAATATGGATTGTTCTAAAGTTTTTATGCAAAACTATTGCAAAAAAGTCAAAAAACGAATATTATATATAACTGTTGTGAAAATTATTCGTAAAAAGAAAGGATGTTTATATGTTTAACCTTTCAAAACATAAAACTTCTATTAAAACTGAAATTATGGCAGGTATTATTACCTTTTTAACAATGGCATATATCATTGTCGTAAACCCTGTCATCCTTGGGGATGCAGGCGTTCCATTTGAACAAGCATTTACAGCTACTATTATCGCCGCTGTTGTCGGAACATTATTTATGGCAATCTTTACAAACTTACCAATCGCAATTGCACCAGGTATGGGATTAAATGCTTACTTCTCTTACTCTGTTGTAAAAGCTCATGAAGGCATGACTTTCGCAATTGCATTCTCTGCTGTATTCGTAGCAGGTATGATTTTAATCTTGTTATCATTCACATCTTTCCGTACGAAATTAATGGAAGTAATTCCCGAAAACTTAAAACATGCACTTACTGCTGGTATCGGTCTTTTTATTGCTTTTATCGGTTTGCGCTTAACAGGAATTGTTACAAAAAATGATGCAAACTTAGTTGGGCTTGGTGATCTTCACTCTGCTCCAGTTCTACTAGCATTAGCTGGCCTTGGAATTACAATTATCCTTATGTCTTTAAATATAAACGGGGCACTATTTATCGGAATGTTATTAACTGGTATTATCGCTTACTTCACAGGGCAATTAACGTTCTCAAACGGCGTTACATCAATGCCTGGATTACCAGAAGGAATTATCGTTTCAAATCCAATTACTGCTGTATCTGATGTAATTAACTACGGATTATACGGCGTTGTGTTCTCATTCTTCCTTGTTACACTATTTGATACAACTGGAACATTACTTGGTGTAGCACAACAAGGTGGATTCATGAAAGATGGAAAGCTTCCAAAAGCAGGACGAGCTCTTCTATCTGACTCATTCTCAGCAACAATTGGAGCTATGTTCGGAACAACACCATCAACAGCTTACATTGAATCATCTGCTGGTGTTGCAGCTGGTGGTCGTACTGGTTTAACAACTGTTACAGTAGCTGTTCTATTTGCATTAGCAGCATTCTTCGGACCGTTAGTGAGCGCTGTTTCTGGCGTTTCAGCTATTACAGCACCATCATTAATTATCGTTGGTAGTCTTATGATGGGTTCAGTTCGTCACATCGATTGGGATACGTTCGATGAAGCATTCCCAGCATTTTTAGTAATCTTAAGCATGCCACTTACATCAAGTATTTCAACAGGTATTGCACTTGGATTTATTTCATACCCACTTATGAAAATGGCAAAAGGACAATTCCGCGCTGTTCACCCACTTGTGTATTTATTCGGAATCTTGTTCGCTTACCAATTAGTTTTCTTACCACATTAAAATCCCTCTTCCTGAGGGATTTTTTTTATAAATACTGTTTGACAACACCATTCATTTGTGAAATAATTCAAAATAGTTAAATATTCGATGTCTTATCAAGAGCAGGTGGAGGGATGAGCCCTACGAAGCCCGGCAACCGACCCATTTATGGGCACGGTGCTAATTCTTACAACACATTGTGTTGAAAGATAAGAGTAATATGATAAGACGTCTTTTCTATATGAAAAGGCGTTTTTTATTTTCACTCCCTCCTCTCTCTTCTTAGTTTAGGAGGGATTTTTTTATGAAAAAATTATGTTCCATCGTACTTATTTTTCTCTTACTTACATTAACCGCTTGTACAAATGAACAAGATGCGATTTCATCACAAAAGCAACAAACTGTGAAAAAGGCGCCTACAACGGTAGAAAATCACTTACAAACAGAAGTTCCAAGCCAAATGAAGAAGCCATTAAAAATCGCATTAATTATGCAAATGTCCATCGGAACTTTTTCCTCTCAATATATTGAGGGCGTCAAAAAACAAGTCGAGCTATTTGGCGGTAGTGTACAAGTCTACAATTCTGATAACGATTTAGCAAAAATGGCTGCAAATTTAGATACTGCTATTAATTCAAAAGTGGATGGTATTTTAATTGATCACGGCCGCTCTGAAGCACTAAAACCTGGAGTAGAAAAAGCGTTACAGGCGAATATTCCCGTAGTTGCGTTTGATAACGATCTACGCTTGCCAGGTGTGACAATTATTGATCAAGATGACTATAGTCTTGCATGGAAATCATTAAAAACGTTAGCGGAAGATTTGAATGGACAAGGAAATATCGCAGTCGTATGGGTTGGCGGATTTGCTCCAATGGAACGTCGCAACGTTATCATTGATGCTTTTTATAAACGTTATCCAAATATAAAAGAAGTTGCACGATTCGGTACTGCTAGTAATAACACACCGCTTGATACACAAACACAAGTAGAAGCTTTATTAAAGAAATATCCGAAAAAAGGAGATTTACAAGCTATTTTCGCTTCATGGGATGAGTTCGCTAAAGGAGCTGTTAAAGCACTTGAACAAGCTGGTCGTACAGATATAAAAGTATATGGCATTGACTTAAGTAATGAAGATTTACAACTCATGCAAAAAGAAAGCTCACCTTGGACTGCTACAGCTGCAACTGATCCAGCTGAAGTAGGTAAAGTTCAAGTACGATTTTTATACAAAAAAATTGCTGGTGAACAAACGCCAGATATTTATTCACTAGAACCTTATTTAGTAAAGAAAAGTAGTTTACCAAAAGAAAATATAACAATGGATCAATTATCAAAACATATAAACGGTTGGGGAGACTCAAAAGATGCATATTCTCCTTGGATGAAAAAATTAGAGAAGGAGAAAAAATGATGACATTCTCTCTTCAAAACATTACACATTCTTATCATGTAGCTACACCTGTTTTAGAAGATGTTTCTATTCATATTCAAAAAGGAAAAGTACACGCTTTACTAGGAATGAATGGTGCGGGAAAAAGTACTTTACTAAAAATAGCAACTGGTGAAATCCAACCAGTTGCTGGCGATATAAAAATTGATAATCAGTCTGTTTCCTTCACTTCACCACGTGATGCAAAAAAGCACGGTATTTCTTTCGTAACACAAGAAGTAGATCATGGACTTATTCCGGGATTATCTGTATTAGAAAATGTACTAATTGATCATTTAGCAATGCAAAATAAAGTACTATTTTCAAAGTCCAAATTAGTTGCACTCGCTAAACAACATTTGCAAATTGTACAAGTAGATTTAAATGTTTCAGAAGATGTTTCAAACTGCTCATTACATGAAAAACAATTACTTCTTATCGCAAGAGCTTTATCTAACAATACAACTTATCTTTTATTAGATGAACCTACTTCTTCTCTTGGACCAAAGGAAGTTGAAACCTTTGGGAAACTATTAAAAGATTTGACATCAAAAGGAATTGGCATCCTCCTAGTTTCTCATCGTTTATCAGAGATTCGAAATTTCGCGGATGATGTAACTGTACTACATAACGGTAAAGTTGCCCTTTCTCAAGCCATTACAACGATTACAGATCAACAAATTGTTGAAGCAATGACTGGAAAACAACTTACACTTCCTATTAATACAGCACCAAAAATCGGGAGCGAGGAAATATTTAAAGTACAAGAGCTTCAATTACACGAAGATCATTCTCCCCTTTCTCTTACAATACGAAAAGGAGAAACTGTTGTGATATACGGATTAATTGGAAGTGGAAAAACAACACTTGCTGAAACTTTATTTGGTGCTCGTCATACTTATCGCGCAAAAATAGATGGTCACAACATAACAATTAAAACACCGCGAGATGCGATTAAAGCGAAAATCGCACTTGTACCAGAAGAAAGAAGAAAACAAGGTGTATTTCTTTCGGAAGATATTATAAGTCACACTAATTTACACCAATCAGGTTGGAGACGAAAACAAACCGAATTAAATAATGCTACTACGGTAATTTCTTCTTTCAGCATTTCACCCAATGACCCAAAAGCCTTTATTCATTCACTTAGCGGTGGAAATCAACAAAAAGTCTCAATTGCAAAATGGAATGGATTCAAACCTAATCTATTTCTTTTGGACGAGCCAACTAAAGGTGTAGACATAGCTGCGAAACAAGACATTTTTCAATTCATTCGCAACATTACAGAAAACGGGAGTTCCGTAATTTATTTCACAGGAGAACAAGATGAAGCACTACATATCGCCGATCGCATTCTTATACTGGCAAACGGAGAATTTGTAGGTGAGTACTTGCCGAATGACCTATCTCCTGAACAGCTTTTACATTTATCTGAAGGGAGCTTTTCCATTGAATCTCGTTCATAAAACTAAAACTAAGAAACTATATTTACCTACTCATCTTTTTTATCAATTTAGTACAGTTGCTATTATTATAGGTGTTACAATTTTTTTCTCTATCGTCAATGATTCTTTTTTAACATACAACAATATTAGTGATATTTTACGCTCTATTTCTATCGTAACGTTACTTGCGATTGGTGTTACCTTTACATTGATTGTAGATGGGTTTGATTTATCAGTCGGCTCTACCGCTAGTTTAGCAACAATTGCCGCTGCTTCTTGTCTCGTTTTATATCGACAAGAACTATTAGTCACACTCCTTGTTCCTATTCTGTGTGGACTATTAGTTGGATTATTAAATGCACTACTCGTTATCCGAATTAAACTACCAGATTTACTAGCTACACTAAGTATCATGTATATCGTGAATGGACTACACTTAACATTTTCAAAAGGATCTTCAATATATGAAGGAATGTCGGGTGCCACAGGACATTTTATTCCATCCTTTTTATTTATCGGTCAAGGTTCCATTTTAGGAATTCCAGTCCCTGTCATTATCATGCTTATCGTCGTTTTAATTGCACATCTATTTTTAGAAAAAACAACGTACGGTCGTTTCTTTTATATGACAGGTGGGAATCGAGAAGCTGCTAGACTAGCCGGTATCCCTACCGATCGTTACCGTGTATACGCTTATATGATTAGCGGTTTACTCGCCTCTGTCGGCGGGATTATTCTATGTAGCCGCGTTGGAACAGGGCAAGTTTCAGCTGGTTCCCCATTATTAATGGATGCAGTTGCAGCTGCCTATATCGGTTATGCAATGTTCGGTGCCAAGAAACCAAATATAGTCGGAACATTCCTCGGCTCGGTATTAATCGGAATTATATTAAATGGCCTCACAATGATGAACGTTCCTTATTATGCACAAGATATCATTAAAGGCAGTATTTTGATTACAGCTTTAGCCTTTTCGTTTATTAAAAAGAAGCGTAAATAAAAAAGTAGCGCATCGAATTCCGATGCTCTACTTTCCTTTTGCAACAATCACACGAACTACTTTTAGCGCAAGCAGTAAGAGCAAGTTTGCTATTGCCGTAACTCCTAAAAATATCGCTATCATCAGTTCTCCCATGCCGTTATTAAATACAAACGTAATAGAAGAAATGAAAGCCAAAATAAACAATATTAACGCTGGTACATATTTAATAAACGGCTTCTCATATGATCTTTTAGAAAGAAAAAACGTCATAAACAACGTCATAATAAAAACAAAATATACGACAAGTAAGAAAATCATACGAAAGCCTCCTCTTCAGCTAAACTACTTAATTATAAAAGCCCCCTCCAAATATAAAGGGAGCTCACAATTTCTAATATCTCTCATCTACCTGTAACTTTTTACTATACTTTTGAATGAAAACGGATGAAACAACCATCATCATTCCTACACTAAACCCAATAAGCTGATCCAGTAGCATCTCACCATGAATGAAGCAGCGAAGTAGAAATACACCACCAAAAATAAGTATCATAGTAAATCCAGCATGTCTAAGCCCCTTATATACATTTTCCATATGTATCATCCCTTTACACACTTTCATCCATATTATACCATAACCAAAAACATGTATAACTGTTTCTAAAATGGCATTCGGCATTCAGTTATAGATCAATAATAAAAAAGACTGCGAAGAAACTCTTCTCCGCAGCCTAATACTTATTTTTGCAAGAACGCCTGTAAATCTGCAAATTGTCTCTTTGCATCTTCATAGCCTTGCTCATATAAATTTTGTAGTTTTGCTGTATCTTTTTCCATACGATCTACTTGAAGCTGCACTTCTGGGCGAATAACAAATAAATTACCTGCTTGCTCTTCTTTTTCAATGTAGTGAAGTGTCTCATTATACACTTCATAACGATTCAACATCGTGTTAACAAGATTAGGATATTTTTTATACGCTTTCGCTGCCACCCATCCAAACTTTGACTTCTTCTTCGCGTAACCATGATTTCTCGTCAAAATCACGACTGATTTTTCAAACCCATCTTCCTGTGCTTTACGAACTGGAATCGGATCAGAAATCCCGCCATCTAATAACTGCTTACCGCGGTAATTTACTACCGGTGCAATGAAAGGCAATGAACTAGACGCTTGTAATAAATTTAGTGCATCATCATTCGTTCCTTCTTTTTCAAAATAAACAGACTGTCCTGTTTCACAATCTGTTGTTCCTACAAGGAAACGCTCTGGGCTATTATAGTATGTTTCAAAATCAAACGGTACATGCTTTTCTGGAATTTCATGAAAAATGAAATCCATATCAAATAATTGACGCTTTTTCCATAAGTTTTTATACGATAAATATTGTGGATGCGATGCATAATCAATATTTACTGTCTTATTTCTATTTCTTTGTCTGGAAAGATACGACGCTGCATGACAAGCACCAGCTGATACACCGATTACATATGGAAAATATAAATCTTGTTCCATAAAATATTCTAATATCCCGCCCGTATATACACCACGCATACCGCCGCCTTCTAATACTAACCCTGTATTTTCAAGCATGTTACTCTCTCCTCTTTATATATATTGACTCTTTAATTATTCACTATGTTAAGTATCTTTTTCTATTATATATGAGTTCTTTCAGAAATTATATTCAAAAGGCTTGAAAAAAGAAAAATAGAGACTATCCGAAAGGTGGCCTCTATTTTAAGCTCGTTGATCCGCAACAATATGAATATCAATATACTTCGTTTGTCTCATAATTTCATTTACAATAGAACCTTTTCGTATTTCTTCCCACCGTGTTCTCGCCGATTGCCCGAGTAAAACTTGTGTCACTTGTAGTCTGTTCGCGACTTCAATAATAACATCAGCGGGTTTTCTTCCTTTCGCTTCTTCTAATACAAAGCTCGCATCAAATTGATTCGTTAGCGATTTCCACTCTTCAATTGTTTGCTTTTTCCCTGCTGAAATAGAATCTATATTTTCTCTTTCTACGTTTAAGACATACAATTCAGCATTTAACCGATCTGCCATGCGCCAACCTCTCCGTATTAATTTCTCTGCTGTTGAACTGTATTGTACACAAACGAGAATTTTTTCTTTCACACCAATCGGTTCTATAACAGTTTGGCTAATTTTCTCATCCATATCATCTGCAACTTCACGAAGCGATAATTCCCTTAATGCCCCTAAATTATTGAGCGTAAAGAAATTTTGTAAGCTTTGCTCTATTTTTTCTTCCTTATATATCTTTCCATCTATTAATCTCTTCCTTAATACCTCGGGCGTTGCATCAACAAGCTGAATTTCATTTGCTTTTTGTAAAATAAAATCCGGAATTCGTTCTCGTACTTTTACATTCGTAATTTGAGCTACAATGTCATGAACACTCTCTAAATGTTGAATATTAAATGCTGATAATACGGATATACCGGCATCTAACAATTCTTGAACATCCATATAACGTTTCTTATTTTTAGATCCAGGAATATTACTATGCGCGAGTTCATCCACTACAACTACTTGCGGCGCACGATTTATAATTCCTTCTACATCAAGTTCATAAAATACCTTTCCTTTATACTGTATTTCTTTTAACGGAACTTTTTCTAAATCAGCAATTGCTTCTTCTGTCTCTTCTCTTCCATGTGTTTCAATTAAACCAATTACAATATCAATACCGTCTTTTTTCATCTCTCTTGCATCAAAGAGCATTTTATAACTTTTTCCTACACCTGGGGCAGCCCCTACATATAGCTTTAACTTTCCGCGATTTTGCTGACGAATATATTCTAAATATTCCTCTGGCGTTCGCCTTTGAAACTTCGGCTCATAGTCATCCGCATACAAAATAAGCACAACCTTTCATTCGAAACAACGCTACCTCAATCCGTTAGATTGAGGTAGCACTGTTACTATTTCATTAATTTCTGTAATTCTAAATTTAACTTTAAAACGTTCACGCGATCTTCCCCAAACAAGCCGAGTGCAGCGCCTTCCGTTTGATCCTTAATCAATTGCTCTAGCTTTTCTTTCGGAATATTCGTTAATTTCGAAATACGATCCACCTGCACGGAAGCCGCCTTCGGACTAATGTCAGGATCAAGCCCTGAACCTGAATTCGTCACTAAATCTATCGGTACTTCTGTAACTGGGACAGTTGGATTTTTTTCCTTCCAGTCCTCAATACTTTTCTCAACTCGTTTTGCTAAATCTGGATCAGACGGTGCATAGTTATTTGAACCAGATGCTTCTGCTTTATATTCTATACTAGAGACGCGCCCATGAAAATAACGTGGATCTGTGAAATTTTGACCGATTAATTTTGAACCAACTACTTCATCTTTATCATTATATATAAGACTTCCATCCGCATTATCCTTCATTACCGCTTGCGCTATACCCGTTACAATTAGCGGGTATACAAGTCCACACAAGACTAAGAACGTAAAAGTAATACGAATAATTGGTGAAAGTATACTTTGTTTTTTCGCCATCTGTTTTCCCCTCTTCCTTATATGAACAAGCCGACAATCATATCAATTACTTTAATTCCAATGAACGGAACGATAACTCCGCCAAGCCCGTAAATAAGTAGATTTCGGCTAAGCAGTGCATTCGAACTCATCGGTTTATATGCGATACCTTTCATCGCTAGCGGAATGAGTAACGGAATAATAACTGCATTAAATATTAATGCTGATAAGATTGCTGAAAGCGGTGATGTTAATTTCATAATGTTCAATGCTTCCATTTGCGGAATCGCAAGTGTAAACATCGCTGGAATAATAGCAAAATATTTCGCGATATCATTCGCAATACTAAACGTCGTTAAAGCACCACGCGTCATTAACAATTGTTTACCGATTCCTACAACCTCAATAATTTTCGTTGGATTCGAATCTAAATCAATCATATTCGCTGCTTCTTTCGCAGCTGTCGTACCACTATTCATCGCTAATCCAACGTCCGCTTGTGCCAATGCCGGGGCATCATTTGTACCATCACCTGTCATCGCTACAAGTTTCCCTTTACCTTGCTCTGCTTTAATAACTGCAATTTTATCTTCCGGTTTACACTCGGCAACGAATTCATCTACCCCTGCTTCTTTGGCAATTGTTGCTGCTGTTAATGGATTATCCCCTGTACACATAACCGTTTTAATCCCCATTTGACGTAATTGTTCAAAACGTTCACGCATACCAGGTTTTACTGTATCCTTTAAATAAATTAAACCGTAAATACGATCGTCTACTGCAACTACAAGTGGTGTTCCACCCTCTTTTGAAATGAAATCTGCTTTTTGATTCACATCTTTCGGAATCGTTCCACCTTGTGATTGAACCCATTCAATCACGCTACCTACAGCACCTTTTCTCACTTTCGTTCCATCCTGTAAATCGACACCACTCATTCTCGTTTCTGCTTTAAATGGAACGAACTCACCTTGTTCTGCAAGTTCTCTATTATATGATATAGATTTCGCTTGCATATACTCGATAACAGATCGACCTTCTGGTGTTTCGTCTAAAACTGAGCTAATCGCTGCCCATTTTCCTACTTGCTCAATCGTTTCATTTCCTACAGGGAGTAGTGTATGTGCCATCCGGTTCCCGAAAGTAATCGTACCCGTTTTGTCTAAAATAATTGTGTTGATATCGCCCGCAGCTTCTACTGCTTTCCCTGACATTGCTAACACGTTAAACTTTGTCACGCGGTCCATCCCGGCAATACCAATTGCTGATAATAACCCACCAATTGTCGTTGGAATTAAACAAACTAACAACGCTACAAGTACAGCTGTATCAATTTGAAACCCTAAATAATTTGTAAAAATCGGCAACGTCACAACAACTATTAAGAAAATAAGCGTTAAACTCGTTAATACTGTATTTAAAGCAATTTCATTCGGCGTTTTTTGACGTGCAGCTCCTTCTACTAAAGAAATCATTTTATCGATAAATGATTCCCCTGGGTTACTCGTAATCACAATCGTAATTTCATCACTTACGACCATCGTTCCACCTGTTACGGAACAAAAATCACCGCCCGCTTCTTTTATAACAGGAGCTGATTCCCCTGTAATTGCAGATTCATCGACAGATGCTAAACCTTTAATTACTTCACCATCATTTGGAATCATTTCTCCTTGTTTTACAATAACAACGTCACCTTTTCTCAGATCAGTTGCTGAAACTTGAACAATATCTCCATTTTCTTTTACAACATTTGCAAACACATCTTTCTTCGATTGTTTTAAAGAATCGGCTTGCGCTTTACCACGCCCTTCAGCTAACGCTTCTGCAAAGTTAGCAAATAAAACTGTAAATAATAGAATGAGAGAAACTGTTATATTAAACCATCCTGGTACACTACTAGAACTACTTGGAAGAAAGGATAAAAGTAACGTAATGATAAATCCAATTTCCACAACGAACATAATCGGATTTTTTATCATGACTTTCGGATTCAATTTTGCAAAGGATTGCTTTATCGCATGCGTCACGATATCACGATCCAACGTTTTCGCTTGTCTAACCTCATCTTCTACAGCATGTATTTGTGATTTATCTACTTGTTTTTCTTTTACTACTACCGGTCTCATCATTTACCCTCCATTACTTCAATGTAAGAAATTCTGCAATTGGACCTAATACTAACATCGGGAAGAATGTTAACGCACCGACAATTACAATCGTTCCGATGAAGATGCCACCAAATAAACTATTATCCGTACGGAATGTTCCGACTGTTTCTGGTACGACCGTTTTCTCCTTCAGTGAAGCAGAAACAGCTAGCATCGTAATTAAGCTGAAATAACGTCCTAAAAACATAACTAAACCAGTCGTAATATTCCAAAATGGTGTATTATCCCCTAAACCTTCAAATCCAGATCCGTTATTCGCAGCTGACGATGTGTATTCATATACAACTTGCGTCAAACCGTGGAAACCTGAATGAGAAATCGCATCCGTTCCTAAGCTTGTTGAAAGAGCTAATGCTGAAAATCCTAAAATAAGCAACGGATGGAATAATATCGTTACCGCAATTAATTTCATTTCCTTACCTTCAATCTTTTTACCTAAAAACTCTGGCGTCCGTCCGACCATTAATCCTGATATAAAGACTGCAATAATTGCATACATGATAATATTGATAAAGCCTGCTCCAACGCCGCCATATACTGTATTCAACATCATATTTACGAGTGGAACTAAACCGCCAATTGGTGTTAACGTATCATGCATCGTATCAACCGCTCCTGTTTCAGCAGCTGTCGTTACTGTCGCATAAAGTGAAGAAAATACGGTTCCAAATCGTACTTCTTTCCCTTCTGTGCTTCCTTGCACATGCTGGATACCTGTTTGGTTCAATACTGGATTCCCATGTAATTCGGATGTCGTAATCGTTATAAATCCTAGTAAAAAGACCATGAACAGTGATACAAAAAGGATACGTCCTTGCTTTTTATTTCCTACCATCCTTCCGTACGTAAATGGTAGTGCTGTTGGTAATAACATCATAAGCATCATTTGCAAAATATTACTAATTTGTCCTGGGTTTTCAAATGGATGCGCTGAGTTTGCTCCGAAGAAACCACCACCATTATTCCCAAGTTCCTTAATTGCAACGAATGATGCAACTGGTCCACGTAATATACTTTGCTTTGCACCTTCAATCGTATGTGCTGTAACTGCCCCGTCTAACGTTTGTGGTACACCGAGTGCGACAAAGACTAACGCCGCAACAAATGCAATTGGAAGAAAAACTCTCGTTAAAGCTCTCGTAAAATCAACGAAGAAGTTCCCAAGTTCTTTTCCAGCAAGCCCTCTTATAAATGCCATAACAATCGCTAAAGTCGTTGCTGGTGCTGCAAACATTAAAAACGTAATGGCGATTAATTGTGATAAATAAGACAAACCATTTTCACCGCTATAATGCTGTAAATTTGTATCAGCCATAAAACTAATTGCTGTATTAAAAGCGAGCGTAGGCTCCATTCCTTCAATATGCGCTGGATTTAGCGGCAGCACACCCTGTAATCTGAAAATGAAATATACAACAACCATCATAAATCCGTTGAGTAAAACAAGTGATAATGCGTACTGTTTCCACGTTTGATTGTATTCTTTTACACCCGTAATTTTAAAAATAAGTTTTTCAAAAGGCCCGAATACTTTATCTAGCGTTTTGCTACCTTGAAAAGCTTTTTCTAAATAAATCCCCGTTGGCTTTGCTACTAAAATAAACAAGAGCATTGTAATAACGACTGCAACCCAAATCATAATGAATGATTCCCCCTAATTAAAACTTTTCTGGATTTAATAATGCGTACACTAAGTACACCGTAATCGCTGCAACAATAACCGATAAGGCAATCATCATGATTGCTTCCCTTCTTTCACAACTTTATCTGACCAACTTGCCAGGCTTGCCATCGATGCAACTAATACAACAAATATCCCGATCATTACAACATCTAACATAGCTATCCCTCACTTTTTGTTAAAATTTGACATTTATTCATCAAAAAAAGAACACTAAGCTCTACTTAGTGTTCGAAGTGAACAACACAAAGTAAACCTCCTCTCTAAACGCTTACGAGGTTAGCTGTCGGATTCGGGCCTAAAGAGTAGCCCTACTTTCAAAATTGAAAGATTCACCCCAAGTGACGATGCACAAAATTGGTTCCCCCGCTCCATTTCTGGAACTCAGCGATTTTAGGTTTTTTTTGGAAATTTCATGAATGATTTATGAGAGTAAATATACTCCTCTAAATTTAACTTGTAAAGGGTTAAATTACTGAAAATAAGAAAATATCCATCTATTTAAACGCTTACATTAGGTGTTATTAATATTCTTTCATCTGTTTTCTCGTCTTTTCTTTCTTTTTCACAGAAATGATCTTTTAAATACGAAATAAAAAGAGCGAATTACATGAAGTGCATAGCTTGTTGCACTCAGCATTCACTCTTTTTTCATTCACTATTTATTCCCCTCGTAAAAAAGCACGTAAATTTCTCCCGCGAATATAAACTTGTGACAATTCTGCATGTAGCTGCTCATATTCGATAACATCTGTTTTTAAATATAAAGCGTCTTTCGATGGCAATATAATATATGGCCTTGGAAAAATAGGATCAAGCACCACCAATTCTTGAACTCGCTCTACCGATACCGCCCAACGATTCGCTATATCTCCTAATAACAACACCTTCATCTTTATTTCCCCCGCCCTATTCAAAAAATAAAAAAGAAATATTATCACAATTCGTAAACACGACAAATGTAGCCCCCATTGTTTCATAGAGCCTCGCTGGATATCGTTTATTCCTTGTAACAACAGTAATAGGTGCTTGAGAAGAAAAGCGAATGTGTTCTGTGAAGAAGCTAACGATTGGAAGCTCATCCCCTAGTAAGATTACCTTCTTAATACACTCACAAATACTAGTAAAATCCTGCTCCTTACTGCAACTATACGTCCAATCAAATCCACAATCCCTAACTTCAGCCGCTATCTCTTCATTTGCTGTAAAAATAATTAACTCATGTTGAAATGCTACTAAATCTCTTAAACTATTTACTTTACTTTCTCCTCCAACACAAATAAGTGTTAGTTCCATGTACCTCATCCTCCTTAGCATAAAAGAAATCAAACATAGATTGATATTCCCCTATACTAATCAGATCGATGAAGTGATGTATCCATCATGGCACCGTCCTCTCTCAAGACGCTTACGAAGTTAGCTGTCGGATTCGGACTTTGAGAGTAGCCCTACTTTCAAATTTGAAAGATTCACCCCTAGTGACGACGCACAAATTGGTTCCTCCGCTCCATACATTTGGACTCAGCGTATTACAAAAAATGTATTCTGGCTGATATATTACTCCTGTATTTTGAAAAAGTAAACAATAAAAAAACTCCTCAAAATGGAGTTTTTTTATTGTTAAGTATTATAAATATTTACATTCAATAGGAATTTTCATTAATCGTATTGTAATAATACTAGATAAAGAAATGATTAAAAATTAAAGGTGAAATGAGGATGGTATATGACCGAGGATAAAAAGAAAAATTTTATTCAAATAATAACTATTCTAGGCAATTCGTCACTAATAATTCTAGCGATATTGGTTACTATTCCTAGTTATACTGAATTCCGCACCACATTAGAAATCATTTTTTTACTTTCTTGTTTGTTATTAATTTATAGTAAATACTTAAGTAATAATAAGAAAGCTATGATTCCATACATTATATTTTTAATATTAATATCATTACACCTTGTATATACTTTACTCATCTAAGAAGGCACATTTAAACAAGCTAAACCAATCAAATAATCCCTATTAATATTTATAACCAGTGAGGGTATATCCCCACTGGTTAAATTTTCACTTATGCTTGTACTTCATTCAATTTATACGCAAAATGATTCGTTGGTCCATGACCACTACCAATATTCAACGGCTCTTCAATTGCTATACTAATAAATTTTTTCGCCTCTTGAACTGCCTCTTCAATTGAATACCCTTTAGCAAGTCCTGCTGTAACTGCTGAAGCAAATGTACACCCGCTTCCGTGCGTTTGCTTAGAAGGAATTCGTTCACTTCTAAACTCGATAAACTCCTCTCCATCAAAGAGTAAATCAATTACTTCATTACCTTGATACTCTGCATGGCCGCCCTTCATAAGCACATATTTAGCACCTAATTCGTGCAATACTTTCGCAGCTTTCTTACTATCTTCGATGTTATGAATCTCCATCCCAGTTAGCACTTCTGCTTCTGGAACATTCGGTGTTATAACAGTTGCTACTGGTAATAAATATTCTTTTAATGCTTGCACTGCTTCTTGTTGTAATAATGACGCACCACCCTTAGCAATCATAACAGGGTCTAGCACAATATTATTCCAGCCAAATTTCTTAATATGCTCGGCAACAATTTGGATAATTTCACTACTAAACAACATTCCTAGTTTCACAGCATCTGGTGTTAAATCCGTACCAATTGAATTCAGCTGTTCCGTAATTCCTTCTAACGGAACAGGATATACCCCTTGCACGCCGAGCGTATTTTGCGCTGTAATTGCTGTAATAGCTGTCATTCCGTACACACCAAGCTCTTGGAATGTTTTTAAATCCGCCTGAATTCCAGCACCGCCTCCGCTGTCAGATCCTGCAATTGTTAAAGCTTTATTCACTTCCATCTCACTCATCCTTTTCTATCCAAAATAGCGATGATAAATCGTCTTTGCTTCGCTTATATCTTTCGTTCCGTGTACAAGTACACGGCCATCTTTGAAGGCAACTAACCTCTTTTCTTCAACAGAGAAAGATAGTAAATATGGATTTACATTTAACTCATTCACGCGGCCTTCTAGCAGCTGTTTATATTGTTCAAAATTCATTTCCTCTTTATGAGGTGGTCTAATTTGAACTGTATTTCTCCCGCATAAAACTGCTGTTTTTGAAGTATTTTCTTTATTTAAATACGGGTATAGCGCATTATCACCACACGAAGGACAATTGTATTTACGAAGTTTTTGTACATTCATACATGAATATTCATTCTTCCATACATCAAACGACACAAGTCCATCTCGAAGCGATTCATAGTCTTCCACTAACAGTTTAAGAGCTTCCGTTACTTGATGAGAAACGACAAGAGATACAGCAGGTGATATAATACCCGCTGTATCACATGTCGCTCCGCCAAGCGGAATCGATTGTAATAAACAAGATAAACATGGCGTTTTATCTGGAAGAATTGTGTAAGAAAGGCCATAACTCCCTACACATGCCCCGTAAACCCATGGAATAGAATATTTTTGCGATATATCATTCACAATGAAACGCGTTTCGAAATTGTCAGTCGCATCGATAATTACATCAACATTTGTAACGAGTTCTTCTAACTCTTCAGCCGTTACATCCTGAACGAGAGCTTCTACTCTTACTTCGCTATTAACCTCTTCTAGACGTTTTTTTGCCGCTACAGCCTTCGGAAGATTATTCTCTACATCGCTCTCTGCATACAATTGCTGCCTTTGTAAATTACTCCAATCGACATAATCCCGGTCCACAATTGTTACTGTGCCTACACCAGCTCTTACAAACATCTCTGCATTTGCACTACCTAATGCACCGGCGCCGATAATGAGTACATGCTTTTCTCTTATTTTTCGTTGCCCTTCTTCTCCAATTGGAGAAAATAATTCTTGGCGAGAATATCGATTATTCAACTACGCTCATTCCTTCTAAAGGACTACTTGCAGTTGCACAACGTTTACGTGCAATACGCCCCGCTTCAAAGCCTAAACGTCCTGCTTCAATACTTAATTTCATTGCCTGTGCCATTTTAATAGGATCGTTTGCTCCTGACACAGCTGTATTTAATAACACGCCATCCGCTCCTAATTCCATTGCAAATGCCGCATCAGCTGGACTACCAATACCAGCATCAACGATAACTGGTACTGTCGCTTGTTCAATAATAAAGCTTAAATTTAACGGATTTACAATACCAAGCCCTGAACCGATTGGTGATGCTCCTGGCATAATCGCGTGTACACCAAGTTCTTGTAATTTACGAGCTAATACAACATCATCAGATGTGTATGGTAGAACGATAAATCCTTCTTCTAGTAACATTTCAGATGCCTTTAACGTTTCTACTGGATCAGGTAATAACGTTCTATCATCACCAATAACTTCTACTTTGATCATGTCGCAAAGCCCTGAGGCTTTTGCTAATTTTGCAATACGAACAGCTTCTTCAGCATTTTTTGCTCCAGCTGTATTCGGTAATAACTTATACTTTTTCACATCAAGTTTCTCTAATAAATTAGGCTGCTTTGCATCGAATATATCCATACGACGTACTGCAAACGTTAAAACCTCAGCCTCAGATACATCAATTGCCTTTTGCTGTACATCAAAATCAGGGAATTTTCCTGTTCCTAATAAAAGTCTAGAATGAAATGAAAATGGTCCAATGTTTAACATAATCAACCGCCTCCTACGAAAGTTACAATCTCAATTTGGTCTCCATCAAAAACAGATGTATCTTTATGATCATCCTTTTGTAAAATATCTTTATTACGCTCTACTACAATAATTCTGTTATCTAATTCTAAATATGTAAGTAGCTCAGCTACTGTTTTCACACTCACCGGCACTTCAATTTGCTTACCATTAATTTTTAAATTCAAACTTCCATCCCCTTTCTAAACCGATTTAGAAAGCAATGAATCTAGCAAGTGATTCTCCTGCTTTCCTTCTATTAAATCAGCCATATACTGACCAGAAACAGGACTTAATAAAATACCGTTTCGATAATGCCCAGTACAAGCATATAAACCTTTTATTTCTTCATGCTCTCCCATATAAGGAGCTTCGTGATTCGATTGTGGTCTTAATCCTGCCCAGGTGCTTTCCCACTCTGCTTCTTTTAAAGCCGGTAATATTGTATAAGCACGCTCTAATATAGAAGTAATACTTGCGGGTTGCACAGTTTTATTGAACGTATGAGGATGCATCGTTGCCCCTATTACATAACGTCCACCACGTTTCGGCGCGATATAAAATCTTTCTTGGAAAATAGGAGCTTTCAAGAGAGGCTTCTTGCTTCTTACTGCAACAACCTCGCCCTTAACAGGATATGTACCCCAATCACTATGGAAATAATGTAGTAATTTCGTACTCCATGAGCCTCCAGCGATAACGACTTTTTCACATGTTATTACACCTTCACTCGTAACAATTCCAGCCACTGTATTGTTTTCAATTTGAATATCAAACACTTCTGTCTGTTCATATATGTCAGCTCCAGAAAATGCCGCGGAATGCGCGAGTGCTTTCGTAAGCTCTGGCGCAATAACGTGACCATCTTTCGGATAATATACCGCTCCTATAATTGACTCAGATAGAAACGGCTCTTTTTCCCGTAAATGGTCCCCCGTTAAAAAGTAGGAATTTTCACCTGTTTTCTGTTGCCAATCCATAATACGAAGAATTCTTTCCTTCTCATCTTCATTTTGGGCAATACGATAAATGCCTTTTTCTTCATACCCAATGTCGATGCCTGTCTTTTCACGTAAAACTTCTGCAAGTTGTGGAAATATAGCACGGCTTTCCCTAGCAAGTTCAAATAGCGGGTCATATTCATCCCACTCTGCCTGAACACCGAGCAAACCAGCAGCTGCTTTCGAAGCTTCAGATGCGATTCTTTGCTTCTCTACAATCGCTACTTTATGCCCTCTTTCTGCTAGAAAGTGTGCAACTGAGCTACCAATTACACCTCCGCCAATAATCGCTACATCATACTTCTTACACATGTTTTCCCGCCCACTTTCTTATTGATTCCTTATAAGATTTCGCCTTGCTATACGGATTACTACTGCTTATAATCCCAGACATAACAGCAATGCCACTTACACCATTTGCAAGAACATCACCTGTATTTTCAGGAGTGATTCCACCAATTGCAGTTATTGGTATGGATAAACACCTTGCCATATGAGCAATTTCTTCTAATCCTCTTGCTGGCACATCCTTTTTACAAGCCGTTGGAAATACATGACCGTAAACGAGGGAATCCGCTCCATTTTTAAATGCCACTATCGCTTCATCTAGAGAATGTACTGAATAGCCAACATGCAAATAAGAAAACTTTTCTTTTACTAACCTTACATCTGCGCTTCGATATCCTAGCTGAACACGCGGAATATTTAATAGAATAGCAATATCAATTCGATCATTTATCACTATCTTCGATGCCGGAAAGCCTTTCCCCAAAAGACTTTCCACACCTTCATACAATTCCTTCGTACTTTTCTCACGCTCACGAATATGCAAATAATCAATCTCACTCTCAATTTGCATCGCTACATTCACTAACTCTTCGAATGGCATATGGCCATTTGAGATTACATGGAGCTCATTTTTCATATTCATTCGCCTACTTTAAAATGTTTTCAAATAATTCATCGGCTGGAACGATTTCTTTCGTCATTCCTTTGTCTTTCAACCATTTGTTTTGTTTCTCCCATGACTCTTTTGAATCCGATAAGAATGGCTCATCTTTCGTTTCCATCTTCTCTAATAAAATTTTCATACTTTCTTTTTCAACTTCTGGTACAAGCGGGAAGTTTTCTTTTTCTTGATGATCTAATAAAATATTTAATGCTTCATCAGGGTTTTTCTTCATAAAGTCATACCCTTTTTGTGCCCCACGTAAAAAGGCTTGCAATGCTTCTTTATCTTTTTTCAACGTTTTATCACCCGTTACAAACACAAGCTCATGATAGTTCGGTACTCCGTAATCAGCTGGATTAAAGTATGCTGGTTCATGGCCCTCATGACGCATAACAGGTACTTCATGGTTAATGTATGCTCCTGTTACAGCATCTACTTTTTTCGTAATTAACGCTGGTACTAAATCAAATCCAACATCGACTACTTTTACTGTATCTGGATTACCACCATCTTCTTTTACCATCGTTTTTAAATATGCTTCACTTAAAGGGGTTCCAGAATATCCAACTGTTTTTCCTTCTAAGTCTTTAGGTGACTTAATACCTGCTGATTTCAGCGATACAACATGATTTAACGGCGAACGTACGACAGCTCCAATTGATTTTACTGGAATTTGTTCATTTGCTCTGGCCATGACAACATCTGGCTGATAATACAGACCAACTGTCACTTTCCCTGCAGCAGCTAACGTTAATGGATCAGTCGGATTAGAAGGGAATTTAATATTCACCTTTACTCCTTCTTCTTTAAAGTATCCTTTTTCAATTGCCGTATAAATAAAGCTATGTACCGCATTCGGGTACCAATCAAGCATTACTGTTATTTCTTTTTCTGTTTTATTCTTATCTGATGCTGAATTACTCGAACATCCTGCAATCATTGCAACTAATAATGTAAACACAAAGATGCGTTTTAATAATTTCATGAATGTTTCCTCCAACTAATAAATTTCTTTTCTAATATGGAAATAAGTATGACGAAGAAAATAGCTAATAATGATAACAATACAATGGGTGCAAATACACCAGCTCCGTCTAACTGCGTCATCATTCTTTTACTGAAATATCCAAGCCCAGCTTGTGCACCGAGCCATTCTCCAATTGCCGCCCCGATCACACTAAGCGGAACTGCAATTTTTAACGCTGAGAAAAAGTAAGGAAGAGCAGATGGCAACTTTAGCTTTAGAAAAATATCTTTTTTCGTTGCACCATACGTAACTAAGAGCTCCTCCCACTCTTTCTTCGTACTACGCAGTCCATCATACGTATTGACCGCAATTGGGAAAAACGTAATTAAAACTGTGACAACAACCTTACTCCAGATCGTATATCCAAACCATAAAACAAATAGGGGCGCAAGTGCTGTAATCGGGATGGTTTGCGAAGCTACTAATAATGGGTAAAATGCTCTTTCCATCCACGTACTCGCATTCATTAACATTGCTAGCCCCACACCTAATACGATAGAAATAGCAACACCTATTAAAACGACGTATAACGTTGCCGGTAAATGAACCGTAAATAATATGTCTTTTAGTTTCCATATCTTCATTACAATTGCAGATGGTGGCGGTAAAATGTACATCTCATCTACAATTCTTGCCCCTACTTCCCACATAACGAGTAAAATACTAGAAAGTGTAAGAGCAGGAACTAATTCTTTCAAACGGTTCATCATACAAGTACCTGCCTTTGTAACATACTAAGGAGCTCATCTTTAAGCGCCAATACTTCAGGCTTATATAAATCCTTTCGTGTTCGGTTACGCTCAAGCGGCACAATTCGCTCAGTTAAAGTTGCTATCGGTTGATTTTCTACAACCAAAATTCGATTAGAAAGAAACAACGCTTCTTCAACATCATGAGTGATAAATAAAATTGTTTTTTCCCACTCTTTCCATTGTTCAAACAACCATTCTTGCAAAGATGCCTTCGTTAAAGCGTCCAATGCGCTAAACGGTTCATCTAACAATAATATCTCCCCGCCCGTTAATAAAGTTCGGATAAAAGATACACGTTGTCTCATACCACCAGATAAATCTTTCGGATATTTCGCCTCGTATCCTTGTAACCCAAATTTATGTAACAGTTCTTTCGCTTTTACTTGTGCTTCTTTCTTCTGCACACCTTGACACTCTAGCGGCAGAGCAGCATTCTCAATAATCGTCCTCCACGGTAAGAGCATATCTTTTTGAGGCATATACCCTACAGGATGACTCTTTGTTTCTATCAGCTCTATCTGTCCAGTACTTGCCTCTTCTAATCCTGTAATAAGGCGAAATAAAGTACTTTTCCCACATCCACTCGGTCCGATAATACTTACAAACTCTTTATCTTGTATAGAAGCATTTAATTCATTGATGATTGGTTTCTCATCATAATGAAAAGAAACATTATGAAACTGTAGTATGTTCTTGCTCCTCAAATCCCCACATCTCCTTACGATAGGACATATCCCAGAATAAATATTCAAATCGACTGGAATATAAGAAAATCTCCTCTAATCGGTCTAGTTCTTTCTCAGACTTTCCAACCGCCATTTCATTTAATAAGTCTATTAACCAAATACAAAGGTCGCCGTATTCTTCAGAGCTATATCCTTGAATCCACTCACCAAAAAACTCATGATCTCTTGCTCCAGGAATATCATTTAAACGCTTTCCAATCTCCCAATAACTCCACATACATGGTAGAAGTGCTGCTATTAATTCCGCAAGTGTGCCATTTTGAGATACAGACATCATATAATTTGTATAAGCTAAATTTTTAGCAGATGGTTTCGCAGATTCCATCTCTTGTACAGAAATACCAAGTCTTTTTGCATATTGTTTATGGATCGTCATTTCACCATTTAAAATACCATCTATTTGCTCTGCAAACTTTGCCATAACTTGTGGATTCGTTGCTTTTACAACACCAATCGCATATAACTTTGCATAATCTAACAAATATAAATAGTCTTGAATAATATAATACTGAAATTTATCTTTTTCTAACGTGCCATCCCCCATACCTACTACAAACGGATGATTATGACTTTTCTCCCAAACAGGTTGCACAGTTTCTAATAATCTATCGCAAAATTTCATTTCTATTTCCCCTTTCAATATATGTACCTAAATAAAAAACCACTTCTATATATAAGAAGTGGTTACAGCAAATAAAATTATACATTTATTCGTTGTTCCACTTCCCTTCGCTAGTATTACCTAGATCAGGTCTGTAAGGGTTAAGGATTATTCCTCTCTCAGCACATCAAGCACCCCTAGTGGTTTCAATATGAATTTTTCAAATAAAAAAGCCCCGTTTCTATACGCAAAGAAACGGGGACTCATTGTTAGTGTCCGAATTGCTTCCCTACGCTAGCATAATCTAGATCAGGTAATGAAAAGGATCAAAGGCTTACGGCCCACTCTCAGCTGGCAACACCAGCTCTCCTAGCAAACTATAAAATTATCACTGTCAGTATAACACCGTAATAAGACATCATCAACTGTTTTAATTTTCTTAATTGCGAATTAAATCTTAACATGTTGAACAAATATAAATGCGCCCCCGCAAATGATATATACAATATTTATATACGAACCTCTCTTCTAACATTATTTTTATTGATTTCATATTACATTTATGTGAATACGACCAATATATTATATCTTTATACTATAATAAAAATACAACTATACAACTAGAGGAGGTCTTTATTACATGAATATGAAAGCTACAGCTTTAACAGCAACTACTATAGCAATTGTTTCTTTACTTCCTTCTATGGGAGAATCCGGTATACAAACAGCGGCTGCTAAGCAACCATCTAAAGTAAAAACTGGATATGTAAAAATTGACAACGTTGCACTACATCAAAATAACAATGCAGACAGTGCAATAATTGATAATATTCGATTTAATAGCCCGGTTACTATTCTTGAGACAACTCAAGATTGGTATAAAGTATCTGTTAACAACAAAACAGGCTATATGAAAAAAGATGCAATTCTATTCAAAAAAAATGTTCAATCAAAGAATCAATATATCGTAAATGCAAACGCATTAAACGTTCGTTCTGAACCTAATACAGAGTCTTCTATTCTAGATATATTACCAAATGGTCAATTCATTACCATTCAAGGTGAACAAGGGGATTGGTACAAAATATTACATAATGGTCAAATTGGATACGTACAAAAAACATTTGTATCTAATGGATCCACACCTCTAGTAAAAGGTGTAACTGTACAAGGTTCTCCTTCTTATACTGTTGCAACACCAAAATTAAATGTACGTAGCAACGCTAGTACAAGTAGCACTCTACTTGGTTCATTACAAAATGGTACACAAGTACAAGTAGTAGAAACGGTAGGTACTTGGTATAAAATTCGTTTTGGCACAGGATACGGATATGTAGCAAAACACTATGTAGTGCAACATCAAAATCAATCACAAACTAAAACAGCTCAACCTTCATCAATTCCAGCTGTTTTCAAATTTCCAACTCAAGGAAGAATTAGCTCAACTTTTGATATGCGCTGGGAACAAATGCATTATGGTATAGATATTGCAGCACAAGGCAACATCTCTATTCAAGCTGCTGCTACAGGTAAAGTTGTGAAATCTTATTATTCGGCTAGCTACGGCAATGTCGTGTTCGTCGCCCATCAAATAAATGGAAAATTATATACAACAGTTTATGCTCATATGAAGGATCGTGCTGTACAAGTTGGGGATCAAGTGCAAGCTGGACAATTAGTCGGTCATATGGGAAATACAGGTCATTCATACGGGCAACATCTCCATTTTGAATTACATAATGGGGAATGGAATTTTGAAAAAACAAATGCAGTGAACCCACTGCCATATTTAGTTAGGTAAATTCTATGCCACGCAATATACCTCTCATTATTGAATACCTGTCCTTTTTTGGTTTAATCTGTTGTTTAATCATTTATAATACGAACACTGTATTTTTATCTATTATTATTGCTTTTGTTGCCTTAGAAATCATTATGGAAGCATTACAAATGCGGCTAAAACAAAAAATAGCCCATATTTATAATGTAATTTTCCTTTTGAGTGCTCTTATAACAAATATAATTAATAATGGTTTTTATTTATCTACCGTACTTCCTGTATTCTTTATGACTGTTTTATTATTCATAGCTAGATACGTTAATGTTCCTCATAACCAAAAACATGAACAAGAAGCTTAGAAAGAGGAGACACTGTGTACCAATATTTCAAAGATAATCCAATGAAATATATACTGAATTTATATGAAAAAATGAATACTTTTTTTGGTATACAAGGAAGTTCTACTGCACAATTTCTCCTTTATGGAATGTTATTTCTTATCTTAGTTACTTTCTCCTTGTTTTACTAAAAAAAAGGATCTCACATAAACTTGAGATCCTTTTTTAATTTATATTAATTTTTAATATGTAAAATACGGTTTATCCACAAGCATATTTTTCATAAATAAAACTAAGATTATATTTTTTCTCTAAGCTCATTCTTTGTTCATCGTCGCACCAATAGAAAAGAATATCATGAATCGTTGCATAACGCTTATTTTTAAGAAATTGTTTAAAGAATGATGGTAAACAATCATGTAATTGTATAAATATATAATTGCGTAGTGTTTCTTCTTTGTATTCAATACCCTTACAAATATACAGTAATTCTTCACAATAATATGCATGCTGTGGAACTTGAATCATTTCAAAAAATGGTACATATGATAGCAACTTTCCAATAAAATGACCATATCGATCCATTACCCCTATCGTCATATGCTCCATCATTTCTTTCATCACATATAAATAATCATCTACATGTGTTGTCTTTAATGGATCTAATCGATCTGAAATTTGAGAAAGCACAGCTCTTTGACAAGCTAAAACTACTTGACTCGGTCCATAATATGATAGAAAATCTGTACACTTACGATACTTTCGTAATAAGTCATGTGTATACAAATCATACACAAAAGTATTACAATACATCGCTAGATTCATCATATCACTATTTAATTGTTCTTTTGATAGTGTTTTAGCTCGCTTACACATATAAAAAAATGTAAATTCCAATACTTCTTTATGAGATAATAGATGTTTACAATCTGTTATACATTTCTCACTAAATTTAACTCGATTCCAAATTTCTACATCGCCATCTGTTAATTCACCAATACGATATTTAATAATTAAATAGTTTAAAGCAACCGCTTGCGTCAAAAGATCCCATGTTTCATATTCCAATGAAGTTTGGACAAATTCATCTAGTCCCTGGCTTATCATAAAATCATTTGCCTCTTCATACCAACCAATCTCTTGACATAAACGCAGAATACGTACTAGAGTTGGAATTTCATCTTTATGAAACTGCGGTAAACCCTTTACTTTATTCATTCCATATACGATAAATGCCGCTAAATTTTCTTCTTTATAAAACTCTTTTTCTTTCCATACTAATATAGTTCGCTCTTTCCCTTCACCTTTTGGATGACAAGGTACAAGCAAAGAAAATAACTTAGCGAAATTGTTTGGTTCTATATATGTATCTGTAACCAAATTCCAATTTGGATCGCCCTGTGCAGCCCTCATATAATTCCCCTTTCCTTTTTATCTATGTAGGAAATATTAATTCATTATTACATCATTAACAATAAATATCGTTATATTCAAAATCTATCATAATACTTATATCTATTAGTATATCATTTTTTCTCTCATTAAAAATTAGGAATAACAAATTTAAAAAAACTGTCGAAAATATTAACGCTATACTTATTATATAATGTCTCAGATACATCACGCTAACATATTAGTTTAATCCATATATACTAGAATAATGTATCTGATCTTTATACATAATTTATTCCATGTGCTCCGAGATTTCACTTAAAGCAAAGCCAGCTTGATCATCAGCCGATTCTCTTATAGCTAAATCACCTAGTGCTAGCATACCCACAAGTTGCCCACTCTCAACTACTGGTAAGCGTCTAATTTGATAATGTGCCATTAATTCTGTAGCTTTTTCAATCGAATCATCTGGAGAAACTGAAACAATGTTTGTTGTCATTATATTTGTAATTTTATTAGATCCAGGATGTTTTTCAGCAATCCCACGAACAACTAAGTCTCGATCAGTAACAAGCCCAACAACTTGTTCATTTTCAACAACAGGAATCAATCCAACCGATTCTTCCTTCATTTTTACAGCAGCCTCATATACATTATCTAACGGGGTACAATGTACAATATGAGTACTCATAAAGTCTCTAACTCGCGTCATTTTTATCTCCTCCTTTTAATACATACCATAGCTTTTCCTAAATCCCTTTATTTATTTGAGAAAAATAAGATGATAAAAAAGAGGCATACACATAATAAAAAAGAGTCAGCACATTGCTGACTCTTTTTTTATGACCCGTACGGGATTCGAACCCGTGTTACCGCCGTGAAAGGGCGGTGTCTTAACCACTTGACCAACGGGCCATGGCTCCGCAGGTAGGACTCGAACCTACGACCGATCGGTTAACAGCCGATAGCTCTACCACTGAGCTACTGCGGAATATATATGGTGGGCCTAAATGGACTCGAACCATCGACCTCACGCTTATCAGGCGTGCGCTCTAACCAGCTGAGCTATAGGCCCATATACTTTACAGGGGCAGTAGGAATCGAACCCACACTGGAGGTTTTGGAGACCTCAGTTCTACCTTTAAACTATGCCCCTAAATGATGCCGGCTAGAGGACTTGAACCCCCAACCTACTGATTACAAGTCAGTTGCTCTACCAATTGAGCTAAGCCGGCATAAAAAAAATGGTGGCTCGGGACGGAATCGAACCGCCGACACGAGGATTTTCAGTCCTCTGCTCTACCGACTGAGCTACCGAGCCAACATAAATGGCGGTCCCGACCGGGGTCGAACCGGCGATCTCCTGCGTGACAGGCAGGCATGTTAACCACTACACCACGGGACCATTGGTTGCGGGGACAGGATTTGAACCTGCGACCTTCGGGTTATGAGCCCGACGAGCTACCGTACTGCTCCACCCCGCGACGATATTATATTGTTTGAAAAAATGGAGGAGGTAGAGGGATTCGAACCCCCGCGCGACTCTCGCCGCCTGTCGGTTTTCAAGACCGATCCCTTCAGCCGAACTTGGGTATACCTCCATGAAGGAAAATCAATATTTTTTTATATGTAACTAAACCACTTTTTTTGAAAAAATGGAGGAGGTAGAGGGATTCGAACCCCCGCGCGATTCTCACCGCCTGTCGGTTTTCAAGACCGATCCCTTCAGCCGAACTTGGGTATACCTCCGACATATAAAAAATAAAGTGGAGCCTAGCGGGATCGAACCGCTGACCTCCTGCGTGCAAGGCAGGCGCTCTCCCAGCTGAGCTAAGGCCCCATGTTTTTGGGAAAATCGGGAAGACAGGATTTGAACCTGCGACCCCCTGGTCCCAAACCAGGTGCTCTACCAAGCTGAGCCACTTCCCGTTAATAAAAGCGCGCCCGAGAGGAGTCGAACCCCTAACCTCTTGATCCGTAGTCAAACGCTCTATCCAATTGAGCTACGGGCGCATATGGTGCCGAGGGCGGGGGTCGAACCCGCACGGTGGTCACCCACCGCAGGATTTTAAGTCCTGTGCGTCTGCCTGTTCCGCCACCCCGGCATGTCATATTGAAAATTGGAGCGGAAGACGGGATTCGAACCCGCGACCCCAACCTTGGCAAGGTTGTATTCTACCACTGAACTACTTCCGCAAGACATGTATGAGTTATTTTATTAAAAGTGCGGGTGAAGGGAGTCGAACCCCCACGCCAAAGGCGCCAGATCCTAAGTCTGGTGCGTCTGCCAATTCCGCCACACCCGCATATTTGATTAAAATGGTGAGCCATGAAGGATTCGAACCTTCGACCCTCTGATTAAAAGTCAGATGCTCTACCAACTGAGCTAATGGCTCTTAATGGCTGGGCTAGCTGGATTCGAACCAGCGCATGACGGAGTCAAAGTCCGTTGCCTTACCGCTTGGCTATAGCCCATTAATTAAGAATGGTGGAGGGGGGCAGATTCGAACTGCCGAACCCGAAGGAGCGGATTTACAGTCCGCCGCGTTTAGCCACTTCGCTACCCCTCCGACATATATGGTGGAGGATGACGGGATCGAACCGCCGACCCCCTGCTTGTAAGGCAGGTGCTCTCCCAGCTGAGCTAATCCTCCATTTTGCCTGGCAACGTCCTACTCTCACAGGGACAAGGTCCCAACTACCATCGGCGCTAGAGAGCTTAACTTCCGTGTTCGGTATGGGAACGGGTGTGGCCTCTCTGCCATCATTACCAGACTGTATTCATTTAAGACAAGAATCATTATAACTCATTCACCTTTGAAAGTCAACAAGTTTTTTATATTCTTTCAAAACTAGATAACATCGCTTCATATTATATGGTTAAGTCCTCGATCTATTAGTATTCGTCAGCTCCACATGTCACCATGCTTCCACCTCGAACCTATCAACCTGATCATCTTTCAGGGATCTTACTAGCTTACGCTATGGGAAATCTCATCTTGAGGGGGGCTTCATGCTTAGATGCTTTCAGCACTTATCCCTTCCGCACATAGCTACCCAGCTATGCCCTTGGCAGAACAACTGGTACACCAGCGGTGCGTCCATCCCGGTCCTCTCGTACTAAGGACAGCTCCTCTCAAATTTCCTACGCCCACGACGGATAGGGACCGAACTGTCTCACGACGTTCTGAACCCAGCTCGCGTACCGCTTTAATGGGCGAACAGCCCAACCCTTGGGACCGACTACAGCCCCAGGATGCGATGAGCCGACATCGAGGTGCCAAACCTCCCCGTCGATGTGGACTCTTGGGGGAGATAAGCCTGTTATCCCCGGGGTAGCTTTTATCCGTTGAGCGATGGCCCTTCCATGCGGAACCACCGGATCACTAAGCCCGACTTTCGTCCCTGCTCGACTTGTAGGTCTCGCAGTCAAGCTCCCTTATGCCTTTGCACTCTACGAATGATTTCCAACCATTCTGAGGGAACCTTTGGGCGCCTCCGTTACACTTTAGGAGGCGACCGCCCCAGTCAAACTGCCCACCTGACACTGTCTCCCGGGTCGATAAGACCCGTAGGTTAGAATTTCAATACAGTCAGGGCGGTATCCCACCAGCGCCTCCACCGAAGCTAGCGCTCCGGTTTCAATGGCTCCCGCCTATCCTGTACAAACTGTACCAAAATTCAATATCAGGCTAC
>NZ_JBNGVC010000013.1:417500-640000 GCF_050524305.1 Bacillus silvicola
AAATCAACTTCCGAATTATCCATCGCACTTGATCCTAACCAACTAAAAGATAAAAACGTAACATCACAACAAGTATTAACAGTTTTACAAGGAAAAGAAACTTCCACTCCAGCCGGAGCAATTACCGTTAATAAGGAAGAATACAATCTTCGTGTCATCGGGGACATAAAAAATGTAAATGACATAAAAAACATCACCGTTACACCTCAAGTAAAATTACAAGATGTCGCTCAAATTGAACTAAAACAACATTACGATACAATCTCACACATAAACGGAGAAGAAGGAACAGGATTAGTCATCATGAAAGAGCCGAGTAAAAACGCGGTTGCAATTGGAAAAGAGATTGATAAAAAGATTAAAGATATAAGCAAGGAATATAAAGATCAATATTCTATTAAACTTTTAGCTTCAACTCATGAGCAAGTTGAAAATGCTGTTACTAGTATGGGAAAAGAAGTAATCCTTGGGGCCATTGCCGCAACTCTCATTATCTTAATCTTTTTACGTAGCTTTCGAACAACAATCATCGCTGTCGTCAGTATCCCATTATCTATCCTATTAACACTATTTTTACTCCACCAATCTAACATCACACTTAACATTTTAACTCTAGGTGGCTTAGCAGTTGCAGTTGGACGTCTCGTCGATGATAGTATCGTTGTCATCGAGAATATTTTCCGTCGTTTACAAAAAGAATCTTTCTCTAAAGATATTATTCTCGATGCAACAAAAGAGGTCGCCGTCGCAATTACCTCTTCTACTTTAACAACAGTCGCCGTTTTTTTACCTATTGGTCTCGTATCGGGAGTAATCGGAAAACTAATGTTACCTATGGTGTTAGCAGTTGTGTATTCTATACTTTCTTCCTTAATTGTGGCATTAACAGTCGTTCCACTTATGGCCTTTTTACTGCTCAAAAAAACAAAACGTCGCAATTCACATTCTTCACCGCGATATGTCGCTACATTAAAGTGGGCTCTTTCTCATAAGTTTATCATTCTACTCACTTCTTTTTTATTATTTGCAGGATCAATTGCAGCCTACATACTACTTCCGAAAGCGAACATAAAGTCCGAGGACGATACAATGCTTTCCGTTAATATGACATTTCCAGCTGATTATGATTCTGAAGCTAAAAAACAAAAAGCCTTTGATTTCGAAAAGAAACTCCTCTCTAATTCTGATGTAACAGATGTTATTTTGCGAATGGGATCTAGCGCAGAAGATGCACAATGGGGACAGACAACTCAAAACAATCTTGCAACTATATTTGTAGTCTTTAAAAAAGGATCTGACATCGACCAATATATTAAAGAATTAAAAAAGGAACATACAGCTTTCGAACCAGCTGAACTTGATTATATAAAAACGAGTTACTCTGACTCCGGCGGCGGAAACAACTTACAATTTAACGTAACAGCTACTAACGAAACAAATTTACAAAAGGCCGCTAACATCGTCGAAACAAAACTAAAAAGCATGGATTCTCTTTCCAAAGTAAAAACAAATATAGAAGAATCTAAAAAAGAATGGCAAATTCATATCGATCAAACAAAGGCTGAGCAACTAGGTTTAACACCAGAATTAGCAGCACAACAAGTATCATTCCTTATGAAGAAATCTCCTATTGGGGAAATCTCAATCAATAATGAAAAAACAACTATTATGATAGAACACAAAAAGGCATCCATTAACAAACAAGAAGATATTTTAAACACAAACATACTATCACCTATTAACGGACCAATTCCTTTAAAAGACATTGCAACTATTTCAGAAAAACATCTTCAAACGGAAATCTTCCATAAAGACGGGAAAGAAACGATTCAAATTACTGCAGCAGCTTCAAGTGAAGATTTAAGTAAAGTAAGCACAGAAGTAAACAAAGCGATAGCTGACTTAGATTTACCTAACGGGGCAAAAGTAAATATCGCAGGTGCTACTGAATCTATGCAAGAGAACTTCACTGATTTATTTAAAATTATGGGGATTGCAATCGGGATTGTATATTTAATTATGGTTATTACATTCGGGCAAGCACGCGCTCCTTTTGCAATTTTATTCTCCTTGCCATTAGCTGCTGTCGGAGGCATTTTAGGATTAATTATTTCCAGAACACCAGTTGATGTAAATTCCTTGATTGGCGCATTAATGTTAATCGGAATTGTCGTTACAAATGCTATTGTATTAATAGAAAGAGTCCAACAAAATCGAGAAAACGGTATGGAAACAAGAGAAGCACTATTAGAAGCCGGCTCCACTCGATTACGCCCAATTATTATGACAGCCATAACAACAATCGTCGCTATGCTACCACTTCTATTCGGCCAATCTCAGGCGGGCAGCATGGTATCAAAAAGTCTAGCTGTCGTTGTAATTGGCGGCTTAGCCGTTTCAACCGTTCTTACATTAGTAGTTGTTCCTGTTATGTATGAACTATTAGATAAAATCGGGAGAAAAAGGCGCTCCCGCAGAAAAATAAGTACTTCAACAGAAACACCTGATATTTAAACCAAAAGGCGTTATCTTCATAATTGAAGATAACGCCTTTTGTATTCCTCTACCTATCCATAAAGTGAAACTTTAATCAGTGGGGTTTTGTCCACCCCCCACTGATTATTAGCCCGCACCAATCGGGCGTTTACTGCCAGTTTAGCTCTCGTCTAACCTCTTTGCTCCAGCTGAATTTTGAGGTGGGAGTTTTACCTCCCACAAATAGCGGGATAAATATAATCCATCACTTTTTTACCATACTTCTCTAGTGGTTCTCCAGAATCCACAATAAGATATTCACCATGTAAAGGCCTTTTACTGCCAGACAGACATTTTTTAAATGCTACTTCTGATTCTACTTTTGTAATTTGACTTATCTTACGTTCGCGCGTTTGTAACCTACGATTAATTTCTTCTATATTATTAAGATAACATTCAATATATTTATATGTAGCACCATGTTTCTGACATAAATCTATTCCTTTTTTAACCATCCCTTCGTAGAGACATGGACTATCTAATATCACACTATGCTTTTGCTCCAACAAAAAATCGATCAGTTCCCACTCAATATCATAGGAGATCTTCCCAACCACTGTTGATTCTACACCTTTTTCCTTTAATGATTTTAATAAAGCTGATTTCACGACGTCATGATCTACAATAACAGCACCTGTTAATTTAGCGATATATTTAGAAAGTGTCGATTTCCCAGATCCAGGAAACCCCGACATTTGCAGAAAAAACACTTTCAAATCCCTCCCTATTTTCATCCGAATTTCTATATATCAAGTTACCTATTCGGTCACTCTTCTTCTTTTCCTGCCAACAACAAAATGACCATAAAAAACTCCCTGTTTTATAAACAGAGAGTTTTCATCTTCAACCTATGCCGCTTTTACCTTCTTCGTCGTTTTACTTTTTCTTTTCGTTCCTGTAAAACGTTTGTGTAATATAGACGCTACCAAGCGTGAAATAACATTGAATAGTAATACCATAATAATTAATACAGCTGCAGATTTTGTCGCAATCAACTTCGCATCCGGAATTACTCCTTCAGAATTTAACTTCCAAATGTGAACCGCTAATGTTTCAGCTGGTCTAAATGGATTTAAAGGATGCGAAGGACTTGAGAAGTCTGCTGCTGAATTTAAAATCGGAGATGTTAAACCCGCCGTGTAAATCAATGCTGCCGCTTCCCCGAATATACGACCCGCCGCTAAAATAATACCTGTAATAATTTGCGGTAATGATGACGGGATAATAATACGAGCGATCGTTTGCCACTTCGTTGCACCTAATCCAAGACTTGCCTCTTTTACATTATGAGGAACTTCTGAAATCGCATTTTCACAAACACGTGTTAAACCCGGTAAGTTTAAAATCGTTAAAGCAAGGGCACCACCCATTACTGTGTATCCCCAGCCCGTCATTGTAACGAACACTAACAAACCGAACAAACCAACAACAATAGAAGGTAAAGACGCCATTGTCTCGATACATAAACGAACAAAGTTTAAAAAACGTCCTTGTTTTGCATACTCTGCTAAATATATTCCAGCACCTAATCCAAGAGGAATTGATATAACAAGTGTTATAACAAGCATGTAGAAGGAGTTGAATAACTGCGGACCAATTCCACCACCAGCTCTTGTATTACTTGGTTCTCCGAATAAGAAACTAGGATCCCAAAATCCCCATCCCTTTTGCAGAATTTCAAACACTAAGAACACTAGCAAAGCTACAACTAAAGCCGCAACTGCATAAAAGATACCTGTCCAAACTTTATTTACCGTTCTTGCATTCATTATTATCGCTCACCTCTTTGCCCAATCGCTCGAATTACTAAAATAAACAGGAATGAAATAACAAGTAAAATCATCGCTAAAGTCCATAACGCATTGTTCCAAGCTGTTCCGTTCAATGTATTCGTCATATCCATTGTCAAAATACCCGTTAACGTTGCTGTCGGACTATATATTCCTTCTGGTAATTTAATCGTGTTCCCGATTACCATTTGAACCGCTAATGCTTCACCAAAAGCACGCGCTAAACCTAAAACTATACCTGTTAAAATCCCTTGTTTTGCAGCTGGAACAATCACTCGGCTAATCGCTTGCCATTTCGTTGATCCTAAACCGTAAGAAGCTTCCAAGTAATCAAATGGAACAGAGCGAATTGCATCAGAAGCGATACTAGCAATAGTAGGTAAAATCATAATACTTAGCACAATAATACCTGCAATTAAACTAAAACCTACTCCCCCAAACGAATCACGTAATAGCGGCACTAAAATCGTAACCCCTAATAATCCGTATACAACCGAAGGAATACCAACTAATAATTCTAAAACAGGCTTCAATACTTTATTTCCAAACTTCGGCGAAATTAAATTCATGAATATAGCAAGAGCTATAGCAATTGGCGCACTAATAATAACCGCACCTAACGAAACCACTGTTGAACCTACAATAAAAATCAAAGCCCCAAAGGTTCCTTCGTCAGCATTGGGATTCCATTTTGTCGATGTTAACATCTCAGTAAACGAGATACCACTTTGTGTAAAAGATTGAATACCTTTACCGCAAATAAACGCAATAATAGCTAATGTAATTAAAACAATAAAAATACCACAAAACGTAACAAGCGATCTTCCTATATATTCACTTTTTACGTAATTAATTTGTTTTTTCCCCTTCATCACAGGTCAGACCCCACTTCATAGATTGAAATGAACAGGACTGGCCTTGCAGCCAGCCCCATAAAATTTTATTACTTATTTAATTTAGACATTGGGATGTAACCCATATCTTCTACTTGCTTTTCAAAATCCTTACCTTTTACATAGTCAATGTAAGCTTTCGTTGCTTCTTTTGCCTCACCTTTTGTTACCATGTACTCGTAAGACCAGAATGGATATTTACCAGACGAAATGTTTTCAACTTTCGGTTCAGCACCATCAATTTTCACTGTTTGTAGTGCACCTTTTTTATCGCCAACCATGTAAGACATTGCTAAATAACTTACTGAGCCTGGCGTAGAATTGATTGCTTGCTCTACTGCACCGTTAGAATCTTGTGTTGTACCAGTTCCATCATTAATTTTCGCGTCTTTCATAACTGTCTTTTCAAATGTAGCACGTGTACCAGATGAAGCTGGACGGTTAATTACGTTGATTTTTTCATCTTTCCCGCCTACCTCTTTCCAGTTTGTTACTTTTCCAGTGAAGATATCTTGTACTTGTTGTACTGTTAAGTTATCAACTTTTACATCTTTATTTACGACAAGCGCGAATGCAATACCCGCAACCTTGTTATCTACTAATTCTTTCGCTTTTTCAGCATCTTTTATTTTATCTCCAGACGGAACATCTGAATTACCAATTTGTACTGCACCCGATGCTACTTGGTTAATCCCAGTTCCACTACCGCCACCTTGAACTTGAATAGAAACCTTTGAATTTTTCTCCATGAATTTCTTTCCAGCTTCCTCCGCAAGAGGTAGAAGAGCCGTAGAACCAGCCGCTGCAATCGTACCTGATAATTCTTGTTTTGCATCGCTACCTTTAGCAGCTTCCTTATTATCCGTACTTTCTGTTTTTCCACATCCAACTAATGCACCTGCAACAACTAAAGCCGCTAAAGAAAATTTAATACCCTTTTTCATAACCATGTCTTGTACCCCCATTTGGATTATCACTTTTCGAATTCATCTTCTTTCGAACACAAATTCATTGTAGGACAACAATATTATGTGAGTGTTAAGCAATTTTTAAGTTTAAGTAAATAGGGGTAACATCCCGCAAAAGCTAGACACTCCAACATTTATAGTTGAAAAACCCAACAAAATCCACACTAAACATGCATTATTGTAAATTTAATCTTAACAATGTAAAGCTAATGTAAATAATTTTCTGCATTTTCCCCTTTAGATTAAAACTACATTTACAATCACCCTATATTTTTAAGTTTTTACACCCTTACTTTATTTACATTGAGAAGAATTTCAGTAATTTTTTTCAGTACAACTAAATAAATTGGAACAATTCTAAAAATAATTGAATATTTTTAAAGTACTAATTGACAGCATCATCCAATGTGGTCTACTATATTACTAACAAAAAGTTTACCTTAGGAAACTTTTTAAACTTAAACTAACAATATAGAGATGAGGTAACTTTTATGGTATCGGCTAATACAAAACCACTTTCTGAATTTAAAACAGGAGAGTTTGTACAAATTGAGAAGATACAATTAGAAGGAACTATGAAACGACGTTTATTAGACTTAGGATTTGTCCCTGGGGCAACGATTAAAGTATTACAACGCAGTCCACTTGGAGATCCGGTCGCTTATCAAGTAAGCAACACAACTATTGCACTACGCAAGGAAGAAAGTTCCCTTATTTTCGGGGTATTAATAGGAGATGATTTCAGATGAGCAAACATCGCATTGCTTTAGCTGGCAACCCGAATACCGGGAAAAGTACATTATTTAATACTTTAACAGGCTTAAAACAACATACTGGAAACTGGACGGGAAAAACTGTTTTAAAAGCTGAAGGGGAATATGAACATAACGGAAGTAAATATACATTAATAGATTTACCTGGAACTTACTCACTATATTCAAATTCTGCGGATGAAGAAGTAGCAAGAGATTATATTATATTTGAAAAACCAGAAGTAACTGTAGTTGTTATAGATGCAACTGCTATGGAGAGGAATTTAAATTTAGCACTCCAAGTGATGGAAATGACGAACAACGTAGTCGTTTGCATTAACTTAATTGATGAAGCTGAGAAAAAAGGCATCGTTATTGATGAAAAGAAATTAGCAAAATCGCTCGGTGTACCTGTAGTTAAGATTTCTGCTCGTAACCGAGTAGGTATTGGGCATTTGCTAAATATCATCGCTAAAGTAGCAAATAAAAAATTAATTCCAACACCAATTAAAATTTCTTACAGTGAAAAAATCGAAAATATGATTCAGGAATTAGAACCGCAAATTTATAAAGTGTTCGGTGATACGTATCCAGCACGTTGGATTGCGTTACGTATATTAGATGGAGATAAAAATTTCTTAACTACACTTCAAAAACACCATAATGAACCACTTGTAAGGGAGGTCGTAATTAATGGAATCTCACTCAGCCAGTAAGGATCTTCCTTTAGACTATATCATTCAACATGCACAAGCACTCTCAAAAGAAGATATACGAGATGATATTGTCGGAGATATTTATCGAACATCTGCAAGCATATGTAAAGAGTCTGTTCAATATACAAATACTGATAAATTGTATCGTTCTGAAAAACTAGATAAAATTTTCACATCTCCCATCTGGGGATTCCCAATTATGCTCGGTATTTTATCAATCATTTTTTATCTTACAATCGCAGGCGCTAACGTACCATCTGATATGATCGCTGAGTTCTTCGGATGGGCAGAAGGATATTTAACATCTTGGTTCCAAGCAATGCATGCACCTGAATGGTTACATGGCATTTTAATACTTGGTTTATTCCGCGGTATCGGTGCTGTTATTAGCGTTATGTTACCACCTATGGCAATCTTTTTCCCTATGTTCGCGCTATTAGAAAACTACGGATACTTACCACGTGTCGCATTTAATATGGACCGATTATTTAAAAGATCTGGCGCACACGGTAAACAGTCTTTAACAATGGCAATGGGATTTGGTTGTAATGCAGCTGCCATTATGTCAACACGTATTATTGAATCACCACGTGAACGTATGCTTGCAATCTTAACGAACAACTTCGTTCCTTGTAACGGTCGCTGGCCTATGTTAATTTTAATGGCTTCACTATTTATGGCTGCCGGTTACACAGGTAGTATGCAAACATTTGTTACTGCTGGCGTTGTAGTTGGAATGGTTGTAATTGGTGTTATGATGACATTAACTGTTTCTTGGGTACTATCAAAAACAGCTTTAAAAGGCGTTCCAACCCACTACACTCTTGAGTTACCGCCGTACCGTAAGCCAAAAGTTTGGAATACAATTGTACGTGCAACACTCGATAAATCAATTTATGTTTTAAAACGAGCTATCGTTGTAGCTGCCCCTGCGGCTGCATTAACTTGGTTACTTGCTAATATTTTCATCGGTGACACAAGCTTACTTATGTATTTTGTAAACTTCCTAGATCCGTTCGCTAAAATGTTAGGACTTGATGGATTTATTTTAGCTGCATTCATTCTTGGACTACCAGCGAATGAAATTGTTATCCCGATTTTATTAATGTCTTACTTATCAACCGGAGCTTTAACTGAAATAGATGATTTTAACCAAATTAAAAATTTATTCTTAGAAAATGGTTGGACTTGGTTAACAGCGTTAAATACAATGTTGTTCTCACTCCTTCATTTCCCGTGCGGAACAACACTGGTTAACATATATAAAGAAACAAAAAGTGCAAAATGGACATTCTTATCGTTTGCAATCCCTACCGTTATCGCAATTGTTGTTACATTCCTCTCTACACAATTGGTACATTGGTTAGGACTTTTATAAAAAACAAAGCATACATAGAAGGTATCCCCCTTCACATATGCTTTGCACGAAAGAAACCTGAAAATCATTCAGGTTTCTTTTTTTCTTTCCACGGCTGCGCTCCATACGTTGTAATTTTTTTATGAATAAAATATATAGTCCCCGGAAGAACCGCCATTAATATCGTGCAACTAATTCCTAAGCCAGTAAACAACTTCCATCACCTTATTTCACTCTTTTCGGTAAGGCTGAACCTGAATGCTCAATTGTCGGATGAACATGAACAGTAACCTCCGCATTACTAAAGTAATTTTCACCTTGATCCCAATTCTTATCTATCTTCTTCCATTCTTTATAATTATGCCGCTTATATACTTCCCCTAACTCCAATACATCTACCTTATATTTTTTTTGAACAAGTTTAATCGATTTTTGGATGCGCTTCTCCATTTCCTCCGCGATGTTTTTCTTTAATCGATTTTCGTTCATAATTTGTTTATGATCACTAAAATGCAACTCAGCTAAAGTCCCGTCCAAATATAAATGAATATCAAACTTCGGTTTTGTAGCATTTTTCGTAGCTACTTTAATCTTTCGGTGCATCTTATGAATTTCATATGTAATAAGCTGACTCTTTTTACGTATAGTAAAAAAACCTCCAATTTTTTTACCTATTATATAATTCATTCCTAATGTTTCTTCCCCACCCAAAATACCTACACACTTATTATCCTTCCCGCGAAACAACGCTGCCCCGTTCATTTGTACCCCTTGTTTTGTTAGTTCGAGAATAGGTAATACGAAACTTCGGTTAGCAATCATTTTTTGCTGTACCTCACCAATTCTTGCAGCCTCAATCATTTGGGCATTTTTCGGAGGATGCTCAGCTAGCATATCAATATACTGTGCCGGTAAGTTCTCAGGCTTGGCACTCTGCTTTAAAATAGCTTCTGCATTTTTCTTAGAAACGAACAAACGAATATTTCTTCTCATCTCATGATCGCGAATATATACATCTAACGTATTTTGTAAAACATATGGATTCGCTAGTAAATCTTTAGAAAAAATTATCACTTGTATATGCGGAAAGAATAATGAGCGACTAATTTTTTTGGCAATAATTCGTATTTGCTCAAAGACACTATCTGCTTTCGCACTAACATTAATATAATTTTCACTACCTCCACCGCCTTGGCCACCTTGTTGCGCTAACTTACTGGGAAGTACCATCTGATACGTCCCTTTCATAATTGGATTTGATTTCTTTGCCTTCACAATATCGTAAGCTGCGCCTACTACAAATCCTCTTTCTTCTATTTCTTCTAGCTCAGAGCACCCACTTATAGATCCAACTAAAACCATAACCATAATAATATTAAGAAGGTGTTTCATTTCTACCATTCCTTCTTTTTATTTTATATACAATAAAAACTAACAAAGGCGCTAGCACGACAAACCCCATATCTATCCAAGCTAAATAAGTCCCATAACTTGACAAAGTTTTCAAATTACTAGGGATCATATTCAACATAAAAATAATCGGGGCACTTACAAAAATGAAAATATGTTTCTTCACTTTCGGGAACATAGCACAAAATAATAAAGATGCGACGTCATAATACATTGCTGTAGTGTTATAAATAGTAATAATCCAAGTAGTAAAAAAAATGGCATCAAATCTTTCTAAAAACCCTCCACCAATTTCAATTTCTTTCCCTAATTCAATTGTTGGATACGTCAATCCACGGGTTGTCATATATGTAAAAACGCTAATACAAGTTACATATATTAAAATGTACGAAAGCACATTTACCATCACTGCTTTTGCAACTGCCATTGGGGCTTTTTTTGCTGTCTTATCGTTCAACATCACAGCATAAAACAGAGCTACCTCAAATCCGATAAATGTGAAAATAGAATTTTTAACTCCTACAGCATATTGACTTACATTCGTTTGAAAAGCCGGTAGTAAATTGTTTATTTCCATTAAATTTACATTCAATAAAGAAAGCAACACTATCGCAATGAACACGATAGGTAAGAATAGAACATTTAACCTTACTAAAGCCGCTCTCGATCCTGCTATTCCATAAATAACAACTAATAAGAAGAAGAAAGAGAGTAGCTGTATTGGTGTATCACTAAATAAATATGTTTGTGAAATAATTGCAATCATTCGCGATTCATATGCGGTCAAAGCAGCAAACGTTAATACTAAAATGCTACTAATTGTGTATGCAACAGGCTTCGTCAAATGTGCACTTGTATATTGAACAAAGTTTTGTTTTGGGAATAAAATAGCTACCCTCGTTACAAACCAACCTAAAACCGCACATATCAATCCACCCAAAAGCAAAATAATCCAACCGTCTGAAAATAAAGTTTGATCAGCAATATCTCGAGGCATAGATAATGCACCTATACCGATAATTGTTGACGATACCGCAAAACCAAGTTCCCGAGATCCAATTTCTTCATCCCCATATTCAAATGGCTTCAATTACTCTCGCTCCTTTGGACGTAGTGTAGAGTCTTTCGTTTGTAAATATTCTGGTCTCTCTTTTAACATTGATTTTGGTAGGCGAACCAATTCTTCCTCCCAATCTTTATAAAAAGCAGGAGCAATAGGTGTTGTATACGGTACCCCAACACTCTTTAAATTTGTAATATGGATCGCAAGTGCAATAAGAGCTAAAATAATCCCGTACAATCCAAAAGCAGTCGCGGCTAATACAAAAACGAAAAGTAAAATCCGAAACGTAATCGTAATGCTATATACAGGAAGTGAAAATGTAGCAATTGCGGTAACCGCAATAATAATTACTAAAAACGGATTTACAATCCCCGCATTTACTGCCGCTTCTCCAATTACAAGACCGCCTACGATGCCAATTGTTTGTCCCATCGGTTTCGGAAGCCTAATCCCAGCTTCTCGTATTAATTCCATCGTTAATGCCATCATTAACGTTTCTATATAAGCAGGAAACGGTACCCCTTCTCTCGCTCCCGCAATGGAATAAGCTAGTTTAGATGGAATAAGCCCTTGATGATACGATACAAGCGCTACGTACATGGCAGGTAATAAAACAGCAGCGATACCTGATCCCATACGTAACATTCTTAATAACGTTCCAATTATCCAACGCTCATAATGATCTTCTACAGATTGAAAAATATCAACAAACACTAGTGGAGCTATAAGAGCAAATGGTGACCCATCTACTAAAATGGCCGCTTTCCCTTTCGCCAATGCAGCCACTATATTATCTGGTCTTTCTGTATTTAAAAACTGCGGAAACGGCGATAAATTATTATCCTGAATTAATTGCTCAATCGTTCCTGTCTCAAAAATGACATCTGTCACTATTGATTGAAGACGCCGATCTAGCTCGTTTACGATGTAAGGGTTAATAATATCCTCTATATATACTAGGGTTACTTCTTTCTGCGATCGCTTCCCCATAATATAAGATTGAAACCGTAACTTCGGATCACGTAAACCACGGCGAATTAACATTTTATTCACATTAATATCTTCATTTAGCCCAACCCTCGGTCCACGAATTAAATCTTCTGTCACTGGCGGTTCTAGACTTCTTTTCTCCCAAGCCCTACTGTTAACAACAATAGCGGTTTGAATATTATCAATTAATATGACTGTATCCCCTGCTAAAACCGCATTTATAATATCTGGAAAAGTCGTCTTCATACCGACTTCTGCAATAGAAATAAAACGATCCAATAATGTCTGAACCACAGCTGCTTCATTTGGTATTTCTTCATATTGAAGTGTACGAACTACATATTTATAAACATTATCCTTATCTGTCAATCCACATAAAAAAACAACTGCACAACGTGTAAAACTACCAGCAAGAGCAACTTCTCTAATTGTTAAATCATTAGGTGAACCTAACTCATTTCTAATTTCCTTCATAACTTCAAACAAGTTACCTTTTAGCTCTAACAATTTCCCCACCTAACTTCCTTTTCAACAAGTTTTTAGTTAGATTCCGCTAATAGAAGAAAATATATACAAAAAAGAGCTATCTCTTTTCGAAGATAGCTCTAACACACGAATTACTTTTCTACTATTATATTGCCGGTCTTTACAGATACATTTCTTGTGAATCCACTAACTACAAACATCACAATAATGTTAACTAACAACGCGACTATACCTACATTCAAATCTTTCATATACTGCGGAACACCCGGGAACATCGTAGCTATAGTAGAACCAGATAAGGTGATATATGCGACAATTAACAACCCAATTCCCATCCCCGCAATCGCACCTTGTTTCGTAATAATTTGACGAGGAAACAAACTACATACAAGCGCAGGGAAAAGTTGCGTAACTATATAAGTTGAATTAAAAGGTTACAGCTACTGTTTGTCGAAATATAATAAGTAACATATATTGACAAATGGAGCGGAGCAAAATGACACATGTACACCAAAACGAAAAAGAAAGCCTACTTGTAGCAATGAAAACGACTAAAACGAAACGAATGTATGAACGTTATCAAACGATCTATTTCTATGTACAAGGCTTTTCTATAAAAGAAATAATGAACATGATTGGTCGTTCTGAAAAAACAATCTATAATTATGTGAATGCTTACAAAGAAAAAGGATTGCATGGCTTACTCATGGGACAATCAACAGGAGCACCACGTAAATTAGCCCCTGAACAAGAACAGGAGTTAGTTCAAGTGATTGCATCTCATCTACCCGTTGATGTTGGATTTCCAGCTAAACATAATTGGACTTTATCCATTATCGCTTCTTTCATTAAAAGAGAATGGAACGTAAGTTACACACTTCGCGGGGTGTCTCGACTTTTACATGATTTAGGGCTTAGTTACACAAAACCGACGTATACATTAGCGAAAGCAGACCCGGTGAAACAACAAGAGTTTAGGGAAGTTACCTTCCCCGCCTATAAAAAAAAAACTTTTAAACGAGGAGATTGACCATCTTCTGTTTCAAGATGAGTCCATGATCCGCGATTACCAAGCACTGCAGCATACATGGTTTTTAAAAGGAAAACAACGCAGTATTCCTACTTATGGGAAACACCAAGGTGTTAAACTTATTGGTACACTTAATTATGAAACAGGTGAGTTAGTTTGTGTAGAAGAGGAGCGGTATGATGCCGAAGCATTTCTTCGTTTTCTTCAGCATGTACTTGAACTGTATCCCAACGGGAAAATAGCTCTTATTCTAGATAATGCGCGTATTCATCATGCGAAGCTCATCCAACCACTTTTAAGGAAACACTGTCATCGCTTAGAATTAGTGTTTTTACCTCCCTACAGTCCCGATTTAAATTTAATTGAAGGGGTATGGAAATGGCTCAAATCAGACATCATTCATAATGTTTTTTATTCATCGATTTATGAAATTCAAAAAAATGTACAGGCTTTTATTCAGGAATTAAATCGCACACCTGAAAAAGTGATCGATCGATTATGCATTCGATTGTAATCTTTTAATTCAACTTATATATACTGTATCCCATTAAAAGAAGAGCTCCTATCGTTTCTCCCCCTTTAAATGTAAACAATACTGCAACAAGCGTTACAACAGGTACAAATAACTTAGCTACTTTTGCAACTTGTCTATCTGAAGCAGATGGCACCATTGTTCGGTAAATATTTTTTGCTAACAACGTAGATGCCGCCATAACAAGCATGGAACCTGGAACTAATGCCGTTAACACTCCTGCACTACCAATAATACCAATAAACCATGGATCAAACGTTTGAAGAGCCAGACGGAATAACGAAAGATCTACATCCGCTCCCTTTAACCCTGGAACTTGCAATATAGCAGCAAACCCTGCAAAGAATACGAAAAGCAACACTAAAGAATAAAGAGGCATAATCGCCGCGTTTTTCCTAAATACTTTTTCATTTTTTGCAGAGAAAGCCGAAGCGAATGTATGGGGCCACATATAGAAACCAAGAGCCGTTAATATAATAGTAGAAACAAACCAAGAAATACTCATTCCTTCTTCAGGTAAAGATAAAAAACCTGGTTTCGCTGCTTCTACAGCTTCGAACATCGGCTGAAATCCTCCATAATAATGGTACGGTAAATATATACCTAAAAACATAACGATAAATAGTATCATAATATCCTTCAAAGCAGCTGTCCAAGCCGATCCATGTATGCCTGAAACCATTACATATATAGTTATAACAATAGCACCAATCCATACTGCAATAACTGGTGATACTCTTCCATAAGATGCTTCCGAAACGATGATCCCTAATCCCTTTAGCTGTAAAACGAGATAGGGGATGATAGAAATTACACCAATAATTGAAACAATTATTCCTAGCGTCTTACTGCTATATTTTTTCGCAAAAAAATCGGACTGCGAAACGAGGTTATGTTCTTTTGCATATTTCCAAATGGGAGGCAATAAGAAATACGATAAAATATAAGCTAATGCACCATACCCTAAAATATAAAAAGTAGGAGCTCCTTTACTATACGCCCAGCCACTTCCTCCTAAAAATGTGAATGTCGTATAAATTTCGCCTGCCATAAGGAGAAAAACGAAAATAGTTCCAAACCCTCTTCCTCCAACTGACCATTGCTCTAAATTCATATCTTTTCCACGTTGTGCTCGAATCCCTAAAAATAGTGCTAAAAATAAGAATAAAATAATGATAAGTAATGCTATCATTTCACATCCCCCTTATTAGCAGGATCGAATACGTACACAAGCCCCATACAAAGAGACGTAATGAGCACTGATAATAATACCCAAAATAATAGAAATGGCATCCCAAGTACGTAAGGAGTGACCGAATTTGCAAATACTGGTCCAATCACTAAACAAAGAACTGGAATAAGTGCTAGCACGTGTATTTTCTTCATCTCATTCTCCTTTACTTATAAAATTCATAATGGATGATACAAAGACTTCCATTCCAATTGGTAATGCATCTTCGTCAATTGTAAAGCGAGGATGGTGATGCGGATATATAATTCCCTTCTCTTCATTGCCTGCCCCTATAAAAAAGAACGTCCCTGGTGCCTTTTGTAAAAATGCCGAAAAATCTTCTCCTGCCATCGTTGGTTGTAAACGAACAACTCCTTCTCTTCCATACAGCTGTAATGCCGTATGTTCAATAAGCTCTGTAACTTCATAATCGTTCACAACTGGGCGATATCCATACTCATAAGAAAATGTATACTTAGCACCATAAGATTCTGTAATATGTTTGACAATCCGTTCAAGCTTCTCCTTTGTTTCCTCTCTTAATTCATGCCTTAAACTTCTCACTGTCCCCTCAATCTCCGCTTGTTCCGGGATAACATTATGGGTTGTCCCAGAATGAAATTGCGTAACAGATACTACGAGAGAATCTAACGGGTTCGTGAGGCGAGATACAATTTGCTGGATTTGCGAAACAACTTGTGCACCAATGGCGATACTATCAACTGTTTCGTGCGGAATTCCAGCATGCCCACCTTTTCCCTCTATCGTAATTTTAAAAACGTCCGGTGCCGCCATCGCAGGACCATAAATTACACCTATTTTCCCAACCTCTAATGACGCCCACAGATGAGCACCAATAATGTAATCCACACCTTCCATCACTCCCGCTGCGACCATTTCTTCTGCACCACCCGGAAAGTTTTCTTCTGCATGTTGAAATAAAAAGCGAATCTCTCCTTTAACTTTCTCTCTTTCCTCTACCAACTTATGTACTACACCAAGCAATATTGCCATGTGACCATCGTGACCACACGCATGCATCACACCTGGATATGTAGAAATAAAATCAAATTTATTTTCTTCATGAATAGGAAGAGCATCCATATCAGCACGAACCGCGATGGTTTTACCAGGCTGCTTACCAATTAACCTTGCCATTACACTATATTTAGTAGGTCGCGAAACTTCTAAATACGGGATTTTCCGAAGTATGTCGAATACAAATTGAGATGTTTTTTCCTCTTGAAAAGATAACTCTGGATACTTATGAAAATGCCTTCTCCACTCAATCAACTGATTCTTTGATAAAACAAGTTCCTTTGCGACATCCATTTCTCTTCTCCCCTTCTTCACCAAGTTAAATGTTATTATAGCGTGAATCGTTAACTTTTAAAAGAATCTTCAGAATTTTCTATATTATAAACTTAAAAATAAAAAGCCATCCAAAAGATGACTTTTTCATTATTACAAAATAGTAATTGCTTGTTTTCCCATTTGCTCCCAAGCTTTCTCAAATTCTGCTCGCGGAACAGCCAAACGTGGATTGTTTTTAAGAGGGTCATTTACATATACAAAGTTTTGATCATATCCAATTACTACTGCACTATGTTCATAATATGTAATTTTCACTTCACCTGAGTTCGTATTCCATGTTTCAAAACTACTTTCAGCTAGTGGTTTAAACGTTGTATTAATAATGACCCATACTGGAGAACCAGAACTAATTACTTTATATATATCTTGCATATCTCTACCTGTTAAATTAATTACTTTTTCAGGAACATACTTTTCTGCTAAATTAAAAATCGGTTGATTATATACACCGTATCCCGGCTCAGCTTTCGTATAAATATTTCCAACGAATCCCTCATAAGGATTTCCACGCAAACCATTTTGTTTAAATGGGACGCGATGAATTTCACTAGCAAGTTGCATCTTATCTACTTGTATACCTTTGTATTGTAGCAACATAGCTAAACTTGTCACTTCACATCCACGGGGTAATTCTGGTAATTGTTTAATAAACGGAACTTCTTCAATCATAGCCGCTTCTTTCATTTCAGATAAAAATTCTAAACGGAACACTTGCGCCTTTTGCATAATTTTATCTTTCCCTATAAAAAACGCGGCAGCAAATATAATTCCAAAAACAAAAAGATATTTTAACTTTTTCATTTTAAACAAAACTCCATTAATTATTATTTTACAGACATACCTCTTATCATTGTACATTTCTTCTTACTAGTTTGCTAGAAAGATCCTGTGAATTATTCTTCACACTTCTACCGTTATAAAATTCTAATTATTTTTAATAAAAAGAAAAAACAATATACTTTTTTAGAATTTTTTGCTAAAATGAAAATTATTAACCTGGTGAAGGAATTAAATTTCTTTCACTAGGTTAATAAACATTCTAAGGTATTTAGTCATAGTTATCTTTTACATACTCAGTTCACAACAAAATAAGCCGAGTATGTTTTTCATCCCCCACTAATGATTAAAAGCCCAGAATGAAATCAAGTTAACACATACAAGAAAATATGGGGTGAGGGGCATATGAACCAACAAATAGAACAAACAGATTTAAAACGAACAATGAAAAGTAGACACCTATTCATGATCGCACTTGGTGGAGTCATTGGAACGGGATTATTTATGGGTTCTGGACAAATCGTCCATAATGCAGGACCAGGCGGAGCTATTCTCGCATTTTTAGTCGGTGGTTTCGTTATGTATTTAACGATGTTATGTCTTGGCGAATTATCAGTAGCTATGCCAGAAGCGGGTTCCTTCCAAAGTTACGCAAGCAAATTTATTTCACCTGGTTTTGGATTTGTTGTCGGTTGGATGTATTGGTTAAATTGGGCTGTTACAGTTGGAGTAGAGTTAACGACTGTTAGCATTTTAATGAAACGGTGGTTTCCAGACGTTTCTTCTTGGATTTGGTGTGTTACTTTTGCAGTAGTACTCTTTCTTGTGAACGCTTTATCAGCAAAGGCATATGCAGAAGCTGAATTTTGGTTCGCTAGCGTAAAAGTGGCAACGATCGTTATCTTTATCGTTCTTGGAGGAGCGGTTATGTTTGGTCTCCTCGATTTTAATGGAAAGCCAGCTCCAATGCTTCACAATTTCACTGAAAATGGCGGGCTATTTCCAAACGGTGCATTAGCTGTTCTTCTTACGATGATTACAGTTAATTACTCATTCCAAGGAACAGAGCTTATCGGAATTGCTTCAGGAGAAAGTGAAAATCCTGAAAAAACAATTCCAAAAGCAATCAAAAATACAATTTGGCGTACTCTATTCTTTTTCGTCTTAGCAATTTCAGTTGTTGTCGGCTTACTCCCATGGCAAGAGGCTAATCTAGTTGAAAGTCCATTTGTACTTGTATTTGATGTGGCTGGTATCCCTTATGCAGCGGACATTATGAACTTTGTTATTATTACAGCTGTATTATCCGTAGCTAACTCTGGTCTATACGCAAATTCTCGTATGCTTTGGGCGATGGCAAAACAAGGCATGGCTAGTCCAGCTTTTACGAAGTTAACTAAAAGAGGTGTACCACTAAATGCGTTAATTTTCAGTCTGATTTTCGCGAGCCTTTCTTTATTAACAAGTATATTTGCAGCAGATACTGTCTTTTTAATTTTAACTTCTATTGCAGCAATGGCTGCTGTTGTTGTTTGGATGTCGATTGCAGCTTCACAGTTTTTCTTCCGTAGAAATTTCGTGAAAAACGGCGGCGACATAAATGATTTAAAATACCGTACACCACTTTATCCAATAGTTCCAATCGTAGCTTTCTCACTCAATTTCATTACATTTGTTAGTTTAGCTTTCATTCCAGATCAGAGAATCGCTCTTTATTGTGGGATTCCATTTATGATTATTTGTTACATTTTATACCAAGTAAAATATAAAAAAGCTGTCACATTTGAACAGAAAAAAAATATAACTCAGGGAATAAACTAAATATACAAAATATTCAGCTATCTTTCTTATAATAAGATAGCTTTTTTCTATTTCTTGGATATCTTGGTATAACTTTATTTATCTTAAAATTTCCACAATCATGTTTTTCTCTGGAAAATAGTTTACAATGTTATCAAGTTACAAATGATATTCACCTTAAAAAGTGTGCATTTGTGTCTATTTTTTAACAATATGACAAAAACTATTGCCTTCTATAAATTAATAGGTTTATATTGTTTTATTGGCATAGTTTCAATCCAAGGAGAAAGGAGATTTTCAATCGTGCAACTAAAGAAAACGTTTTGGAAGTTGGCTTCACTTCTTCCGTTATCATTACTTCTGTTCCTCGGTGGCTGTGATAAAAAACTCGCAGTATTAAACCCGCAAGGACCTGTTGCAAAAGCACAGTATGATTTAATTGTTTGGTCATTCTTGCTTATGTCATTAATTATCGCAATTGTATTCATTTTGTTTACAGTCATCTTGATTCGTTATCGTGAAAAACCAGAGAATATGGACTATGAGCCACCTGATCAACACGGTAACACATTATTAGAAATCATTTGGACGATTATTCCTGTTATTATCGTTATCGCATTATCGATTCCAACAGTTAAAGCAACTTATGCTTCGGAAGAGGTTCCGCAAGAGTCCAAACATATTAAACCAGTTGAAATTTATGTTACATCTGCAAACTGGAAATGGTTATTTAGTTACCCGGAGGAAAAAATTGAAACCGTTAACTATTTAAACATCCCAGCTGGTGTACCAATTCAATTTAAGCTTACTTCTGTAGGTCCAATGAATGCTTTCTGGGTACCAGAACTTGGTGGTATGAAGTATACAATGGATGGCATGATCATGGACTTATTTTTACAAGCTGACAAACCAGGTTCTTACCTAGGTCGTAGCTCGAACTTCTCAGGTGAAGGATTTACTCACATGGAATTCGAAGTTGAAGCAAAAACAAAAGAAAAGTATGACAAGTGGGTAAAAGAAGTACAACAAACTGCTCCTAAACTAACAGAAGATAAGTACAACGAAATTGTTAAACCTGGTGTAGTTGGTCGTATGACATTCTCTAGCCACCACTTAAGTTATGTAGATCCAAAATCACTTGAATATTGTGATTACAACTACTACAAAAACAAAAAATAATAGCTATTATTCCAACAGATTGGAGTGAACACAGTGAAGCTTGATGAATTTTTTGTCACAGGTGACCCGATTATTTACGGAGCTGACGCATCTATCGTTCTTGTGACATTAGCGATTCTTTTCGTACTAACAAAGTACAAAAAATGGAGATGGCTTTGGGATGAATGGTTAACAACTGTTGACCATAAAAAAATAGGGGCCATGTATATTATTTCTGCCGTTATAATGTTATTCCGTGGTGGTATGGATGGTTTAATGATCCGTGCCCAGTTAACATTCCCAGATACAACATATTTAAACGCTGAACACTATAACGGAATCTTTACAACACATGGTACAGTAATGATTCTTTTCATGGCAATGCCATTCGTTATGGGATTAATGAACCTTGTAGTACCATTACAAATTGGTGCTCGTGACGTTGCATATCCGTTCTTAAACGCTTTAAGTTTCTGGTTATTCTTTATCGGAGCAATGTTATTCAACATCGCTTTCGTAATCGGTGGTTCTCCAGACGCTGGGTGGACTTCTTACTTCCCAATGGCGGGTACAGAGTTTTCTCCTGGTGTAGGAAATAACTTCTATGCAATCGCCTTACAGATTTCAGGTCTTGGTACGTTAATGACAGGTATTAACTTCCTAGTTACGATCTTAAAAATGCGTACACCTGGTATGAAATTAATGAAAATGCCAATGTTTACTTGGTCAATCTTAATTACAACAATTATCATTATTTTCGCTTTCCCAGTATTAACAGTTGCTCTTGCATTAATGACATTTGACCGTCTATTCGATGCTCACTTCTTTACGATGGCGAGCGGCGGTATGCCAATGTTGTGGGCCAACCTATTCTGGGTATGGGGTCACCCTGAAGTATATATCGTTATTTTACCGGCATTCGGTATTTTCTCTGAAATCATTAGTACATTCTCACGTAAACGTCTATTCGGTTACAGTGCGATGGTATACTCAATGGTTGCAATTTCTTTACTAAGTTTCGTCGTATGGCTTCACCACTTCTTCACGATGGGTGCAGGTCCAGCGGTTAACTCATTCTTCTCGATCTCGACAATGGCGATTTCGATTCCAACCGGGGTTAAGATCTTTAACTGGTTGTTTACACTGTATAAAGGACGTATTCGTTTTACAGTTCCAATGCTTTGGTCATTGGCATTTATTCCAAACTTCGTAGTTGGTGGAGTTACAGGGGTTATGCTTGGAATGGCAGCAGCTGATTATCAATACCATAACAGCTACTTCCTAGTCGCTCACTTCCACTACGTATTAATTGCAGGTACAGTATTCGCTATGCTTGCTGGATTCACATTCTGGTATCCAAAAATGACAGGTCATATGCTAAATGAACGTCTAGGTAAATGGACATTCTGGATCTTTATGAGCGGATTTAACATCTGTTTCTTCCCAATGTACTTCTTAGGATTAGACGGTATGACTCGTCGTATGTATACTTACTCTGAAAGCCTTGGATGGGGTTGGTTGAACCAAATCGCATCTGTCGGCGCAGTAATGATGGGTATCGGATTCGTACTTCTTTGTTACAACGTAATTTGGAGTGCACGTCATGGTGAACGTGACGTTACTGGAGATCCATGGGACGGCCGTACACTTGAATGGGCAACTCAATCTCCTGTACAACATTACAACTTCGCGAAACTTCCTGAAATTAAAGAAGCTGATGCTTTCTGGTACATGAAACAACGCGGAGAAACAGTTATACCAGCTGCAGAAGACATCAAACCAATTCACATGCCAAGTAATTCTGGTGTGCCTATTATTGCGTCTGGATTCTTCGGTCTTGCAGGTTTTGCATTAGTATTTAGCTGGTTCTGGCTTGCAGCAATCGGTGGAGTTGGTATTTTAGCTTGCTTAATCTATCGTTCATTCGATTATGACGATGGTTACTATGTAAGTGTTGATGAAATTAAAGAAACAGAACATATAGCATGAGAGGTGAAATGACATGGCGGCTTTAGATAAAAGCTTACCTTTGGAATATCAATCCGAGCAAAGCAGATTGAATATCCTAGGATTCTGGATTTTTCTTGGGGCTGAAATTATGCTGTTCGCAACACTTTTCGCCTCTTATCTAGTCCTTGCTGGTCGTACGGCAGATGGCCCAACACCAGCGCAACTGTTTGAAGTTAAAACACTTTTAATTCAAACGCTATTACTTTTAACAAGTAGTTTCACATGTGGTATCGCAATTCATGAAATGCGTAAACACAACCAAAAAGCAATGCTTGGATGGTTCATCTTTACATTACTTTTAGGTGCAGGTTTCCTATTCTTCGAGATCGAAGAGTTCATTATGTACGTTGGTGAAGGCGCAACAATTCAAACAAGTGCTTTCTTATCTGGATTCTTCGTTCTTCTTGGAACGCACGGAGCCCACGTAACAGGTGGTATCATTTGGGCAACTTGTGTTATTATCCAAATTTTAAAACGAGGTTTGACACCAGTTACAGCTCGTAAAGTATTCATTATCAGCTTATACTGGCATTTCCTTGATCTTGTTTGGGTCTTTATTTACACACTAGTTTACTTGAACGGGATGGTGGCGTAAATGGCTCAAAATAACAATCAAGCAAACGGGCATGCCCATAGCGGATTCCCATGGTCACACGTTTTCGGATTTATTTTATCGCTTGCACTAACGTTTCTAGCGTTATACGTGGCACTTTACACAAGCCTGCCTCTTTCAACGATATTAACAACTATCATCATAATGGCAGTTGCGCAAGCATTATTACAATTAATTATGTTCATGCACTTAAAAGAAGGAGAAGGAAGAATTCAAGTTCTTACAATGATATACAGTTTCTTCGTTGCAGCAGCAACAGTTGGTCTTACTGTATGGATTTTCTTCTCAATGTAATTTGCATGAAAAAGACTGCTGAGAAATCTCAGCAGTCTTTTTTTATCCCGCATTAACGAGCAGTAAGACCCCCACCTCAAAATTCAGCGGAAGCAACGAAGTTAGGTGGGGGATCAACTGCCCGTAAAAACCCGATTGGTGAAGGCTAATAATCAGTTGGGATGAACAAAACCCCCACTGATTAAAGTTTCACTTTATCCCCTCCCCTATTACATCCACATTTCGGAATTAACAACATAATCATGAAAAATATACTTATTATGACAAATGTTAAGAAAACTCTTTCTTTATGAAATCGAACCCATATGCGTTGATTTTCTACCTATTATATGGCTAAATAGGTACTATATTTATTTGAAGGGAGAGAACGCAGTGGAACATCATTCTTCTGTTCTATCACTTATGGTTGTCGTCGCAATCGCGTTTTTCGTTCCCCTTTTGTTACAACGCTTTAAATTAAAAGCACTTCCTGTCGTTGTTGCAGAAATTATCGCAGGAATCTTTGTAGGTAAAAGTGGATTTAACATCATTGAGCCAGATATGTGGCTTCAAGTCTTATCAACACTAGGTTTTATCTTCCTAATGTTTTTAAGTGGTTTAGAAATTGACTTTTCTATCTTTAAACAAAAAGGGAAAAAGAATACGACAAACGAACCAAACACATTCCAAGCAGCAAGCATTATCTTCTTATTTATTTTCATCTTATCTTATGCCCTATCATTAATATTCGTATGGCTAGGATTTGTAGACAATGCAATGTTCATGACTTTAATTATTTCAACTATTTCTTTAGGTGTTGTCGTACCAACATTAAAAGAGAATAACTTAGGAAAGACTGCAATCGGGCAAATCATTTTATTAGTCGCTGTTATCGCAGACTTAGTTACAATGATTTTACTCGCTGTATTCGTCGGATTAAATTCCGAAAGTGGCCAAAGCATGTGGCTTCTACTTCTTCTATTCGGCGCTGGTATTGTAATTTACTTTGTCGCAAGACGCTTTAAAAATATTCCATACCTAGAAAGCTTAAAAGCCGGTAGTGTACAAATTGATACACGAGCTGTTTTCGCACTCATCTTAATATTAGTTGGATTGTCTGAATCTGTTGGGGCAGAAAACATTTTGGGAGCCTTTTTAGCAGGTGTACTCGTATCTTTATTATCACCAAATGAAGATATGGTTGAAAAACTTGATTCCATCGGATATGGTTTCTTCATCCCTATTTTCTTCGTAATGGTTGGTGTAAATCTAGAAGTATGGTCTATTTTTAAAGAGCCTTCTAGCATGCTAATGATCCCAATTCTAATCGTGGGACTCTTTATTTCAAAACTGTTACCGTCACTCGTCTTACGAAAATGGTACCCACGCAATATCGTACTCGGAAGTGCTATTTTGTTAACATCAACACTTTCTTTAGTTATTGCGGCTGCACAAATCGGTGAAAAGCTAGGCATCATTAGCCCAAGTTTATCAGCATCCCTTATTTTAAGCGCAGTTATTACTTGTATTTTTGCACCTATATTATTTAAAAAAATGTTCCCAAAAGTAGAAACACCAAAACCAAAAGTTTCTATTATTGGTGCGAGCAGAATTACCCTTCCGTTATCACTTGATTTAAAACGAGAAGATTATGACGTAACACTATATATGATGCGCCAAAATAAAATAAATGATGAGGAAGCAAAATCACATGACTTCCCTATCGTGAAATTAGATGACATCACAATCGCATCATTAGCTAAACAAACAGCATTTAATGCAGACCGTGTTGTTGTTGCAACAAGTGATGATAAACAAAACTTATTATTAGCAGAACACGCAAAAGAACTAGGTGTTGAACATGTTATTGCAAGTGTAGAAGATCCGCTTCTACAAGAGAAAGCAACACAAGAACATATCGCCGTATTCTCAACAATTAACTCTACACGAATTCTATTACGTGCACTTATTGATAAACCAAGTCTTGTTCGCTTAATTACAACAGCAAATGAAACAGTTCGTGAAGTCGAACTACGCAGCAATAAATATAATGGTGTTGCACTACGCCGCCTTCCGTTTTTAGGCGACGTACTCGTCATCCAAATTTACCGTGGTAATAAAGCATTAATACCGCATGGTGATACGAGACTACAACACGGTGATACATTGCTTGTCACAGGTTCAAAAGAACATATCGATACACTGAAAAGCATATTAGAATAGAAAAATGCCCCTCACATAATTGAGGGGCATTTTTTTCCATTTTATATGGTAAAATGTTACTATCATATATTATGAGGATGGATCACATTATGTCTATTGTAACTTTAGCTCTCTTATTATTAGCGGAAATACTAGTTGCCATTATTCTCATCGGTGTTAGCATTGAAATTTGTAGTTACGGGTGGAAAAAATCGAATGGAATAAAATACTCTTGCCTCTTACTTGCACTCCTTCTCGGCACTGCTAGCATACTCGGACTTTTCGCCGCACCTGCCTATTTCTTTATACAACTAACAGAAAAAGGCTTATAAGAAAGGATGTTAATATGATTACCGTGAAAAATATTGATGGATCTGAAACTTACGTATTACGTCAAAAAATTTTGCGCCCAAGTCAAACATTAACAGATTGTAAATACTCTTCCGACTATGAAACAGACACCTTCCACTTAGGCGCATTTATAAACGATGAACTTATTAGTATCGCTTCTTTCTCAAAAGAAATATACCCTGACTTACCAGCAGGTATTCATTATCGTCTACGAGGAATGGCAACATTACCTGCATTTCGAAACAAACGTGCTGGAAGCTCCTTAATTCAGAAGGCGGAACAAATCTTACAAGAACGCCAAGCAAATATATTATGGTGTAATGGCCGAATTACTGTGGCTGACTATTACAAGCGCTTAGACTTCCAGGAACATGGTGAAATCTTTGAAATTGAACCAATTGGCCTTCATAAAGTACTGTATAAAAGGATATAAGAAAAGCTTTCCGCAATATGGGAAAGCCTTTCTTATATTTCAATCTTCACTTTTTATCTTTTTCATATATATGTATATAAACAAACTAGGAACTAAAAAACAAGCAAACATAATAAGTGCTGTCAAACTAATTTCCTTTATCGAAATATCAGGTGTTGCCACGATACAAATAGCTAAAATTCCAATAACAATACCTACTGGAATTAATAATAGCTTCATAAAATAACTACTCGATACTCCCCCTGTATGCTCATACACTTCCACCGAATTTTTTAAGTTTAAAAAGTTAATAACTACGATCCCGCCCATAAATACCATTAATAAATCTGAAACACTTTCATATCCTGCACCTTGCAAAACGTAGCGATAAAAAACAATGCCTAGTATGACGATATTTTGTAAGATGAAAACTAGTCTAATATGTTTTAACCCCTCAATCATTAAACGTTCATCTTTCACGATTCTCACCCTATCACTCCTTTTCCTCCCAAAACAAATCATTCAATGTTTTATCTACTGCATAACAAATTTTCAAACATAAATCTAAAGACGGATTGTATTTCCCCTTCTCAATTAAACTAATCGTTTGCCTTGTAACGCCTACTTTTTCTGCTAATTGTTGCTGTGTTAAATCTAACTGAACACGCGCGACTTTTATTTTACTTACAGCCATTCATGTTCCTCCTCTACTTTTATTGTAACATATATATTCCATTAAGTAATTTATATTTTACGTAATTGATTTAATTTTCACCTTACCCTACATTAACGGATAGTAAAACGCCCGATTGGTGAGGGCTGATAAGCAGTGGGAATGAACAAAAGCCCCACCGTTTATAGTTTTACTTTATTATACACAAAAAAGGGCCTCTCATAAGAAGCCCCCTTTCTATATCTATATTATAAGAATAAATGACATCCAAATAAAATTGTAAATAAGTATAGTAATGGATGTACTTCCATCCCTTTTCCCTTCGCAATTTTTAAAATTGGATACACTAAAAATCCGATTGCAATTCCATTCGCAATACTAGATGTTAACGGAATACCAACGAAAATTAAAAATGCCGGTAATGCATCTTCGAATTCATTCCAATTAATATCACGAATGCTTTGTGCCATTAAACTACCTACTATAATTAAAGAAGGAGCTGTAATAGCTGCTACACTTGATAAAGAGGCAATAACAGGGCTAAAGAATGCCGTTATAATCGTTAAACAAACGACTACAATACCTGTCAATCCAGTTTTACCACCTGCAGCAATTCCTGCTGACGATTCAATTGTCGCTGCTGTCGGGCTTGTCCCAAAGATAGAACCTGTCGTCCCACCAATTGCATCCGCAATGAACGCCTTACCAAAGCGCTTTTCAGTGTTATCTGTATTTAAACCTGCTTGTTTAATTAAACCGAGTAAAGCACCTGTTGTATCAAATAAAAGTACAAGTAAGAATGAAAAAATAACTCCATATAACCCGTATTGAATTACATCCGAAAATGCATTGATAGGGTTTGAAACAATGATGCCTTCTGGCAAATGTGGCATTGCGACAATGTTATTTTCAAACTTTAATTGCCCTGTAAAGAAAGCAATAATCCCTGTCACAATCATACTAATAAACAATGCTCCACTAACACGTAATACCATTAATACCGCCGCTAATATTAAACCAATTAGAGTTAAAATAACGGCTGGAGAATGGAAGTCACCAATCGTAACTAAGTTAGATGGATGATCAACGATAATTCCAGATAGACGTAATCCAATAAAAGCAATAAATAACCCAATTCCACCTGCAATCGCATGTTTTAAACTGTCAGGAATTGCGACAATTAGCTTTTGCCTAAATGAAGTGAACGATAATAAAAGAAAAATGATACCTGTTACAAATACTGCCGAAAACGCAATGACATATGTAATCCCCTCTGCCTGCTGAACAACAGAATAAGCAAAATACGCATTCATTCCCATAGCTGGAGCAATAACAATTGGATAGTTAGCTAAAAACGCCATACATAGCGTTCCAACAACTGTCGCAATAATAGTTGCCGTAAATGCTTGATCAAATGGTACACCTGCATCAGATAATATTTTCGGATTGATGACAAGAATATACGCAAATGTAAAAAAAGTTGTGATGCCAGCCAAAATTTCTTGCTTCACAGAAGTGTTATACTTTTGTAATTGAAACATACTTATGTACCCTTCCTACACCTGAATTATTATCACACATTCTTTTCTTATTAGTATGTGAGAAAATGTAATACTTAATCTTAACAATCAATAAAAAGAAGAGTCAATATATTCTCTAATAGTTAGAATTTTAAGTTTAAGTCTGACAAGATCAGATGTAGTACAGTGTATTATGATTATTTTTGTAGCATAACAGATAGAAATGTTTTATAATTTGAAATAGTTAAATATTTAGTAAACGCATTCAAATATCGTTCACTCTACAGGGGGTATTCTTCTTATGCAGCAAACAAACAAATCTGAAACTTTAAACCGTGGTTTAAAAGAACGACATATTACCTTAATGTCTCTCGGTTCAGCTATTGGCGTTGGATTATTTTTAGGATCAGCTTCCGCTATTAAACTAGCTGGCCCATCCATTTTACTAGGTTATATGATTGCCGGACTCGTTATTTTTTTCATTATGCGCGCACTCGGAGAAATGGCAATTGAACAACCAGTTGCTGGCTCTTTTAGTAAATATGCAAATGATTACATCAGCCCACTAGCTGGATATATTACAGGCTGGAATTACTGGTTTTTATGGGTTGTTACTTGTATGGCGGAAATTACAGCGGCTGGAATTTACATGCAGTACTGGTTCCCAGATATCCCGCGTTGGATCTGGGCGTTACTAGCTCTTTTATTAATGAGTGCTTTCAACTTCTTATCTGTAAAAGTATTTGGAGAACTTGAGTTTTGGTTTGCTCTCATTAAAATTGTCACAATTATCTGTATGATAGTAGTCGGTGCTGGGATTATTTTATTCGGATTTGGAAACGGAGGCGTCGCAACTGGCATTTCAAATCTTTGGGAGCACGGAGGCTGGTTCCCAAATGGATTCTCTGGATTACTACTTTCCTTACAGATGGTATTATTCGCTTATTTAGGAGTCGAACTTATCGGGGTTACAGCTGGTGAAGCTCAAAATCCAAAAAAAACACTTGCAAAAGCAATTGATAACGTATTTTGGAGAATCTTATTATTCTACGTTGGAGCTCTATTCGTTATGATGGCAATTTATCCTTGGAACGAATTTGGTGAGAAAGGCAGTCCATTCGTACTAACGTTCCAGCAAATCGGTATTGCAAAGGCAGCAGGTATTATTAACTTTGTCGTTTTAACAGCTGCTCTTTCTTCTTGTAACGGTGGTTTGTTTAGTACAGGCCGTATGCTATTTACATTAGCACAACAAAAGAAAGCTCCTGAACGATTCGGCCGTTTAAATAAAAACGGTATTCCTAGTCAAGGAATTATAGCAACAGCAATCGTTTTACTCGTTGGCGTTATATTAAACTATCTTGTTCCTGCAAAAGTGTTTACATGGCTAACTAGTATTTCAACTTTCGGTGCAATTTGGACTTGGGGAATTATATTAGTCGCGCAAATTAAATTCCGTAAAGGATTACAGACTAATAAAAAGGATAAGCTAGCATATAAAATGCCTTTACACCCATTAAGTTCATATTTCTCACTCGGCTTCCTTGTACTTGTACTAGGTATCATGGCCTATTCAGAAGATACACGAATCGCATTAATCGTCGGTCCAATTTGGCTTATCGGCTTGGCTATCGTGTATTATATGAAAGGTTTTCATAAGATTGATGAAACACCTAATTCAAAAATTAGTTAAACCTATGATCTCTTCCTCATTTACTAGGAAGAGATTTTTTCATTATTCACATAAATATTTCTCAATTAAATTAACGTTATCTTTACACTATTTAATATTTTCTATCTTTCTTTCCTAAAAAAAATAGATTACATTATTAAAGCACATATATTTATTATTAGGGGGATTCTTCTATGAAGAATAAAAAATGGATTCAATTTTCTTTAGCAACAGCAATCACACTTAGTATAGGCAGTGCCTATATTCCGTCTACTTATGCCGAAAGCTCCGTAGACCCCGCTCCTGAAATTGCTGCAAAAGTTGTAAACCAAAACAATGGGAAGAAAGTATTATTTGATAATACGCACGGTCAAACGGCTGGGACAGCTGACTGGGTTATTGATGGCGGTTTTTCTGATTTCGGAAACGGCATTGCCCAAAACGGATATCATGTAAAGGAACTTCGTAAATCAACATCTATTACATACGACGATTTAAAAAATTACAATGTGTTTATCGTTCCCGAAGCAAATATTCCTTATAAAAAATCTGAGCAAGATGCAATGTTACAATACGTGAAAAACGGTGGCAGTATTTTCTTCATTGCCGATCATTATAATGCAGATCGTAATAAAAACCGCTGGGACTCCTCAGAAGTGTTTAATGGATATAGACGCGGGGCATGGGATAATCCAGCAAAGGGTATGTCTAATGAAGAAACAACATCACAAGCTATGCAAGGAGTAGAAAGCTCTGATTGGCTATCCGATAATTTCGGTATTCGCTTCCGTTACAATGCACTTGGTGATGTTTCAGCTAAAAATATCGTCTCACCTGCGCAATCATTCGGAATTACAACTGGCGTTTCATCTGTAGCAATGCATGCCGGTTCTACTCTTGCGATTACAAATCCAAAACTAGCGAAAGGTCTTGTATATCTTCCAGAAAATCCATCAAAATGGAATAACGCTGTTGATAGCGGCGTTTATAACGGCGGTGGTGTTGCAGAAGGGCCTTATGCTGCTATTGCAAAAGTTGGTCTTGGAAAAGCAGCCTTTATTGGTGATTCTTCTCCTGTTGAAGATGCATCGCCAAAATATGTTCGCGAAGACTCAGGTCAAACAAAGAAAACTTATGATGGTTATAAAGAAGAAAACGATGCTGTTCTATTAGAAAACATAGTGAATTGGTTAGCGAAGCAAGAAACATTTACAAGCTTAGATCAAGTAAGTGGTTTACAGCTTGATGCACCTACAGCTCTACAAACATTTGAACAACCAAGTTTATCAACAGAACCACAACCAGAACCTTGGAGCGCACCAAGTCAAGGTTACCAGTGGTTCAATACAAATACTTTCAAACCAGGTTCATACGGCTATAACGGTGCAGTGACAACGAGTGATTACGTAATTACGCACCCTAGCATTCTACCAAACAATGAAGTATTCCAAATGAAGATTCAAGTAAATAACTTATTACCAAATACAACATACAATAATTATTCTTTAGGTATTTTCACAACTGGCGGAACACAGGTAGCAAAAGTTCAAAATACAAATGGCACTTGGCCGTCTTCTTTCGGATATAGCAGTACATTCTCTTTCATAACAAATAACCAAGGATCTGCTGAAAAAATTGTGAACGTACAACTTGATCCAAATACAACTGGACAGGCAACACTTCGTCTACGTCAAAACACAACAGCGAAATATAATGAAACTGTAACGATTAATAAAAAATAATGAAAAAGGCAATCCGGATATGGATTGCCTTCTTCTCACTTCTCTTCTTTTGAGAAAAACATTCTTGAAATAACGATACCTATACTACCAACGATTAAGAATAACACAGCCCTGATCATCATAGACACCTCTGGTAAGTCAAGAAGGAATAACTTCCCTACTGTCACTATTAATACGACTAAACCCGCATATAGTATTTCGTTCATATGTCTATTACGGCCAAACCAAACTGCAAATAAAGCATATACCATCCATAATAATGATACAGATACGCTAATTATACTTCCATCTGTAGAAAGAACTTCACCGATCCTCGTAATTGTAATAAATACAATAACCATTAACGAGTAGAGCGCTATAGAATAAACATATTTACCTAAACTCGCTAACACTTCTTTTGCTTGTATCATGCAATAATAGAACGTTCCTATTAAAATAATATGAGCAACAAACCCTGCTGAAATGAACTCATCAAACGGGCTAAAAATCGTCTGTACCATTCCAATCGCATAAATCGTTGCACCTACATACAACTTAATATTTTGCTTTACTTTAATAGCAGTAACCATACCGAGGAAACCTTGTAACAATAATACAATCGCTGCATTTACCAAACTATACTCGTATAAAATCGCTAAACTAAATGACCCCATTGCAAAGCCAAATATTAGATTTGTAAATACAGAATGTTTATTCTTCCTATATTCAAGTACAAACATAACAGCATGCACAAATGCACTTATAACTAATCCCCACGTTGTAAATTCAGGAATTTGGGAGATCGCTAAAATAAAGAAAACTGCATTTGCACTAAATATCGCCAATCTTGCTTCTTGTATAAAATTCCTCTCCGAAAACATATGCCAAAATAACAGCAAATGAATTGCACCGTATACAACCGTTAACTGTACTTGCACATTCTCTACCAATATTGACATAACAACAAAGAAGACAAATAGGACAATTGCCGCAACAACATAAGAAATCATATACAAGTAATTATAACGGTTTCTCAATGCATACCATAATAGGCTAATTGTTAATATAGTCTCATAACTAAAGAAAATATACGTATTAGGAGTCGTACTATTTAACAAGAAAGGAACAAAAAATGCTCCAACCGCCACGAAAATAGCGAGGTATTCCGAGCTATATCTTTTCGCTAAATAAATCCCTAAAATAACCCATACAATATTACAGATAAACGCAATACTTGCAGGAATAAACTCATATAAATAATGTGCCGCAAACGTTGTTAAAACAATTCCCGTAATACTTCCTCCAGCTAATACTAACCCTAACGCTTGCCGCTCTCTTTTAATTTGTATATCTCCTACGTAATACAAACCGGCAGATAGTACTATACCAAACACAACCCGTATCGCTGGTGTTAATAATCCAGCATCTACTCCTGCTTTAAATAACCAAATAACGCCAAGTAGCATAATACCGACAAATATGCGTGGTAACCATGTTTGACAAAACTTTATAATATTAAATGGTGCGGGCTTAAATGCAGATATATCTACTTGTTTCACCTTTGGCTCTTGTATGGATTCCCTCGTCTTTACTACGTCTTCTTGTAACTTTTCATTACTTACCGCCTCAATATATTCTTTCTTTTCCTTATTAACATTTTGTTGAACTTTATCTACTTCTATTTTTCTTTGCTTCGCTTTCAATTCATAAAGTGTCTCTTGCATCGTTTCAATTGCCGTTTCGAGCGCTTCTATTTTCTTGTTTAAATCCTCCTTCATATACTCCCCCCTCATCATCGATTTTTCAATCAACCTATATATTACCAATTACCCTTATCATACTATTAGTCTATTCATGCTCGATACCATTTTTCCAAAAAAGAAAGGTGTTTTCCGAAATAGGAAAACACCTCTTACTTATTTCTTCTTATTTATAGCAATACTAACAATAACACCAATACAAACACCGAAAATAGCTGGAACAATCCATCCAACACCTTCTGTATAAAACGGAATGTATTTCAATACTGGTGTCCACTTATTCATCATCACATTTTTATTTAAAATATCAATCGCACTAAATAACGCTACGATTCCAATCGTGACCGAATATACATATACATACTTTCCAATATACTTATGGAATAACCCTAAAATAATAAGGGTTAGTGCAACGGGATAAATAAATCCGAGAATTGGTACTGATACTTTTAAAATTTGTGTTAATCCTAAATTAGCTAAGATCGTACTAACAAGACTTAATATAAACGCCCAAACTTTATAAGATACTTTCGGAAATACACTAGCGAAAAATTGACTACAAGACGTAACGAGTCCAATCGAAACACATAAACACGCGATAGTAAAAATAAGACCTAATAAAACTACTCCACCTTGTCCAAATAATGCCGTCATAACTTGCGCTAACACTTGCGCACCGTTATCAAATGTCCCCAACGAGCCACTAATTGAACCAACATATCCGAGGACGACATAAATAACAGATAGTAATAGTCCTGCCCCGATTCCAGCAATACTCATATATTTAGCTAAACCTTTATCATCTTCAATACCTTTTGCACGCAAAGCATTTGCAATAACAATCCCAAATATTAAAGCCGCTAACGCATCCATCGTTAAATATCCGTCTAAAAACCCTTGGAACATAGGAGCTTGTCCATAATTTCCTGCAGGCTCTTTCAAACTGCCTACTGATGTAAACATACTTTTTATAAATATAATGGCAATCATACATAATAATAAAGGTGTTAAAACCTTTCCAAACAAGCCCATTAATTTAGATGGTGATAAACTTAACCAATATACAATACTAAAGAAAATAACTGTGTAAAACAATAATACAACGCTTCCCGCTTCTGGGAGTAACTGCCCTGGACCCATTTCAAAAGCTAAACTTCCTGCACGCGGTATACCAAGACCAGGTCCAATAAATACATATACAATACACGGAAAAATAATGGCAAATGAAGAATGAACTCTACCCGCTAACGTTTGAAAGCTTCCTGCCTTCGCAATAGCAATAACCCCTAATATCGGAAGCCCTGTTGCTGACATAATAAAACCTAACAATGAAATCCACACATGCTCTCCCGCTTCGTATCCGAGGAAAGGTGGGAATATAAGATTCCCTGCTCCAAAGAACATAGAGAATAACATAAGACTAATAAGTAAAATTTCTTTTTTCTGTAACAAGTTCATTTCTTTCTCCTTCTTCAATTTCATCATGTATGAAATCCATTCCACACGTAGGAAAAGCGCGATAATCCGCTTCCTTACAAAGAAAACATAGTCCATAGTCTACCATAAAAGAAACACCCATTCTATAACTACTTCCCTTTTCCAATTTCTTCTGAAAAATCAACCTTTATTGACTTATAATAGTTAATAAGGTAAAATATTAAATGTACAAAATTATTAACTTTGTTTTTGTTTGTGTCAGGAGGAAAATAACATGGAATCAGCGATACAACTAGAAAAAGAACAACAAAGAAAAAAGAAACATCCTCCAGGTTTATACTTACTCTTCTTTACAGAAATGTGGGAAAGATTTAGTTACTATGGATTACGAGGATTATTAACATTATATTTAACGACAGCTTTAGTAAGTGGTGGTCTTGGGTTTAGTCCCGCATGGGCACTCTCTATTTACGGGTTTTATACTGGAGCCTGTTATTTTACACCAATGATTGGTGGATACTTAACAGACCGTTTTCTAGGTAGACGAAAAGCAATCACAATTGGTGGTATAACAATGGCACTCGGTAACCTTACACTATTTGCCTTGCAAAACCAATTGGGCCTATACCTCGGATTAGCGCTTATTATTATCGGTAATGGATTCTTCAAACCAAATATCTCTACACTTGTTGGAGAATTATACGAAGAGAACGATCCAAAACGTGATAGTGCATTTACAATTTTCTATATGGGTATTAACGTCGGTTCATTTTTAGCTCCACTCGTTTGTGGATTTTTATCAGAAAATTTATTCAAAACAACAGTTGATGGCGTTGTACATTTCGGATTCCGTTACGGCTTCTTAGCTGCTTCAATCGGAATGATTATTGGACAAATTTTATTTACAACACTATCTAATCGCTTCCTTGGTGATATCGGTAAAAAACCATCTCGCGATTTGCAAACGGCTGCTGGACAACAGACAGTAGGAGATACACCGTTAACAAAAAAAGAAAAACAACGTACCGCAGTTATCGTCATTTTAACATGCTTTGTTGTCTTCTTCTGGGCTGGCTTTGAACAAGCTGGTAGTTCGTTAACATTGTATACAAACAAATTTGTAGACCGCTCTGTGTTCGGATGGGAAGTTCCAACATCTTGGTTCCAATCGGTCAATCCGTTATTTATTATTTTACTTGCTCCAGTCATTTCAGCATTATGGGCAAAACTTGCAACTAGAAAAAATGGTGACATGAAAATCCCAACAAAAATGGGACTTGGTATGATCCTACTTGGTATCGGTTATATCATTCTTGTTATCGCTACATTAAAAACAGGTAGTGATGAACATAACATTACAGAAAAAGCAAACTTACTATTTATCGTCTTTACGTATCTTTTCCATACGTTAGGTGAACTATTCTTATCACCTGTTGGACTATCAATGGTTAGCGCACTTGCTCCAGTAAAACTTGCTTCTTTATTAATGGGAGTATGGCTAGCAAGCTCGGGAATCGCCAACATTATAGGCGGACAACTTGCAAGCTTCACAACTTCACTTGGATATGCTGAAGTATTTACAGTAATCGGAGCTGCAGCGATTATTTTAGGTTTTGTTTTATTATTAATTTCTAAGAAATTAGTGAAATGGATGGATTAAAAAAAGATGAGGAATTTTCCTCATCTTTTTTTACGCTTTCTTTCCCTTTTCTATTGCTTGTTCATACAAGCCTTTATGTTCTTTATATTCACTTGGCACGAAACTCTTATAGAAGAATGAAAGCCAGCTGTCTCCTTTTTTATATCCTTCTTCTCGAATTTCCGCTGCCTTTTTATTTGATTTAAATCCTTCAGTAAACCATTTCTTTAATGTTTCATTCTTTTCATACTTAGCAGGAACTTTTAAGTCGTAGTTTTCAAATGCATATGTATATCCAGCTTTTTCCGCTGCCTTTTTAGCAGACTTATATCCCTTTTCATACGCGGTTTCATATGCTTTCACATATACATCCTTTTCAGTATTCCCAGGTTTCTTTTCAGCTAATTCTTTACCAGCCTTTTCACCAAGTTCCGCTTGTTCTTTTTCAATCTTTTCGGTTCTCTCTTTATTACCTACTTGGAAACCTTCTGCAAAGTTCACCTTAAACTCAGGAGTAATTTGACTATCGTCCATTGTCTCTTGTGCTAACCCTTGCTCTTTACCTTTTTCAAAATGCGCTTTTTTCTGTTCTTCTAAAGACCACGTTACAGCATAAGCAGTTGTAAATGCTTGTTTATATGCATCTGACTTTCCAGCTACATGTCCTTCTGCATTGTTTTTTCCTGCTTTAAAATCTGTCTCTCCGCTTTTTTGCCCTTCAGCTTGTCCCTTTTCAGCCTCAGCTTTACGCTGCGCTTCCTCTGCCTTACGTGCTTCTTCTGCTTTGCGTTGTTCTTCTGCAGCACGCTGGCTCTCTTCCTCTACTTTGCGCTGTTCTTCTACAGCATGCTGTCTCTCTTCCTCTGCTTTACGCTGTGCTTCTGCAGCACGTTGTTTTTCTGCCTCCGCATTGTGCTGCGCTTCTGCTTTTCTTTCAGCTTCTACAGCACCATTTTTATTTTGGCTAGGAGCTGGGCTCGTTGTACCACTACTAGAAGCTGGTTTATTGTGATAATGATATTCCCCGTACTGCAATCCCCATTTTTCACAATTTGTACGACACGTATGTCCACCATTAGCATCTGTACGTCCTGGATGTGCATAAGTAGAAATTGGCGCTACCAATAACGCTACACTTGTTGTTAAAAGAAGTTTTTTTACTTGCTGTTTCACTTTTGTTCCCCCCAAAATCTAGAATCATTACTTTATTATACAAAAATAGAAAAATACTTAAATACCAACTAAAATATTCTTTTATTTCCCAACATTTGATAAAAAAGAAGGTTCACTCTTTAAAGAGTGAACCTTCTTTTTTCTTTATTTCTTCGCCTTCGTTCCTACTAGATCACCCGTAATAACAAAACGCTTAGAATTATCTTTAACAGATACACATGTAATAAGCGTTATCTCATTTTTCCCATGATCCTCTACAACTTCCCATTTATCAGGAGTCACTTCAGATACACCGGTAACAGTATACTCATACTCATTTGCATTGTCATACAAATAAATTTTATCGTTCTTTTTTAAAGTTGATACATCACTAAATAAAACACCTTTTTTTGACATATTATGCCCTGCAAGCGCATAATTCCCTTGTCCCATCACTTGATTTTCTTTTACAGTTGCCGCACCTGATAATAAATTCTTTTCAGTCGACGCTTTTAAAACAGGAAGTTCTACTGAAATACTTGGAATCGAAATACGACCGATTACTTGTTTCTTATCTAATGATGCATTCGCTACTTCTGCCAAGTCTGGTTGATTAATTTTCGAAGCATCTACAAATTCCGTCTCATGCTTTTCATAATCCATCTTTTGAACAGCTTGTACATTTCCAGTCTGTTTCTTTTCAGCCTGATATCCATCATAAAATGGCTTTCCGATTAATACACCACCTACAACAAATAGAAGGATTGCTACTATACTATAAATTCTTTGCTTATTCATATACAATTCCTTTCCGTTACAAAATCTTACTCTATATAAAATGATAAGACAATATTGCTATATGTACAAGTGTAAGCTGAAAAGAAACCTTCTTGCTTCAGCAAGAAGGTTTCTTTTTTAGACTAATTTATTTCTGTACAGGGATACGTAAAAGACTGTCATTTGAATAAAAAGCATGAAAAATAAAATATATAATGGGTATCCAGGAATATATAAATTAGCTACAGGAGAAAGTGTTAAAAATCCAATAGCAATAACTATTCCATACCAGAATGACACAAATGTTGTCCGGCATGCCTTTTGTGTAATTGCATTTTCCCGCTCGTCTTCTTGTGGAAATAATAACGGGTACATCCAATAAGAAAGAGCTTTATGTTTCTTCTTTTGAACTTTATAAAAAACAGTTGTTGTAATAGCCACAATTAATAACAATCCGAATGGTATCATATTGATTGTTACTTCAAACGGTACTTTCTCAGTTTCAATAATATTTGCTAGCTCTATCCAAGCATAATAGAGCTCAATAAATGCCCAAAAAGCTATCATAAATCTCAGCACATTTAAGATATAAGAAACCCCAATTCTATTCATCCTCTTCGCCCTCCTTATTTAAAACAAACACATCTTCCATCTTTAACTCGAATACATCACAAATCGTAAGTGCTAATAACAACGAAGGAACATAATCCCCTTTTTCAATTGCAGCGATCGTTTGTCTCGTTACTCCAACCTTTTCTGCTAATACACTTTGCGTGAAATTAAAGCGAGCTCTTAATTCCTTCACCCTGTTTAAAATGGTCAAATTTACCACCTCTTACCATTATTGTATGCTACTCTTAACAAAATGTAAACTCAACTTAACATTATTTCCACAAAAAAATCCAACTTCACTTGTTGTGAAGTTGGATTTTTATTTAGTTTAAAATTGTAATTTTAACAGTTCTTCTACCCCAAGCATTAGCTGTTGCAGAATCTGGCATTAATAAATCGATAATATGACCTTTAATTGCACTACCCGTATCTCCAGCAATTGCTGTTCCATAACCTTCTACATATACAGTAGATCCTAATGGAATAACTGCCTCATCTACAGCAATTAATTTCATATTGGGATTTGCAGTCAAGTTATGCCCCATCTTAGATTTTACAGTTTCACCCGCTTTATAACCATTTTCAGATGGATCAGCTGTATAAGCAGTTGCTGTTACATAAAATTCTTTTCCACCTTGAGCTGGTTTAGGGTCTGGCTTAGACTCTGGTGTTGTATTTTTTGCTACAGGCTCTGCCGGCTTAGCTGCCTGTTCCTCTTTTTGCTTAGCTGCTGCTGCCTTCGCTTTCGCTAGCTCTTCTTGCTCAGCCTTTGCAGCTGCTTCCGCTTTTGCACGCTCTTCTGCTGCAATTCTCGCTGCTTCTTGTTCACGAGCAATTGTTTCTTGTACTGTTTTCATATTTGACTCAATTTTAGCTTTTTCTTCTGCTGCTAAATTAAGTTGGCTTGCAATCGTATTATATTTAGCTTGAACTGCTTGTAAGTTATCTTGACGCTTTTTCAAGTTATCTTGCAACTCAGCTTGTGCTTTTGTTAATTTTTGTTTATCTACTACTAAAGATGCTTCTTTTTCGTCAATCTCTTTTTTATCTTCTTCAATTTGACGAAGATCTTGTTCTTGTAGACGTAAAATTTCTTTATCTGCATCTAAAATTGTAGATACCGCGTTCATACGTTGTATAAAATCAGCAAAGTTTTTTGATTCTACAACAACCTCTACTACTAAACTCGTATTTGAGCTATTTTGAACAGAAACCATACGTTTTTTCATAATGTCCTTACGAGCAAGGACTTTATCTTCTAAAACGACAATATCTGCTTTTTTTTGTTCAATCTGCTTATGTGTTTCATCGATTTTACGTTGAATAGCAGCTTGATCCTCTTTATTTTTTGCAATTGTATTATTTAAATTATGTAGTTCATTTTCGATACCTTGAATTTCTTTACTAACAGCTTGCTTCTCTTGCTCTTTCTTTTGCATATCTGCATCGTTTTGCTGCAATTGCTGTTGCATGTTGTTAAGTTTCTCGTCGTTTGACTCTGCTTTTACAGCGACTGTACTAGAAAGACCTATGATTCCTGCTAATACTAGACTACTGATTCGCTTAAAATAGTTCATAATCCGACTCCCTTCTTATACAGTTATACATGATTTATTTTACAGTTTGTTTACAAAACCATTAAATACAGTTTATTTTTCATGACAAAAAAAAGAGAATTATGAATAAAATGTAATAGATTCTTAAATATTCAACAATTCCTATATTTAAAAATTATAAAAGATGCTAAAATCCAAATATAGAAAAATTAAAAATCCTAAAGGCGGTTGAATTAAATAAAATGTTTACTCAAAAGAAATCACTCCAACATAAAATTGATCAACTAGAAACTCATATACATGAACTAGAAACACAGTTAAAACAAAAAGATGTGGAAAAACAAGAAATTATATCCTCTATCCATAATCGTGTAAAAAGTGTTATGCAAGAGCACGAACTTGTAAATAACCAACATCATACACTCCAAAACTTAATTCAACAATTGAACGCATGCTTTGAAAATGTTTCTATGCGTACTACACATTCCAACGAATTAAATAACGAAATGCTACAAAAAGAGCAAAATTTAATTCAAGCTATTGAGGAAATTATCGATTGCTCTAATGAAGGAAAAGAATCCGTTCATCGCTTACTCATTGTAATTAATAAGTTAGGTGAACAATCTCAACGTACTTCTAATAGTATGAATCATTTAAGTGAACGCTCTAAAGAAATTGAACAAATTGTAGAAGTGATTCAAAACATTGCTGCACAAACAAATTTACTAGCGTTAAATGCAAGTATTGAAGCTGCACGTGCTGGAGAACACGGTAAAGGATTCGCTGTTGTTGCTAATGAAGTAAGAAAACTAGCAGAAAGCACAGCTGAGAGTACAAAAAACATCGGTAACTTAACGAAAAAAATTCAAGAAGAAATTGAAAAAGCATATGAAAATACAAAAGATAATTTACATTTAGTTGATGAAGGTGTAGAAATGAGCTCTGATACTAACGCTAGAATCGAAAATATTTTAATTATGATTCAAACATTACAAAGTGGCGCTACAAATGTTATTAAAGCTATCGAGAACCAAAAATCTTGTAATGATGATATATTACGAGAATTTGAAAATACACAACTAATGTTCCAAAAGTTAAATACTACTATTATGAATCATATTAATGATGCTGAAAAAGTTGATGTCCAATTATCAAAAAGCATTCAAGAAATAGTTGTTTCTCAGTAATATAAAAAATCCCCTATGACATAGTATGGGGGTTTTTATATTATTTCGAATATTATTTTCTTCTCAATATTCGCTCTCTCTTTTGTTATAATAAAAAAGTTGTTTCTTTCGACTAATACACAAGGAGGATGTTATGGAACAATTTTATTACATTTTAAAATATTTAATTCTTGGTCTATTCCAAGGACTAACAGAACCAATTCCGATTTCTTCAAGCGGTCACCTCGTTTTAGCACAGCATTTGCTAGGACTAAAAATAGAAGGGTTTAGCTTTGAGCTACTTGTTAATTCAGCTTCATTATTAGCTGTATTACTTATTTATAGAAAAGACTTAATTCGTCTAACAAAGAATGGTCTATCTTATATATTTACAAGAGCAGAAGATGCAAAATCAGATTTCTTCTTTATTATTTACCTTGTTATTGCAACCATTCCAGCAGGTGTAATTGGAGTTTTATTTAAAGATTATATCGACCAATATTTAAAAGGTGTTAAAATGGTTGGGATTTCCCTTCTTATTACTGCTATCGGTCTTTGGATTATTCGAAACTTGCGTGGACGTAAAAATGATGGCGATCTTTCTATGAAAGATGCAATCATTGTCGGTCTAGCACAAGCTTGCGCACTAATTCCTGGTATAAGCCGATCAGGTGCTACAATCGTAGCAGCAATGTTACTTGGTATGAAGCAAGAAACAGCACTTCGCTTCTCATTCTTACTATACATTCCTGTTAGCTTAGGTGGTTTATTGTTAAGTATTACAGACATTGCAAACGATCCAAATTTAGATACATTATTTGTACCTTATATTGTTGCTTTCATCGCAACATTCATCATGACATATATTTCATTAAAATGGTTTATGAACATTATGGCAAAAGGAAATTTAAAATATTTCTCTTTCTACTGTATTATCGTAGGTATACTAACTATCATTTTCTTATAAAGTGAAACTTTAATCAGTGGGGGTTTTGTTCATCCCCCACTGATTATTAGCCCTCACCAATCAGGCTTTTACTGCCCACAAATAGCGGGATAAAATGACCGTTAACACTTTTTAAAGTAAGCCATCCTATTCAAATAGGATGGCTTACTTTTTTATATTTCAATTTCGAATACCCTTTATTATTTACTTTGAATTTTCTGAATAGTATAATATAAATTATTCCCGTTACTTTTTCTTACTATAAAGAAAATAAAGTGAAACTTTATTTAGCCCTCACCAATCGAGATTTTACTGGGTAAAACTTCTCTCTTCTAGCCCATTTTTTTACTACTATCGAAAAAGAGGTGTTCGTATGTTTATCGTTACTAAACTTATTCATATTAAATATGGCTATGAAAATGAACTATTTCATTCACTTAAACAGCATTCTCCATCATATGGAACACAAGGCTTTATTAACATAGAATTTTCACAGATGCATCTTATAAATAATAGAGCTGAATATATGGTTCGCATGCTATGGAAAACTCAACAAGATTATCACGAATGGCTTTCTCAAAGAAAGAATGATGAAACGTGGAAACACCAAATACAAAATTATATCCTTTCTTCAAAATCCAATGCTGCCTATATGTAATAAAAAACCTCTTACTGCCCCCGTACAGTAAGAGATTTTTTATTGCATAAACTTTCTTTTCCTGACAATAAAAGCGAATAATAATCAAATTTCGTTTTGTATTATCATCATGAACAAAAATCTGTTCCTCCTCCTGAAAACGCCATGCACTTTCAAAAGTCGTAATATGATCCCCACTTACAGAAAAAAGCTCATATCGCATCTCTTGTATCCTCTCTCAACTTGCATAATCACAGTATTCTTATATTGAGTTTTACATAACTTAATTCATGTGAAATTTGTAATTCTTTCTATTTCGAAATATTTTAACTTTGTTTTAAAACCTTTTTAGCGCTATAATGATAAACGAATTTTCATTGAAAGGAGTTTCATTTTGACTGCATATTTATTTCCAGTAAAAACAGCATTTATTTTATTTCCTTTTTTAGCAATGTTTCTCTTAATCCCTTTTTTAATATTTAATTATCGAAAATATGGTTATTTAAATAAATGGCGCTCATTTATTTTATACTCTTTATTACTCTATTTATTAAATGCCTATTTTCTCGTTATTCTACCATTGCCACAAACGTATGATACTTGTAGCCTACAACCGGCCAATACACAACACATGCAACTCTCGCCATTTTATTTCGTACAAGAGATTAGTAATCATACATCAGCACTTTTAACGAAACCAGCTACGTACTTTCATCTATTAAAAGAATCTGCGTTTTTACAAGTAGCTTTTAACGTTCTACTAACCGTTCCATTTGGTATTTACTTGCGTTATTATTTCCGACGTAGTTTCTTGCAAACTATTTGCATTTCTTTATGTCTTTCACTATTTTTCGAACTAACCCAAGTGACTGGACTATACGGTATTTATAATTGTGCATATCGCCTATTTGATATCGATGATTTATTTTTAAACACACTAGGTGGCGTAATTGGCTTTATCATTGCACCAATATTTACGTACTTCCTTCCAAAAGCAAACGAGTTAGATAGTCATATTGATTTGGAAACGAAACCAGTCGGATTCGTTCGTCGCTTTATCGCGATGCAAATTGATTGGATTTTCTTATCTATCGTTGTACCTGTCATTAAAAACAAAGGAAATTCTTTCTTTGTTTCTAATATTCAATCTTACACGAACATATATGAACTCATTTTCATTACGTGTTCGATCTTTATTTACTTTATTATCATTCCATACTTTACGAATGGAAAAACAATTGGGAAAGCATTGCTTCGCATTTACGTGAAAGGAAAGTCAGATCGTATTACAATGAAGGAATTATTCATCCGTTACGGTATATTCTACTTTATTTTAGGTGGAATCAATTATATTCTTTCTAGTAGCTCTATTTTAAATCTTACAGAGCCTTTAGTATTGCTGGTTACATTGTTGTTCCAATTCGTAATTAACGGCCTATTCATTATTCATGTTTTATTGCATGTATTTAGCCAGGATAAATTACTATTTTATGAGCATATCAGTCATACAAGAAATGCAATTACACTAAAAAAAGCTGACAAATGATTATTTGTCAGCTTTTTTTCATACTCATGAATAACTTTTCTGCATAAGGATTTAAAAACATTCCCGTTTCATCTAGTGACTTCCTCACTTGTAAAAACAAATGAAACTCTGGATATATATCTTGTAATTGCTCATACGATAAAGTATGCATTTTCCCCCAATGCGGGCGTCCTTCATACTTTCGAAAGATTTGCTCCACCTCACCAAAATAAGCAGCATACTTCATACCTTTATACATATGAACGGCAATATACGCTGAATCTCTTCCGTACGCTGGACTGAGCCATATATCATCACCATGCACATAACGACATTCAATTGGGAAATGCACTTTATACTTTTTCTTTTCAATTAGATTTGAAATCTCTTCTACAACAACCCTCATATGTTTTGCAGGGACACTATACTCCATTTCATAAAAAGGAACAGTGCGAGATGTAGCGAACACTTCATAGCTTGGCCCAATTATTTTTGTATTCGGTACAACCTTGGCTGATAATTGGCTTACTCCTTTACTAATAGAAGGAAACCACTTACACCCTTTAGATAGTAGAGAAAAGATCCTATTTTCAAGTAATTCGACCTTTAGTTTATGCCACTTCAAATCAGTTCCTTTACTCGTTGTTTCATTTGTAAATTTCACTTGAACTTCATCTGAATAAGGAAAAACAAAAAATTCAAAATGGCGATTCTTCTTATATTCTTCTAATTTATCCATTACAGTAGAAAAAGGCTGTTTTTCACTTTCATAAACAAGTGAATAAGCTGGAATAACTTTCAACTTCACCTTTACAATGATACCAAGCATTCCAAGTGATAGCTGGAACGCTTTCCAATATTCATAGTTCTCTTCTTCAGAGCAAATAATACTCTCGCCTGTAGACAAAACTGCTGTAATTTCTAGCACTTGTGTTGATAAACTCCCAAATGTAACACCGGTCCCGTGAGTCCCTGTACTAATTGCTCCTGCAATAGATTGCGAATCAATATCTCCTAAGTTCTCTTGTGCATACCCTTTCGCCTCAAGTAATTTCCCTAAATCATGTAGTTTTGTTCCCGCCCATACTTCTACGGTCATCTTCTCTGCATCAACATTCATAATCCCCTTGAGTTCATCTAACGAAACTAAAATTTCTTCTGTTTGGACGAGAGGTGTAAAAGAATGCCCTGAACCCACAACCCGAATTTTCTTTCCCCTTTCTTGTGCAAGTCCTACAACTTCTATTACATCTTGTATACTTTCTGGGTACATCGTATAATGCGGAGTTCCCTCTACATTACCTGTCCAATTTCTCCATTTTTGTCCCTTTACAGAAAGCATTGGCTATCCCCCCGATATGTTGAATACTCTCCAACAATTTCCCCTTGTTTAATACGATACAAAACAGGAAAGCGCTCACATAATTCTCCAGCTTTACTATGGCGAAACAATATAGTATCCCCTATATACAATTGTTCCTCACCGTTATAGTAAACCGGTGTTTGCACTTCACCAGCTCCTTCTAACGCTAATAACTTTGCACCATGCGGTTTCCAGACCTCGGGCTCCTTCTCTTTACCAACTGCACCTGAAGCAATATACCCACCTCCTAGGCAAGTATAAATATGTGGAGCTGGTTTACGTACAATTGGTACAGCAAATCCAACGGCTGGTTGAAATTTTACTTCTTTATAATAATCAAACAGTTTCGGAGAGTAAAAAGCGGATCCTACAGTAATTTCCGTAACTGAGTGATCTTGCTCAGTTGTTTTTATACTCCCCGTTCCGCCCCCATTAACAAACCTTAGTTCAATACCAAGGTTTTGTATTTCTTTTACGATATTCCCTCTTCTTTCGTTAATTTCTAGCACCGATTTCTTCTTTAAATACGAAATAAGTTTATTTTGAAGCCTTTGTTTTGGCATATCATCTCCCACTCCAGCAATTTGTGCTTCATATCCCATTACACCATCCAATATTAAATATGGTGATGCCTTCACCTTTTCTACTATTTTTAAAGCGCTCTGGACATCTTTAACTGGAGATCTTCTCACACCAAAATGAAATTGAAAAATACGACTACTCATATCAATATCTAAACAAACTCGAAAACACCCACTAGATTCCACAGCAATTTTTTCTAAATAAACAATATGTTCTTCACAATCCACCATACAAGTAATAATGATCCCTTGCTTTGTAAGTAAACTAATTTCATATAAAGCTCTTTCATCATAAGCAGGATATCCTAGCAATAAATCATTAAATCCTTCTTCAATTAAAAATAAAGCTTCTCTAGGTGAAAAACACATAATACCTTGAAAACGATCATTTTCAGCTAAAATCTTTTTCATAATTGGAACAGAACGTAATGATTTACTCGCTATACGAATCTTCTTATCTCCACTTAACTCTATAATCGATTGAATATTTCTCTCTAAAGCTACTTCATCTAAAAATGCACACGGTAATGGAACTTCCTTAAAAATTCCTCTATCCACATTTTTCTCTCCTCTTCTATATATGTCTTATACATATTGGAAAGAAAGATTGATTTTCCTGTTTTCAAATAAAAAAAGTTTCTTCTTCACGAAGAAACTTTTTTGACTACTTCATAGAAATAGTCGCCTCTACTGGATAATGATCGGAGTAATCATTATATGTATATTTTTTGAACCATGACGTAACAGTCCATTGTGGCGATTTCGGCTGTAACACCTTATTCTCTATATACGATGGATTCGCATGGTCCTTACTTGTAATAATATAATCTAAATACTCGGCAGGGCTATCGGGGAAGTTATATTTCGCAATACTGTTTGTCGTTGCATCCCAAGTTGTAGTATGTCCCGTATAAGATGGAATAGAAGCGTGCAATGTTTTGAACATGGATGCGTACTCTGAGTCACTATTGTTCTCAGCATTTATTTTATTTACATTCATATCACCACCAATTAACACATACTCGTTATTTGGTATATTTTTATTTTTAATAAACTCTTGAATTTCTTGTAGCTGTTTTGTGCGTACAGATGCTGGCGAAGTGTTTCCACACATACTATCTTCAGCTTGTAAATGCGTCCCAATTACATGCACGAAACGATCATTTTTCTTAACTTTTGTGTATACAAATCCTTTATTTGATAAGTTATCTGGTCCACAGCCTTTTTCAAATACATATTGAATCTTTTCAACAATTGGCCATTTACTCACAATCGCTACACCTCCATCTTCAGGAGTCGAAGATGAATAGTTGCCTAACGTCTTATCCCACTCGCTTCCACTACTACGACCTAATACTGCCGTTTGATTTGGATATTCTTTCTTCAAATTTCCTAATAAGCGATTTGAAGCACTATTATCAAACACTTCATTTAATATAACAACATCTTGATTCTTTATATAATCTGCCGCTCCAATTAAATCAGCACGCTGACTTTGCCCCCAGTTGGGATATAGGTTTGTTGATAGCATGTACACATTATGCGTCATAACTTTTAACGTACCATTTTGATTTGTGGACATTTCTGCTTGAACGGAAGATCCACTATATAAAGCTGCTAGACTCATTCCAAAGCTAAGTACAACTTTTAACAATTTACTTTTCACGAGTCATACCTCCATGTATTGTATAGTGATAAAAAGGCCAAATACTCTATTCTGAGATTTGACCTTTCTCCAATACTTAACGATTTCCGTACGTATCAAACCAAAGCTGAATATATCCAGCTGTTACACGTTGCGCTTCCGTTAATCGCTTACCAGTCATTGGTGTAACTTCAGCACGCCATTTGTCCGCATAACTTTGTGATACAGCAGCTTGCACGAACCAACTTTTCGTATTACTATTTACGATACCAGGGAAACCTTGTTTCGCAGCTACCGCAGCACCATGAATCCAATCTTCAGGGTTTGTACCTTTCCAATTCCAATATCCATTTCCGTCTGTTACTTTGTAATTATCTTTAATTGTATCTACAAAGTTTTCATATTTAGAATGGAATCCTTGTGGATAAGAAATATTTGTAAAGTTTGCTGCATGCATCGGTTGATTTACATCTCCTAAATAATGAAGAGATAACCCTAAATAGAAGAATGCTTGTTTCATATCTTTATTTTTATAAGATTCACCAGCTAATTTAAAATACTTAGCTCCAGTTTCCTTCGCTTGCTTTGCAAGTGGAATGTATGTACTTCCATCGTCTGGATCATAGAAATGCGACGCAAATGTACTATTGTCATAATAAGGATTTTCATAATCAGCAGAATAAATGCCATTTTCTAAATCTGTGCGCCATTCATTTAATAGTGCAACTTGATCTTGTTTTACAATTGTCGTATTACGGGACATAATATCAATTGCACGATTCACGATCCATAAATGAGAATTTACACCTTCTGAGTGTTTATCTTCAGCGGACCAATATTGAATAATCTGTACTCTATTCCCTCCATCATTTTCATGTGCAAAAGCTACATTTTGTAACGGAGCTGCTAACGTAATAGCTGCTGCTAAAGCAAGCACTTTCTTTTTCATATGAAATCCTCCATTTTATAGTTGAGTTATTGTAAATATTTTGTTTGGATCCTACGATGTTTTTCGGTTAACCTATGACTAGAATATCCCACCTTCCACCGAATTTCTATTATTTAATCAAAATATGCAAATGTTCATATCACTATAACTTTATACATAGTGAACGTAATGAATGCACTTACATTGTAATAAAGTATTGTTAAGCTACTGCAAATACTTGTCTAAACTAATGTAAAAAAAGAGTAAAGCGATTGATTAATCGCTTTACTCTTTTTTTCTTTTCGATAATATACTTGGCAGTTGCACATTCACTGCCAATTTATGAATAAATCCAAACACTAATCCAATCCCGATAAATATGTATAAGATCGTAAATACCTTTCCAAAATCAGTTTGCGGACTAAAATTCCCATCACCGACAGTCGTCAACGTAACCACACTAAAATATAGAGCGTCAAGAGGACGTAGTCCTTCAACTGTACTATAAAAAATCGTCCCCGATGTTAATGTCAAAATTGTTAATACGAATAACACTTGAAACTCTTTATCTTTCCATGCCCGTAAACAAGCTCTTAACATCCGTTTCAATGTCAACATAAATGAAAGCATTGGACTTCCCCTTCCAAACAAAAATACCTTTAGTTAAAGGAAAGTCTATCACCTTTCAGTATAGAAAAAAAGTAGCCCTTTTCTATTTCTAGAAAAGAGCTACTTTCTTCTATTATATATTATTTAGGTGAAACAAGAATTTTCACTTGTGTTTTATCTTTTACAAGTGCTTCAAAGCCTTCTTCAACAACTTGGTCCACTGTAATTTTTTTCGTAATTAATTTCTCCGCTTGAATTTGGCCAGAGCTAATTAATTTAATAACAGCTGGGAATATATGACGATATCCAAGAATACCGATAACTTCTTTTTCTTTTAATACAAGGTTGTTCGGAGTAATTGTCGCATCTTTTTCCCACACACTAACAATTACTGTCTGACCTTCAAAGCTTGTACTTTCAATCGCTTGACGAAGTACAACTTCAACACCTGTTACTTCAAAGCTCACATTTACACCTAAACCATTGGTTAAGTTGCGAATTTCTGCTAGTACATCTTGAGTTGCTGGGTTTAATACATAATCAGCACCTGCTAATTTCGCTAACTCTTGACGTTCTTTAGAAAGTTCAACTGCAATAACAGGAGTTGCTCCTGCTGCTTTTGCTGCTTGGATTACAAGAAGTCCAATCGGACCACAACCAAATACCGCTACAGCTTCTCCCTCTTTTAATTTACTTTGACGTACTGCATGAACTGCTACTGCTGCTGGTTCTACAAGCGCACCTTGTTCATACGTCATTTCGTCTGGAATATGATGAAGCATATCTTCTGGTACTACTGTATATTCAGAGAAACCACCACCGTCTCCACCAAGACCGTGGAAAACAAGTTGTTCACAAACATTGTAATGTCCATGTTTACAAGCTTCACATTTACCACAAGAATAAATTGGTTCTACAACAACGCGGTCTCCCACTTTATGAGATGTAACGCCTTCACCGATTTCTACTACCTCACCGCTAAACTCATGCCCTAAAATAACTGGTGCTTTCACATGTGTTAATGGGTGCTCTTCTGTTGGAATAAAAATTGGTCCTGCTAAATATTCATGCAAGTCTGTCCCGCAGATACCACACCATTTAACTTTAATTTTCACTGCTCCTGGTCGTACAGTTGGTTCCGGTACTTCTTCTACTCGTACATCACGTTGATTATGCCAAAGTAATGCTTTCATTTTAAACATCCCTCTCTATGTATATACTTAACCTGGTGAAGTTTACAAATCTATTATAGTACTTCTATCCATATATTTCAAAAAAACAATCTCATTTCCACTAATTTTTAACAAATAACGTTCAATATTTTGTCACTTTGTACTTTTTTCCACATCTGTTAATGCTAATTTCATTGCAGTTGAAATTAGCATTATGCCATAATAGCATAGGAGAGGTGAATATCGCTTGAAATATTTTATTTACTTTATTGTTATCGTAGCGTTTTTAGATACATTTTCACAATTACCTATTATGAGTACTTTCGCTCAGAGTCTTGGAGGAACCCCTCTTGTTATCGGACTAGTTGTCGGTATATACTCATTCGCTAATATGATCGGTAATATTATTGCTGGAGCCGCTGTCGATAAATTTGGTGCAAAAAAAATCCTTTATATAAGCATGGGAATTACGAGTTTCATAGTCTTGTTATACACCGTTGTTCAAAGTGGTGAACAACTATTAGTTGTGCGCTTTATGCACGGTTTTAGTGACGGATTTTTAATTCCTGCTGCCTTTACATTTTTATCAAAGCAAACGAATTCAGCAAGGCAAGGTAAGGCAATGGCTCTATCTGGTGCTGCTGTTGGAACAGCTGCAATCGTAGGACCTGCTTTCAGCGGCATTATGAAAGCAACAGCTGGTATAGAGTGGGTGTTCATTACTATTTCTATTTTAATGGTCCTTGGTACAATCGTATCTCTATTCTTCTTACCAAATAACGTATCAAGAAAAGATACATCAAGAACTCAAATGATGAACAAAGAAGATATGATTGAACTATTGAAATCAGAACCGTTATTACAAGCATATATTGGTGCTTTCACACTAATGTTTTCACAAGGGATTGTCACTTATATGTTACCAGTAAAAGTTGAGGCATTAGCACTTAAAGCATCTACAACAGGCATGATGTTAAGTGTATTCGGAATTACCGCTATCCTCTTCTTCTTACTGCCAACAAATCGCATTTACGATCGATTTAATCGTTCAAAACTAATGCTAATCGGGATTGCAGTAATGGCACTAGCATTATCTTTACTCGGATTATTTGCAACAAAAGGCATGCTCTTTATCGTTATGATGATTTATGGAATTGGGTTCGCTATCCTCTTCCCAGCAATTAATGCTTTACTTGTTGAAAATACGACAGATAATAATCGCGGGAAAGCATTCGGTTTGTTTTATGCATTCTTCTCGTTAGGGGTTGTTGCTGGATCCTTTACAGTTGGAGTAATCGGAGCATCACCTAGCGCTAGCTTCGTTATCGGAACTGCATTCTTGTTAACATTTGCTGGAATGATTTTTGTAAGAAGCAAAGTAAAAAAGACAATGATGGGTTAATTCCATCATTGTCTTTTTTTCACCTAATATATATTACTTTTGCATATAACCAAGTAATACTGTAAATAAACTTATGTATAAAAGCAATACTACATTCTTCCTTAAAAAAAGAAAGTCTATAAATACCAACGATACTTCGACAATTTCCTCGGAAATATTTCTTTTCCCCACATAATTTGCTACACTATATATGAACAGACGCTTGTATTACATAAGCTGAAATAATAACTTACTGTACAAATATAAAAGCACACTCTTCATATGAAGAATGTGCTTTTACTTTATTAACGTCTAATCCAAACAGCGCCTGCCGACTTATCCTCTGCCTGTCCAACAACTTGGAATTTAAGTCCAAGGTTTGGAACTTTTCGTCCCGCGTCAGCAATTTGCTTATTACTGTATACCTTTGAATCATCAAACGTTGTAACACCTTGTAATCCAGTATAATTAAACTGTCCTCGTGTAAATGAATTTACACTCCATGAAGGTGTTTGATCAAATGAAAATGCAGCATCTGCAATTTGAATTCCAGTATTACCGTATGCTGGTTTCCCGCCTAAATTTCCAACAATCGCTTCTGGATGAGAATCTACAACACCAAGGAAGCCTTCACCTGGATGTAACCCAACCCAGTTATCTTTGAAACTATCATCTGCATACCAAACGACAAGACCTGTATTATACACCGGACCTTTTCCCGCTTTTAATCCATTATCTGATCCGGCATAGTTTCTCCACTCTAGATAATAATAATGGGGTTTTTGTTCTGTCCCATCAGAAACAACGAATCCATTTAACTTCATTTTAGACTGTCCTTCTGCGTCATCTGAAAATACTACTTGTCCATCAACTGTTACATTTACATTATCCATTGCGAAACCTTTATATGTTAAAGCTGGATCTGTAATATAGTCGAATTGTAGTTTAACTTTCTTCCCTTTAAATTGACTTAAATCATATGATTTATCAACCCATTTTCCATCTGTTGTATCTCTATCTTCTTGGACTATGTTTTCTCCCAATCTATCAATTAATGTTTTCGTTCCATCTTCAGTTACAGCATGTACTTCGATGAAATCACACTCTGCTTCTAGTTCATAATTCGCTTTATAATCAAATTTTGCATTTGTTCCTTTTGTTAAATCGAAGAATGGTGTTTCTAATGTCGTATGAATATCATCGCCTCTTGTACTATAGTATGCACGCTTTCCAAATCCAGGCTTAATTGTTTCAATACTCTTACCTGGTAAGTTGACACGTACGACACCTGGACGATTTGATTTCGTAACACTTTGATCAATATATGTAGGGACTCCTACACCACTCTTAATTTTATCGTAATCTACTTCTAAAATTTTCGCCCAGTTTCCACCCATATTCTTTTGTAAGAAGTCTTTATTTTGTGGTGAAAAACTAGTTGGCTCTGTCCCTGCGATTTTTCCTGTCCAGCTACCTCCACTCATTAATGACCAAGCTTCAACAGGTGATCCATTTCCAGTATAATTCGTATCATACTCATCTGGTAAACCAAGGTCATGTCCAAATTCATGTGCAAACACACCTACTGCACCGTCTTCTGGTTCAATTGTGTAATCATGAGCCGCTACTTTTCCACCCCAATAAGGTACTTTAGATGTTGTTCCTTCAATCGCTACTGGATCCCTTGCTAATTTAGATCGATGTGACCAAATTGCATCATCTCCTAATTTACCACCGCCAGCTTCTTGACCAACACCGGCATGAATTACCATTAAATGATCAATTACACCGTCCGGTTCATTAAGATTGCCATCGCCATTTGTATCATAGCGGTCGAACTGATCGAATTGTGATAAATCTAATCCTTTATCCGCTGCAGCTTTTAATGCTTCTTTCACTAAATCACGCGCACCTTTTGGTCCTTTATTATCGTGACCGCTACTACCATCAGCACCGTAATCAGCAGCTTTACCCGGAACAGTTAACCACTCTGTTACATACCCATCTGTCGTATAACTGCCACCAGACTGTTCTTCATAATATTGCTTAAATGTTTTTACTTTCGAACCATCAAATAATGTGTAAGGCTCATTACCAAATAACATTTTTTGATAATGTTCCCTACTAAAATCTTTCGAGTACATATAACCCGGTGTTTGCTCAATATTATTATGTTTATAATCACTAAACTCAACGAGTAACACTAACACTTTATCCGTACGAACAGGTCCATTATATGGAGCTTGTTTCGCCTTAGAAGTTGGAACTTTCCCATCTAATTGCTTTTTATTTGGCTCCGGCTTTTGATCAGGGCTCACATTTTTTTCAGCTTTCTTTACCTTCTCTTTTTCCTCCATCTTTTTCTCTTTTACCTTTTTTACAAAGTCAGATGCTTCTTTAGCAGTATCCTCTGGAAGAATTTCTTTATTTGCTTGATCCCCTTTTTTCTTTTCAATATATTGCTCTACAGCTTTTTTCGTCTCTTCTTTAGATGATGCTGAATTAATTGTTCCTCGTTCTTTCAATGCTTCCGCTAAACGATCTTCTTGAATTAAATTATGATCAATTGGCGTTGTAGACATATTTTCTTTTGCTTTCACTGGCGTTTCTGCGTATGCTAACGGAGCACTCAATACAGCTGTGCATCCAATGATTGCCGTAATTGCTAATGACGACAACACTTTAAACGGTGCTTTTCTTCTCATTCTATTTCTCTCCTTTTATAAAACTTAAAATTCAGATAAATAAGTATATTTTAATTGAAATCCCTGCTTTCTGCCCTCCCTATATAAAAAAGCATAATTCTATAAACGTTAAGCTTTCTGTTATAGAATCATGCCCTCCAGTTTTCTGGTCAGACTCTCTATCCTTTTATCCCACTATTTGCTGGGCAGTAAGACTCCCACCTCAAAATTCGGCGAACCCGAGGAAGTTAGATGGGAGATAACTGCCCGTAAAAGCCCTATTGGCGAGGGCTAATAATCCGGTGGGGGATGAACCCACCCCACCACTGATTAAAGTTTTACTTTATATCGAAATATAAAAAATAAAGAGTGATTTGTATATATTAAATAGCTTATATTAAAAATTTAAAAGACAATATGCAAAATTGCATGAAAATTCCTTCAAATAAAAAAAAGAACCCTAGTCAATTAAACTAGGATTCTTGATTTTCTATTATTTCTCTTGTGTTTTCTCCCAATCAGCTAAGAATTTCTCAATTCCTTGATCTGTTAATGGGTGCTTCACTAATGAAGCAATTACGTTTGCTGGGATTGTTGCAATATGTGCACCGTTTAATGCTGCGTCTGTTACGTGAACACTGTGACGTACAGATGCTGCAATGATTTCTGTTTCAATGCCGTGAATTGCAAAGATTTCTGCGATTTGGCGAATTAAGTCCATACCGTTATGACCGATATCATCTAGGCGACCTAAGAACGGTGAAACGTATGTCGCACCAGCGCGAGCTGCAAGTAATGCTTGAACTGCTGAGAATACTAATGTAACGTTCGTACGAATTCCTAAATCTGAGAATGCTTTTACTGCTTTTAAACCTTCTGTTGTCATTGGAACTTTTACAACAACGTTTGGAGCGATTTTTGCTAACTCTTTTCCTTCTTCAATCATTTTATCAGCTTCTAAGCTAATTACTTCTGCGCTTACAGGTCCTTCAATAAAGCTGCAAATTTCACGAATACGCTCATGGAAATCTACGCCTTCTTTTGCTACAAGTGATGGATTTGTCGTTACTCCAGCTACTACACCTAATGCATTTGCCTCTTTAATTTCGTTAATGTTTGCTGTATCAATAAAAAATTTCATTTGTTATTCTTCCTTCCTAAGTTTCATTTTATATTTATTTATTTTTTCTTAATAAGCTCTAATTCAATCGGAATAAATTTGTCCACCTTTTTACCTTGTGTTATCTCTTTCGCTGCTTCCATCGCCTTCTCTCCGATTAATTCCGGTTTTTGAGCGACTGTTGCTGCCATGCGCCCATCTTTAACCGCTTTTACAGCATCGTCTGTTGCATCAAATCCAACAACAACCACATCTGTTTTACCAGCAGATTTCAATGCCTCGAGTGCGCCTAATGCCATTTCATCGTTATGAGCAAACACTGCTTTTATATCGCTATTTGCTTGCAAAATATTTTCCATAACGGATAATCCTTTTGCACGATCGAAATCAGCTGCTTGTTTTGCTACTACTTTTAAAGACTTATCAGCTACGTTATGGAATCCTTTCCCACGCTCACGAGCAGCAGACGATCCAGGGATTCCTTCTAACTCAGCAACATTTGTTCCTTCACCAACTAATTCCCGAATGTAATCACTAGCCATTTGACCACCTTCTACATTGTTGGAAGCAATATGAGAAACAACTTTACCTGAATTCGCAACTCGGTCTACTGTAATAACAGGAACATTGGCTGCATTAGCTGCACTTACCGCTGAAGCAACAGCATCTGAATCGGTTGGATTAATAACAACTACATCGACACCTTTTTGAATTAAATCTTCAACATCGTTTGTTTGCTTCGCTGCATCATTTTGTGCATCAACAGCAATTAATTCAATGCCGCTATCTTTTGCTTTCTTTTCTGCACCTTTTTTCAACGTGACGAAAAATGGGTTATTTAAAGTTGAAACAGAAAATCCAACTTTAATAGTTTTATTTCGACCTTTATCGCTAGAATCCTTTGCCCATTCTGGTGGTTCCATTGAACAACCAGCAGTAACTACCATGATGCATGCAACGAGTATCAGTAACCATTTTTTCATGAATTGCCCCTCCATTACGCTTCTTTTCGACGATCAATTAGTACAGCTAGTAAAATTACAAGTCCTTTTACAACTTGTTGGAAGAAAGAAGATACACCTAATAAATTTAAACCGTTATTTAGTACACCAATAATAAGCACACCGATGAATGTACCAACAATCCATCCTCTTCCGCCAGAAAGGCTCGTTCCTCCTAACACAACTGCAGCAATTGCATCTAATTCGTAAGAAGTACCAGCAGTCGGCTGTGCAGAATCTAACCTTGATGTTAAGACAATACCTGCAAGCGCTGCCAAAATTCCGGAAAGACCGTAAATCATTACTTTAATTCTCGTAACATTAATACCTGATAAAGCTGCCGCTTCTTCATTTCCACCAATAGCAAACGTACGGCGACCAAACGTTGTTTTCTTTAAAATAAAGTACAGTACTGCAAAAGCGATCATCATTGTAACGGCTGGCACAGGAATACCAAGGAAATAACCACGGCCAAACATTTGGAACATTAAATGATCACCAAGACCAGTGATCGGACGTCCGTCCATATAAACAAGCGTCAACCCGCGAAAAATAGTCATTGTTGCTAAAGTCGCAATAAACGGAGCTACTTTTCCCTTCGCAATAATGATACCGTTTACAATACCCATTACAAGACCTGCTAATAATCCAACTGCCATTGCAAGGAACGGATCCATGCCACTTGCCATCATTCCAGCAACAAGTGCACTTGATAATGCTAAAATAGAACCTACCGATAAGTCAATACCCCCTGTTAAAATAACGAAGGTCATTCCAAATGCAATGAGTGCATTAATCGATACTTGGCGCAGTATATTAAATAAATTTGGAATTTCAATAAATGCTGGATTTAAAGCTGTAATTACCACGATAATTAATACTAATCCAATTAAAGAACCAAGTTGTTGTAATACATTCCCCTTCTTAGCCATATCTTACTCTCCCCCTGTAGCTAGTGCCATAATAGACTCTTGCGATGCCTGATCTTTCTCTAAAATACCACCGATTTTCCCTTCATGAATGACAAGAACACGATCACTCATTCCTAAAACTTCTGGAAGCTCAGACGATACCATAATAACGGCATCACCTTGCTCGGTAAGCTTATTCATAATAGAGTAAATTTCTTTTTTAGCTCCAACATCTACACCTCTTGTTGGCTCATCTAAAATGAGTAACTGCGGATGAATACCTAGCCATTTTGCAATTACAATCTTTTGCTGATTTCCACCAGAAAGAGATTTTACAGATTGCTCTCCGTTTGCTGCTTTCACATTAAGGAGCTTCATCATATCCTCTGTAAATTGCTGTTCTAAACCTTTATTAACAACGCTCCCCTTTGAAAGACTTTCTAAGTTTGGTAATGCTAAATTTTCACGGATAGAAAAATCTAACACAAGCCCTTCTGATTTTCTATCCTCTGTAATAAAAGCAATTCGTTGTCTAATTACATCAATTGGACTATCAATTTTCACTTCTTGTCCATTCATAAAAATTTGTCCTGAATCGAGCGGTTCATATCCAAATATTGCTTTCATGATATCCGTACGACCGGCTCCCATCAAACCAGCAACACCAAGGATTTCACCTTTTCTAACTTGAAACGAAACATTTTCAAATTTTCCTTTTTTCGTTCCGTTACGCATTTCAAAAATCACTTCACCAATTTGACTATTACGCTCTGGATAACGTTCACCAATACTGCGGCCCACCATCATACTCACTACTTCATCAAATGACGTTTCTGGAATTAATCTTTTCCCTACATATTCTCCATCACGCAAAATCGTAATAGCATCACATATTGAAAAAATTTCTTCCATCCGGTGTGAAATATAAACGAACGAAACGCCCTCTTTACGTAATTTATTAATAACAGTAAACAGCGTTTCAATCTCGCGATCTGTTAATGCTGCTGTAGGTTCATCCATAATAATAACGCTCGCATTTGTCATTAATGCTTTCGCAATTTCAATAATTTGCTGTTGTCCAACTGATAATTCACCTGCTAGCATAGCGCCTCTCACATGTAGACCAAGATCCGCTAATTGTTGCTTGGCAATCGCATTCATTTGGCGCGTACGTAAAATGCCCGTTTTCCCATACATTAACTCTTTTCCAAGAAACATATTTTCAGCTACCGTTAAATTCGGTAATATGTTCAACTCTTGATGGATAAATGCAATACCATACTCTTCAGCTTCTTTCGCATTTTTAAAAGTTCTTTCTTGTCCATCAATCGTGACTGTTCCACTGTCTTTTTTATATACACCTGTTAAAATCTTCATGAGCGTCGATTTCCCCGCTCCGTTTTCCCCCATCAATGCATGGACTTCTCCTGTTTCAATCATAAACTGTGCGTTTTTTAGAACAGGATTACCACTGAACGCTTTTGAAATGTTTTTCATTTCAATATGCATTCTCATCACATCCCTTTATTAAAAAATCACGCCTGCATGTAAAATAACATTCGCATAAGGCGTTGCTTCTCCTGTACGAATAATCGCCTTCGCTCTCTTTGTATGCTCTTTAAACTCCTTATGAGACACATATTCAAATGCCGGCTCTATTAAACGCATCTCAACCTCTTTATTTACCTCTGCATTACTCATAATAACTTCTTCTGCTAACGTCACTTTTTCAATCGCCATATCATCGGCAACTACTTGTAATACGTCTAAAAAACTAGGTTTCCCAATCTCAACTGCTAAATCAATTCGTTTTACTCCATCAGGAATAGGTAATCCGCAATCAGCAATTACAATTGTATCTGTATGTCCAAGTGAAGCAAGGACTGCCGCGATTTCGCTATTTAATACACCGTGCTTTTTCATCCGACAATCACCTGCACTTCACGCACCCTATCTCTCGTTGGCATACCGCCTTGTGCCCCAAGTTTTGTTACAGAAAGGCCACCAGCAATATTGGCAAAACGAATTGCTTTTTGAAGTGTTTCTCCTTCAGAAAGTGCAACTGCTAACGCACCATTAAATGTGTCACCAGCTCCAGTCGTATCTACTACATCAACAGCAATACTAGGAACATGTACAATCTCCGTACCATTATGGAAACGAACACCGCTAGAACCTTCTGTTATCAGTAGTTTGTTTGGGTATTTAGCCAGTAGATCTTCAATTGGTGATGTGAAATCATCTAATACAATGCGACACTCATGCTCATTTGGCGTAATATAAGTCGCCTTTTCTAAAATATCTTCTGATAAGATTTGTGCTGGAGCAGGATTCAACATAACCGGAATTTTATGCTCCTCACAAATAGACAGAACGTATTTTACTGTTTCAAGCGGAATCTCTAGTTGAAGAACAACCATATCAGCTTTTACAAGAAGGTCTTTTGAACGATCTACAATCGACTCATTTACAAGAGCATTTGCTCCTTGTACGACAACAATACTGTTGTCCTCTTCTGCTAAAATGATATGAGCAATTCCTGTCGTTCTATCTGTAACCGGTACCACATAGTCGATAAAAACGCGTTCGTTCTCCAAATTTTTTCTAACTACTGTTCCATAATCATCATTTCCTACTGCACCAACCATCGCTACATTTGCTCCTAATCTAGCTGCTGCAACTGCTTGGTTAGCTCCTTTCCCTCCTGGGATCGTATGAAACGCTTCACCAATTACTGTTTCTCCTGCTTTCGGCCGTATTTTTGAAACAGCCACTAAGTCCATTGAAATACTACCTACTACTGCAATATTCGGCATCTGTCTCATCTCCTTACTTCGTTGTATTTCTTTCTATAATTTCAATCGGTAAACGATAGTGTTTCTCTTCTAATGCATTTCCTTCCATCTGCTCTAACAACAGCTCTGTTGCAATTTTCCCCATTTCATATATTGGCTGTGCAACAGTCGTAATAGATGGATACATCATTTCTGTTAAAGAAATTCCATCGAATCCGATAATTTGTAAATCATCTGGGATAGAAATCCCCTTTTGAAGTGCAGCCTTTACAATACCAATTGCAATTAAATCATTCCCAGCAACAATTCCGTCAATATGCGGATACTCTTCCAATAATTCTACCGCTACCTGTTCACTATTAGCTGGATCGAATGTACTCTCTGCAATCATATAAGAAAGATTATTTTGCGTAATAACGTCTACAAAGCCTTCAAAACGTTCGTTGGCTGTGCTTACATCACGTGGTCCGCGAATATGTGCAATATGTTTACATCCTTTATCTATTAATAACTTTGTCGCCGCCTGACTCCCTGCATAGTTATCTGCATATACAGTAGGAATGCGCTCATTAAACATACGGTCAATCGCAACAACTGGAATAGACAAATTCATGTAATTAACACTATTTTGTGGATTCGTTGCCACAATAAACCCATCCACATTATTTTGTCTAAGTACGTCAATGTATTGTTTCTCTTTTTCTAAACTTTCATCAGAGTTACAAAGGACAACTGTGTAACCTTGCTTATGTGCTACATCTTCTACGGCACGTGCAACTTCCGGAAAGAATGGATTCACGATATTTGGAACAACTAAGCCAATTAAACGAGATTTTTTATTGTATAAAGAACGCGCTACTGTACTAGGCTTATAATCTAGCATTTCAATTGCTCGCTCTACTTTCTTTAATGTATCCTCATGAACATATCCATTTTTATTTAACACTCTGGAAACGGTCGCAACAGATACTCCCGCTAATTTCGCAACGTCTTTAATCGTACTCATTCTCTTTTCTCTCCATTTCATGTAACCGTTTACAGAAAATAATATAACGTATTTCTAAAAATACGTCAATCATTTCTCATAAAAAAGCTTTTAAGGTTATACTCAAAAAAAGCACCGCCATAAGGCGATGCTTTTTCATTACGAAGATGATGCAGTTCGTTCGTTCTCTTCTACAGCAGGCTCTTCAGCACTTTTTTTACGATCAGACAGCTTAATCTTCTGTAAGAAAATCGTAAAGATTGCACCTACTATGATAAATACTAATCCTGTTAAGAATACAGTATGAAGTGAGTCTACTAAAGAACTTTTCAAAATTGGTACGATGCTATTAGAGAATGCTTCTGGCATTTGCTTTAATGCTTCTGGATTAAAGAGCATCGAATATAAACCTTGTGGGTCTGTATGAATCATATCTTTAAATTTTGTTACCATTTGTCCCGCTTCTTTCGGGAACGTATCTAATACAGGTACTAATTTATTTGTTAATGTTGTACCTGAAGTGTTATTCATAATTGATCCTAAAATTGTAATACCGAATGTTCCACCGATTTGACGGAAGAACTGACTTGATGATGTTACTACACCAAGATCTTTTTTCGGGAAGCTTTCTTGTAACGCCAATGTTAATGTTGGCATAACAAGACCCATTCCTAAACCGATAACCATCATATAAGAAGTAGCAGTAAGCTTAGTTGTGTGCATATCCATCGTTGTTAATAACCAGAATCCACCAGCCATAACAAGCATACCTGTGATAATTTGTGGTTTCACACCGACTTTTAATACAAGTTGACCGCCGATAATACTCATAACAATCATTGTAATCATCATTGGTGTCATGATCGTTCCTGATTCAGCAGCACTTACTCCTACAATTCCTTGCATGAAGAACGGTACGAACATAATAGCTCCAAACATTCCGATACTCATAAAGAATCCAATCGCATTCAGTATTGTAAAGGTGCGATTTTTAAAGAAATGCATTGGTAAAATTGGTTCTTCAGCTTTCGTTTCAACAATAATAAAGCTAACAATACCAATTAAAGCTAATGCGAATAACCCGATAATTTGCCAAGAATCCCATGCGTAATCTTTCCCGCCAAACGTTAACGCAAGTAATAAACTTACAACACCGAGAATCATCGTAAAGATTCCAGCGATGTCAATTTTAATTGGACCTGTTTGTTTATGTGATTTTAATCCCATTGCAATAAAGATCGTCGCTAAAATACCAACTGGTAAGTTAATGTAGAATACCCATCTCCAGTTCACTGCATCTACAATCCAACCACCAACTTGTGGTCCAATTACAGAAGCAAGACCGTATAGAGCTCCAAAAATACCTTGCCATTTCGCACGTTCTTTTCCTGTGAACATATCTCCGATAATAATCATAGCCATTGGCATCATAATACCGCCACCAAGACCTTGAATACCACGGAAAATAATTAATTCTGTCATACCATTTGCCATACCACATAACGCTGAACCAATCATAAAAATAACTAATCCTGTTATATATACATTACGACGCCCAAGTAAATCCGCTAATTTACCTGCAATTGGTACGACTGTCGTTGATGTTAACATGTAAGCAGTTGTTAACCATGTCATTAAGCTTAATCCGCCAAGTTCACCTACGATACGCGGCATTGCTGTACCAACGATTGTTCCGTCTAACGCAGCAAATAGCATCGCGATTACCAAACCGACTAACAACAACTTTCTATTCTGATTTTCTTGTTGCTCCATGTAATCTCCTCAATTCCTCTTATTTATTCTCTTTTTTCTCTTGTGTCCCGCAAATAATTGTTTCTAACTTTTCAAAGAGACGTAACAAATCTTCTCGCTCTTGTAATTCTAATTGTGAAAAGTATTTGCCGATATGCTCATTACGAGCTGCCATCGCCTCTTCTACTGTATCTTTCCCCTTTTTCGTTAGCTCAATGACAACAACACGGCGATCATTATCGTCGTGATAACGCTCTACTAGCCCATGATCAATTAAACGATCAATCATTACTGTAATCGCGCTCGGTTTCACGTACATTTTCTCCGCTAATTTTGTTGCTCTTGAGGCTCCGTGATGATCTAAAATCTTCAAAATATAAAACTGTGGTGGTGTAAGTCCTGATGCTTGCATTTGTTCCAGTAGCTCCGTTTGCATTTTCTTTCCTATAGCAAATGTAAGAGCTTGAATCTTATCAATATGAGTCATATCATTTGGCATGTTATCCACCTCTTATTTAAACAATAAAATATTTAACGTATTTAAATATTAATCCCACAAACAAATTACGTCAACAACTTTATTTATAAAAACGTTTACATTTTTGTCACAAAGTTGTATAATTTTCGTCGAAGTTAATATTGACAGTCACGGAGAATCGGAGTATACGGCTATGAATCATAAAAAAGGGGAACTTTTTTATATTTCATGGCCTTTTTGTATTCTCTGTCTTAAAACGCTTCGAATTAATTAGGGGAGGATTTTCATTTTATGTTTTTCACACAATTATTTAAACCTGCGCCCCACGCGGAACGCTTACCAGCTGATCGCGTTGATAGCGAATACCGTAAATTACGTTTACAAGTATTCTTAGGTATCTTCATCGGTTATGCAGGTTACTACTTTGTTCGAAAAAACTTTTCACTAGCAATGCCATACTTAATCGAACAAGGCTTTAGTAAAGGAGAACTTGGGGTTATCCTTTCAGCAGTATCTATCGCTTATGGATTAAGTAAATTCCTGATGGGGATCGTATCTGACCGTTGTAATCCTCGCTACTTTTTAGCAGCTGGGCTATTTTTATCAGGTATCATTAATATTATTTTCGGTTCATTTTCTTTCATTACAACGAGCATCATACTTATGTTTGTACTTCAGTTTTTAAATGGATGGGTGCAAGGTATGGGGTGGCCTCCATGTGGCCGTACGATGGTTCACTGGTTCTCTATTAGTGAACGTGGTACAAAAATGTCTATTTGGAACGTCGCTCATAATGTCGGCGGAGCGCTTATGCCTTCCCTTGTAACATTAGGCTTATACTTCTTCGCAAATGACTGGAAGAGCATTTTTTACTTCCCCGGTATTCTTTCAATTTTAGTTGGTATTTATGTATTAATTACAATGAGAGATACACCTCAATCTTGCGGATTACCTTCTATTGAAGAACACACTGGAGAGTATCCATCAGATGAAAAAGTACAAGATCGCGAACGCGAACTTTCGGTAAAGGAAATTTTATTTACATACGTACTAAACAATAAATTTTTATGGTACATCGCTATCGCGAACGTTTTTGTATACTTCGTACGTTACGGCGTTGTAGACTGGGCTCCTACTTATTTAGTAGAAGAAAAAAGCTTTACTCATAGTAGCTCACGTACCGCTTACGCTCTATATGAATGGGCTGGTATTCCAGGTACACTTCTTTGCGGATGGATGAGTGATAAACTATTTAAAGGGCGCCGCGCACCTGCAGGTATTTTATTTATGGTCGGTGTATTCATTGCCGTTCTCGTTTACTGGCTAAATCCTGCTGGTCACCCAATCATTGATAGTATCGCACTTGTTTCCATTGGATTTTTAATTTACGGACCTGTTATGTTAATTGGTCTACACGCTCTTGATTTAGCACCAAAGAAAGCTGCTGGAACTGCCGCTGGTTTAACTGGGTTCTTCGGTTACCTAGGCGGAGCTACTTTTGCTAGTGCTGCTATGGGCTTTATCGTAGATGCATTCGGATGGGATGGCGGATTCATCTTATTACTTGCATCCTGTGTACTTGCAATGTTCTTCCTTGCCCTTACTTTAAATACAGGGTCGGCAAAATCAAAACAAGCTTAATTACTAATATTATACTTACAAAAAAAAAGAGAGACCGTTCTTCCCAGAATGCCTCTCTTTTTTCTACATATAAATCTTTTTTCTTACAAAAGATTTATTTTCCTCTTACATATATGTTAGCGTTTTCAAAACTCTTCAACTACTAGTACAACTGCATTCAATTTTTATATAAAAAGATTTTTGAATATTTTTTCAACTTATGCTTGTCAAACATTGTCAATTTATATTAAAATAACAACAACATACAAAATATTTAGTTTTTTCAGAAAGATGGAGGGATAGCCATGAAGAATCCACTTCTTCGCATTGAAAATTTACAGACGTCCTTTCGCATACAAGATCAATACCATGCAGCAGTTGATAACGTTTCGTTAACTGTCCATGAAAATGAAATTGTCGCGATAGTTGGTGAATCAGGTTGCGGAAAAAGTGCACTTGCCCTTTCCATTATGCGACTGCATAATGAAGCAAATACAAAATTACAAGGGCAACTTTACTATAGAGATAAGGATTTACTAACTATGTCGACCGCAGAAATGAATAAAGTACGCGGATCAAACATCGGTATGATTTTCCAGGAACCTCTTACAGCACTCGATCCTCTTATGACAGTTGGAAAACAAATCGAAGAAAATTTAGACTACCACACAAGCCTTTCGAAAACAGAAAAGAAAGAACGCACCTTAGAACTACTCCATCAAGTTGGTATTCCAAAACCAGAACTTACATATAAACAATACCCACATGAATTATCTGGCGGAATGAGACAAAGAATTGTTATCGCAATCGCAATTGCTTGTAACCCAGGACTCATTATTGCTGATGAACCGACAACCGCTCTAGATGTAACAATTCAAGCTCAAATACTAGACTTACTAAAATCCATTCAAGAACAAACAAAGATGGGTATCATTTTAATTACACATGATTTAAGTGTTGTTGCCGAAACGGCTGATCGTATTGTCGTTATGTATGCAGGACAAGTTGTAGAAACAGGAACAGTAGAAGAGATTTTTAATAACCCTCTTCACCCATATACTCGTTCTCTATTAAACTCAATTCCATCTGCGTATGCTGAAAAAGAAAAATTGCATGTAATTCAAGGGGTGGTTCCTTCGTTAGCAAAGCTACCTCGCACAGGTTGCCGCTTCCAAGCTCGAATTCCATGGGTTAGACCAGACCAGCATGAAGAAAACCCAGTTTTACATGAAGTAAAACCAGACCATTGGGTACGTTGTACTTGTTATAAACATTTCAACTTCCAGCATAAGAAAGGAGATGACGTAACTCATGGCACTGCTTAAAGTAGAAGATTTAAAAGTACACTTTCCAATTAAAGGTGGTTTCTTCGGGCGCACATTAGATTACGTGCGTGCTGTCGATGGTGTAAGTTTTGAATTACAACCTGGTGAAACGTACGGAATCGTTGGTGAATCAGGTAGTGGTAAATCAACAACCGGTAAAGCAATTATGCATTTAACAAAAGCGACGGGCGGTAACATTCATTTTAATAATAAAGATTTAACAAAATTAAGTCGCTCTGAGTTACGTGAACAACGAAAAGATATTCAAATGATTTTCCAAGATCCATATTCATCGCTAAATCCGAAGAAACGCGTTCTCGATATTATTGCCGAGCCTCTTCGGAATTTTGAGAAGCTTTCGCCTGAGGAAGAACGTAGAACCGTTCAAGAGTATCTTAGTATAGTTGGATTAAATCCAGAGTCTATTTATAAATATCCACATGAGTTTTCCGGTGGACAAAGACAGCGAATTGGTATTGCACGTGCTCTTACATTAAAACCAAAGCTTATTATCGCCGATGAGCCAGTATCTGCACTTGACGTTTCTGTACAAGCGCAGGTTTTAAACTTCTTGCAAGATTTACAAGCTGAACTAGGATTAACATATTTATTTATTAGTCACGATTTGGGTGTAATTCGTCATATGTGTGACCGCATCGGTGTTATGTACCGCGGGCGCATTGTGGAAGAAGCAACTAGTGCAGAGATTTATAATAATCCACAACATATTTATACGAAGCGCTTAATATCAGCTATTCCTGATATTCGTCCTGAAAACCGCGAACAACAACGTAAATTACGTCGTGAAGTAAGCGCTGAATACGAAAAATCATACGAAAACTATTTCAACGAAAATGGTCGTGCTTACGATTTAAAACCAATCTCGCCAACGCATCGGGTGGCATTACCATAAGGGAGTGATAAATCATGTGGAAGTTTATATTACGCCGAATCTTAATCATGATTCCGCAATTATTCATATTAAGCGTGCTCGTATTTCTACTAGCTAAAGCAATGCCAGGTGATGCATTAACTGGAGCAGAGATGGCAAATCCGAAAGCAGATCCAAAAATCCTTGAAGAACAACGTGAAAAGCTAGGATTAAATGATCCTGTAACAACGCAATATGTACGGTGGGTTAAAAACGCTGTACAAGGTGACTTCGGTGTTTCCTATGCTCATAAAATGCAAGTAACAGATTTGATTGGTGAACGTCTCGGAAATACAATTTCATTAGCAATTGTTATTCTTATTCTTACTTATATTATTGCCATTCCACTTGGAGTAATAAGTGGCCGTTGGAACGATACTTGGGGCGATCGACTCATTACACTCTATAACTATTTAGGATTTGCTACACCGCTCTTTATTTTCGGATTAATTATGCTCTTCCTTTTCGGATTCCAGTTTCCAATTTTCCCGACCGGGGGTAGCGTAGATCCACAAATTGATACTGGTACATTTGCTTATTATGTAAGTAAATTTAATCACATTTTATTACCGGCTCTATCAGGGGCATTAATTGCCACTGTCGGTACTGTACAATATTTACGTAGTGAAATTATTGATACGAAACATAAAGACTTTGTACGAACTGTTCGAGCAAAAGGTGTTCCTGAATCTAAAGTTTATTCACGACATATTTTACGAAATTCTTTTTTACCAATTGCGGCCTTTTTAGGTTATGAAATTACAGGTTTAGTTACTGGGGCACTCTTCTTAGAAAATATCTTTAGTTATCCAGGAATTGGACAATTATTTATCCAATCTATGGGACAACGTGACTTTAGTGTAGTAACTGCCATTGTTTTATTTACTGGATTCGCAACGTTACTCGGAACACTTCTTTCCGATATCATTTTAAGCATCGTTGATCCACGTATTCGAATCGATTAATGGGGAGGAGGAAAAAATCATGTTAGCAAATCCTGAAAAACAAACCGAAGTCATTCATTACGAGAAAAGCCCCTCTGGTTTCTCCATTATGTGGCGCGAATTTCGTAAAGATAAATTAGCAATGTTTTCACTAGTCTTTCTAGCAATATTACTATTAGCAGTCTATGTAACATCTTTTATTATGAAACAAGAAGATATTGTACGTGTAGATTTGTTTTCTATCTACGCACCTCCCTCTGCTGAACATTGGTTAGGCACTGATTATGGAGGCCGTGACATTTTTGGACAACTTATCATCGGTACACGAAACTCATTTACTATCGGACTAGCAATAACAATCCTTTCTTGCTTAATTGGTCTTTCTATCGGATTAATTGCAGGCTATTTCGGAGGAAAAGTTGATAATGTTATTATGCGATTCATTGATTTCGTAATAGTACTACCAACGTTAATGCTTATTATCGTATTTATCACACTTGTACCTACTTTTAATATCACAACGTTTATTCTAATTATGACTGCTTTCTTATGGACAGGAAAAGCAAGATTAATTCGCTCAAAAGTATTAACTGAAAAAGAACTCGATTATGTTGCTGCATCTAAAACTCTAGGTACACCTAACTGGAAGATCATCCTTTTCCAAGTATTACCTAACTTAAGTTCTATTATTATCGTAAGTGTTACATTAAACCTTGCAGGGAACATCGGTATTGAATCTGGTTTAACTTACTTAGGATTTGGTTTACCAGAAAGTACACCTAGCCTTGGTACACTTGTAAGTTATGCAACAAACCCAGATGTTTTACAAGAGAAATGGTGGATTTGGTTACCTGCATCAATCATGATTTTAGTGTTGATGCTGTGTATAAATTTTATTGGTCAAGCGTTAAAACGTTCGGCTGATGCAAGACAAAGAAAAGGATAAGGGGTGGAGAAGTTATGAACAAACCAAAATTGTACAAAGTATTAAGTACACTTGCTGCTTCAACATTATTACTATCTGCATGTGGGGGTGCTGATAGCGGAAGTAAAAAAACTAGTACTAGTACTAACCAAACAGATACGAAAAAATTTAATGCTCTTGTAAAAAATGATAAAAAAGAAATTCAAGACGGATCGTTAACATATGCTCTTGTTTCAAATACACCATTCGCAGGTGTGTTAAGTAGAGTTGTATATGACGGTGCTCCTGATGCTGAAGTTATCGATTTCTTTGATGAAGGCTTATTATATACAGATAAAAACTGGGAAATTAACAACGAAGGACCTGCAACTTATACAATTTCTGAAGATAAGAAAACAATTACAATAAAAATTAAAGATAATGTAAACTGGCACGATGGTAATCCTGTAACAGCTGAAGATTTAGAATTTTCTTACTTAATTATTGGTAACAGTAAATATGCTGGAGTTCGTTATGATACACAAATGCAAATGATCGAGGGAATGGAAGAATATCACGCTGGAAAAGCTGATAAAATTTCAGGTATTAAAGTTGTTGATCCAAAAACGATCTCTATTACTTATAAAACTGTTAATCCATCTTTAAAAACTGGTATTTGGACATATCCTACTTCTAAAAAATATTTAGGCGATGTACCAATTGAAAAATTAGCTGAATCAGATAAAGTTCGTAAAAATCCAATTGGATTCGGACCATTTAAAGTGAAGAAAATTGTTCCTGGTGAATCAGTTGAATTTGAACGCTTCGATGACTACTGGGGCGGTAAACCTAATTTGAAAAATGTAACTTTAAAAGTAGTAAACCCAGCAATCGTAAATGCTTCACTGAAAAAAGGTGATATTGATATCGCAAAAGTTACTGCAGATCAATATCCAAATGTAAGTAAATTAAAAAATACACAGCTAATTGGTAGAACGGGTCTTTACTATAGTTACATCGGATTTAAGTTCGGACATATGGACAAAGAGAAAAACGAAGCTGTAATGGATAAAGATAAATTTAAAGATGTTCGTTTACGTCAAGCGATGGCATATGCAGTGAATCGTGAAGAACTTGGGCAGAAGGTTTATCATGGCCTTCGCTTCCCAGCTAACTCACCAATTCCACCATCTATGCCGAAGTTCCATAATAACAAATCTGGTGCATATGACTTCGATGTAGAAAAAGCGAAGAAATTATTAGATGAAGCTGGCTATAAGGATAAAAATGGTGATGGATTCCGTGAAGATCCAAAAGGCGGAGAATTCAAAATTAATTACTTAGCTAGTAGTGGTAGCGATACAAGTGAACCACTTGCAAAATTCTTTATTCAATCTTGGAAAGACATCGGCTTAAAAGTAGAACTTGTTGATGGTCGTCTACACGAATTCAACTCATTCTACGATATGATTAAGAAAGATGATCCAAAGGTTGATATCTTCGGCGGTGCTTGGAATACTGGTTCTGACCCTGACTTATCTGGCCTTTGGTCAAAAGATGCAAGCTTCAACTACGCTCGCTGGGTAAACGATGAAAATACTAAATTATTAACTGAAGGTTTATCAGAAAAAGCTGGTGACGAGAAATATCGTAAAGAAGTATATGATAAATGGCAAAAATTAATCCATGATGAAGCACCTATGATTCCACTTCATTATCAATTTGAATTAACAGGCGTAAATAATCGTGTGAAAAATTACGATGTTGCTCCTGGTGCAAAATTAACATGGAAAGACGTTGCAGTAACAAGCGATAAAGCAGAAACAGAGAAATAAAATAAAAATAGCTCCTAGCCTATACTTTCTTTCGCTAGGAGCTATTTTTTATTTATCTCTAAAGTATACATTTTGTAGTTTATAATGACCATTTCCCTTCTTCTTATACAATACGATTAAAACATTTGCTGAAACATCTTTATTAAAACAGCTAACGTAACAGATCCAGCAAATCCCCCTAAACAAATTAAACTTACCCCTTGGCTATAAGACAAATTTTGAAGTGATTTCATATCTTCCATCCTCCCCATATCCTCTTTGATATTCTTATTTTATCAATGGGAATTTTTTCATAACATCGATTTCGCTGACAACTAACTTACAAATTTGTAAGTTAACAAATTCCCTTTAAACTTATATATCTAGTATGTCCACACTCTCCACCTTTATACATCAAAAAAGACCTCGAAATATATCAAGGTCCTGCTTACACTACATAATATCTCACTCAACTTATTTTATCCCGCTATTTGTGGGCAGTAAGACCCCCACCTCAAAATTCAGTGAAAGCAAAGAAGTTAGATGGGGGTCGGGCTGCCCGTAAAATCCCGATTGGTGAAGGCTGATAATCAGTGGGGGATGAACAAACCCCCCACTGATTAAAGTTTCACTTTATAATCATCACCGGGCATTTCACTCGTTTTGCTATTTTATGACTTACGCTACCAAGCACCATTTCTTGCAGTGTATTTAACCCTCTACTTCCAGCAATAACAAGGTCTATATCTCCTGTATTTACATATTGAACAATCGTATCTCCTGGATCACCATGTAGAATTGTAATTTTGTAGGAAATGTTCTCTTTCTTTAATAAACCCTCAATCTCTTTTAATTTATCTTTTCGACTAGCTGATATTGTTTCTAAATCCGTTTGTCCTTGTATAATATCTGATTTTGCCGTTCTATTATCTACTACGTACACAACTTCAACATGTGTTTCTTCGTTAAATTTCGCAATATATGTTGCATGCTCCGCTGCTCGAAGTGCATGTTCAGAACCGTCACATGCTAATATAATTTGTTTGTACATATGCTGAATCCCCTTTTCGTTATCCTATCCGTATTATATAATAAAGCCCCCTAAAAAGGAGGCTTCTAACTAGCAATTCTCTTATTATAGGTAGCTAAATTTGAAACAATCTTCGAGCTTCGTTCATTTAACCCTGTGATCCTTACTTTCACACCGCTTTGTTCATACTTCATTATAACTTTATCAATTGCTGCTACTGCTGAATCATCCCATACATGTGCATGAGTAAAGTTCAGCTCAATTTCTTTTGCATCTTCATTATATGAAAAAGCATTTATAAAATCTGCCGTAGATGCGAAGAATAGTTGGCCGTGAATTTCATATATTTTCTTATTTTCAATATACAAATGTTTCACGTGAATCTTTGCCATATTGAACGCAAATAAAACCGCGCTAATTACTGTTCCAATAATTACACCTAATCCTAAATTATGTGTGATTAAGACAATTACAACTGTTACGATCATAACAAATGCGTTTCCTTTTGGTACTTTATGAAGCGTTTTTACAGAGTTCCAATCAAAAGTCCCAATCGAAACCATAATCATAACAGCAACTAAAGCAGCCATTGGAATATGAACAACGTAATCACCTAAAACAAATAGCAATACGATTAAAAAACCACCGGCTACAAACGTCGATAATCTCCCGCGACCACCCGATTTAATGTTAATAACAGATTGTCCAATCATTGCACATCCTGCCATTCCTCCGAAGAAACCAGCGACAATGTTTGCAATACCTTGTCCACGTGCTTCCTTATGTTTATTACTTTCCGTATGTGTCATATCGTCTAAAACCGAAGCTGTTAATAACGACTCTAGTAAACCGATAATTGCAAGCATAACTGAGTACGGTAAAATAATACGTAATGTCTCAAGTGTAAACGGCACATCAGGAATACTAAAGAACGGTAATTCTTTCGGTAAGCTTCCCATATCCCCTACTGTTTTCAACTGTAATCCGCTCATAAGTACAATACTTGTCACAATGATAATTGAAATAAGTGTAGACGGTACCGCCGTCGTAATACGTGGAAATAAATATATAATTGCAAGTCCTAATGCGACAAGTGCATACATTTGCCAAGTTGCATTTTTAAAATGCGGCAATTGTGCTGTAAAAACTAAAATTCCAAGCGAATTTAAAAAACCACTCATAACGGATTTAGGAACAAACTTCATAAATGAGCTCAGTTTGAACACCCCAAAAATAATTTGGACAATACCTGTTAATATTGTCGTAGCAAATAAATATTGTAAACCGTGATCCTTCACAAGAGTGACCATTAATAAAGCCATCGCACCAGTTGCCGCCGAGATCATCCCAGGTCTTCCACCAACAAACGAAATTGTAACCGCAATACAAAAGGCAGCGTACAATCCAACCGTCGGATCTACACCTGCAATAACAGAGAAGGCTATCGCTTCAGGGATTAACGCTAAAGCAACAACAATTCCTGATAGTACGTCCCCTCTCACATTGGAGAACCAATCATTTTTTATCGTTTGAAACAAAATACCACTCCTCTACTCTTTTATCATTTGATTTTCTCCGTAAGAAAATCAGGGCCGACTGCACGAAGGCTATTATATAACGAGTAGAGGATTTTTTGCTATGTAAAAGTTTCCTAAAAAAAGACGCTACCTTAGCAGCGCCTTTGCTCATTTTACCCCGCATTAACTGGCAGTAAGACCCCACCTCAAAATTCAGCGAAAGCAAAGATGTTAGGTGGAGATCAACTGCCCGTAAAAGCCCGATTGGTGAGGGCTTTTAATCAATGGGGGAGGAACCCCCCCCACTGATTAAAGTTTCACTTTATTAATGTCCACCGTGACCTTGACCACTTTCTTGCACAATCTCTAATCTCTCATCCAATATACCTTGTGTTTCAAATGAAATATCACTAGTACTTCCTAATAAGAAGCCGTGGTTATACGGTCCAAGTGTTGGGTCATCTTTAAACTTCGGTTGAATACTAGCAAGGAAGTCATAAACTGGTTGTGAAGCTTTTCCTTCCTCAAGCAAAACAACAGGGGCATGTTTACCCATATGTGAAAACGGCGCTCCCGCAATTGCTAAGTCTGGTGTTTTACTTGAAACAAATGATAAACCGTGACCTGTTTTTGTGAACCCCCACCCAAATTTCGTTTTTTCATCTTTAAATTTCGCAAATGCAATAGAATTTTCTACTGGAGTCTCCCCACTAATACGCGTTACTTTCCCGTATTTGCTTAACTCTTTTTCTACTTCTTTGGAAACGATTTTTTCTGGTCCTAGTAAATACATATTTGCTTTATCTTTTCTCATCTTTAATGCCTCTATCGTCGATTCTGGCACTTTATTCTTTTCTGTATAGAGTAGTGGTTCTGGCATATGAGAAATCCAGTTTACAGCTGGTGTTGTATATAAACGCCCTTCCTCTTCAGACGAACCGACGATAACGCTATTTGGATAGCTTCCTGTTATATCGGCGTATTCTTTATCAACATCTTTTGCAAATGTAGCTGGATCTGTTTCTTTTATTTGTTTTACTTTATAATCTTTTAATTGTTCAAGCGTGCTAACGCCTACATCCCCCATAACCATAATTTGTGTTCCATCTTTCGTTCCGAGCGGATTTAATCGTTTTATTTCTTTTAACGTCATTTCAGGTACTTTTTCTTTTTCTATAAATAAAATCGGTCCGTTATTCGGATGATGAATAAGATCCGCACTTGCAATACCTAATTGCCACTCGTTCACTGGCACTAAAATAACAGCACCTGGCTGATTCTCTTTATGAGTTGCCGGCCATATTGTTTGCGAAGTTAATACTGCCATTTGCAAAGGATCATTTGTATTTAATCTCGTTACATTTTTTAAACTTGTCGTTAATAAATCATTCGATGCACCTTGATTCATTTCTTTCGGCGCAGTTACTTTCTGATTCATTTTCATTTCCTTTTTCTCTGTTTTCTTCTCTTCTGTAGATTCATGATTTTTATGATCTGTATTCGTTTGTCCGCATGCCGCAAGACCGACTGCTGCAATTATTGTTATCCCAAAAATTCGGGTCATCTTTTTCACTATATCGCCCCCGTAATTGTTTTCGAACCAATCTTATTACCTAAAATGGAATTTCAACTTTACAATAACAAGCAATTCTGAAGAAATTATGCAGATGCATTATAATCTGCACCATTTCTTCATGATTTTGACTTACAATTTAACGTAATAACTACAAATGCGGAGGTACTCTATGATCGATATACTACTCGTAGACGATGAACCGAGAATGCTTGAATTATTAACACTTTATCTTACTCCAATTGGATATAACTGCATATGTGCGACTTCAGGAGAAGAAGCTATTTTACATATAGAAAATCGAAACTTTAAATTTGTTTTACTCGATATTATGATGCCAAAGATGGACGGATGGGAAACGTGCAAAAGAATTCGATCATTTAGTAACGTGCCTATTATTATGGTTACCGCTCGTGATCAAACAGTAGATGTTGTCCAAGGGTTAAAACTCGGAGCAGATGATTACGTGACGAAACCATTCCACGAAGAAGAGCTTTTCGCAAGAATTGAAGCTGTTTTAAGGCGAACGAATCAACGTACGCAAATCCAATATCACGGCATTTTATGGGATGAGGCAAAGCATTTCGTTTCTGTCTATAATGAAGAAATTCTTCTCACACCAATCGAGTTCTCTTTACTCGGATTATTTTTACGTCATGTGAACTACGTATTAAACCGTGATCAGCTCATTGAACGAATTTGGGGTTTAAATACAAATACAGAAGATAGAACAGTCGATTCACATATTCGTAATTTACGTGATAAATTACGAAAAGTAGATTTCCCCATTGATCACCATTTAAAAACTGTTTACGGAGTAGGATATCGATGGATTGATATTGAAAAATAAGGAGCAAAATGATGAAGCGAATTTCTCTTCAACTCGGATTTTATTTTCTAATTGTTACACTTTTAATCGAAAGTGTTCTATTTGTCTTGCTCTATTATAGCCTTGTAAACAATAGAGTAAATGAAGAAATGACAGCTTTATTAAAGCGTGGAAATAGTCACCGAGATGTCCTTGAAAAATATTTTGATAGGCAAACAATCTCCCATGTTGCTTTAATGGAATCCGAAGCTGAAACAACTGTTATTATTACAAATGCAAATAAGGAAGTGCTAGCAAAATCCAATGAAATAAATACTACTATAAAAAAGCATATTGAAGGCATGCAAACACGAACAGATCATGATGGAGCAATTATAGAGAATCATTGGAAAACATCTAATTACATATGTACAGTTAGCCCAATTATAGTGGCAGGAAAAACGGAAGGCTATGTATATATGTTTCTCGGGACGGAATCAATCGAAAAAATGGTTAACGGGCTAACAAGACAATTCATTATCGCCGGAGTCATTACTTTCCTATTAACAGCTATCACCATTTTTCTATTGTCACGTTTATTAACAAAACCATTGTTACACATGAAACAAGCGACTGAAAAAATGAGTAAGGGGGATTTATCGGTTTCATTAACGACTACTCGAAATGACGAAATTGGTGAACTAGCAGAATCCATCCAAACTCTCGCAAATGATTTACATTATATGAAAACTGAAAGAAGTGAATTTCTAGCAAGTGTTGCTCATGAATTAAGAACACCTTTAACGTACGTAAGAGGTTATGCTGACATTGCATTAAAAGAAAGTACACCTCCTGAGCAACGTTTACGATACTTATCCATTATAAAAGACGAATCTGATTATATTACAAACTTAGTTCAAGATTTATTTTCACTCGCCCAAATGGAAAAACATAACTTTTTTATTCAAGTAAAGGAAGTGCATTTACACACCTTCCTTACTCGCATAACCGAAAAAGTAAACGCGATGTATAAGGAAAGACACATTACAGTTTCTTTCACTTGTCCTCCTTCACTGTTAGTAAACTTGGATGAACAGCGATTCGAACAAGTTGTAGTGAACATTTTAAATAACGCTTACAGGCATTCAAAAGAACATTCTCATATCAATATTTCTGTTACAGAAGAAGATAAACATATTTCCATCAAAATTGAGGATGAGGGAGAAGGTATTCCCCCAGAAGACCTTCCTCACATTTTCGACCGCTTTTACCGGGTTGATAAAGCGCGCTCCAGAGCTACAGGTGGAACTGGTTTAGGACTCTCCATCGTAAAGGAAATTGTAGAACTACACGGCGGAAATATTACTGCAACAAGTGAAGTTGGTCATGGATCTTGCTTTACGATTTCATTACCAGCTACATAAAAACACGACTATACATCAATAGTCGTGTTTTCTTATCCTTTAGGACTTTACTTTATAATATAGATTTACGAATTGGCCAAAACGTTTCGTATCCGTTAAAGTTAAATGAATTTCCGGGTTCTTTTCTTTAAATAACGGAATACCAGAACCTAATATATGAGGTGTAATCGTAACAACATATTCATCAATTAGATTATTCTTAAAGAACTCTCTCAGTAGACTCCCTCCACCGACCATCCATATTTTAGATCCTTCTTGTGCTTTTAACCTTTTTGTAAATTCCACTATATCTTCATTTACAAACTCCACGTTTCCGTTTGAACCTTTTTCTGAACGAGAAAAAACATAACATGCTTTATCTAAGTACGGGAATGTTTCCGTATGCTCTACCACATAATCATACGTTCTCTTTCCCATAATTATTGTATCAATCGTTTCATACATTTCTGTATAACCGTTGTCCCCCTCACCTTCCGTTTCCATTAACCACTGTAAATCATCATCTTCTTTCGCTATATATCCATCTAAACTAGCCGCAATAAATAAAACAATTTCACGTGACATACCTTTTCCTCCTTGCATCTCATCTTGATAAAATTATGATGTAAGCAATATACTAGCAGTAAAACATGACAATGAATGTCATGTTAAAAAGAAATAGGTGATATATTTGTCAAAAGCAAAACGTTTATTAGACATTCTTATATTTGCTTCTGCGAAAAAAACATTTACAGCGCAAGAAATAGCTGATGAATTTAATATTTCCGTTCGTACAGTTCATAGATACATTTTAGATTTAAGTGATATGGGGTTACCCATTTATGCTGAACAAGGTCGTAACGGAGGATATAAAGTATTAACGAATAAAGTAATTCCACCTATTTTATTTACTGAAGAAGAAGCAGTCTCCATCTTTTTTGCATTTCAATCTTTAAGCTACTACCGAGACTTGCCTTTTAATACAGAAATTAATTCCGTTACTCATAAACTGTATAGCTCTCTACAAAATGATGCGAAAGCTAAAGTAGATAAAATACGTTCTTATATCGCTTTTTGGAATCCGAAGAGAGCTATTGAGACACCTTTTTTAAACGAAGTGTTAACAGCGGCTATTGAAAATAAAAATTTACACTTTCAATACGAATCTAAATCGGGAATAAAAACAAGACATGTTCATCCTATCGGTGTATATGCTCACGACGGTTTATGGTATTTGCCATCCTATGACTACAGTCGAAACAAAGTATTACTGTATCGCGTCGATCGTATTCTTTCTATATTATCAACGGAAGAAAATGAAGATACATTCATGAATTTAGAAGAATGGTTTGCCTCTAACTCTAACGTAATAAACATTCCTACTCAGTTACATGTTTTATTAACGACAGAAGGCTTGCGCCAATGTAAAAGCGTTCCTTACCTTGAGGAATTCGTTGTAGTAAACGAAGATGGGACAGGGTATATAAATTCAACAATTGATAAAGGTGAAATTAACTTTATTACTCCTTTATTTTATAGACTTGGAAAAGATGCACGAATTTTAGGACCGAGAGAATTGATAGATGGTTTGCGTATACGCGCGAAAGAAATTTTACATATGTATGAAGACGAAAAAAGCTGCTAAATATAAGCAGCTTTTTGGTTCAATTGTTCCTATTGTTTTTACTATTGACGAATATCAAACCACCAACGATGTTTCGCATTCATATTTTCAGTGTCGCCAGTCCCTCTGTAATTGAAAGCATCCAAAAAGATTGAATCTAGTTTATCCTCATCTACAAAATAACCTAGGTTAACCTTTACCGTTTGTCCTGGTGTGATACTGCCAATATTGTAAAAGCTTTTTCCATCTCCGTGGGGTTCTAAATAATCAACTTCGCCCGTCATAATATTTCTTTCTGCAACTCCATTTTTTCCAGCGTACTCCCATGCATTCCCTTCAAATTTAAGCTGTTTTATGGATGGATGCATATAGATTTCTTCTGTCGCCTGTTTACCAATGTTTTTCACTGTTGTTGTCAAGTAGACAAATTTAGGCTGAACTAAATTTGTCTCTACTAATTGATCAATTGAATCTTTACCATTTCCAATTTTATATTTATCCCGTCTATATGGTATCAATTGTCCTGCTTGATCCAAAGCTTGATTCTCGCTTAGTCTCCCTAATCCCGTTTCATTAAAGTTTTCTTGCTTAAAATCTTTGATTGAATCAAAAACTTCAACTTTTTCTATCACATATTCAATTTTGCTGTTATCCATGATAATCGTTACTGGAACCTTTTGTCCTATATGAAATAGTCGTTTACTATCTTTTTTCAAAGGAATCACCTTAGTTTTTTTAGGCTTACTTTCTTCGCTAAAATACTTTTTATCATAATCTGTTATATGTGATGCCTTTTCTTTTGACGTAGGCTCAAGTGAAATGTTCCCTAACACATCCATCATTTGTTCTTCATTTATATCGTTTCCAATATAACTTTGTAACATAATTCCCTCTTCCTCAAAATAGAGAAAAATCACTCTATCAAACATTAAATCTTTATTTCCATTGTCTTTATGAACAACCACTGCTTTTTTACCATTTATATCCTTTTCTTCGTAACTTTTCGAATACAGAGTTTGAAAATCCGAGTTTTCTCCTATCCTCCAAAGAGCAAATGAAAATCCCCCCATTGCGTAGTTATCTTTAAATGAATATTTCATAGCAGAGTCATCAATTGCTTCCATATTTTCTGGTAATTTACCAACCTTCAACTTATACCACTTATCAGTCTTTTTCGATTCCTTATTTGTTACTGAAACATTTACTTCGTAATTTTGTTTTTGAACAATCATATTATAGACTTTCACTGCACCAAAAACAGTTGTCGGCATACCAATTAATAAACAGGCAGCAGCGATTAACATACGATGTCTTTTACGCTTTTTCTGTGGTCGCTCGCCCTTCAGCTTCATTTCTTCCATAAACAATTTCTTTTTGCGCGTATATGTATGTGAAAATTCATGTTGTTCTTCGAGTTTATCAAAATCATCTAAAGCAATTTTTTCAGCAAGGTCATACATTTCTTTGGAGTTCTTTGAATTCGTCATGTTGTATACCTCCTATCATATTTTGAACTCGTTTTCGAGCACGCTCAAACTGCTTACGGACATTAGCCTCCGTTATCCCCATGACACTTGAAATTTCTTGATACGTTAAGTTATAGAAGACTTTGTACTTAAATACCTGTCTATTAGATTCATTTAACTCTTTTAGCAATGTATCAATTTGAACCTCAGACATTGTACGTTTTTCCCACTCTTCAATATTTTCATCTACTGCTTCTGTTGATTCTCTTTCATATTCTTCTAAAAATGTTTCATGTCGTTTATTTTTCCGGTAACTATCAATCGCCTTGTTTTTCGCGACCCTCAAAATGTAGCGTTTAAGCTCTTCAGTGCTCAAGCTATGGAGCTTTTCCAAGTTCTTATAAAGAGTAATAAACGTCTCTTGAACCGCATCTTCAGCCTGTTGAATATTATTTAAAATAGAATACGCTACATAATAAATCTTTTGTTCATACAACTCATATAGCTCTTCCATCTTTTCATAATCGTTGTTTGTAACTTTCATATAATTCCTCCTCTCACTCTATATAACGAATGAGCACTATACTTTGTGACACCGCAAAACCTTTTTATATATAAAATTTAATAATAGAATAGACAAAAGCTCAATTTCTCTATTGTAACTGAGAAATTGAGCTTTTGTTTATTAGAATTTTCCTGACTGTTTCCTTAAGAACATCCCTCTTACGCCTTTTTAGTAAGCAGTATTTGCTCTATCGCTTCTTGTAACAAATTCTGTGTCTCTTCCAAGTTATGATTCTTCTTTTCTCCTAGTTGTACCGTATAAAACTCGGCAAACGAGCGCTCTTTATATCTCGGTACGACATGCATATGGTAATGCGTTAACTCATTAAAGATTCCACCATTTTGACAAACTGTAATTCCATCTGGTTTATATAATGATTTAATCGCTTTTGCAATCAGCTTAGAAGCATCCATAATAGATTTCGCTATAACATCATCTAATTCGTCCACTTCTACAACATGCTGCTTTGGCACAATTAAAGTATGTCCTGGATAGAAAGGTTCATGATCTAAAAAGCATGTTACATGCTCATCTTCATATACTTTATATATTTTTTCCTCTCCGCTTGCTAATCTACACCCTAAACATTCCATCATATTTCCCCCTTTATTAAAAACATAAAAACGTGAGAGCCGTATTCTCACGTTTTTATGTTTCACTTTACTAATTCAATTGTTTCCGTAACTTTTATACTATCTTTTACAGATTGAACAATCGTGCAATTCTTCACTGCAAGCTGCAGCGCCTTGTCCAACTGCTCTTCTGTAATATTTTGCGCTTTAATTTTATAGTGCAAATGAACACTTTCAACTGGTTTTGATAAAGCTTCACTTCTCCCAATTTCAGTTTCAATTGTAAACGTATCGTATGTAATACGTTTCTTTTCTAAAATTGTTCGGAAGACAATTGCACTACATCCTGCGATAGAAGAAATGAGTAATTGTAACGGTGAATACCCGTTTTCTTTTCCAATCGCTAATGGACCATACGATAAATCTGCCTCTATATCATCATGCTTAATTTTTATTTTCATACTTCGTTTCCATCTCCACTTTCATCGGTTTCTTCCGTTTCTTACTCATATAATAATATATATAGCAGAAAATGATAAATGGAATACCACAATATAAAGCCATTCGTTGTTCTGGAATAAACGCTAAACTAATAACAACGATACTATTTGTAATTAAAGCTAAAATCGGAACAATCGGGTATAGTGGTGTTCTATACTTTAAGTCCTCTAATTTTCCTCCGCCTTTTATATACTGACTTCTAAAGCGAAGTTGCGATAAAGCAATAATGATCCAACTTGAAACAGCCGATAAGCCAGCTATAGATAATAAGTACATATATACTGTATCTTCTGCAAGGAAGCTTGTTAATAAAGATAACGCCGCAACAGCAATCGTTACGACTAACGCTGTAATTGGAATACCACGTTTATTTACTTTCTTGAAAGAAGTTGGTGCCATTCCTTCATTTGCAAGTGACCATAGTATACGCGTTGCTGCATATAATCCTGAGTTCGCTACAGATAATAAAGCAGTGATAATAACGAAGTTCATAATATCAGCTGCATATGGAATACCGATTTTATCAAATACAACTACGAATGGACTTTCAATTACTCCTGCTTCTTTCCAAGAAATTAATCCTACTAAAATTGTCATTGTTAAGATGAAGAATATCATAATACGCCATACTGTATTACGAATTGCACGTGGAATTGTTTTTTCAGGATTCTGACTCTCTCCTGCTGCAATCCCGATTAACTCTGTTCCTTGGAATGAAAAGTTAACTGTAATCATCGTAAGAAGCACTGCGGCTAGTCCATTTGGGAATAGCCCACCATCACTTACAAAGTTAGAGAAAAGAGGTGCTGCTTCTTTTCCGTCGTATGGTAAAAATCCTAGTAATGCGCTACCACCAAGTAGAATGAATGCAATAATTGTAACTACTTTAATACTAGAGAACCAAAACTCTAATTCAGCATAACTTTTCGCTGAAATAGCGTTTGAAGCATATAAAATAACCCCGAATACGAGACACCATACCCAAACATCAACATTCGGAAACCATCTTTTCATCATTAAACCGATCGATGTTAATTCTAATCCTACTGTTACCGCCCATCCAATCCAGTATAGCCAGCCGATCATAAACCCAGTTCCTGGTCCAATAAACTTCGTCGCATACTTTTGGAAAGATCCTGAAACTGGCATCGCTACCGTTAGCTCTCCAAGACAAAGCATTGTTAAATACATAATAAATCCGCCCACTAAATATGAAAGGATGGCTCCCCCTGGTCCAGCTTGATTAATAGTGTATCCTGAACCTAGGAAAAAACCTGTCCCGATTACACCACCTAGTGCGATCATAAATAAATGTCTACTCTTCATCGTACGATGTAGTTTATCATTCGTTGTTTGCTGCATTGTAATCCTCCCCTATAAACCCTCTATCTCTTTTTAAAATTTTCTGATAATAAAAATATACACGAAAGCGGTTACAATTTCTATATAAAATTAAAACTTTTCTGATAAAACATTATAAAAATTTAATTATTAAGAGATTCAGATTCTATTTTAAGGTAATTAAGGATTAATAAGGAAAAACCCTTACGTATTATTGTAAGAGTTAACGTATTTCTAATCTTCTAGATAAAATTGATAAACCGTAATTTACAACGAAATACATACAAGCTGCTAGTATAAATGTTGGAATCATATAATTTACGTTCTGTCCGCTAATAATTTGAGCATTATGCATAAGCTCTGGCAATGATATAACAACCGCTAATGACGTATCCTTTAACAATGAAATAAATTGACTAACAAGCGGAGGAACCATTCTTCTAAGTGCTTGCGGTAAAATAATGTGCCAAAGCGTCTGGACATATGTTAATCCTGAAGAGCGCGCCGCTTCAATTTGTCCTCTTTCGATAGATAATAAGCCACTTCTAACAATTTCAGATATCATCGCTGCTTCAAATATCGTTAAAGCAACAATTGCGGCTGTTATAATTTCTAACTTCAAACCTGCCTCTGGAAGTGCAAAATACGTGAAAAATATAATTAAAAGAAGTGGTAAATTCCGAATAACTTCAACGATAAAGCCTAGTATTTGTGAGATGACGGGTATTTTTGCATAGCGCAACGTTCCTATTACACTACCGATAATAAAACTAAGTACAATCGCTACAAGAGCGACTTCTAGCGTGATAAGCAATCCTTTTAATAAAAAGAGTATATGATCTCCTGTAATAGCACCTTGAAAATCCATCTACACCCCCTCCTTTGCCAAGCGTCTTTCTAAATAACGCACTAGCATACTTAGCGGAATTGTTAATATTAAATAAAACATCCCGACAAATATATATACATCAAACGTAACGAATGTCTTCGTTGAAATTAAGTCTCCTTGATACATTAAATCCGTTCCAGCAATAATTCCGAGTATTGAAGAGTTTTTTACTAAATTGAGAAATTGATTTCCTAGAGGAGGAATGACGATTTTCATCGCTTGAGGTAAGACGACATAATACATCGCTTGCGTATAAGTTAATCCTGAAGAACGTGCTGCTTCCATTTGACCTTTCGCGACTGATAAAATACCAGCACGAATTACTTCCGCAATAAAAGCCGCTGTATAAACTGTAAGCGCAACTGTCCCTGCTACAAAACCGTTGAAAGTAATTCCTATTACAGGCAAAGCAAAATAGAAAATGAATGCAATTAATACGAGTGGAATATTTCTAACAAACTCTACATAGGCAGAGCCAATCCAATTCAAAATACGAATAGGTGAAATTCGCATCACTGCCATAACAATTCCTAAAACAAAACTTCCTATTAGCGCAACTACACTAGACATCACCGTATATTTAAATCCTTCTAAATACATATCAATATTATTCGTCAAAATAGAAAAATCAGGCACATATTCTCCCCTCTTTCTTTACAAGAAGAGGATGAGTACTCTCATCCTCTCACTCTTACTATTTATCACGAGAAATAAAGTTTCACTTTACTTCTCTTGTTTTTGACCGATCCATTTTTCATATAATTTGTCGTACTCTCCACTCGCCTTCATATCTTTTAGTAAGTTATTAATCTCTTTCGTTAAATCGTCTGCGCCTTTTTGTACTGCAATTCCATACGGTTCATCCGTGAAAATTTTGCCTACAACTTCATAATTAGAATCTTGTTTTGCCATTCCGTAAAGAATCGCATTATCTGTCGTTAAAACATCGCCTTTACCTGCTTTTAACGCTGTAAATGCTTCACTGTAATTTTCAAATTCTAATACTGTTGCTTCTGGTGATTTTTGACGAATGTTATTTGTAGACGTTGAGCCTTTTACAGCCAATACTTTAATGCCTTGTTTTACATCATCAATACTTTTAATATTGCTTCCTTTTTTCACAAGTAACGATTGCCCCGCTTTAAAATATACATCTGAAAAATCCACTTCTTTTTTACGCTCTTCCGTAATTGTCATTGTCGCAATAATGGCATCAATATCACCATTTTTCAGCATTGGAATACGTGTTTTAGATGTTACTTCTTTCAGCTCTAATTTCTTTTCATCACCAAGAATTTTTTTCGCAAGCGCCTTCGCGATATCAATATCAAATCCTTCTACCTGCCCTGTTGAAGGGTTTTTCAATCCAAATAAATTCGTATCATTCTTCACCCCAACTACTAACTTTCCGCGCTTCTTAATTTGTTCAACAGCTCCGCCTTGCTTCGTATTCGTTTCTTTCGCCTCGTCTTTTTTACCTCCGCATCCAGCAACAATAAGCACGAATAAACATGAGAATACGATTAGGGTAAACAACTTTTTCATCTTAAGCATAAAATTCCTCCTTTAATGATTTAATACCCGGCTTAAAAATAGACGTGCTCTTTCTTGTTCAGGATTTGCAAAAAATTGTGCTGGTGTTGTATCTTCGATAATTTGACCGTCATCCATAAATAAAATTCTATCTGCTACCTCACGTGCAAATCCCATCTCATGTGTGACGACGACCATCGTCATTCCTTCTTTAGCCAGCGCTTTCATAACATCAAGCACTTCTCCGATCATCTCTGGATCAAGAGCGGACGTAGGCTCATCAAATAGCATAATTTCCGGTTGCATCGCGAGCCCTCTAGCAATAGCTACCCTTTGCTGTTGACCTCCGGATAATTGATGGGGATATACACCCGCCTTCTCCGGGATTCCCACTTTCCCTAAATAAAACATCGCTGTTTTCTCTGCTTCTTCTTTTGAAATTTTATTTACTTTAATTGGTGCTAGTGTAATATTCTGCAGAACTGTTTTATGTGGGTATAAGTAAAAATGCTGGAAGACCATACCAATATTTCGGCGTAATTCATTCATATCTGTTTTTTTATTGTGTACGTCTGTATTTTGTACAATTAATTCTCCATCGGTAATCGCCTCTAACTGATTTATACAACGAAGCAATGTACTTTTTCCTGATCCTGAAGGACCAACAACTACTACCACTTCACCTTTTTTCACTTGCACATTAATATTTTTCAAAACTTGGAAGTTACCATAATATTTATTTACATTACGAAACTCTATCAACATACTCCCCCCTTCCCCTAAACAAAGCATGTACATTCTTTTTATATTCAAAAATAGGCAAAAAAATAACTTTCAGCTTCATTTTGTCCATAAAAAAGAGCAAAGGGATTTCCCTTTGCTCCTTCATTTCTATTCTCTTAAGATACTTCTTCTTTCTTGTCTTTCCCGTATTCATGCTCCCAGAAATCAGCATTTTTAATTCCTAATTTTTGCGGATCGAATACTGGATCTTTTCCTTCTTTTTTCTGCTTTTCATAATCCTTTAATGCAATCAATGCCGGCTTTTGTAATAATAGAATCGCAATAATGTTAACCCATGCCATAATTCCTACACCAATATCTCCTAAAGCCCACGCTGTTGCTGCTGTTTTTACGCAACCGTAGAATACAACTCCTAAGAATACAAACTTTAGTACGATAGACATCCAAGGGCGGTCTTTATCACGATTTAAGTAAGCGATATTCGTTTCTGCAATGTAGTAATAAGCCATAATTGTTGTAAACGCAAAGAATAGTAAAGAGATTGCTACGAAACCGTTTCCAAATCCAGGGAAAACAGATTCTACTGCTGCCTGTGTATAACCAGGACCCGGCTGTGCACCGTTTAATTTATTGACGATAAAGTTTTTTCCGCTTGCATCAAATACGTTATACATGCCTGTAATAATCATCATAAATGCTGTTGCTGAACAAACAAATAATGTATCAATGTAAACGGAAAATGCTTGTACTAACCCTTGTTTAGCTGGATGCGATACTTCAGCTGCTGCTGCTGCATGCGGTCCAGTTCCTTGCCCTGCTTCATTTGAATAAATACCACGTTTTACACCCCAAGAAATTGCTAAACCGATAATCCCACCAAAAGCTGCTTCTAATGCAAATGCACTTTTTATAATTAACATAAATGCTTCCGGTAATTTTTCGATATTCATAGCAACAATTATACAAGCTACTAAAATATAACCAAGCGCCATAAACGGTACTACAACTTGCGCTACGTTAACAATTCGCTTAACTCCACCAAAAATAATAAGTGCTAATGCCGCTACTAATACCGCTCCGGATACAGAAGTATTAATACCAAAAGCTGTTTCTAGACTTACAGCAATACTATTCGCTTGAACACCTGGAAGCAGCATTCCTGTTGCAAGAATTGTTGCTGCAACGAATACTAAAGCATACCATTTAACGCCTAGTCCTTTTTCAATGTAATAAGCAGGTCCACCGCGAAACTGCCCTTGATGTTTCGTCTTATATATTTGTGCTAATGTAGATTCTACATAAGCCGATCCTGCTCCTAAAAAGGCTACTGCCCACATCCAAAATACAGCTCCTGGTCCACCGAATGCAACCGCTGTGGCTACCCCAGCTATATTCCCTGTTCCAACGCGTCCTGATAAAGAAAGTGCTAACGCCTGGAATGAAGAAACACCAGCATCTGATTTTTCTCCTTGAAATGTCAGCTTCACCATTTCTCCTACGTGTCTTACTTGTAAAAACCTCGTTCGAATGGAAAAATATAAACCTACTCCTAAACATAAATAGACAAGTGCTGGACTCCAAACAATATTATTTATCCAACTTACGATAGCTTCCAACTTTCCCCCTCCTTCTTTGTAAAGAATATTCAGAATATATATAAAATTATAAGTGTATACCGAATCTATAACAATATTATTTTAATAAAGTAAACATATTTTTGTATAAAAAAACAAAGTATACATTTATTTTGTATACTTTGTTTCGATGTGAATGTATTATATATTCACAATTGCTTCCCTCTTTATAATTCTTTCATAGAGTTGTTCTGCTAATTGTCGGAAATGATCTGGCATATCTTTCCCTTTAAACTTCTTTTGAAGCGTACCGTATAAACCAATATCACGTAGACGTAAAAACAACGGTAACGCTTCATACCACCTATCCGCTAACCTGTGCTCATATTCATAACCCTTTCTTAGCACCTGCAACTGTTTACGAGCAAATTTTGTCTTCTCTTCTGCAGTCCACGGTGTAAATAGAACAGAGTAATAGAGAACCATTGCTAAATCATGTATAAAGTAATTATAAGCTGCATCATCAAAATCAAAGATTGTTAGCTCTTTGCCATCATAATGAAAATTCCCTGGATGAATATCGCCATGCATAAGGCCGAATGTTTCTCTTTTAACCGGAAGAGCCTTTATTTCCTCCATTAATACAGTGGCAATCCCTTTCACCTTCTCATCTTCTAATTCATTAACAATGCTACTTTCGTCCTCTTCCCACGTATCACGGTAGTCTGTTTTAGGGTAATTCATTGTAAGACGATGCAGTTGTCCAATCGCTTTTCCCCACGCTTCAAAGTAAGCATCTCCCCAATAAGGCGATTCTTCTCCTTTTACTTGCTCACCTTTTGCATATGTAAATAAGGAAGCAAAAAAGAAAGTGCCATCTTCCGCTCCGATTTCTTCTACAAGATTTTGAGATATTGAATTACGAGGTCCCGCCACTTTCGCCCCATGCTCCGCAACATACCGTAAAAAATCTAGTTCCGCCTCTACCTCTTTTTTAGACCGATGAGAAGAATGAGTTAAGCGTAATACGCAATCTTCATTATTTGTATCCTTCGCCTTAAAAATATAATTCTCAAAATCACCAAGTGGCTTTTCTTCCACCGTTACATGATATGCCTTTGCTGCTCTTGCTAAAATCTCTTTTGTAAAAACTCGTTCTACAGCTATTTCCATATGTATCCCTCCTATATCTCTTCTTAATTCGACATAAATGTGAGAAGTACTGCTATGAAGTTAAATAGTGCATGGGCAATCATAGCCGATAAAATAGAATTTGTTTTCTCATATAACCACGCAAATGCTACTCCGCTTAAAAAATTCACCGGTAATGTGTTATATGTTGGAATATGAACAACGGTAAATATTATGGAACTTATAAGTACGCCGCCCCATATGCCATATCTCTCACGAAAAAACGTATAAAAAGCACCTCGATATAAAATCTCTTCGTAGATTGGAGATATAACCGCCGCTCCAATTACCGCGATACAAAATGCGTAGATTGATTTATTATTTTGGACCGTCTCTGTTTTACTATTTTCAAAGAAAATACCCATTTTCTCCATTATCATTAATACAGCAGCACTAACTATAATTAAGAAAATAACCACTACAACTGTCCACAATAAATCTTTCCATGAAAGCTTCCGAATTCCAATATCTTTCCACGACAATTTATATCTTTTTATGCAAAAAAGATATACTACAAAGGTAAATATCACTGCCATCATAAGTCCCATTAATACTCCAGCATATAATGAGTTCCCTATTATTTTTAAAGCATAATCATAAAAAAGAGATTCAACCATTATTGGTACAATCAGAAATACAAAAACAAATAAATATAAAATTTCTTTCCATCCCCACATATATTTTAAAGTCATCTACACCATCCTCTACATCCTATTTTCTTTAGTATAAAAGATGATGTAACGTAACTTTCAAGCTAATTTTTCAAATAATCCAAGCATAAATTTCTTATAAAAAACAAAAATTAACAGAAGGAATTTTATTCTAAAAGAGGTGGAATTTATGACACAACACGAAGAACAGCAAGAAAGCAAGAACCAAAAGCATATGTTTCCATCACTTCCGGAAAACGTTAATTATATTGAAAATAAACTTTGCCACTCGGATGATATAAAAAAATTAGATATCCCTTTTCAAAACGGAAAAGGAACAATCTTATATATTGAATCTTTAGCAGACCCAAATTTAATTCACCAATTGGCTCTTGAGCCTTTATTAACGCGGACGGATTTGGCTTTAGATAAAGCTTTTTCTACATTAAATATGAAAAAAGAAACGAATTTAAATTATGGGGTGCAGCTTTTATTACAAGGAAAATCATTATATTTTCATGAACACGTCGATAGCTTTTGTATTTTCGAAACAGCTCTATCTTTAAAAAGAGATATAACAGAGCCGGATAATGAAGGCATTGTACGTGGACCACATACCGGTTTTGTAGAAGATTTAGCAACCAATTTAGCTTCTATTCGTAAACTCATAAAAAGTCCAAATGTCGTCGTTAAATATTTCACACTTGGTGAAGAAATGCACACGAAAGTGGCAATTACTTATATTCAAAATATAGCTAATGACGATCTCGTTGCAGAAGTAAAAAGAAGATTAGAAATGATTAAGACAGACGCACTCATGCCACCAGGCTACATACAGGAATTTATAGAAGATACATCTTTCTCACCATTCCCGCAGCAATTAAATACAGAGCGCCCAGATAGAGTGGCTGCCAATTTAATGGAGGGGCGAGTTGCTATTTTATCTGACGGAGATCCAACAGCTCTTATCGTTCCTGTTACATTATTCGCTTTTTATCAATCACCTGATGACTATAATAATCGCTGGATTGTCGGTTCTTTCGTGCGAATGATTCGCTTAGTAAGTTTTTTAATTGCCTTTCTCTTACCAGCTATATATATCGCAACTGTCGCTTTTCATCCTGATGTGTTGCCACTCGAACTCGTTTATACAATTAAAGCTTCATTAGAAAAAGTGCCACTTCCTCCTATTTTTGAAGCTCTCTTAATGGAATTGATCTTCGAATTATTGCGCGAAGCTGGTATTCGTCTGCCGAGCCGCGTTGGACAAACAATCGGTATTGTAGGCGGTTTAGTAATTGGGGATGCAATTGTAAAAGCTGGACTCGTTTCTTACACAATGATTATCGTTGTAGCTTTAACTGCAATTGCATCTTTTCTTGTTCCATCAAACGATATGAGCTCAGCAGTTCGGATCCTTCGTTTTCCGTTAATGATCCTTGCTGCTATATTCGGGTACGTAGGAATATCATTCGGTCTAATTATAACTTTCGTTCATTTATGCCAGCTACATTCATTTCATACACCATATCTTTCTCCTCTTGCACCAATGCGGATAAAAGATATGAAAGATTCTTTTGTAAGACTACCAATTTGGTCGTTTTGGGAACGACCACATGATCCAAAACCTAAAACAATGCAACGACAACATGTAACGAGAGAGGATGAGAACGGTGACAAACACGCAAAGTAAAATTTCACTAGTTCAATTTACCTTTTTCGTTATTCAATGCCAAATCGGTGTTGGTATACTTTCTCTACCAAACCGTCTTCACCCAATAGCGAAAGGTGGTGGATGGATTGCTGTTCTCATCGCTGGTTTTGCAATTCAACTTATTATTTTACTTATGTGGCTTCTCTTAAAACGATTTCCTGATGCAGATATGTATGAAAGTGTTTGTATGCTATTTGGTAATAAACTTGGAAAACTATTAGGTTTTGCTTATGTTTTTTATTTTACCCTTATCGGTATGACGGTTATGTTAAATGCTTGTAATGTCATTAAAGTATGGATATTACAAGCAACTCCTTGGTATGCCATTCTCATACTATTTACAATTGCTTGTTGTTATGTAGCTTATAATACGTTTAAAGTTATCGTACGGTTTTACGTCATGGCTTCTATCCTCATTTTACCAATGGCTTTTTTAATTGCCCTTGGGCTCTCGCGAGCTGATTTTTCTTATATTTTCCCCATTACAGAGGCTGGATGGTGGAATATTATTCAAGCATCCAAAGAAACAATTACAGCCATGTATGGTTTTGAAATTATTCTTATCGCTTTCCCAAAAGTAAACGGGAGTTCTGTGGCAAAACTGAAGGCAATTTCTATAGCTAATGGATTTGTAACTCTTTTTTATGCCTTTACAGTTTGGATTTGCTTTATCGTATTTAGTCCAAAACAAGTTGAGCTTATTCCAGAGCCAGTTGCTTACTTACTACGCTCCTTGCATATCGGGATTATAGACCGGACTGATTTACTATTCATACCAATATGGATGATAACAGTTGTGGCTTCTATTGCTAGTTATTATTGTGCTGCTTCAATCGGAATTGGACATATATTCAATCTTGCTAATCATAAAAAAGCTGTTCCAATCGTTGGTATTATTGCTTTTAGTGTAGCCTTATTTATAGTTACACCTGAAGAATTAAAAGTAATTGCAACTTTCACTGATAAGTTCACCTATATTTTCATAGTTGTCCTCCCTCTTTTATTTCTACTTTATTCAGTAATAAGAAATAAGAAAGGAGAGCAGTATGTTCAAAAAAAGAATTAAATTACTTTTTGTATTATGTGCTAGTTCATTCCTTTCTGCCTGTTGGGATCAAGAACCATTAAGAGAGGCAAGATTAGCTTATAGTATTGGATATGATATTACAGAAGAAAATAAACTTCAGCAAACGATTGAGCTCGTAAAAAGTTCAAGTGGCGAACAGTCTTCATTCGAGAATGAAGTACATTCAGCAACCGGACATAACATAAGAGATACAAGCGATGCACTGAAAAAAAATGTAACTGGGAATATCCGTTACTTTAAATACGGTGTTCAATTATTAGGAACAAAAATCCAACAAAAAGGTATACTACCCTATTTAGATGTCAGCTTTCGAGACCCAACAAACCCAACTGCTTTAGTGAAGCTTATTTCAGTAGATGGTGACACATCCGAGATACTCGAAAAGAAGAAAGTAGGGAATTTACTGATTGGAGATTTTCTAAAGAAAAAAGTGAAAAGCTTAGAAGATATGAGTGTGTTTCCAAAAGAAACTTTAGAAACAGCTGCTACAAAAATGTTAGATCCGGGTAAAGATTTCACTCTCCCTTCAATAAAAATAAAAGGAAAAGAAGTTATTACAGACGGGTTAGCTTTATTTAATAAAGACAAATTAACTGGACATTTACCCCTGAAACAAGCTGTTTTATTCGTGTTATTAACCGGAAAAATGGGAACAAGTGCCCGTATAACCCAAAAACTTACTAGTGATGAATCAGAGAAGACATCTGATTATTTAACAATGGAAGTGAGCAATCAGAAATTAAAACGAGACTTAAAAATAACAACAGATAAAAAAGGAAATGTTTATGCTCACATTAAGCTTCAACTAAAAATTATAGCGCTTGAAGCTCCAAGGGATAATCTTTATAAAATGGGTGAAAGAGAAAAGCTAAATAGAGAATTATCGAAACAACTTACGAAAGAAGCTAAACAAATAACGAAAAAGCTACAAAAAGCAAATTGTGATGCTTTCGGTATCGGAAGACATCTTATCGCTTATCATCCTGATTTATGGAAGAAAAAAAATTGGAATAAAGATTATGCAAAAGTGAAGTTTAAACCTGAAGTAAAAGTGGATATTTTGTATAGTGGTGTCTTAAAATAAAAAGGTTGTATGCCGCGCGGGCATACAACCTTTTATTTCGTATATCGATATACAATTGATTCATATGGTCTTAAATTAAGATTTGTAATATCCTTGCTTGAATCTTTATAATTTGACAATAATACTTCTTGTTTCATTCCATCTAATTGAACATTACCTGGTACAGAATATGTTATTTCTTCTCCATAGAAGTTATTTATAACAAGTAGTACTTCATTCTTTACAGTACGAGTATATGCCCAAGTCTTAGAATGATTTTCATCTAAAATAGCATATTCCCCTTCTGTAATTACATCATAAGTTTTTCTAAGTTCAATTAACTTTTTATAATGATAAAATACAGATTCTTTATCTTCTAACGCTTTTTCTACATTAATCTCTGTATAACTATCAGCAACGGAAATCCAAGGTGTACTCGTTGTAAAACCGCTGTTCACCTCTCCATTCCACTGCATCGGAGTACGGGAATTGTCACGAGATTTTTGTTTTAAAATCCCTATAATCTCTTCTTTTGATAATCCTTCTTCTAGCTTTATATCATATATATTTAACGATTCCACATCACGATATTGCTCGATGGACTCAAATTTAGGATTCGCCATACCGATTTCTTCCCCTTGATAAATGTAAGGCGTTCCTTGCAGCATATGCATAGCTGTCGCTAACATTTTCGCAGATTCATTTCGGTACTTCCCATCATCACCGAAGCGTGACACGATGCGAGGCTGGTCATGGTTACACCAGAATAATGCATTCCATCCCCTGCCCTTTTGCATTTCAATTTGCCAGTTAGACATAATTTCTTTTAATTTCATAAAATCAAAATCAGCTTTCGTCCACTTATCACCATTCGGATAATCTACTTTCAAATGATGGAAACTAAACGTCATACTGAGTTCATTGCGCTCAGGGTTTGAGTATTTAATACAATTATCAATTGTCGTCGATGACATTTCTCCAACTGTAATTACCTCTTTCCCTTCAAATACATTTCGATTCATCTCTTGTAAATATTCATGAACACGCGGACCATCCGTATAATATTTACGTCCATCACTTGTCGCAGTACTTCCGTCATCGCTTAAGAAACGTTGGTCTTTTGAAATTAAGTTAATAACATCAAGGCGGAATCCAGTTACCCCTTTATCAAGCCAAAAGCGCATCATATCATACACTTCTTCACGAAGCTTTTCATTTTCCCAATTTAAATCTGCTTGTGTCTCATCAAATAGATGCAAAAAATATTGCTCTGTCTTCTCATCATATTTCCAAGCAGATCCACCAAACTTAGACTGCCAATTATTTTTTTCATCACGCCAAATGTAATAATTGCGATATGGACTATTTTTATCTTCTTTCGCTTCTTTAAACCACTTATGCTCCGTCGAACTATGGTTTACAACGATATCAAGCATAATTTCAATGTCACGTTCTTTCGCTTTTTCTAGAAGCTCTTCAAACTCTTCCATCGTTCCGTAAGATGGATCAATGCTATAATAATCACTTACATCGTACCCATTATCATTTTGTGGTGATTGGTATATCGGTGTTAACCAAATATAATCCACTCCGAGTTCTTTTAAATAATCTAGTTTCTCTGTAACCCCTTTTATATCACCGGTTTCTTTATTGTAATAACTATTAAAGCTCTTCGGATAAATTTGATAGACTACACTTTTATGCCAATCCTTCATGTTTAACTTCCTCCTACTTCTATTTAACTCTTTTCGCAAATAACCATGTTAACGTAAACGGGATTACAACTGCGATAATCATTCCTACAATAAACATTGGAATCGATTTCGGAATGATAGAAATAAATGCTGGCAATCCGCCAATTCCGATAGCAGGTGCTAATACACCATTTAATGTAATGAATATCGATGCCACAGCAGATCCTATAATTGCTGCATAAAACGGGAACTTATTTCGTAAATTCACACCAAACATCGCTGGCTCTGTAATACCGAAGTACGCGGAAATTGCTGATGTCGATGCCATACTTTTATCATTTTGATTTTTAGAAATCCAGAACATTGCAAGTGCCGCACTACCTTGCGCAATGTTAGAAAGAGCAATCATCGGCCAAATAAATGTACCGCCATGTTGTGCAATTAATTGTAAATCAATAGCAATAAACATATGGTGCATACCTGTAATTACAAGCGGTGCATATAATGCTCCAAATAATACTGCTCCAACTACTGGTACTGTTTCATATACGCCCACTAATCCAGCTGTTAATAAATCTCCAATATGACGTGTAACTGGACCAATAATTCCTAATGCTAACACACCTGTTACAACGATTGTTGTAATTGGTACAACTAATAATTGAATTGCATTTGGTACATGTTTCTTTAGGAAAATCTCTACTTTACTCAATACAAACGCTGCTACTAACACCGGCAGGATTTGACCTTGATATCCTACCTTTTCAATTTGGAACAATCCTAAAATATTGAAGTACTCAATCTTTTGACCTTCTAAACCAGTCGCTGCTTTTCCATAATCCCAGGCGTTTAATAAGGCCGGATGCACAAGCATTAAGCCCATAACAATACCTAGTATTGGACTACCACCAAAACGCTTCGTTGCTGACCAACCGACAAGTGCTGGTAAGAATACGAATGCTGTATTGGCCATCATATTAATTAAATCCCAAAGCCCGCCTAAATTCGGATAAACATCTAATAAATTTTTACCATCAAAAAATAAGTCCTTTGCCCCTAATAAATTGTTAATCCCCATTAGTAAACCAGCTGTTACGATCGCTGGTAATATCGGCATAAATACATCTGAAAATACTTTTACAAACTTTTGAGCCGGATTCAACTTTTGATTTCCAGAATCTTTCACGTCAGCTACTGTCGATTCCTCCATACCTGCAAGCGTTATCAATTCAGCGTATACTCGATCGACATCACCTGGACCAATTACAACTTGAAATACCCCAGCATTATGAAACGCTCCCTTTACTAATGAAACAGACTGCAATTTATCATTATCTATTTTACTTTCATCTTTTAAAGCGATACGGAGCCTCGTTACACAGTGCGCAGCTTGTTCAATATTGTCTTTCCCACCAATATACTGCAACACTTCCTCTGCTGTTTTACGATAGTCTTTCCCCATATTCCCGTCCCTCTTTTCTGTTTTTGATACCGTTTACACTTACATATTAACTCGTATATATAAGTTAGTCAACACTCGTATATACGAGTTGATGATTTTTTTATAAAAAAAAGATGAAACGTTATTTCGTTTCACCTCTTTACTTTCTTCGCGCCACATCCGAAAAGTGAAAAATATCTAAGCGGTGACGTGATTCCGTATATTCGAATTGACTCCCATCGTATAAATGAGTAAAGTTTTTCACAACGACAACATAATCTGTGCCATTTAAATCTAAATACTTTCGGTCATCATCTGTACACGGCTGCACTTCAATTACCCTCTGCGAATAACTAATATGTAGCCCTAATTCTTTCTCAATGTATTTATAAATTGATGCCGTTGCAATTTCTCTCGTTAACCCTGGAATAAACTCAGATACAAAATGATTTATATCTAAAATTACTTTTTCTCCATCAATATTTCGCACACGTTTAATATGATCTATTTCTGTTTTTTCTTTCACGTTTAATAATTTGGCAACCTCTTTTGTCGCTTCTTCTTTCTCCATTTCCACGACTTCTGTAATACAATGACGTCCTAGACGCTCATTTTCTTCTTGAAAACTTACAATGCCACCGAAGTTAAACTCAATATTTTTTCGCTTTAATACAAAAACACCTTTTCCATGAATTTTTTGTACATATCCACGCTCTTGCAATAAATCTACCGCTTTTCTTACAGTTCCTCGGCTTGCTTCATACTGCCTCATTAATTCAGTTTCTGATGGGATTTTGCATCCCTCTTTTAATTGTTTATTATCAATAGACTTACTGATTTCTGTATAAATTTGTTCATACTTACTCATCATCTACAATAGCCCCTTGTCACCTTCTAATTCTATATGTATTATACCACGCTACACTCTTCTGCCAATCTCTCACTTATTTTCCAGTTCAAGAAAAATATAGATAAATATTTAACCAAGGATACGTATTTTTATAAAAAAATTTATATTTTTCTTTTCATTCAAAAAAACATGTAGTATACTAACTTCAAAATCAGAGGAGAAAGGGAGCAAAGAACTATGCTTACTTATACAACAATTGTAGTTACATTTGCACAAAAACATCATCATCATACTTAACCCTTGAAACCTAGCGGAAAAATTACGCGTAGGTACAAGGGTTATTCCCGTTGTACCTACGCTTTGGCAAAGAGCCATGTAGGTATTTTTTATCTACATGGCTCTTTTTTTATTGCCAAAAAGCTAGTAAAAAATGATGTTTAAGCAAATCTTACTACAAAGGAGTTAACAAAAATGGAAACGAAAAAATGGGGATTATGGGTTTTAACAGCTTTTGTTATCGGGAATATGGTTGGCGGTGGCGTATTTATGCTCCCAGCAAATTTAGCACACGTATCAGGTCCAATGGGTTCTACACTTGCATGGAGTATTACAGGACTTGGCGTATTTATGATTGCACTCGTATTTGGAAATTTAGCAATTCGAAAACCAGAATTAAAAGCCGGACCACAAAGTTATGCCCAAGCAATGTTTACATCCAAAAAGGCAGGTAAAGTTGCAGGTTATAGTATGGCTTGGGGATATTGGGCTGCTAACTGGGCTGCTACAGCATCTGTAATTATTTCCTTTGCAGGATATTTATCAACCTTCTTTCCTATTTTACAAAGTAAGCAAATTCTCTTTTCAATAAATGGATTTTCACTAGAACTTGGAAAAGGGTTAACTTTCCTCGTATGTAGCCTTATGTTATGGGGTATTCAATATATTCTATCTCAAAATATTGATCGCGCTGGTAATATGAATCTTCTTGCTACCATTGCAAAAATCATCGGATTTACAATGTTTATTGTAATCACATTATTCATTTTCAATGCCTCTAATTTCGGAGACGGTCAAACATTTATGAATGAATCTGGACAAGCCATTTCATTAGGTGGACAAATAAATTCAGCGGCTATTGCAACACTTTGGGCGTTTATCGGTATTGAGTCAGCAGTTATGCTTTCTAATCGTGCAAAATCTCAGCGTGATGTTAAAAAAGCAACGATTTTCGGATTAATTATTGCTCTTCTTATTTACATGGCAATTACTCTACTAACAATGGGCGCTCTTCCGCAAGATGTTTTAAAAGAGTCTCAAAAGCCATTAGTAGATGCATTAAATTTAGCAATTGGTAGTAAAGGTGCTTATATAATGGCCTTACTTGCACTCGTATCTTTATTCGGCTCTACTGTAGGCTGGATCGTTGTTAGCTCAGAAGTACCTTACCAAGCAGCAAAAAATGGGCTTTTCCCTAAGTTCTTCGGAAAAACAAATAAAAAAGGCAGTCCTTCAAAATCATTATTTATTACAAATGTAATGACACAAATTTTCTTATTTTCAACGATTTCTGGTACGGTTTCAGAAGCATATAATTTCGCTATTGTTGTAGCGACATTAGCATATTTAATCCCCTACCTTGTTTCTACCTTGTATCAATTAAAATTAGTTATTACGGGCGAAACGTATGACATAATGCCTGGATCTCGCATAAAAGATGGTATCATTACTGCACTAGCATTTTTATATTCCATTTGGGTTATTAAAACAGGAACTGCTGATTTAAAAACTTTCTTCTTAGGAATTGGGTTGTTTGTATTAGGCCTTATTCTTTATCCAATTTTAATGAAAGATTCACAAAAAAAATAATAAAAAAGAGAAGCATTCCGCTTCTCTTTTTTTATTAAAAATCAGTTAATAACTTTTCTTTTAGTTCACCTACATCTAGCGGTTTTGCATAATAAAAACCTTGCACAAAATCACAACCCATTGATTGTAATAAACCTTCTTGTTCTACCGTTTCTACCCCTTCAGCAACCACTAATAAATTTAAACTATGGGCAATCTCAATAACCGATTTTACAATCGTTCGCTCAGGTTGTGCGTGATCATAATGAAACTCACGAATAAAATTACGATCAATTTTCACAATATCAAGTGGGAGTTTTTTTAAATAATATAATGAGGAATACCCTGTTCCGAAATCGTCTAAAGCGATTAAAATCCCCATACTTCTTAATTCTTGTAATGTAGCAATAATATAATCAAAATGACGTACAGCTATACTTTCTGTTATTTCTAATATTAAACGATTTGGTGAAAATCCTGTGCGCTTCAATATACTACGAACAGATAAAATAAATCGCTTTTGCATCAATTGTTGCATTGATAAATTAACAGATAACTTCAGTCCCTCTTGATACTCTGGTAAAGTTTTAAACAGTCGACATGACTTTTCTAGTACCCAGTCTCCTAGTTTTATAATAAGTCCACACTCTTCAGCTACAGGTATAAATTCACTTGGTGAAATAGGTCCTTCTGCTGTATTACAACGTACTAAAGCTTCAATACCAGTACATTTCTTTGTTTTCAAATCAATAATAGGCTGTAATGCCACTTTTAATTCTTCGTCACGAATTGCTTTTTGCAAAGCAAATTCTATTTTCATTCTACGGTTTATTTTCGCACGTAATTCATCTGTAAAGAAGCACACCGCATTTCTTCCTTGCTCTTTTGCACTGTACATGGCTAAATCCGAATTTTTCAATAACGTTTCAACGTCTTTTCCATCTTGCGGATAGGAACAAAGTCCTAGACTAGCTGAAATATATACTTCATGACCTTCAAGCATAAATGGCGCTTGAAAGCATGACAATACCGATGTCGCTAACTGCCCCATCTCATCATGTGTATGAGTTTTTGTTAACAACACAAATTCGTCGCCACCCAGCCTAGCCAGAACATCTTTCTCTCCTAGCACATAATGCAACCGTGAAGCAACTTCGCTTAAAAGTAAATCTCCTATCATATGACCTAACGTATCATTCACTAATTTAAAACGATCTAAATCAAAGTAAATCATGCCAAACTCTATTTTCTCTGCAATCATCTTATTTACAGTCGTAATTAACTGTAAACGGTTTGGTAAACTTGTTAACGCATCGTGATAAGCAAGTTCCCTATAACGACTTTCGCTTAATCGTAATCTTTGTTCTGCTTCTTTCCTACTACTTATATCATTTCGAATTGCAATAAATTGATAGGGTTCACCCTTTTCATTTAGAAATGGAACAATTGTTGTTTTAACCCAATAATACGTACCATCTTTTGCTTGATTTCGAATTTCCCCCGTCCAAACTTTCCCACTCAAAATACGCTTCCATAAAATTTGAAAAAATGCTTTCGGATGATATCCAGAATTTAAAATACGGTGATCTTTTCCTATTAACTCTTCTCTTTTATATTTTGAGATTTTACAAAATTTATCATTCACATATGTAATACGACCATTTCGGTCTGTAATAGCAACAATTGAAGACTCATCTAATGCTAATTTTAAATCTCGCAATGAAGAGTCATATAATGCATGACCTCTTTGTTCTAGCATGCGCATCTCTCCTTGCTTCCTATCTGACTAAAACACAACTCGTTTCTCTTCATAGAAATAGAGATATTTCATTTTCTAACAATATGCCTTTACATAAATCACAAATTCTTTCTAAATAGGCCGATTAAAATAACATAATATTATTTATAAAAAAAGCAATATGGTGCCATTTTAATGATAGTAGAAGCTTCTCATCTCTCTGTTTATCTAAACTTATTATACCGTATTCTCTTACATTCTTTTAATTTTTAAAGTGACAATTTCATCAATATTAGCCTCTACTCCCTATTAATGTGGCCTCACACCTAATCTCTTTTATTTTATGAGATGTTAAGATGTAAATCTAACTGCCGATACATAATGAAATAGAGATTAAAATATAAAATGCAACTATTCACGAATAATAATATAAAGTGAAACTTTAATCAGTGGGGGGTTCATCATCCACTGATTATTAGTCTTCACCAATCAGGCGTTTACGGGAAGCTGGGCTTCCACCTAACTTCTTTGTTCCAGCTGAATTTTGAGGTGGGAGTTTTATTGCCCACAAATAGCGGGATAAAATCAAAATTTGCATTTAATATACTGAATTACAATAACAAAATATTAACATATTTTCACCTTAATTTTGGAAGAATTTTATAAATATAGTATTAAACTAAAAAAGAGGATATCCTCTTTTTTAATTTAATACTGATATGGTATTTGCTGATAACCCGGGTATGGCATTGGATATGGTGCTGGATATGTTACTGGGTACGGTGCTGGATAGTAGCCTCCACCTGCTGCACCCGTTAATGCGCCAGCTGTAAGCCCACCTAACATGCCTCCAGCAAAACTTCCTGGGAAAAATCCTCCGCCCCACGAGCCGCCACCCCATCCACCACCGTGATGATGATGATGATAATCATAATGATTGTGTCCACCATGGTGATTATGCCCGCCATTATGATGGTGTCCTCCATGATTATGACGATAATACAATCCGTTATTTTCTATATAATTCATTATTCCCCTCTCCTTTCCATTTTCTCACCTTAATAAGAATCCGCGTAATATGGATAACCATATCCTGGGCTTCATAATGCACCTGCTACAAATCCAGGAAAGAAACCTCATTCCCTTTCCTATATAAGGGACAAGATTTTTGTCCCTCCTACACTGATCATTAACCAGCAAATAGCGGGATAAAAACGTAACAATATACTGTATGTAGGACAAATGCGGAAAGCATGGGGAAAATGTCTATATTTTGTAAAAAAAACAAAACGCTTTATAATAAGAATGTCGGATTACACCTTTTATATAAGAAGTCTATATTTAAGAAAGATTAGAGGAATTTTATAGAAATGAAGAAGCCTATCATTCAATTATTATTAATATTTACAATTGTATCTATCGTTCTTTTCCTTTTAAATACATCGGTTACTTCGCTATATACATTTGTGGGTGTCCTATGGTCTATTACAATCGTAGGAATTTCATTCGTTATTTTTATCGAAAATAGATCCCCGCAAAGCACCCTAGCGTGGTTTTTAGTATTAGCACTTCTTCCTGTTGTCGGTGTGCTTTTATACTCTATTTTTGGGCGTAGCCGTTGGAGAAGAAAAAAACATCTCCACCGCTCAGAAGAACAAAGAAAATTATTCCGTGAAATATTAGAAGGAAGACGACTAGAATTGTCACTCACAGTTCCTTTACATGAACGTTCCGTACATTTAACAGAAGTCGTACAAAAGTTTGGAGGCGGTCCTGCCGCAGATAGAACGACCACAAAGCTTTTAACAAACGGAGATCAAACATTTTCAGAAATTCTGCAAGCTATTGAGCATGCAAAACACCATATACATATTCAATACTATATTTATAAATCTGATGAAATTGGTACAAAAGTTCGGGATGCTTTAATAAAGAAGGCAAAAGACGGTGTTATTGTACGCTTCCTTTATGATGGACTCGGAAGTAACACGTTAAGAAGACGCTTTTTACAGCCTATGAAAGAAGCTGGAATTGAAATTATAGAATTTGACCCTATTTTTTCAGCTTGGTTACTTGAAACGGTCAATTATCGTAACCATCGAAAAATCGTTATTGTAGATGGAGAAATTGGTTTTACCGGGGGACTCAACGTCGGTGATGAGTATCTTGGCCGCTCAAAAAAATTCCCCGTTTGGCGAGACAGTCATTTAAAAATAGAAGGAAAAGCATTATATAAATTACAAGCAATCTTTCTAGAAGATTGGCTCTATGCGTCTAGTGGATTGAATACTTATTCTTGGGATCAATTTATGAATAGACAATACTTCCCAGGAAAAGAAATTCTGGATGCAGCAGGTGCGGTGCAAATTGTAGCAAGTGGACCAAGCTCAGATGATAAAAGTATTCGTAATACATTACTAGCTGTTATGGGATCTGCTAAAAAATCTATTTGGATCGCTACACCATACTTTATTCCAGATCAAGAAACTTTAACATTATTACGCTTAAGTGCAATTTCCGGCATAGATGTACGCATTTTATATCCAGGTAAAAGTGATAGTATTATTAGTGATCAAGCATCTCAATCCTATTTCACTCCACTTTTAAAAGCTGGTGCTTCCATTTACAGTTATAAAGATGGTTTTATGCATGCGAAAATTGTACTCGTTGATGATAAAATAGCGACAATTGGAACAGCAAATATGGATGTACGTAGCTTTGAATTAAATTATGAAATTATTAGTGTACTTTATGAATCCGAAACCGTTCATGATATTAAACATGATTTTGAAGAAGACTTTAAGCATTCCACTGAAATTAAATGGAACTCGTTCCAAAAAAGAAGTATCAAAAAACGAATATTAGAGTCTTTCATGCGACTCATTTCTCCTTTACTATAAGCAATCAATATAATATTGATTGCTTTTTCTTTTACATTTTCTCTCTTTCCTTTTCTTTGCATACCATATTAAAACAAGTTATCATAAGATGTATTACTTTATGAAAATAATGTTAGGTGGGAAATACATGTTAGAACAATTTCATATACATGCTGATTTAAAACAGCAACTTTCTACAATTCACGAAAAAAATAAACAAGAAGCTGGCGAAAATGCACATTTAATTGGAAAGAAAATATATAAAGCATCTGATAACAGCATTATTGAAGATGCCATTACAGCACTTTTACTTGGTAAAAACATTCTACTAAAAGGACCAACTGGTAGTGGTAAAACGGTACTGGCGGAAACTCTTTCTTCTTTATTCCAAAAACCAATGCATAGCATTAACTGTTCTGTCGATTTAGATGTGGAAGGTATTTTAGGATACAACACATTACAAACGAAAGACGGAGCATCTGAAGTTACGTTCGTTAACGGTCCTCTTATGAAAGCAATGAAGAACGGTCATTTCCTATATATTGATGAAATCAATATGGCAAAACCTGAAACGTTACCACTTCTTCACGGTGCACTAGATTACCGTAAAATGATTACAAACCCATTTACACAAGAAGTTGTATACGGTGATGACGAATATCGCGTAATTGCTGCGATTAACGAAGGTTATGTTGGGACAAGTGAACTAAACGAAGCATTAAAAAACCGTTTCGTTATTATTGAAGTTCCTTACATTCAGGGTGATACATTAAAAGAACTATTACTATCTGAATCAAAATTAAATGATATTGCAACAATTGAAAAGTTCGTTGCATTCGCAAGCGATCTTATGCCTTTAGCTCGTGACGGGCGCGTAAGTGAAGAAGCGGCTAGTATTCGTGGCATTATCGATGCATGTGATTTAGGTGTATATATTCCTGTTATGCGTGCAATTGAACGTAGTATTATCGCAAAATTAAACGATGAAACAGAACAAATGACTGTCCGTGAATTAGCAGAAAGTTATTTCTTTGAGGGATAATTCATGAGACAAATTTTTAGTGACAAAAAAATTGATGCGTCGCTGTTTCTACAAATGGAAAACTTAATGTATGCTCTTCTAAAAGAAGACGATGCCTATCTTGAGTATGGCTATAAAGCATACTACGACGAAATTGAAAAAAAGGTTGTCATTAGTCACTTTTGGGATGATCGAAAAGAAGAGGATACAGTAATCGGATTAAAAAGCGAAGTGTTTTTGAAAGCACTTGGTAATAAACATTACTCGGACATGACTTTAATTCGTTCTTATGCGATTGAATTACAAGAATCGCCTCTAAAAAAGTTTTTAACACAATTATTTGTTCTATTAGAAGATTTACGTGTTGAGGAAATCGTAAAAAACTTACGCCCTGGCACAAAGCATGTTTTCAGACGCCGAAAAGAAATGTATCGCAATTACTTCGGCTCACAAAATGAAATCAATCGTGTTCGTAACTATCACGGTGATCGTCTATTTTGTCTCTGCTATCTTTCATTAACGAGCGATAAATATGAAATGTTTAATAATGAATATTTCGAACAAATTGAATCAATTTTGCATGAAACATTCCAAGCACGTAATACAGAAGATATTATGTATATCGTTGAGAAAATTCGCTATCGCTTAGAAGGACTTCTTGAAAGTGATATGCTTAATAATTATTTCGGACATGCTCCGCTTTATTTATCTGTCATTGCAGACGAAAAGAACTGCCGCGTTGAAGATTTAGCAAATGACGATACGCAGCTCATAGATGACGATGACAATAAAAACAAAATGGATGAAAGCTTCTCCACATGGCATCGTGAAAATAAAAATAACGAAAACGAGAACTTTTTACGCTTTGAATTAGAAAGCGGAACAAAAACAAACATGATGGGCGATACTGCTCGTGAATCAGAAGATGGCGACCAAGCACTTGGTTCTGTACAAGGTACTTCTCAAAAGAGTACACAATCCAACTTTGATGGCGCTGATACAGAAGAAGCAAGAGCTTCACACGCTTCTAGCCAAAACGAGGGTGCATACGGTAAGTATAATGTAGGTGCTTCTCATACATTTAAAGAAGCTCGCAAAGCAAATGCTGATGAGAAAAAAGATTACCAAGCTATCAAATCAGTCGTTAATAAAGATGTAAAAGAATTAAAGAAAATTATCGAGAAAACGATTGAAAATAAAACGAATGCAAATAGTGATAAATATTACGGAAGACTTCGCAAGAAATTCCTTCGTATTTATACTGAAAAGCAGCCACGCATGTTTTATAAAAAAGGGCAAGAATCACAAGAGCTCGACGTTGCATTCCAATTACTAGTGGACTGCTCTGGTTCTATGTATAACAAAATGGAAGAAACGAAGAAAAGTGTTGTCCTATTCCATGAAGCATTGAAATCTTTAAAAATCCCGCACGCTATTAGCGGCTTTTGGGAAGATGCTTCTAGTGCTAAACCTGAAGATAAACCGAACGTTATCCATGAAGTTGTAACGTATAAAAACTCAACGTTGCCAAACGTTGGTCCCGAAATTATGCAGCTTCGCGAAGAAGAAGATAACCGCGACGGATATATTATTCGTATCGTTTCTGAAAAGCTTGCGAAAAGACCAGAAAAGCATAAATTCTTACTTGTCTTTACAGACGGTGAACCTTCTGCGCTAGACTATCAACAAGACGGTATTTTAGATACGCATGAAGCTGTCAAACTTGCTCGTAAAAGTGGTATGGAAGTAATCGGAATCTTCATCGAAGAAGGCGAAGCGAAAGAAGCAACTTATCAATTAATGAAAAACATTTATAACCACCACTTCTTAGTTGCAAATCACGCTGAAGATTTACGTTTGAAGATTAAACCATTATTGAAGAAACTATTACTGAAGACGATTGAATAGAAAAAAGGAGCCTTTTGGCTCCTTTTTTTCGTTCAATTACTTTGTTTCTGGTTGAAACTTGTATGGAATGGCTACTTCTAATAATGCCTCGAATCCTCCATCGTAGAATGGGAATCGTTCATTTGCGATCGTTCGATCCACCCACTCTATTGCAAAAATTTCTCCTTCATCTTCCGCAATCAGTTCACCTTTTACTACATTTGCTCGGAATGTAAAAAGTATCGCATGATTCCCTGATTCTTCAAAGAATTTTTCATTAATCGCAACAAGTCCACCTGCCACGGCAGTTAAACCTGTCTCTTCTTTTACTTCCCTTACTAGAGCTTCCTCTAACGTTTCACCCTTTTCAACAGCTCCGCCTGGCAATGACCAAACGTTTTGTTCTGCATTATGTACCATTAATACTTTATCCGTTTCTTCATCATGTATTAGTGCATATACGACGTCAACTCTTTGCATGTTGCTTTTCTCCTTCAATTAACTCATCCATAGTAAATAAAGAATGTAGCTGTAAGCCATCTTCTAATAAGTTTTCTCTTCCCGCTTTCGTTCGTTCAATGACGCCTAGAACATGATGGACTTTCGCACCCAGTTCTCTTAAGTCTTTCGTGCTTAATAATATTTGACCGCCTGTCGTAATAACATCTTCAACAACACAAACATTTTTCCCAGTAATATCAACGCCTTCTGCTAACTTACATGTACCGTACTTCTTCGCTTCTTTTCTTACAAATACAACTGGTATACCTGTTTGTAAAGATAATGCCGTTGCTACTGGAAGTCCTCCCATCTCTAAACCTGCGAGTACTTCCGTTTCAGGAGGAATGAGCTCTTTCAATTGTTTAGCAATTTCTAATAATAGTACTGGATTAGATTCAAATAAGTACTTATCAAAGTATTGATTTGATACTTGTCCTGATCGAAGCTTAAATGTTCCCGTTAAACGCGATGTATTATAAATTTCCTTTGCTAATTCCCATTTCTCCATTGTATCTCTCCCCTTCATGCACAAATTAACTCATTCTATCACGCTTTTAATTATTTGTATATTCTTAAAAATACAAATAAAAGAGCCAATTCCTAAGAATCGGCTCTTCCTATTAATTCATTACTAACTCAGATGCAAGCTTTTTTTTTAACTTAGCCAACATGTCCGTTGTCATTTTGTCTAAATCATATTCTGCTTTAAAGCCCCACTCTTTCATTGCTGCTGTCGCATCAATAGAGTTTGGCCAGCTATCAGCGATTGTTTGACGAGCTGGATCTACTGCGTAATCCATTGTAAAGTTCGGAATGTGCTTACGAATTGATGCTGCAATTTGCTCTGGTTCAAAGCTCATTGCTGTAATGTTAAATGCATTTCTATGCACTAGCTTACTTGGATCAGCTTCCATTAATGAAATGATCGCTTGTAGAGCATCAGGCATATACATCATATCCATATACGTTCCTTCTGCAATGTATGAGGTGTATGTACCTTTTTTAATCGCCTCATAATAAATTTCAACTGCATAGTCAGTTGTTCCGCCTCCTGGAGGAGCTACGTAAGAAATTAAGCCTGGGAAACGTACACCACGCGTATCAACGCCAAACTTTTGATGATAATAATCACATAGTAATTCTCCTGCTACTTTGTTTACCCCATACATCGTAGTAGGACGCTGAATTGTATCTTGTGGCGTATTATCTTTTGGCGTTGATGGACCGAATGCACCGATAGAACTTGGCGTGAAGAACTTACAGTTTAATTCACGAGCTGCTTCTAATGCATTTACAAGTCCGCCCATATTTAAATTCCAAGCAAATAACGGATTTTTTTCTGCCGTTGCTGAAAGTAAAGCTGCTAAATGAATAATTGTATCTACTTCATTACGCTTTGCAATATCATGTAGTTTTTGTCCATCTGTTACATCTAACGTTTCAAATGGACCAGATGTTACTACTTCACTATCTGTTTCACGAATATCTGTTGCAATAACATTTGATGCACCGTATACATCACGAAGTTTCATTACTAGTTCAGAACCAATTTGCCCTAAAGAACCGGTTACTAGAATTTTTTTCATTTTCCCCACTCCTCATTTGCAAGCTATTCAAAAGATGTCGTTACTTAAATGATGCCCATTTCTTTCCCTACTTTTTCATACTTACGAATTGCTTCATCTAACATTTCTTTCGTATGAGCTGCTGTAGGCATATTACGAACGCGTCCTGTTCCTTTTGCTACAGTTGGGAACACGATAGATTTTGCATATACGCCTTCTTCATTTAGACGTTTACTAAATTCTTGTGTTAATACTTCGTCACCAATAATACAAGGTGTAATTGGCGTTTCACTTTCTCCGATGTTAAAGCCAAGTTCTTTTAACCCTTGTTTTAAATAGCGACCATTTTCCCATAAACGATCGTGCAACTCTGTGCTTTCCATTAAGATTTCAATTGATCTCATGCAAGCTGCTGCATCAGCTGGTGTTAATGCTGTAGAGAATAAGAATGGACGTGAACGAACTTTTAACCAGTCAATTAAGTTTTGTTTCCCTGCTACATATCCACCAATTACCCCAATTGCTTTTGATAATGTACCAATTTGGAAATCAACTTTATCAGACAGACCGAAGTGCTTTACAGTTCCTGCACCTTTACCAAGTACACCTGAACCGTGTGCATCATCTACGTATGTCATTAAATCTAATTCTTCTGCAATCTCAACAATTTCTGGTAGTTTTGCAACATCTCCATCCATTGAGAAGACACCGTCTGTAATTACCATTAATTTATTGTAAAGACCTGATTCTTTCGCCGCGATTGCTTTTTGGCGTAAATCTTCCATATCAGAATGTTTATAAACGATGATTTTTGCTCTTGATAGACGACTACCATCAATAATAGAAGCATGGTTTAATTCGTCTGAAAGAATCGCATCATTTTTATCCATAACGGCTGAAATCGCTGCCATATTACAGTTAAATCCTGATTGGTAAGCAATTGCTGCTTCTGTATGTTTAAACTTTGCAATTGTTTCTTCTAATTTAATATGCAAATCTAAAGTACCGTTAATTGTACGAACAGCCCCTGCTCCAACGCCGTACTTATGAATAGCACCAATTGCTGCTTCTTGCAAACGGCTATCTGTTGCTAATCCAAGATAGTTGTTTGAAGATAAGTTAATATATTCTTTTCCGCCAATTGTAATGATCGGTCCATTTGAACTCTCAAGCGGATCAATTACGTTATAAAGCCCCTTTGATTTTAAATCCTCTAAATTTTCTTCTAAAAATTTCGCAAGTGTTTTACTAGACATTGTGAAGCCTCCCATCGTTCATGTAAGCGAATTATTGTCTTAATAGTTCTAATAATCCCTCTACTAGCTTAACACGTTTTCAGAATTTATTATAGAAAAATAGTTTAAAGTAACCGCTTACAATTCTAGATTATATATGATTCATTAAAAGAAATCTATCATTTACTTTTCATATTTGATAGAATAAAAAAAATATTTAAGGGGGCTTCAATCATGGCATTTACTGAATCTGATGTATATAATAACGAAGCATTTTTTAAACAATATATGAAACGAAGATACCGAGAAAATAGCCCAAATGAGTCACTTGAAAAACCAGCCTTCTTTCAACTCATTGGTGATGTGCAAGGAAAACAAATCCTTGATTTAGGCTGCGGCGACGCTAAATTCGGTGAGGAGTTATTAGAAAAAGGCGGCCACTCTTACACTGGTATTGAAGGCTCCGAACTTATGTATGAAAAAGCTAAAAAACAACTAGAAAATAAAAATGGCACCGTCCATTTTTTAAACCTCAAAGACTACACATACCCTCCTGCTACTTTTGATTTAGTAACATCTAGACTCGCCTTACATTATATTGAACATCTTCCTATCATTTTTCAAAATGTATACGAAACTTTAAAAACAAATGGAACCTTTACTTTTAGCGTTCAACATCCTATTATTACCTCTTCATTTGAAAGCTTACAAACGAGCGGGAAAAGAACAAGCTGGCTCGTCGATGATTATTTTAAAATGGGAAAACGCGTTGAGCCTTGGATTGAGCAAGAAGTTATTAAATACCATCGTACAACGGAAGAGTATTTTACATTGTTACAACAAGCCGGATTTACGATTACAAACTTAAAAGAAGCTACACCAAATCGAAACTGTTTTCAGGATGAAGAAGAATATGAACGACGTTTACGTATTCCCCTTTTTCTATTATTTTCTTGCCAAAAATAAAAAAGACGATGAATCCTCATCGTCTTTTTTCGTTATTTCATCGCCTGAACAGCCTCTTTAAGTACACGTCTTCCTCTTCCATGCGGGATACAGAGCGGTGTCCCAAATAACGGATCAGCGCTTATTTGACACTCCATACGGAATACATCCCGAACTAACTTCTGGTCAATAACTTCTTCTGGTTTACCTTGCGCATATATTTGTTTATCTTGAATAGCTACGATGTTGTCTGCATAACGACATGCTAAATTTAAATCGTGCAATACCATAACAATCGTTCTTTGTTCTGTTTCATTTAATTCGAATAATAAATCTAGCACTTCAATTTGGTGAGTCATATCTAAATATGTAGTAGGCTCATCCAGTAAAATAATATCTGTATCTTGTGCAAGCGTCATTGCAATCCAAGCACGTTGACGTTGTCCACCTGAAAGCGCATGCACATCACGCTCAGCAAATTCTGTCATACCTGTTGCTGCAAGGGCTTTTTGTACCATTTCCTCATCTTTTTCTGACCATTGTTTCAGCCATGTTTGATATGGATAACGTCCTTGTTTTACAAGTTGCAATACTGTAAGCCCTTCTGGTGCTTGCGGTCCTTGCGGTAAAATTGCCATTTGACGAGCAATTTGCTTCGTTTGCATACTTTGAATGGCTTGATTATCTAACAAAATGTCACCAGTTGTTGGTTTTAATAATCTAGCTAGTGAACGTAATAAAGTTGATTTCCCGCAACCGTTAGAACCGATAAAGATTGTAATTTCGCCTTTTGGAATTTCTAAATTCAACTCATCAATAATAATTGTTTCACCGTAAGACAACGTCAAACGTTTCGTCTCCAATGTTTTTTGCATATTCATCTCCCTTTATGAATTCCGACTTTTATAAAGTAAATAAATAAAATAAGGTGCACCAATTGCTGATGTAAATACCCCTGCTGGAATTTCGAGTGGCGCGAAAACTGTACGCCCAATTAAATCTGCAGCAAGTACTAAAATTGCACCGACAATAGCCGCAACTGGGAGTAATGCACCATATAAAGAACCAACTAGTCTTCGTGAAATATGAGGTGCCATTAAACCGACAAATCCAATTCCTCCAGCAAAGGCAACCGCACCGCCAATTAAAGCTGTACTAAGTAATAACATGAATACACGTGACTTCGTTAAAGGAACACCAAGTCCTACCGCAATATCATCCCCTAGCTCTTGCGCATTTAAATGTCTAGCCGCTATAAATGATATTACCGTTAAAATAAGAACCCACGGCGCAAGTATCATAACGTTTTGCCACGAAGACCCGTAAACAGTGCCTGTAATCCATACATTTGCTTGACTCGCTTGATAAATTGGTGCTAACAACATAAATAAAGTTGTTGCCGCTTTCGTTAACGCCCAAAATCCAACACCAATTAAAACAAGACTAATCGGTGATAACCCGTCATTTCTCCATGCAAATAAATATACAAATAACGCTACAATCGTTGCACCAGCAAAAGCTGCAAGTGGCATATAATGAATGCTTACAGTTAGCGCGTTATTTTTATCACTAAATATAGCTAAAAATAATACAACTGCAACACTTGCACCACCTGTAATCCCGATAATATCAGGAGAAGCCAGTGGATTTCGAACGAGACCTTGTAAAATACATCCTGCTACAGCAAGTGCGATTCCTACAAGGATAGCAATCAAAATACGCGGCATACGAAACTTATTTACAACCATATTTGACATCGCATCGCCATTTCCAGTAATCGCTTGCCATACATCATAAGGAGCGATTTTCATGTCTCCCATACCTGCACTCGCAAAAAATAATCCTATTAAAACAACTAGTAAACTGAATAAGACGAGACAAGCTCGTTTATACATTAAAAACGAGAGCCCGCCTTTTCCTATACGAAACGGAATATACTTCTTCATTTGCTAAGCCCTCTCTTACGTGCAATATAAATAAAGAATGGGGCCCCGATAAATGCTGTCATAACCCCTACTGGTACTTCTTGTGGCATAATGACATATCTAGCTGCTATATCAGCTAAGAGTAATAGTATTGCACCTAACAAGCCGCTATACGGTACTCTCCACCTGTGATCTACTCCAACAAGGAATCTGGAAAAATACGGAGTAACAATACCAATAAATCCAATTGGACCAGCGACCGCAACTGAACCACCAGACAGTAGTACAATAATAAGTAGTACGAATGATTTCATTAAAATTGTCCGTTGTCCAAGTCCTTTTGCAACGTCTTCCCCCATCATTAATGTATTTACTTTCCCTGCCATCATGAGAGATGCAATCCAGCCTATTAATAAATACGGGAATACAGATTGTAAAATCTCTAACTTTCTTCCTTGCACAGATCCGGCAAGCCAAAATAACACTTCTTCAAATGCTTTTTCATTTAAAACAAGTAACCCTTGTGTTAATGATGAAAACAACGCGCTTATCGCGACACCTGCTAGCGTTAACTTAAGAGGCGTTGTCCCTTCTTTTCCTAAAGAGCTAGAGGCAAATACAAGTACTGCTGCAACTGCCGCTCCTAAAAAGGAAATCCATGTGAAAGCTGATAATGATGTCACGGAAAAGAGTACAATTGCTACAACTATAAAGAACGCAGCGCCTGAATTTAATCCAATAAAATCTGGTGAAGCAAGCGGATTCTTTGTTAAAGTTTGCATTAAACAACCCGCTATGGCTAAACTAGCTGCAATTAACGCCCTTGGTAGACGCACATTTTGAATAATAATATGCTCATTTGAACCATTAAAATGGAAAAAAGCATCTAAAGCTAATTTCCAACTCGTATTTGTATATCCGAAAATAATACTTCCCCAAATACAAATAACGACTGCAATGATTCCAACAAATAATCCAATCCATTTTGCTTGATTTGTTTTTAATAACATGCAGCGTTTCCCCTTCAATGTATAATGATACGTTGTAAGTGTATTTCAACTCAATTCTCATTGTCAACGATAATGAGAATTATTTTCATTGACAATTGGACCACGAAGTATTAATATCATGCTTGCTATTGAAAAATATTCTCAACATGTAGGGGGTACATAATGAATTTCATGCAAAAGAAATCGTTCACAGTATTTGTATTTCTACTAGCTTTTTCACTTCTTTTAAGCGCTTGTGGAAAATCAAATAACAAAGAAGAGTCTACAAAAGAAGATAATAAAAAAGAAATGATTACGGTTGAACATGCAATGGGTAAAACAGAAGTTCCAGCAAACCCAAAACGTGTAGTTATTTTAACAAATGAAGGAACTGAAGCCTTACTTGAGTTAGGTGTAAAACCAGTTGGGGCTGTAAAGTCTTGGACTGGAGATCCATGGTATCCACATATTAAGGATGAAATGAAAGATGTAAAAGTTGTTGGTGATGAAGGACAAGTTAACGTTGAAACGATTGCTTCTTTAAAACCAGACTTAATTATCGGCAATAAAATGCGTCACGAAAAAGTGTATGAGCAACTAAAAGCAATCGCACCTACTGTTTTCTCAGAAACATTACGCGGTGAATGGAAAGATAACTTCAAATTTTATGCGAAAGCATTAAATAAAGAAAAAGAAGGTCAAAAGGTTTTAGCTGATTACGAATCACGTATGAAAGATTTAAAAGGCAAACTAGGCGATAAAGTAAATCAAGAAATTTCTATGGTACGCTTTATGCCTGGTGATGTTCGTATTTATCATGGTGATACATTCTCTGGTGTTATTTTAAAAGAACTTGGATTTAAACGTCCTGGAGATCAAAATAAAGATGATTTTGCAGAGCGTAACGTATCTAAAGAGCGTATTTCTGCAATGGATGGTGATGTATTATTCTACTTCACATTCGATAAAGGAAACGAGAAAAAAGGCTCTGAACTAGAAAAGGAATATATAAACGATCCTCTATTTAAAAACTTAAATGCAGTAAAAAATGGAAAAGCATACAAAGTTGACGATGTTATTTGGAATACAGCAGGCGGTGTAATGGCTGCTAACCTACTACTAGATGATATCGAAAAACGCTTTGTTAAATAATATTTCCCTAACCAGCTCCCTTTCTATGGAGCTGGTTTTTTCATTTCACTGAAGTGTCACATTATTTCATTTTGTATTTTTATTCCCAATATGTTATATTATAAAAGTAAATACAGTGTATTTTCTCTATATCGGAATAGATATTCTAATCTAAATTTTCTGATTAATCACTATTTTACTTTCTTTTAGAATTCAATTACTACATTTGAAAACGCTTATTATCTCGTTTTCAGGGAAAAATACAATAACGGTTGAAGAAAAATAGAACTTTTTTAGAAATTTTCTTTCTATTTCCATATAATTCTATTGACTTCTAAATATTTTGTGAATTAAAATAATTACATAAATATCCGTTATACAGGATTAGGGGGAAACAAACATGGATGCAGCTTTAAAATTAGACAAAGCTGGAGAGCAACAATCACCAAAAAAACATCCACCAGGATTATATTTGTTGTTCTTTACAGAGGCATGGGAAAGATTTAGTTATTACGGAATGCGTGGCTTATTAGTTCTTTATTTAACAACGAGCTTAGTAAGTGGCGGTTTAGGATTTGATAAAGCAGTTGCTGTGCAAATTTACGGTCTTTTCACAATGTTTGTATATTTCACACCGATTATTGGTGGTTGGCTAACTGACCATTTCATTACGAAACGACATGCCATTACCATCGGCGGTATCATTATGGCACTTGGTAACTTTGTACTATTTTCAATGAACACTAAAACTGGACTTTTCTTAGGCTTAGGATTATTAGTTATTGGTAACGGATTCTTCAAACCAAATATTTCGACTTTATTAGGTCAATTATATAGCGAAAACGATTCTCGTCGTGATAGTGCCTTCACTATCTTCTACATGGGAATTAACTTAGGAGCTTTTATCGCTCCATTCATTTGCGGTTATTTCACAGATTATAAATACGGATTCTTAACAGCTTGTATCGGTATGATCATTGGTCAGATTGCATTTAATACATTAGCACCTCGTTACTTAGGATCTATCGGAACAACTGTTGTCGGAAAAAAATCTAAAGAAAACAATGCAAAAGTAATTGAGAAAAAACCTTTAACAGCACAAGAGAAAAAACGTACAGCTGCAATTTTAATTTTAACTTGTTTCGTTGTATTCTTCTGGGCAGGATTTGAACAAGCTGGTAGTTCTTTAACACTTTATACAGATAAATTCGTAGATCGTACAATTGGTGGATTTACAATTCCAACACCTTGGTTCCAATCTGTAAACCCATTGTTCATTATCTTATTAGCATTACCTGTTTCTGCATTATGGATTAAACTTTCAAAAACAAAAAATGGTGATTTAAAAATCCCAACAAAAATGGCATTAGGTATGATTTTACTAGGAGTTGGATATTTAATTCTAACTTTAGCTGTTTTAAAAACTGGTAGCGATGAAGGTAACATTACAATGAAAGCAAACTTACTGTTCATTGTGTTCACTTACATGTTCCATACAATTGGTGAATTATTCTTATCACCAATCGGATTATCTATGGTAAGTGCAATCGCTCCTCTTAAATTAGCTTCTTTATTAATGGGTGTATGGTTAGCTGGTACTGGCTGTGCAAACTTATTAGCTGGACAGTTAGCTGCTTTCACTCAATCTTTAGGATATTTAGAAGTATTCGCGAGCATCGGTGTTATCGTAATCGTGCTAGGATTAGTACTTCTTATGTTCTCTAAGAAAATTGCACACATGATGGAATAGCAAATAAAAAAGACGCTTCTAAAATTAGAAGCGTCTTTTCTATTACCTCTCTTCTAAAGCCGTCACATCCACGTGAACGCTCTCTCCTGGATTGGATACGTCATACACTTGAGCACTCCCCTTCTGCTCATCACAGCTCTCAATCCATACGGGGACTCCCTCATATGTAACATCAATTCTACTTGAAGAAGATAATATCTGTTTCACACGTTTTACATCCATTATATTATTCCTCCTTTAGCTTACAACACTCCTTTCTATCTTTTCATATCCCTTCAGAATATATTCCATCAATTTAGCACTTCAATAGTTTGTTTCTTTCTGACGCACTACTATATACGCTCTCAATTCTTCCTATTAGTACATCCTTTCCAAATAAAAAAAGACGTATATTTCACACGTCTTCTTTCCATAATATTCAAAAATTAAGAAAATAATGTTTTTACTACTTCACTTACTTTATCGTTATGAACTTGATAGTACACTTCTAACCCGCGTCTCTCAAAGCGTACTACTTTATTTTGCTTTAGTTTCGTTAAATGCTGTGAAACAGTTGATTGTGGAATTTCTAATACCTCTTGTAATTGTGTTACATTACATGTTCCACGCTGCATTAGTTCCATTACTAAACGTAGACGCAATGGATGAGCTAATGCTCTTAACATCTGTACGTCTTCTTCTGAAATACGACAGTCAAATTGGTTTTGGTTCATAAAGTTCCCCTCATTTTCATTTTTTATTTTCTTTTTATTTATTTATATATCTGTTCTTATATTTCCTGTTACGACATAACTTTATCAACCCATAATGCTGAGAAAATTTTCCGACTTTTATCAGCACACAGTTCAAGAAAAAATCTCTCCTGATTTTGAATATTATACTATATGATACAATAAAAAAGCAAAATAAAGGGCCAGCGATACTTTGCTTACAAACGTTGTTTTATCAGGCTTTTTGTTATATTTTCACCTTACTGAAATGTACAGTAATGATATTGTAAAATATAGTCTATAATTGATAACCTATCGTAAAGTAATTTGACCATATTTAACCTCTTTGTTACGATAAAAAAGGAAATTTAAGTAAGGAGGAGGATGTAGTATTAAAAAATGGTTTATTATTGCGTTACTTAGCATTGCGGTTGGCTGGACTATTACCAATCACTTCCTATTAGACAAACAAGAAGATATAGCTTCAAAATCAAACACCCCCATTGGAACTGAAGTTGGCAATGTTGCCCTCGATTTCCTCCTGGAAACAACCACTGGTCAAGAAGTTCGTCTTACAGACTATAAAGGAAAAAAAGTAATATTGAATTTTTGGGCAAGCTGGTGTGGTCCATGCAAAATAGAAATGCCTGATATGGAAAAGTTTTATCATGATACTAAAGATATGGGAATTGAAATTGTTGCTGTAAATGCGACAGCTACTGAAAAAGACCCGAACAATGTAAAACAATTTCTTGAAGAAAACAAATATACCTTCCCCGTCCTACTAGATCAGAAAGGACAGGCAAGTGCCGCATATCAAATTATCAGTATTCCAACATCTTTTGTCATCGATTCAAACGGTGTCATTCAATATAAGCATGTAGGACCAATGACATATGAAAAAATGAAAGAATATGTAAATAATTTATAAAAGCGTAATCAAATTAATTTGATTACGCTTTTTGTCTACTTTATGAACAAAAAGTTACTTTTAATACTATTATGGAATAATTATACTTTTTTACGTTGACAATAGTGGTGAAGGAGAATATACTAAGCATGTAAGTTGATTGTGAATAGTTTCACAAATAATGTGAATTTCTTCACATAAAATAGATAGGAGTTGTCATTATTATGAGTACTTGGACACAAATTTATGACCCATTAAACAATATTTGGTTATCTGCACTAATCGCAGCACTTCCAATTTTCTGCTTCATCATTTGTTTAATGGGACTCAAAATGAAAAGTTACATCGCTGGTCTTTACAGTGTGATTGTCGCTATTATTCTTGCTATATTCGTTTATAAAATGCCAGCAACAGTAGCTGTAGCATCTGCCGGATTCGGTATTCTATCAGGATTTTATCCAATTTGTACTATCGTTATCGCAGCAATTTTCCTTTACAAATTAACTGTTAAAACAGAGCAATTCAACATAATTCGTGATAGTATTTCAAGCATTACAAATGATCAACGTTTACAAGTGTTATTAATCGCTTATTCTTTCGGTGCTTTCTTAGAAGGCGCAGCTGGTCTAGGTGTTCCAGTTGCTATTACAGCTGCACTACTTGTAGGTATGGGCTTTAATCCATTAAAAGCAGCAGGTATTTGTTTAGTAGCAAATATCGCTGGTGGTGCTATGGGTGCTATGGGTATTCCAGTTACAGTACCTGCACAATTAACTCAATTAGATGCATTAACTATAGGTCGTCAAACTGTTCTTATTTTACCTTTCATTAGCATTATTTTACCTTTCTTACTTGTTTCAATGGTCGATGGAATTAAAGGTATTAAAGAAACTTGGCAAGGTATTCTTGTAAGTGGTTTTTCTTTCGCAATTACTCAGTTCCTTGTAACTTACTTCTTAGGTGCAGAACTTACTAATATTTTCGCAGCCGTTGTAAGTATGATCTCTCTTGCATTATTCTTACGTGTTTGGCAGCCAAAATCTTCTGCTAAAGAAGATAAACAAGAAGAAAAAGAATCTCATACATTCAATCAAATTTTATATGCTTGGTCTCCATTCGTATTCTTAACTGCATTCGTAACAATCTTTAATTTAAAACCAATTAAAGCTTTATTTGCTCCGGATGGCGCGTTAGCAAACTTAGTATTTAACATTCAGTTCCCTGGTCTTCATAATATGGTTATGAAAACTACACCAATTACAAAAGCCGATACACCTTTCGCAGCTATTTTCAAATTCGATGTATTCTCTTCTACAACTACTGCGATTGTATTAGCAATTATCGTTTCACTTATCGTTTACCGCGTAAAAGGTAAAATGATTAAAGAACTGATGGTTGAAACAATTAAAGAACTAAAGGCTCCAGTATATACAATTTGTAGCGTTATCGCTTTAGCTTACGTAGAGAACTACTCTGGTATGTCATCTACACTTGGACTTGCATTCTCTTCTACTGGTAATGCATTCCCAGTTCTTTCTCCAATCTTAGGATGGATTGGCGTATTCATTACAGGATCAGTAGTATCAAGTGGCTCATTATTCGCACCACTTCAAGCAGTAACTGCAGACCAATTAAACATCGTTCCTTCTACACTCGTTGCATTAAACGTAGTAGGTGGTACAATGGCGAAAATGGTTTCACCACAATCAGTAGCAGTTGCTTGTGCGGCAGTTGGACTAGTTGGTCAAGAATCTGCCTTATTTAAAACAGCAATGAAATACAGTTTAATCTTCTTAGCCGTTATTAGCTTACTTCAATTAAACGCTGTATTTAATATCTTCTAAAAAAAAGAACCGATCCAAATGGATCGGTTCTTTTTACATTACATTTTTTTATTCTTTAATAAAGAAGCACCAGCAATTTCAGGATGCGTCATTTCATATGGATCCAAAATAATATCAAGCTCTTCTGCTGTAAGTACACCATGCTCTAAACATAGCTCCCTAACAGATTTCCCTGTTTCAATCGCTTCGCGTGCAATGCGAGATGCTACTTCATAACCAATATGAGGGTTCACCGCTGTAATAATTCCAACACTTTTCTCAACATATTGCTTCAGCAATTCTTCATTTGCTGTAATTCCTTTAATACAGTATTCACGGAATACACGGAATCCATTATTCATAATACTGATGGATTGAATTAAATTAAATACGAGTACTGGCTCCATTACATTTAACTCCAATTGCCCAGCTTCTGACGCTAAGCAAATTGTATGGTCATTTCCGATTACTTGGAAAGCAACTTGGTTAATTACTTCTGCCATAACTGGATTTACTTTACCTGGCATAATGGATGAACCTGGTTGACGAGCTGGTAATTGAATTTCTGCTAACCCAACACGTGGACCAGACGCCATAATACGAAGGTCATTTGCAATTTTAGACATATTCATCATACATACTTTTAGCGCTGCAGATACTTCTGTATATGCATCTGTGTTTTGCGTCGCATCAACTAAGTGCTCTGCACCAACAAGAGGGAAACCACTAAAAGTTCGTAAATGCTTCACAACTTGTTCTATATAAGTAGGGTTTGCATTTAATCCTGTACCGACAGCTGTCGCACCCATATTAACTTCGTATAGATGTTGACGAGACTGTTTAATTCTTTTTATATCACGCTCTAGCACTCTGCTATATGCTTCAAATTCTTGTCCAAGGCGAATTGGAACTGCATCTTGCAAATGTGTACGCCCCATTTTAATAACGTGATCAAACTCTTTTGCTTTATCATGAAAAGCAGAGTGAAGTTCTTCCATTGTAACAAGAAGTTCTTCTAGCATCATAAGAGTTGCAATATGAATCCCAGTTGGGAACGCATCATTTGTTGATTGCGCCATATTCACGTGAGTGTTTGGGCTAACTTTCGCATACTCACCTTTTTCGTACCCCATACGTTCTAACGCTCTATTAGCAATTACTTCATTAGTATTCATATTAATTGAAGTCCCTGCCCCGCCCTGAATTGGGTCTACGATAAATTGATCATGGAACTTTCCATCCATAATCTCTTGTGCAGCTTCTACAATTTCTTGTCCGATATCTTTAGCCAAGTAACCTGTATCTATATTCGCAAGCGCTGCCGCTTTTTTTACAATTGCCATTGCCGTAATGAGTGACGGATGAATGCGATATCCTGTAATCGGAAAGTTTTCTACGGCACGTAATGTTTGTACACCATAATAAGCTACACTCGGTACTTCCTTTTCACCTAAAAAATCTTTTTCTATACGTATATCCTTCGTTGCTATCATTTTTCATCACCTATACTTTTCATTCTAAATCCTTATCCAAAGAATTCGCCCTATAAAATACGAGTATCATTAAAAAGAATTCTTCAGTATCCACCTTCACTATAAAGCACCTTTTTTGAAAGCGCAAACATTTATTTTTCTATATATCCTTTTTATTAAAGTTTATATAATAAAAAATTCATTCTTCTACTTTCTTTATTTCAACTCGCTTAATTTGATGCATATCCTTTTCAAGAACTTTAAAAGAAAAGCCGTGTTTCTCAATAATGTCCCCCTCAGCAACGATTTGATTTTGTACCATAAACCACCCACCAATTGTATCAACATCAGCAGCGACCAAATGTATGCCAAATAAATCATTTACTTCGCTAATAAGCACTTTTCCCTCTACAATTTTACACACTTCACTTATATGCTCTATTGGTGGATGTTCATCTTCATCGTATTCATCTCGGATTTCTCCAACAATTTCTTCTAAAATATCTTCTAATGTAACGATCCCTGCTGTGCCACCATATTCATCATATAATACAGCTAATGGAATGCGCTTTCTTTGCATTTGCAATAGTAAATCATGGATTGGGATATTTTCTAATACTTCAATAACTGGACGTGTATATGGTGTAATCGAACACTCTTCATCTCGATTACCATCCATATAACGAATAAATAAGTCCTTTACATTAACCATCCCAATAATTTCATCTTTATCTTCGCCAAATACTGGATATCTCGTATATTTTTCTTGTGCAATTACTTTAATATGTGTCTCAAACGGCTCATCTTCATATAAACCAACAACTTCAGTACGAGGTACCATGATTTCCTTTGCTACCCTATTATCAAATTCAAAGATGTTATTTACATATTTAAATTCAGCTTGATTAATCTCGCCACTCTCATAACTCTCAGACAAGATTAATCTTAGTTCCTCCTCAGAATGTGCAACTTCATGTTCAGAAGCGGGATGTAAGCCAAATAAGCCTGTCACAAATCGTGCAGAGCCATTTAAAGCCCAAATAAATGGATACATAACTCGGTAAAAATAAATAAGGGGCTTTGATAATAATAAGCTAACTTGCTCTGCTTTTTGGATTGCAAAAGTCTTTGGAGCGAGTTCACCAATTACAACATGTAAAAACGTAATAACTGCAAATGCAATAATAAATGAAACTGTACTTGCAATTGCAGGAGATAAATCTAATTTTAAAAACAGTGGTTCGAGTAAATGCTTAATCGTCGGCTCTCCTAACCACCCGAGTCCTAAAGCAGTAATCGTAATTCCTAACTGACATGCCGATAAATACTCATCTAAATTTGAAGTTACCTTTTTGGCTGCCAATGCGCCTCGTCTTTTTTCACTAACGAGTTGATCAATACGACTGCTACGCACCTTTATAATTGCAAACTCTACAGCTACAAAAAAACCTGTTAGTGCAATCAGAACAGCTACCATCAATAATTTTAAAATATCCACATATGTTCTTTAGCTTTTCTTAGCTAAAGTTACACCTCCTTTAAAAAAGAAGTTTCACTTTAGTTTCTTCATTTACTTGAAAGCAACCCTATATAAAATTCACCAATTTTCAGTCCTCATACAATTCTAATGGCAAACCATCAGGATCTTGAAAAAAGACGAATTTTTTTCCCGTTATCTCGTCAACACGTATCGATTCCGTCTCAACATCACATCGGTTTAAATGTTTAACAGCTTCTTCTATATCAGTAACGGCAAAAGCTAAATGTCTAAGCCCAGCAGCCTCTGGAAAGCTTTGGCGGTTTGGCGGACTTGGAAATGAAAATAATTCAATTTGATACTCTTCTCCTACACATAAATCTAACTTATAAGAATTTCGTTCCTTTCTGTATACTTCATTTATCACTTTGAAACCTAATATTCGTGTATAAAAATCCTTTGACACTTCATAATTTGAACTAATAATTGCAACGTGATGTACTCTACATATATTCATGATTCCTCTATTCCTCTCTTTACCAAACATGCATATTCTCCTTTTAAATGAAAAACATATATAGCAGAATATCTCTTTTAGGGGGCCTATTATGAAATTTATCACTTTTTTCGTTGGACTTATCGTTGTTTTTTTCCTTGCCTACATTGCTAGCAACAATAAAAAACATATTAAATTTAAACCAATTTTTATCATGCTTATTATACAGTTAATTTTAACTTATTTATTATTAAATACAGCAATTGGCCTCGTACTTATTACGATAATTTCCAATCTGTTTACGAGGCTACTTGAGTATGCTGCCAGTGGAATAAATTTTGTATTTGGGGGTCTTGCAAATAAAGGAGAAATGCCATTTTTCCTTAACGTATTATTACCGATTGTTTTCATCTCAGTCTTAATTGGTATATTACAACATTTCAAAATACTACCATTCTTTATTCATTGGATTGGTTTCTTTCTTAGTAAAATAAACGGTCTTGGTAAATTAGAATCTTACAACGCCATCGCTTCCGCTATTGTCGGCCAATCAGAAGTTTTTATTACGGTAAAAAAACAATTAGCCCAAATTCCAAAACATCGACTTTATACACTTTGCGCCTCTGCTATGTCAACAGTATCTATGTCCATTGTCGGTGCCTATATGACAATGATCGAACCAAAATATGTAGTAACCGCACTCGTTCTCAATTTATTTAGCGGTTTTATTATCGTACTCATTATTAACCCTTACGACGTTAACGATGATGAAGACATTTTGGAAATCAAAGGGGAAAAACAAAGTTTCTTTGAAATGCTTGGAGAATACATTCTTGATGGTTTTCGCGTAGCAATTGTCGTCGGTGCTATGCTCATTGGATTCGTCGCATTAATTAGTTGTATTAATGACCTATTCCTCATTATATTTGGAGTTACTTTCCAGCAAATAATAGGCTATGTATTCGCCCCTATTGCATTTCTTATCGGCGTACCAAGTTCTGAAATTGTCACAGCTGGTAGCATTATGGCAACGAAGCTTGTAACAAATGAATTTGTAGCAATGATGGATCTTAGTAAAATTTCCAGCACTCTCTCTATCCGTACAGTTGGTATTATTTCTGTCTTCCTCGTTTCTTTTGCTAACTTTTCTTCCATTGGAATTATTTCTGGTGCGGTAAAAGGGTTAAACGAAGAGCAAGGAAATGTCGTTGCCCGCTTCGGTCTAAAATTGCTATACGGCGCTACTCTTGTTAGTATTTTATCTGCGATTATTGTAAGTATTATGTTGTAATTAGGTAAAATTTTATCATTTTCTTATCCCTATCTTTTGTATACAATAACGAATAGATGTCTTATAAATAATCAAGACATCTATTTTTTATACATGTACAATCGCTTTTATTTAGCGTAAAATATTTTTTATGTGTTTTAAATACACCTAGATGTATACACTTGGATAGTTTTAAAGGAGAAAAAATGATGAAATCCGACACAAACAACAATATGCGAGCCAAAAAAGGACGCTCAAAGAAAACACGCCTACTTTGGTTCCTTCTTATTCCATTACTAATTGTAGCACTTGGAGCAGGAGGTTACTCCTTCCATATATACAGTAAAGCAAAATCCGTCTTAAGCAACGCCTATTCTGAACTCGGCCGAGGAGATAAATCCAGCAAACGTGAAAAAGCTGTTAAACCTATGACTGACAATATTTCTGTTCTTATCATGGGTGTTGATGAAAGTGATATTAGGGAAAAAGATTACGGAAAAGCAACCCGTACAGATGCTTTATTACTTGCAACAATTAATAAAAATGATAAATCCGTTAAACTTGTCAGCATTCCACGTGATTCACGCGTCTACATTAAATCACGTGATAAATACGATAAAATTACACATGCGCACGTATTCGGTGGTGTAGACAGCACGATTGATACAGTAGAGAACTTTTTAGACGTTCCAGTTGACTACTATGTAAAATTCAACTTTAAATCCTTTATCAAAATCGTTGATTCCCTTGGTGGTATTACTGTCGATGTTCCGGTTGAGTTTACAGAACAAAATAGTAAAGACGAAGCAAATGCAATTCATCTTAAAAAAGGACGTCAACATTTAAACGGAGAAGAGGCACTTGCACTAGCTAGAACTCGTCATATCGATAGCGATTATATGCGCGGTCAACGACAACAACTTGTTTTAGAAGCTATTGCCGAAAAAGCACTATCTCTTAATTCTATTAATAAAATCGGTGGTCTACTAGATGCTGTCGATAATGATTTAAAAACAAATTTAACTTTTGATGATATGATGACAATTGCAAAAAATTCAATGGATTCAAGTTTAAAAATGGACAAATTTCAAGTGGAAGGTACAGATAAATATATAGATGGTATTTATTATTACGTTCCAAACGAAAAAAGCGTCAATAATATATCGACAACACTTCAAGAACATCTCGGTGTTACGAATAAAAATGAGCATAAAAAATTATAATAAAAAGGCTGCTAGATTTTTCTAGACAGCCTTTTTATTATAATTTTCAACAAATTTTTATGCATATTGTGACAAAAAGAGACAATTATTACAACAGTGTAACATTTTTTATAAAAATATTACACACACAATGAAAATAATAGTATACTAGGACTTACATACTGTTATTTTCATCATTTTTATACAAAAAATGTAATACATATATTTATACACAAATTTCTGGGGGGAAATAAATGAAGCTAAGTAAAATACTGATCGGTTCTGCAATTGCAGGGGGCATATTACTTTGTGTAGGCGGTATTGGTGGATATCAATATGTATCCAAATTAAATAATCAATTAAATAACACCGCATTACCAAATACTACGTTTGAAGGTATTTCTCTTGATGGAAAAAATAAAGCAGATATTCAAGCAATTATTAATCAAAAAATAAATGAATTAGATCAAAAATCCCTTACCTACATATTCCAAGATGATAAACAAACTTACATATGGAAAGATTTAGGTATAAATTATAAAGAGAAAGATATTGTAAACAAAATCTTTAAAGAACAAGAAGGAAACGTAATGAGTCGTTACAAAATGCGGAAGCAAGCTGAAAACGATGAATTAAAACGTGACTATAAATTGACACCACAATTAAATACAACAGCTTATGAAACCTTTATAAAAGATAAATATAATGAAACATTAAAAAATCCTGTTAATGCAGAATTAAGTGTTGAAGGCTCTACTGTAAATGTTAGTCAAAGTCAAAACGGAGAAAAAATTGATAAAGGCAAACTAAGCAATTTAACAAACGAAGCTATTACTACTGGTAAATCAGATGTTACATTACCTGTTACATTAATAAAACCAGAACGTTCTACAGAAGATATACAGAAAATGGGGATTAAAGAAGTAATTGCTGAGTACTCTACTCCAATGGCTGGCCGTAATGGTAATCAATCCTTTAACGTAAACAAATCAGCTAATACTTTAAGTGGAGTTATTGTAGCACCTGATGAAACGTTTAGTTTTAATGGCCGTGTTGGTGTAACTGATGCTGCACATGGTTATAAATCTGCAGCAGTATATTCACAAGGCAAAGTTATACAAAGTGCAGGCGGAGGCGTTTGCCAAGTCAGTAGTACTTTATATAGCGCAGCTTTAAGAGCAGATTTAGGAATTGTTTCTCGAAGTAATCATTCTATGCCCGTAAATTATTTACCACTTGGGCAAGATGCAGCAGTGGCAGATTATGGTCCGGACTTACAATTTAAAAACAATACAGGTAATCATATTTATATTCAAGCATTTTCAAATGGAGGTAGTATTACTACACGCATTTTCGGTACAAATACTGGTAAAAATGTTGAAGTTTCTTCTCAAGTAATTAGTAGAACTGATGATAAAATAACAGCGGTTACGTATAAAAAAGTAACACAAAATGGTGAAGTACTATCAAATGGACAAATTTCAAAAAGCGTATATAAAAGTGCCCCAAAACAATGAGATACTATCAAACGGACAAATTTCAAAAAGCATAAAGAAAAAGGCGTGATCTACTCACGCCTTTTTCTTTTGCAGTAATAGTAAAAAAGTTTCAAGATGATCCTTCGTTTCTTCTAAAGACCATATACGATTCCCTTGCTTCGCAGCTAATACGCACGCTTCTTCCCACGCGTTCTTTTTCTTCATATATATTAATTCATCGCGTAATTTCAAAACAATTTCTTCATCTTCTTGCTCTATAAACTCTTCCATCACGCTTACTATTTCATCCTCATGAATACTTAACGTACAGTATGATTTAAGAAAGTATTGTAATGTCGTATGCATATGTACTCCCCCTTCTTATTTGTCAGATGGATAAGAAGTAATAATCTTATATCCTAAATCTCCTGACTTATCTCTCGCTAAAACAGTAACGGTTTTTACTAACTTGTCTTTTACATTCATATTTTTCTTTATTACCGTTTTCCCAACCGGGAATGAATGAGTTGTATTTAATACGAGACGAGTCTCTTTAGAATTTTTTAACCAATCTTGAATTTCTTTATCATGTTGCTTCAAACTATCTTTCACAGCTTTCGTCGCTGTTTCTTTATCATAGTATGTACTTGCCGCTGATACTTTATCTGTCTTCAAACGATTCTTCAAATCCTCTTCTGATTTGCCTACATGCCTTTCAATCGTATGACCATTTTTAGGTGGACCTTCCATTTCATCTAAAATATTATCACTAATTTTTTCTACTGACGTACCTTGATTCCCTGTTTGTTTCTCTGTTTTTTGTTCTTTTCCTGCACATCCACTTAAGATCAGCATTAGTGCCAATAAACTACTCAAGAAAAGACTGCTTATCCGTTTCATCATATCACCTCTTCCATGATTATTATCGTAACTTCATTAAAAGTCAATTTCACAACGAAAAAACACATACATTTTTTAAATCCTTCAGCTATTTTGCTATATTTACCACTCTATTTTCATCAAATCACTGTTTTTCCCCTTTTTAAATATATACCCCCTTATTTTAAAAATTATTTCCCGAATATATATACCAATCGTAATCGTCGTAAAACCCTTTTATTCAAAGGATTTATACACATTTTATAAAACCTTAAAAATATACCCCTATTTTTATATACCCAATACCTATATAAGGTATAAAACACCTTCTCTATCAACGTTTTTCTACATTATGTAAATTTGCACTTGCCTATACAATGGAAATATGGTGTAATGCAAAAAAAGATAAAGGATTTTAAACAATGGCTGAAACAATTCAAAACTTCTTAACAGACTATTATTCCATCGCAATTCCACTTAGTATCTTAATCAACATCATCATTAGTCTTTTAGGTTTTATCCCTAGTATTTTTTTGACCGCCATTAATATACAGCTCTTTGATGTAACGAATGGCACAATCATTTCGATCGCAGGCGAGGCATTAGGGGCTATTATCTCGTTTTATATTTATCGCATAGGCCTTCAAAAGTTCACTCACGATAAAGTGAATAAGCACCCAAAGGTAGAGCGTCTTCTTTATGTAGAAGGCAGAGAGGCCTTTCTACTCGTTTTATCGTTTCGATTGATACCTTTCATCCCATCAAGTATCGTTACTTTATTTGCAGCTCTAGGAAAAATGTCATTACTCTCTTTCAGTATTGCCAGCACAATAGGTAAAATACCGGCCTTATTGATTGAAGTATATTCGGCATACCAAGTTATGAACGGAACAAATGAAGCGAAGTGGATTGTAACAATCGCAGGTTGCATTGGATTGCTTTATTTGTGGAAAAAATGGAGAAAAAAATAAAGAAGGAGCATAGGCTCCTTCTTTATTTTTGAAGTATTTTATTAATAACTTCCCTTAAAGCCTTAATTTACACCCACAGCACTAAATGATTGCTTAACTGCTGTTACTTCAGCAGAATTCGCACCGTATAAATCAGCTGCAGCTTGTACTGCACCAGCACGAGCTTGGCTAAATGTAGTAGATTGCGTGAAATATTGTGTGTTTGCACGGTAATAAATTGCACCTAGCTTATCTTTACCGATACCAGTTACAGTTACACCAGAATGCGTACCGCCATTTGCTAATAAATAAGCTTGTTTGTTAATAATACCACTGTTTGTATGAACTCCACCGTTATCACTTGAACCAGTGTAACGCTTAGAATAATGGTCTGGGTCACCGTATTTCGTTGGATCACTCATAGAGCGAAGCGCGTCTCCTGCTTTACCAGGCGTGTAAATATCCTCACCAATTTCCCAATCTGGGTTACGGTTATCATAGAATTCTACTAAAGTACCAAAGATATCAGAAATCGCTTCATTTAGCGCTCCTGATTCATTTTGATAAATTAGATTCGAGCTATTTTCCGTAACAGCATGCGTTAATTCGTGACCAATTACATCAATACCGCCAGATAATGAAGTGAATGTTACACCATCACCATCTCCGTATACCATTTGCGAACCGTTCCAGAATGCATTATTATACTTGCTTCCATAATGCACAGTTGATTTTAATGGCGCACCCGCATCATTAATTGAGTTACGATTAAATGTATTCTTATAGTAATCATACGTTATCCCCGCATAGTAATGAGCATCAACTGCCGCCGCATCATACGCTGCATTAAATACATTATCAGCATCTGCCCATAATGTTCCTGGTAATGTTGAACGGTTTTTCGCATCATATGTGAAAATCGTTGCTCCGCGCGTATTATCTTGTAAATAATAAGATGATCCAGATAGCGTTGTATTAAGTGACTTCGTATCACCTAACACTCCAATACCTGTTCCCACTTTATTCGTTCCTGTTACAGGCTTTACAACTGCTTTAGCATCCTGTTTAGGAGCATCTTGTTTAACCGGCGAATTATCATCATTTGTCACATGATCAATTGTATTGTATTTATTTAATACTTTACCGCTTTCTGCCTCAATGAAATAATAATAGTTTCCTGGACTTGGATCTAAAAAGTTTAAATTCACAACATATGCGTACGTTGTCTCTTCACCATTTTGATATACGTATAAGTCCGCTTTTGGTTCCACTTCATACTTAGGTGTTACTCCTAAATCTTGTTGCGCGATTTCAATTGCTTTTGCGCCTTCAATCTTATTTTTATTTTTCAGCTTTTCCTTCTTGTCTAAATCAGGCGCAACTGTTCCAGACAATACTTTTAAAGAACCATCTTTACTTACGTGAGCTACTTGAGTAGATCCCCATACAGGTACTCCCTCGTAAACTTGTTGCATACGTACTACTGTTGAATCAGTTACAGTATCTTTTTTCACTTGTTTCACTTTAAAAGAATCTTGCGCACTCTTTTCCCCTAGCTTATAATCACCCTTTGCCGCGTTTAAGTAATCAAACACAACAGATTCCGCTTTCTTACCAGTCGCTCCAGTTAGATCACCAGAAATAAACTCAGGTGACTTTACCGTCTCATTGTACTTCTTCGTAGAGAGCACATTTTTAGAATCCGCAAATGCAGAGCCTGTCCCTCCGAACGCAGTAACTGCCATTCCTGCCGCTAAAACTAATGCTAAACTCTTCTTTTTCATATAACCTTCCCCCTAATAAAAAATTTTTTTGAAAAAGAGTAATTTCATATTAGCATTATGTTTTCACTATTAATATACTAAAAATTCAATTAATTAATTTCTCAAGTTTTGTAGAATTTTAGGGAGCAAATATTGAGAAACCCCTTTCCTGTTGGAAAGGGGTTTCCTTATTATGAATTAATTTGTTGAACTGTTTTAGCTTCTTGACCAAGAGTATCTGGTTTCCAAGCATACTGAATATCCAACACTACTGCTGCAATTGCCACAACAACAAATGTTCCTGCGATTAATTTTTTCATACTATCCCCCCTCTCTATTCTTCTAATAAGTTAATCGCTAATTTATAATAGCGATTACTTTCTTTAAAATCCAAACATTCTTCTAAGTATTCGGCTAATTCTAAGTATACTTTCTTTAAATCCTTTATATTTTCCTCTACCTTAAAGAAAGGAACTACTTCTGTTTCTAAAAACTTTTTATAGACGTCCCTTTTTTCAAAATACTTATATCGTAAATTTAATAATAAATATAGCATTCCTTTGTATCTATCATCTTTTCTTGCCGCAGAAACACCTTTTTCAATCCATTCTGCAGCTTCCTCAAGCTCTCCTAATTGAATACACTGTAACGAGAGCTCATACATAGCATCAATATAATTCATATCTTCTTCTTTTTTGTATTTCAAGCATTCTAAATAATATTCTTTCGCCTTCAAATAATCTTTTTGACGATAGTGTAAATAACCTATATTATTTAGAGCAATCGACATAATATTATCTTTATCTGCAAAAGAATTCGCTTCCCTCAAGATATGATTATAAATTTCCATCGCTTCATTATACTGTTTTTTTCTAGTGTAGCTAAATGCAATCAAAAATTGACAATTTATTATATTTCTAAACTTATATTCACTCTTAAAACCTTCCAATGCAACATTAGCAAAGTATAACGTCATATGGTCTATTTCCATCTGACTATATGTCAGTGCTAAATTATAATATATTCCTGTTTCATAATATCCTAACTCTTTAGCCATAGTTTCTGTTTTTAGTAAGTAATCTAAAGCTTGCGTATATTTGTATTGCACAGAGTATAATAGTGCTCTACTATACGTATAAAGCATTTTTTGAAATGGTGAATATTTCTTATACACCTTTTTTAATCTATCCAACTCTTCTTCAAGAGCTGGTAGATCTCGTTTCATCATTAAATACCGCGTATAAAGCAGTTTATAATAATTTATAATTTCAAAATCTAAAACATGCTGCATTTCACCTTGCAACTCTTCATATATGCGTTCTACTTGTTGCTTGTCCAAATGAACTAATGCATTCAACCACTCGTCCAACTTCACCTTCACATCTTCTTCTACATCTCTCAAATCCGTCACGGCAATCTCTAATCTTGTGCAGAGCAATTGTAGAATCTCTTCTGATGCTTCTATCTTTCCATTTTCGATCTTACTTAAGTATGAGACAGAACAAATGCCCTGACATAATTCTTCTTGTGTCATTTTTTGCTGTAGCCGTTTATAAAAAACTTGCTTGCCTATTTTTTCTAATGTTTGTTGCATTGTCCTCCTCCATTCTCATTACCCCCATTACTCTAATAATACATAAAATCTAGAGAAATATAAATTGATAAATGTAAATTTTCTAAAAAATATGCATTATTTCATTTTTTTCTCTCTTGACTTCACTCCCTATTACTTCTTTGCTACGCAAGGGGAAAAATTGGTATACTATAACCAAATTACGGAGGTGTTTTCGCAATGAATCATTATAAAGACGATAGTTACGCCTTACATACAGATTTATATCAAATCAACATGGCTTATACATATTGGAAAGATGGTATTCATAATCGCCGTTCTGTTTTTGATTTATACTTTCGAAAGCTTCCATTCGAAAACGGCTATGCTGTTTTTGCTGGTCTTGAGAAAATTGTAGAGTACATAGAAAATTTCAGTTTTACCGAAAGTGACATCGCTTATTTAGCAGAGCTGCAATTCGAAGAAGACTTCCTTCATTATTTACAAAACATGAAATTTACTGGAACGATTCGTAGTATGCAAGAAGGTGAAGTTGTTTTTAATAATGAGCCTTTATTACGGGTTGATGCGCCACTCGGTGAGGCACAAATAATTGAAACCGCCCTCTTAAATATTGTAAATTACCAAACATTAATTGCTACAAAAGCTGCACGTATGAAGCACGCTGCAAATAATGATGAGCTTTTAGAGTTCGGTACAAGACGCGCTCATGAGTTTGATGCTGCCCTTTGGGGAACACGAGCTGCCTTTATTGGTGGTTTCTCATCTACCAGCAACGTTCGTGCTGGAAAACGCTTCGGGATACCTGTAGCTGGCACACATGCTCACTCTTTCGTTCAAGCGTATCGCGATGAATATGTCGCGTTTAAAAAATACGCTGAAACTCATAAAAAATGTGTCTTTCTCGTTGATACATATGACACATTAAAATCTGGTGTTCCAAATGCGATTCGTGTCGCAAAAGAATTTGGAGATCGTATTGATTTCTATGGCATTCGTCTTGATAGTGGCGATATGGCTTATTTGTCTAAAAAGGCAAGAATATTACTAGATGAGGCTGGATTTACAAATACAAAAATTATTGCTTCTAGCGATTTAGATGAATACACAATTATGCACCTTAAATCTCAAGGAGCAAAAATTGACGTATGGGGTGTTGGAACAAAATTAATTACATCCTTTGAGCAACCAGCATTAGGGGCTGTTTACAAACTAGTTGCGATTGAAGATACTGACGGGAAATTAAATGACACGATTAAAATTTCATCTAATCCTGAAAAGATTACAACTCCAGGGCTTAAACGAATTTATCGCATAGTCAACAGGGTTAATAATCATGCTGAAGGCGATTATATTGCGTTAGATTCTGAAGAGCCCGAAAAAGAAAAACGCTTAAAAATGTTCCACCCCGTTCACACATATATAAGTAAATTCGTAACAAACTTTGAAGCACGTGAACTGCATAAAGACATTTTCGTTAACGGTGAAAGAACATATGAACTACCAAGTATATTAGATATTCAAAAATATAACGAACAGAGTCTCGCTCTATTTTGGGAAGAATACATGCGAACTTTAAACCCCGAAGAGTATCCTGTCGATTTAAGCCAAGAGTGCTGGGATCATAAAATGAATTATATTCAAACTGTTCGCGAACAAGTTGAAAAAAACATACAAAAATAAACAGAGAAGTTTCCTCCTTCTCTGTTTTTTCAATACTATATGGATATTTGTAAAAAATATATTAAAATAACATGGCGAATATTTTTTATTTGTAAAATTCAATATTACGTTATTCAAAACTAAAATAATATTTGATATTATTTTATTGAGTCAATTTCAACAAAATAACCGATAAAAAAGAGGACGCGGGTTGCATCCTCTTTTTTATAAATCTTTCACTCGTAGTACACGCATTGCATTTAAAACTGCAAGTAATGTCACACCAACATCTGAGAAGACCGCTTCCCACATTGTTGCAATACCAAAGGCACCAAGTAATAAAACTAGCCCTTTTACACCTAATGCAAATATAATATTTTGCCATACAATACTACGTGTACGTTTTGCAATTTTCACAGCTGTCGCGATTTTTGAAGGCTCATCGGTCATAATGACGATGTCAGCAGCTTCAATTGCTGCATCTGATCCTAAACCGCCCATCGCAATACCAACGTCCGCTCGTGCTAATACTGGCGTATCGTTAATACCATCACCAACGAATGCAATCTTTTCTTTACCGTGTTTTGCTGCATCAATTTTTTCGATTTCTTCTACTTTTTGGTGTGGTAATAATTCGGCATGCACTTCATCTAAACCTAATTCTTTACCAACAGCTTCACCAACTGATTTTGCATCACCAGTTAACATGACTGTCTTCTTAATACCTAGTTCTTTTAACTTTTGAATTGCTTGTTTTGAATCCTCTTTTACCTCATCAGAGATAACAATATAACCTGCATATTTACCATCTACAGCAACATGAACGAGTGTACCTACTGTATTTGGTTGCTTAAATGTAATGTTTTCTTTTCTCATTAATTTAGCATTACCTGCGAAAATTTCTTTTCCTTGTACCTTTACAACCGTACCATGACCTGAAATTTCACTATAGTCTTCAATACTATTTTCATCGATTGATTTTCCATATGCATTTCGAATAGATTGTGCAATCGGATGATTAGAATATACTTCTGCAAATGCTGCATATTCTAATAGCTCTTCAGCTGTAGTACCTTCACTAGGCTCCATCTTCGTAACTTTAAAGACACCTTTTGTTAATGTTCCTGTTTTATCAAAAACGATATATTTCACATCATTCAATGCTTCTAAATAGTTACTTCCTTTTACTAAAATACCACTTTTAGATGCCCCACCAATACCTCCAAAGAACCCAAGAGGAATCGATACAACGAGTGCACATGGACAAGAGATTACTAAGAACACTAAAGCTCTATAAATCCAATCGGAGAATGTAGCACCCTCTAAAATAAGTGGTGGAATAAATGCCATAATCGCTGCTGTTATAACTACGACTGGAGTATAATAACGCGCAAACTTCGTAATAAAGTTTTCTGTTGGCGCTTTTTTGCTACTTGCATTTTGTACTAAATCTAAGATTTTTGATACAGTAGATTCACCAAATTCTTTTGTAACTTCAATTGTTAATACACCATTTTGGTTTACAAAACCACTTAATACGTCATTACCAACTTCTACTTCACGCGGTACGGATTCACCTGTTAACGCTGAAGTATCCATCATTGATGTTCCCTCAACTACTTTCCCGTCTAACGGTACTTTTTCACCTGGTTTCACGATAATATACTCACCAATTTGCACATCTTCTGGTGATACTTGTTTCGTTTCATTTCCAACTTTCACATTTGCATAATCAGGACGAATATCCATTAATGAAGTAATTGATTTTCGAGAGCGATTTACCGCAATACTTTGGAATAGTTCCCCTACTTGATAAAATAGCATTACCGCAACTGCTTCTGGATATTGTTGAATCGCGAAAGCTCCTAAAGTTGCAATTGCCATTAAAAAGTTTTCATCAAACACTTGGCCGCGAGTGATGTTTCTTACCGCTCTCCAAACGATATCTCCACCTATTAATAAATAAGCAAGAACGAATAATGGAATTGTTATCATTTGCGGTAATCCGGCTAATGCAGCAATTCCTGTCAAAATTCCGCCGCCTACTAATCTTCCTATCATTTTTTTCACATTTCCATCACCATGATCATGGCCATGGTCGTGTCCTTTTTCCTCTTCACGAACAACTTTTACATCTGGCTCTAACTTTTGAACAACATTTTTTATATCTTGCACAGTCGATTCAAGTTCTCTTTTATTCGCAACTTCTACTCTTAATTTCTTTGATACGAAATCAACAGTCGCTTCTGAAACTGTTGACATTTCCTTTACCTTATTTTCAATCTTCATTGCACAGTTCGCACAGTCTAAACCTTCTAATATAAATACTTCTTTCGCCGCTTTTGTTTTTTTCTCTTCTTGTACCTTAATATGCGGCTCCAATTTTGTAACGAGCTGCTTCGCTTCTGTAACAACTTGATTTTCTTTATTTTGTGGTGTTTCTAAAAGCATCGTCTTAGTTGCAAAGTTTACAGAACAAGATGTTACTCCCTCTATATTCCCAACACCCTTTTCAATTTTCATTGCACAATTCGCACAATCTAAGCCTTCTAGCATAAGTTTCTTTTTCACTAATGCTTCTGCCATCGTTCTCCCTCCTCGCGTTTTTATTCTTCCTCGTTTACGTGTTCAAATGCTTGCTCGAAGATATGAATTACATGTTGATCAGCCAATGAATAATAAACTACCTTTCCTTCTTTACGGTTCTTTACAAGCTTTGCTTGCTTTAATACACGAAGCTGATGTGAGATTGAAGATTGCGTCATTCCTAATAAATAAGCTAAATCACAAACACACATTTCAGCTTCAAATAATGCATGTAATATTCTCGTACGTGTACGGTCACCTAATACTTTAAATAATTCTGCTACTTTACTTAAACTTTCATCCGTCGGAATTGTTTGCTTCACTTGATCCACGATTTCCTCATGAATTACCGTTTGAGAACAAGTTTCCTGCGGTGTTTCTACTTTATTTTCAGCCATTATAGCTCACCTCTTTAATTGAACATATGAACAACTGTTCATATATCTTATACTTTTATTATATGAGCGCCTACTCATATGTGTCAATAAAATCCGAAAGATTTTTTTGACAATTCCGTTCACATTTCAACATGCACATATCAATATTCTCCGCATCCATCATACTCTTCATACAAAAAGGATGCACGAAAACTATCGTGCATCCTTCTCTTATTTAACCCACATTAACTGCCCGTAAAAGCCCGATTGGTGAAGGCTAATAATCAGTGAGGATGAAGCCACCCACTGATTAAAGTTTCACTTTATTAACTTTCACTGCATCCACAATTAACGAAGCAAATTCTAATTTACCATCTTGATTTCTATGATCAAAACGTTTCGATCGATAAATGAATCCTTTCTTTTCATCCCAATCATTATAATGAAACTCACCATTCTCATCACAATATTCTAAAACCCTCACTTGAAAACCTGCTGATTCAAACATGGACGTGATCGTTTTATAGTTATGAACGATTTTGTGGCTTGCTGCTGGATGATCTAATGGACCTGGTCCGCCTACTTGTACACCTTCCTGATATTCTTCATCTGGAAAAAATGCATCTGGCACTGCACAACGAATATATCCATCCTCCGTTAAAAACTCATAACAAATTTTTGCCGCTTCGATTCCTTCTTCGTACGATAAATGCTCCCATACATGTTCCGCTAAAATTACTGATAAAGAATTAAGCTGAAATTTATTAAGCCACGTTGCTCTTTTTAATAAATTTAATTCTTCTTCATTCGTATGTAACCAACCAGGGTTATTATTGTATCCCTCTGCTCCAACGACAACTTTTATATCTTCTTTTATTCTCATTCTTACACCCCTTTTGCATATTACGACATACAAAATTCTACAAAACCATATCCATTCCCTTTATATTTACATAATAAAAAGCCTTGCGCGTTCCCTAGACGCACAAGGCTTACTATCTTATATCCCTTTTATTTAGCTTTTTTTAATTAGCTTTTTCTAAACTATCTTGCGAACTTCCATCGTCTTTTAAATGACTATGTTTTTTCGAATAAACAAAGTATACAACCACTCCGATTGCTAACCAAATACCGAAGTAAATCCATGTTGTTAATGGTAAATTTAGCATTAAGAATAGACAGCATGCAACTGAAATAATCGGTAAGATTGGTACAAGTGGTACCATAAATCCACGTTGTAATTTCGGATGTGTTTTACGAAGAATGATGACAGTTACACCAACCATCGCAAATGTTAATAACGCTCCAATATTCGCTAAATTCGACAATTCTTTTAAATCGATAAATCCAGCAATTAAAGCACTACCAATTCCTGTTAACCAAACTGAAAATGTTGGTGCTTCTGTCTTCTTGTTAATTTTCGCAAAAGATTTTGGTAATAAACCGTCACGGCTCATTGCGAAGAATACACGTGTTGTCGCATAAATGTAAGCGAAAATTACAGCCATAATACCGATTACAGCTCCAATAGCGATTACACCAGCCACTTTATCTTGCCCTACAACCTCTAGTACATATGCCATCGCTTCTGGTACATCTAATTCCTTGTAAGAAACCATACCTGTCATAACGAGACAAACTACAACATAAATGATTGTACAAATAACTAACGAAGCAATAATACCAATCGGTAGATCACGTTGCGGATTTTTTACTTCTTCAGCAGAAGTTGCTAATGCATCAAATCCTAAGAAAGCGAAGAATACTGCTGCTCCTCCGGCAAAGACTCCACTTAAGCCGTACGGTGCAAATGGTATCCAGTTTTCTGGTTTCACGTAGAATACACCAACTGCAATGAATAAAACAACAATACCAATTTTAATTAATACCATTATGTTATTCACACGCTTACTTTCTTTCGTACCTCGTGATAATAACCAAGTTATAACCAACGTAACGATAATTGCCGGTAAGTTCACCATACCACCTTGCGATGGAATCGTTAACAATGCTTTTGGAATTTCAAGTCCCAATCCACTCACTAAATTATTGAAATAACCTGTCCATCCGCCAGCTACTGCGGCAGTTGTTACGACATATACGGATAACAATGTCCATCCCATTAAATGGGCAACAAATTCACCAATTGTTGCATATGAATATGTGTACACACTACCTGAAACAGGAAGTGTAGATGCAACCTCCGCATAACATAAAGCTGCAAATCCACAAACGATTGCTGCAATCATAAATGAAAAAATAACTGCTGGACCAGCATCTCTTGCTGCTACTAATCCCGTTAATACTAGAACTCCTGTACCAATTATCGCACCAATCCCTAGCATTGTTAGGTCAAATGCCCCTAGCGTTTTCGTCAAAGTTTTACTTTTACTTTCCCCTAACAATTGCGTAACGGATTTCTTTTTGAATAGGTTGGCCACGATGAATGCCCCCTTTTACCAAGAAGAGCTAAGAGGTATTATCTCTTAGCTCTTATCATGTTGTTTTATATATTGTTCGATTTTGTTTTGTATAATGCTTCTATTAGCAAGATACTGTTTCTGCTTCTAATAATTCTTTAGCACCTTTGTACTCTACACCGTGAGCTTCTGCAACTGCTTCGAATGTTACGTAGCCATCTAATGTGTTAATACCTTTTAGTAATGCAGAGTTGCCTAGGCAAGCTTCTTTGTAGCCTTTGTTAGCAATTTGTACTGCATATGGTACTGTTACGTTTGTTAATGCAAGAGTTGATGTACGTGGAACCGCACCTGGCATGTTTGCAACTGCATAGTGAACAACGCCGTGTTTTTCATAAGTTGGGTTATCATGAGTTGTAATACGGTCAGTTGTTTCGAAAATACCACCTTGGTCAATCGCGATATCTACAACAACAGAACCTGGTTCCATTGATTTAATCATTTCTTCTGTTACAAGTTTTGGCGCTTTTGCACCTGGGATTAATACTGCACCGATTACAAGATCAGATTCTTTTACAGCTTCTGCAATATTGTAAGGATTAGACATTAAAGTTTTTACTTGGTTTCCGAAAATGTCATCTAATTGACGAAGACGTTCTGCACTTAAGTCGATGATTGTTACATCCGCACCTAGTCCAACTGCAATTTTAGCAGCATTTGTACCAGCTTGTCCACCACCGATAATTGTTACTTTACCACGTTTAACCCCTGGAACACCTGCAAGTAAGATACCTTTACCGCCTTTGTTTTTCTCAAGGAATTGTGCACCGATTTGTGCAGCCATACGACCAGCTACTTCACTCATAGGTGCAAGTAATGGTAGAGAACGGTTTTCTAATTGTACTGTTTCATATGCAATCGCGACAACTTTCTTCTCGATTAACGCTTTTGTTAATTCTGGTTCTGGAGCTAAGTGTAAATATGTGAATAAGATTAAACCTTCGCTGAAGTGTTTGTATTCGCTTTCAACTGGTTCCTTAACTTTCATAACCATTTCCATGTTCCAAGCTTCTTCAGCTGTATCAACAATTTTCGCTCCTGCTTCAACATACTGAGTATCTGTGAAACCAGATCCTAAACCTGCACCCTTTTGAATGAATACTTCGTGATTGTTACGAATTAAATGTACAACACCTGCTGGTGTCATTGCCACACGGTTTTCGTTGTTTTTAATTTCTGCTGGTACCCCAATACGCATAATGAAATGCCCCCTTATAATTAACAGAAAAAAGGAATTCTTTTTTCTTTTTGTAATAATTAATAACTTATGTCCTTATTCTAGCATAACTTAAAAGTTATGAAAACGCTAACATACTATTTTTTTAAAGTTTATATATTTAGAATAGTGTAAATATACGAAACATTGATTCTGTTGGGTTATTTGTACCATCGCATTATCTATCACTCTATTTACATTATATCCATTCAAAACGCATAGTAATTATTTATTATTTGACAATAATGTAACAATGCAAAAAAACTAAGTAGTTACGTATACATATACACTTATTACTTTGTACAATACTTTAGAAATATATTCTTTTCATAAAAAAAACAGCTACTAGCATTTAGCCAGCAGCTGGATAACTTATAAATAACTTTGAGAATAAATCTTCTGTCGTTTCAGAAATTTTATCAAACATGTCACTTTCACGATCTTCTTGCTCTTTTAACATCTTAATTGTTTCGCGTGCGTCTTCAGGGTAATCGGTAATGATACCATCCACGTTTAACTTATAATATGCCTTTAAACTTTCCATATCATTTACTGTCCATACGTAAAGTGGTTTATTTAGCTTTCTCGCTTCTTTCACTAGGCGTTTATTTAACATATATTCTTCTGCTACATAGAAATCCGCCTGTACATTCTTTAAATTAGCCCTGCTTGCAAACAATACATACCCTACTTTTATATCCGGATTTGCACGCTTAAACTCTTTAATAAGCGGATAATGTAACGTTTGAATTACACATTGTTTCTCAAAATCGTTCTCTTTAATTGTTTTTAGTACTTTCTTTACGAAATCCGTCTCATTACCGTGAAGTTTCACTTCTATATTAAGTTTTATTTTGCCTTTTGCAAGCTTAATGATCTCATCAAGTGTACTTATTTGTCCCGAGAATCCATCTTGACTAAGAGTAAGCTTTCTTAGCTCATCCATCGTCAAATCCGATACATGCACATTCGCATTCGCAAGACGTTTCAACTTCAAATCATGTATGACCGCTAGTTCGCCATCTTTCGTTTGCAAAACATCTATTTCTGCATAGTCTGCTTTTGCATCAATGGCACCTTGTACTGCTTCTTTCGTATTCTCTACACCTTTTGATATATATCCACGGTGCGCCATAATAATTGGTTCTTTATATGTGTTTGAAATAAAGGTCACAATGAAGGCAACGATCATTCCAGCAGTAATAATCCCCACGATATATACACCAATAAATTTCCAACGGTGTTTTTTAAAGAAACATTTATCTGCTTTTGTTTTTGAATAATCTAATCCTTCTTCTAATAAAACATCTTCAACCGAAACTTTCTGTAAGTATAATCTTGTTAACGCCATAATATAAAACGGCGTCATAATGAAGCTGAATAAATACAATGTACTCGTTAAGAAGACTGAAATCGTTGACTCCGCTAATAGCGCAAATGTCCCTTCTGGGTTCGTAAATTCGTATACGCCCCATAAACAGAGTAAATACACTCCTATAAATAAAAGAAAGACCATTCCTACAGAGATGAAAACTCCTACTAAAAAGAACAACACTTTAAAAAAGCTTTCTTTTACTAAGTTCGCACTTTTACGTGCTGCCGTGCGAAATGGTTTTTCTTCTAATACAATAATAGGTAACACAAAAATCCAACGAAGATTTAAATAAGCAACTACAGCAAAGAAAGCATAATAGCCAACCTGACCCATTGTCGTCTTAAATAGTTCACCTGTAATAAAATTAGGAATTTGAATTTCAGGAATTAATGCAGATTTATATCCCATACTTAATAGCGGTAATAGCACAACTGCATACAACACAAATCCTGGTAAGCAATATGTAAAAAGAGAAGGTAAATACGTTACTGTTTTATACAAAATCGGACGTAATCTTACCTTTTGCCTTTTATGAGCGAAATACGAAATAATAATAAGCACTGCAAATTCCGTAAAAATAAGAAACAATGCTAGTATCGATAAAATTACAATCGCCAAAATCCCATATGGTGTTTTCAAAAATGCTACTAATTCATCATTTGTCGCATTTGCATAACCACCAAAGTACAATAACTTATTGAAAATAATACCTAAGAGGGGGATAAATACGATTGCAGCTAACAATTTATAGACGAGCTGAAATGTTAGCACATTCCAAAAAGCAAATTGTACAGTTTGAAAGGAATGTCTCATTACTCCTGGTATAGATAGTCTTTTACGGTGTTGCATATATTCCTCCACATTCTAAAACTATATTTGAGATGGATTCCACATTTCCAATTTCAATCCATCTTTTTAATAATAATATATTCCGCTTAACATGAACACTCTTATACATATAATGAAAAAAGTGATGGCTACTTCCATCACTTTTTTCACTCACTCTATTTTTTCTCTAGTCCTTGTCCAAATGCTTTTAAGAAACTAAAACCAAATGTTATCGCCCTGTTGATATCTGGATCTTTTAATACCTTAAAGAAATCCATCACTTTTGTTTTTTTTCCATTTTTCAGCTCATCCGTTGCAAATTGTAATCCAGTGACTAAACTAGATGTTATTTGTTTCGTTATTTCTGGGTCCACTGAAGATAACACCTCTCCCGCCCCCATCATATTGTTTAATGCATTTTTTACTGGTTCACGATTTAATTGTTCAACAGCTATTTTGGAAACATCTTCTTTTGCAGCAAGTAAACTAATCGCTGCATCTAAAATTCCAGCTTTTTGCAACTGTCCTAATAGCTGCATCGTCTCTTCTACTGCTTCCCTATTTTCAGCTAGCTCATTTAACAGTTCATCTGTTACTTGCTGTTTCTTTTCTTCTTCTGTTACAACCTTCTTTTTTATTAAAGTAATCTCTTTTGCCATGATCTCCGCCCCCTAATTCTGGTCCACAAGTGATACGTATTGTTTTCTTTGCCACTTTTGCTCAATTTCAACACCATTTTGCGGATGACGTTTTTTATCTCTCGGGTTTGAAGATGGTAACGGACGATTCCCTTTTTCACGTAATACGCGTAGTTTCACCATCGTTTGTTTATAAGCTGGTGTACAAGTATAAATGTCTGTTGCTGTCCCTGTTAAAATATTGATTGCCTCTTCATTTACTGTCGCATGCATTGGCAAATATAACTCATTTCCAGTTACACGATCTGTAACAAGCGCTTGTACTTTAATCTTTCCAAATGGTGATGCTAATTCTACAAGACCGCCATCTTTCACATTGCGTTCTTTAGCAAGTTCAGGTGAAATTTCAACAAATACTTCAGACACTTTAGATAAAATGCCAGCTGACTTATTCGTCATATTTCCTTCATGGAAATGCTCTAGCATACGGCCATTATTTAATAGTAAATCATACTCATCTGGTGCTACTACTGGTGGTACCCATTCATCTAATGATAAACGAGCTAGCTTATCCGGGAAGTTAAATCCATCTACATATAATAATGGTGTATCGCTACCATCATGGCTACCCCAACATAAACTATTCCAGCCTTCTAAACGGTCATACGTTGCTTGTGAGTATAACGGGGCAAGCGATGCAATTTCATCCATAATTTCACTTGGACTTCCATAATTCCAGTCTCCGCCCAGTGCACGAGCTACTTTTTGTAAAATCCACCAATCTGGCTTAGAATCACCAAGTGGCTTCAATACTTCATACAATCTTTGAATACGGCGTTCTGTATTTGTAAATGTTCCTTCTTTTTCTAAGCTTGGTGCTGCCGGTAAAATAACATCAGCAAAACGAGCTGTTTTCGATAAAAACATATCTTGAACAACGAGGAAGTCTAAATTCGCTAAAATATGTTGTACATGGTTGGCATTTGAATCTACTAAAGCCATTTCTTCTCCCATAACATACATACCACGCAGTTTTCCTTCTTCCGCTGCTAGTAACATTGCGATATTATTTAGTCCCGGTTCTTTCGGAATGGTAGTACCGTATGCTTTTTCAAATTTCGCACGATGCACATCATCCGAAACTGCTTGATAACCTGGAAGCCAGTTCGGTAATGTTGCCATATCACAAGCGCCTTGTACGTTATTATGTCCGCGTAACGGATACGCACCTGCACCAGGACGACGATAGTTGCCCGTAACAAGCAGTAAATTTGAAATTGCAGCTGACGTTGTACTTCCTCCTGTATTTTGAGTTACACCCATTCCCCAAAGTACACAAGTACCATCTGCTTCATATACCATACGAGCCATCTCTTTAAGGTTATCTTTAGAAATCCCTGTAATTTTCTCAGTATAATCAAGCGTATACTTTTCTAGCATTTTGCTATATTCATCAAAATTCTTTACATTTTCAGCTATGAACTTTTTATCATGCCAATCTTGATCAATAATATATTTCGTAATACCAGCAAGCCATACATAATCCGTTCCTTGACTCGGGTGAACAAATATATCAGCACGCTCTGCCATTTCATGTTTACGAAGGTCTGCTACAATCAATTTTTGCTCGTGTAATTTATGAGCACGCTTTACTCTAGTTGCAAGTACAGGATGACCTTCTGTTGGATTTGCACCAACAATAATAACAAGACCTGCTTCAGCAATATCTTTTACTGTTCCAGCATCCCCACCCATACCGACAGTTTTAAATAAACCGTCTGTCGCTGGAGATTGGCAATAACGCGAGCAGTTATCTACGTTATTCGTTCCATATATTTGACGGGCTAGTTTTTGCATAAGGTAGTTTTCTTCATTTGTTACTTTAGAAGAAGAAATAAAACCAAATGCGTCGCTACCGTATTCTGACTTAATATGTTGCATATTAGATGCAACAACTTCAAGAGCCTCTTCCCATGAAGCCTCAACAAACATATCCCCTTGGCGAATTAACGGTTTTGTAATACGCTCTTCACTGTTTACAAAATCCCAACCAAATTTACCTTTTACACATGTAGAGATACCATTAACCGGTGCATCTGAAACAGGTTGTACTTTTAAAATTTGACGATCTTTCGTCCATACTTCAAATGAACAACCTACACCACAAAATGTACAAACTGTTTTTGTTTTATTAACTTTCGTCTTACGCATCGCAGCCTCTACTTCTGAAACCGCTAAAATACTGCTATATCCAGGTTCTACATCTTTTACAAAATCAATCATTGGATCCAACACATCTGGTTTTAAACCTGTCATAAATCCTGCTTCACCCAGCATTGTTTTTTCCATTAACGCATTACATGGGCATACTGTTACACATTGCCCACAACTCACACAAGATGAGTCATTTATACTTACACCATTGTCCCAAATAACACGTGGACGGTCTAAACTCCAATCGATTGATAACGTTTCATTCACTTGTAAATTTTGGCATACTTCTACACACTGTCCACAAGCAATGCATTGATTTGGATCGTATCGATAGAATGGATGCGATGTATCCACCTCGCATGCACTTACTTTCGGTTCATACGGATATTTCTGTTCTTCAATCTCCATCATATGTACTGTATTATGGATTTTACAGTTACCATTATTGTTATCACATACTGTACAATACAATAAATGATTCTCTAATATTCGATCCATCGCCTCAGTCTGCGCCTCTTTAGCACGCTGCGATTGTCTTTCAATATGCATACCATTCTCTAGCTTAGTTGAACAAGCACGCATTAACTTCCCATCTACTTCTACAATACATGTATCACAGGTTTGAATAGGATCTACCTCTGGTACATGACAAATTTGAGGATGTTCTAAATTACTTTCATTAAATAATTGGAGTATCGTCTTTTCACCTGATGCAAAAAGTTCTTTACCATCAACGGTTACACGGACTGTCTGTTCTGTCATAGTTTCCCCTCTCCTTACAACTCACTGTACAATACGATTATGAATCCGTTTTCAAAAACGTATTTCTGTACATATTTTTGAAACGCTCTGTTGAAATACTTTTCTTATGAAGTCGATTCTCGATGTTATAAGGTATAGCTACGCAAGCTTGAAAATGTCACTATTCTACTAATCTATTATATCGTACATATACAATAATAACCAAAATAATCTGCCATCTTTCTGATAGTAGATGCTTTTATTTTTCCGATGTTTTATGATAAATATGGGGAAAAATACATATAAAGGGGAATTTAATATGGGGCCTACTCAAGAAACGTATACAATTGTACGCTATCAATCCGGTACATTTTCAAAACAAACTGATGATGTTGTGACAGAATTTCCTATTACAATTAAGTTGAATGGCGAAGAATACGTAACGGTTGTATGTACTCCTAATTACATTGAGGATATGGTAATTGGTTTTTTAATTTCTGAAGGAATTCTTTCTTCTTATAAAGATATTGAGGAATTATGGGTTCAAAAGGAAAACGGAATTGCCCATGTAAAATCATCAAAAATTAATCCACTCTATCAAACTTTATATAATAAAAGATACGTAACTTCTTGTTGCGGAAAAAGTAGACAAGGTTTTGTTTTCGTCAATGATGCCGCAAAAGCAAAAAAGTTACACGATATACATATATCTATTACTCCCGAAGAATGCTTTCACCTAATGACTTCCTTACAACAATCTTCAACTACATTTCGCCAAACAGGTGGTGTGCACAATACCGCGTTATGCGATCGAAAAAATATTCTCATATCAAGAATGGATATCGGAAGACATAATGCACTAGATAAAATATACGGTCATTGTTTACGGAACAATATATCTGTTCAAGGGAAAATCATCGCGTTTAGCGGACGAATCTCATCTGAAATTTTGTTAAAGGTTTCAAAAATTGGTTGCGAAATTGTCCTATCTAAATCAGCTCCAACTAAACTAGCATTGCAACTCGCTCACGATTTAGGCATTACCGTAGTAGGATTCATTCGAAATGAATCTTGCAATATTTATACACATCCAGAACGAATCGATGGTTATCAATCGAATAATTAAAAAATACCTCCTCAATTGAGGAGGTATTTTAGTTATAAAAATGTAATATATATAACACTTGAATAGTTAATAAAGTTAATATACAATTTCATTACATAAATAAAATGAAAACATAGTAGCATATATCTTTTCATTCTTTTACAAATTAAGAAAGAATAATCACAGAATGTATTTAGCTACCCTTATTCTTATAAGAGTTAATGGATTAAATTAGGATCAACCAAGGAGGTTACAACTATGGAAATTCGCTTATTAACAACAGAGGACGCAGAAATTTATTTGAAAGTTTGTATGGAAGGTTTAACGAAAAACCCTGAGGCTTTTAGCTCTTCTTATGAAGATGTTCTTAAACATGAAAACCCTGTCGCTGCCATGGCAAAGCGATTAAGTAATCCGGATAAGTATACTCTAGGTGTCTTCAAAGATAATGATTTAGTCGGTATTGCTACTCTAGAAACAAAGCCATTTATTAAGCAAGAGCATAAGGCAAAAATCGGCTCCGTTTTTGTTTCTCCAAAAGCACGTGGTCTCGGTGCAGGACGAGCTTTAATTAAAGCGATTATTGAAAATGCCGATAAATTAAATGTAGAACAGCTCATGCTTGATGTTGTTGCTGATAACACTGCTGCAAAAAAATTATATGAGTCTCTCGGCTTCCAAACTTACGGCGTGCAAGAACGGTCCTTAAAACATAATGGCCAATATTGGGACGAAGAGCATATGGTTTTATTCTTAAATAATTAACATTTTAATATAATTTTTCAAAAGCATCTTCTTATTAATTAAGATGCTTTTTTCATTACAACAATGTAATCTTCATGTCACCTTTATCGATCGTTCCAATCCTTTCCATTCGTTATACTAAAAATATAAAGTGAAGCTTTACTCAGTTGGGAGCTCCATCCCCCACTGAATTTTGAGATGGGAGTCTTACTGCCCGCAAATAGCGGGATAAAGTGAAACTTTACTCAGCAAAGAGGATCCATCTCCCGCTGATTATTAAATGAACGTATAGCATGATGCAATTGATATGTAGAGGAGAATATGACATGAAACAAAACAAACGAGCTATCTTTTTAATATGTGCTACAGCAATTGTAACTTCTGGATTAGCAATTTTACCTTGGTTTATTATATAGAATACATAAAAAAAGCTTATTGCTCCTTAAGAGGCAATAAGCTTTTTTTCTATTATAAAATCCCGAAAAATTTATTTACACAACTTATCATAATAAGCATAGATACCGCAACACACATTACAACCGCATTACGATCTTGCTTTTCTTTTTGTAAATGCTCTACTTTTTTACTCATGTGTACAATCCCCTTTTAAAAAAAGTGTGAGATAGGAAATTTTTCTTATCCGATGCGAGGTGAATACGAAAACCCTCTCTATCTCACATACACAATAGAATGGAATTGTCATTTTATAAATAAAATGACATGACGTTATGTCGCAACATAGGGTATTTGTGTCGCTACGTTTTCTATTATAAAAAATAGTTGTGCAAAACTAGTGCATTTTTTATGTCAATTGCCCTGATTGAAAAAATCAGCCATCCATTTAATCACATAAAAAGAGTTTTTTATTATTTTCATGTAAACTATACAAGTAGAATGAATAGTTTGGGGTGCACAAGATTATGGTGAAAATTTTATTGGTAGACGATGAAGAACGTATGTTACGATTATTAGATCTGTTCTTAAGTCCTCGTGGCCATTTTTGTATGAAAGCTACTTCTGGCCTTGAAGCGCTAGAATTAATCGAACAGAAGGACTTCGATATTATTTTATTAGATGTTATGATGCCAAATATGGACGGGTGGGATACGTGCTATCAAATCCGTCAAATTTCCAACGTTCCAATTATTATGCTTACAGCTCGCAACCAAAACTACGATATGGTCAAAGGCCTAACAATGGGAGCAGATGACTATATTACAAAACCATTCGATGAACATGTATTAGTCGCGCGAATCGAGGCTATATTACGCCGCACAAAGAAAGACGGCTTTGTTAGCTTCAATGGTATTGAGTGGGATAAAACGAAACATACTGTTACAGCTTATAATGAAAAAATCTCACTAACTCCTATTGAGTTTTCGTTGCTCGGACTATTTTTACAAAATACAAACCGTGCTTACAGCCGAGACGATTTAATCGAGAAGATTTGGGGCTATCAAACAGACATCGAATACAGAACTATCGATTCACATATTCGTAATATACGGGATAAGTTACGCAAAAAAGGATTTCCAGTTGAAGATTACTTAGAAACTGTCTATAAAGTCGGATATAAATGGAAAAGTGAATAATTAATTTGGTCAGTCGATAATAGTATACCACTGATCCTTTATCCTGCATTAATGGGCAATAAGGCTCCAATTAATGCAGGATAATAATCCGTGAAATCTCCAAAGTTTCACTTTATATAAAATAAGGTATGGTGAGAAAATGAGTAAACTTTCCCTTAAAATTGGGACATACTTTTTAATATTAGCTTTATGTATTGAAACAATTGCTTTCGTATCTTTTTATAAAAGCCTTTCAAAAATGCGGGTTGAAGAGGAAACAGTTGCTCTATTAGAGAAAGGTAATCGGTATCGTGACAAAATTGTAAACCGTGCAAAATGGAATGAACATTCTAAACAAAATCCAAACATTGAACGCCCTAAACGCCCTTGGTATCAAGAGTTCACTATCGAGCATGCAGCTGAAGAATTAATTGGCTCAGAATTAATTGCTAATACCGATATCACTATCATTATAACTGACAATAACGGCAAAATCATTTCCACCTCAGAACCCGTAACGAAAGAAATGCAAAAGCAACTTACTTGTAAAACGGAAACTATTCCTAAAAACGGGTTGATTGTAGAAAAAAACTGGAAAAAATCGAAATTCATCTCAACAGTAAGCCCACTTGAAATAAATGGATTTCAAGGTAACTTACATATGTTATTAAAGACATCTTTCTTAGAAAATATGTTACTTAAACTCATGGATCAATTTATTATCATTAGTATTTTGACAATTATTTTAACAACTATTTCTGTCTTTGTTTTTTCTCGGGTTATTACAGAACCTCTTATAAAGATGAAAAGAGCTACTGAAAAAATGTCCAAATTGAACAAGCCAATTCAATTAGGAATTAAACGAAATGATGAACTTGGAAGCTTAGCAAAAACTATTGAAGATTTATCTAGTGAACTTACGTATATGAAAAAAGAACGAAATGAATTCCTCGCTAGTGTCGCTCACGAATTATTAACTCCATTAACCTATATGAAAGGTTATGCGAAGGTAGCAAAGAGAGACTCTTTAACGAAAGAAGAACGTGAAGAATACTTACAAATCATTGAAGACGAAACAGATAGTGTAACCGATCTTGTACAAGATTTATTTATGCTTGTACAATTAGAACAGCACCAATTTGTTATAAAAAAACAAAAAATGCTTCTTAGACCATTTTTAGAGCGAATGGTTGAGAAAACAAAAACAACATTAACGAACAAACAAATGCAAATTCATGTATATTGCAAAGAAGATTTAGAAGTTTGTATAGATGAAAGGCGTATGGAACAAGTGATGTTAAATTTATTACACAACGCTTATCAACATTCGCCAGAAAACACTTCTATTACAATACGTGTACTAACCAGTGTGAATACTTTTACAATAAGTGTACAAGATGAAGGTGAAGGTATTCCAAAAGAAGATATCACACACATTTTCGATCGCTTTTACCGTGTCGATAAATCTAGAACAAGGGCTACAGGCGGAAAAGGTATTGGACTAGCTGTTGCAAAGGAAATTGTAGAACTTCATAATGGTTCTATCGAAGTTAAAAGCGAATTAGAAGTCGGAACAGAATTTATAATTGAATTACCCTTTGAATAATATATGCGGAAAATCACCAGTAGTAGTCAGCACTACTGGTGCTATTTTATTTATAAAACCAGCTCATATAAGCTAAGCTTTTGAAATTATTTTTATTTCAATATAAAATATAGGTACAACTGTAAAAGATTTGGAGGGTGATATAATTGGATATCCATGTATTAACAAAAGACGAAGCAGAAATTTACTTAGAACTTCGAGTAGAAGGATTAAAACAAAACCCGGAAGCTTTCAGCTCTTCTTATGAAGATATTATTAATAAAGAGTGTGCTATTGAATATAAAGCCCAAAAATTAGCACAAGATGAGAACTATACACTAGGTGCATTTAAAGATGGAGAATTAATCGGAGTTGCAACACTGGAAACGAAACCATATGTAAAACAAGAACATAAAGCGAAAATTGGTTCAGTATACGTGTCTCCAAAAGCACGCGGACTTGGAGCAGGAAAAGCACTTATTAAGGAATGTCTTGAACTTGCTAAATCTCTAGAAGTAGAGCAAGTTATGCTCGATGTTGTTGTTGGCAACGATGGTGCAAAAAAACTTTATGAGTCATTAGGATTTAAAACATTTGGTGTGCAGGAACGTTCATTAAAATATAACGGACAATATTGGGATGAAGAGCATATGGTTCTTTTCCTAGATGAAGAAAAATAATAAAAAACATCCTCCATTTATGAGGATGTTTTTTTACTTCCTTGTAAACCATGCTGTATATAATAATTGAATAGCCTCTTCAATTTCTTCCTCTAATAAAGTCGCAAATCCAAGCAATACTGTATTTTCGGGGGAAGTCCTTTCCTTATAATACATCGAAACAGGATATACTTTAATACTCCTCTCAGCTGCAGCTTCCACTAACTCTTTCTCTTCCATCCCATTATGCACTTTTAATAAAATATGTAGGCCAGAGTCCTCTCCTATTACTTCAACTCCATTAGAAAAATATTTTTCTATTACCGAAACAAGACGGTCCCTCTTCTTTCGGTACACAACACGCATTTTATGAATATGTTTTTCCCAATGCCCATCATTTAAAAATTTCTTAATGACCTCTTGATCCATTCTTGAAACGCTTTGTGTATAAAATAAATATTGCTCCTGATACTGCTTAATGAGCGGTTTTGGCAACACCATATAACTCATCCGTAATGATGGCAATAGCGCTTTAGACAGCGTACCCATATAAATTACTTTCCCATCTCTATCTAACCCTTGCAGCGCCGGAATCGGCTTTCCTGAATATCGGAATTCACTATCATAATCATCTTCAATAATATATCTTCCTTCTTCTTTTTTCGCCCATTGTAAAAGCTGCATTCTTCTCGTAATTGGCATAATCATCCCGCAAGGAAACTGATGCGAAGGTGTAACAAATACAACATTTGCATGGCTATCAGTTAACTGTGACATACAAATTCCATCTCCATCTAAAGATAACATTTGGACATTTTGTTCCCCTTGCTCAAAAACAACCATTTTCCGATGGTACCCAGGATTCTCAACTGCATAACGACTTCCCTTTAACAGCTGAAATAACATTTTTACTAATATTTGTGTACCCGCTCCTATTACAATTTGACTAGCTACGCATCGTACACCTCTAGATTCATACAAATAGCTCGCGATTGCTTCTCGTAAACTTACCTCTCCTTGCGGATGTCCAATAAAAAGTAAATCTTTATTTTCAAATTGCCATACCTCATTCGTAATTTTTCGATATGCATGAAACGGAAAAGTATTAGTATCCACACCCGTTTGAGTGAAATCAAATTTATACTCCTTATCTTGAAAAGGCGCTTCTCCTATTACCTCTTCGCTACCTTCCGCATGAATCATTTGCTCGATTTCACATGCAAAATATCCTTTTCTAGAAATCGACTCAATATATCCTTCCGCAAGAAGTTGCTCATAAGCAGCTTCAACTGTATTTTTACTCACTTGTAAATATGTTGCTAGCTTCCTCTTAGCCGGTAATTTCGTAAAAGCCGGAATCGTTCCATCTTTGATCTCTTTTTTTATATACTCATACAATTGTACATACAATGCCGTCTTACTATTTGCATTCAAATTAGGCGTTAATTCTAACACAATAACTGACCCCTCTCAAAAACACATAACTGATACTTTTTACAGTACCAGAAGTTCTATATAATTCCTTTTATCATGTAACGCATTAATAATCAAATACTAGAGAGGAGATGCATGATAATGAACAATGATAGACGCATTGGACTTATGATGATTATTACAGGAGCTACCCTATGGGGATTATCTGGTCCCATGATTCAGTGGCTGTTTCAACATACTAACGTATCATCACTTGATTTTTTAACAATTCGGCTGTTGCTCGCTGGAATATTCATTTTATCTTTCTTACTTATTAAAAAACAAAACATATTTCACATTTGGAAACACCCTAAACACTTTATACAGCTTATAATTTTCTCTATTCTTGGCATGCTTGGTGCGCAGTACGCTTTTATCGAAACAGTTCATATTAGTAACGCTGTCACAGCAACACTATTTCAATTTCTAGGTCCTGTTCTTATTACAATTTACGTTGCGCTTGAGCAAAAGAAATTCCCTGCTTCTATGCAAATAATCGCAATTATCACTGCTCTAACAGGGACATACTTTATTATTACAAACGGTTCAATTGAAAATATTGTTTTATCTAAAGCCGCTATTACTTTTGGCCTATTAACAGCGATTGGTTTTGCGTTTTATACCCTTCATCCGGCTTCTCTTATTAAAGAATGCGGAACAACTATAGTAATTGGCTGGGGGATGTTAATTGGAGGGATTGCACTGCTTATTTGTAATCGTTCTTTTGGATGGAATCAGATTTCGCAAACTTTCACACTTCAAACTTTTTCTATGCTTATTCTTATCATTATAAGCGGCACTCTTTCTTTCCTTCTTTATATCGGTAGTCTTAAATATTTAGCAGCAACAGAAACGAGTATTTTATCTAGCATTGAACCACTTGTAGCTGCCATCGTTTCAATCGCTTGGCTAAATGAATCTTTTGGAGCATATCAATTATTAGGCGGAGTATGTATCGTTCTTTCTGTTATTTTCTTAACAATGCCTCAAAAAGATAGAGAGCCAACCTTTTCAACTGAACAAATATAGAAAATGTCAAAAGAGGTCGTACAAAACTTACGACCTCTTTTTATGATTTAAAGGAATTGTCCCGCCTGCTAGCAAATACAATTACACTAACAATAAAAATTAGGAGTGTGGCACCATGAAAAAAATCGGAACTATGCTACTTTTCTCCTTCCTCATTACTGGCTGCGCACAAGTGCAACCAGATTCAAATGTACCTAAAAAAGAAATACTAGAAACGTCATCCTCTCAAATTAACGCACCTTCCTTTTTTCATCTTAGTGTTTTAAAAGATGTAAATTGGGAAGAAGCACCTTCCTTTACAGAGGGGAAGATGCCCTTAAAAGGCATTGAAGGAAAAATTGCAATGGCTGATAGCTCTATTATCGCAAATGAACAAAATGAAATAATGTGGTTCTTCCTAGATCCTGAAATGCCAACTGGAAAACTATCTATTATCGCGTTAAAACAAGGAACTACAACTCCAACACCAGTACTCTTTCAAAAAGAAACTTCCAAACAAACTTGGACTACTTCAAATACAGTCGATACAACCATAAAGGAACTCCCTCTCGTAATGTCACTACCTTCCTCTGGATTATGGGCATTAAATATATATGTGAATGAAAAATATTATGATCAGTTTGTAATTAACGCCGAATAAAGTGACAAAACTGAAACACTTCCTTACAACAATGTAATTTCTACGTCACGTACTTCGATAGTTGGATTATCTCTCTTCTCCTATACTTAAAGTAAGAAATGAAGCGAGGAGAGATGAGAGATGAAAAAAATGATAGAAGTGATCGTAGCAGTAACTGAGGTTTTAGTAAATGGTAAACAAGTTGCAATGGAATTAAATAAATAATGAAAGGGGCTTGAATAAATTTACACTTCTTCATTGTTTTGATTTCTTATCTCAAAAAAAGCAGTGCCTTTTTAAGGCACTGCTTTTGACTATTTATAACTTGGCATTTTCGTAATTTGTGCCACTCCTGAATCAATGGCTGCTTTTGCTACTGCTTCTGCAACACTTGGAACAACTCTTTTATCCAATGGATTTGGAATTACATAATTCGCATTACGTTCTTCGTCCGTAATTATGTTAGCGATCCCATATGCTGCCGCTAATTTCATCTCTTCTGTAATATCAGTCGCACGAACATCTAGCGCACCACGGAATATTCCAGGGAACGCCAATACATTATTTACTTGGTTTGAATAATCCGAACGTCCAGTTCCTACTACAGCTGCCCCAGCTTCTAATGCGTCCTCTGGAAATATTTCTGGAATTGGATTCGCCATTGCAAACACAATTGGTTTCTCGTTCATCGTCTGTATAAGTTCTTTCGTTAATACGTTTGGAGCAGATACACCGATGAAAATATCAGCTTGATGAATCGCTTCCTTTAATGTGCCACGTACATATTCTCGATTTGTCTTCTTTGAAACTTCGATTTGCGCTTCGTTCATCCATGTTTCACCTTCACAAACAATACCTTCTAAACTAACTAACGTAATGTGTTTTGCACCAGCTTTTAATAATAATTTTCCAATTGCAATTCCTGCCGAACCCGCACCGTTAATAATAATTTTCACATCGTCCATTTGTTTACTTACAACTTTTAATGCATTAATAACAGCTGCTAAAACAACAATAGCCGTCCCATGCTGATCATCATGAAATACAGGAATATTCGTTTCTTCTTTTAATCGTTTTTCAATTTCAAAACAGCGTGGTGCTGCAATATCTTCTAAATTAATACCTGCAAATGTAGGCTCTAGATTTTTCACAAGGGTAACGATTTCATCCACATCAGTCGTACCTAAACATAGCGGGAAAGCATCTACATTCGCAAACTTCTTAAATAAAATACTTTTCCCTTCCATAACAGGCATAGCCGCTTTCGGTCCAATATTTCCTAAACCAAGTACTGCTGTTCCATCTGAAACAACTGCCACCATGTTCCCTCTTGCTGTATAGTCATACGCTGTTTCTTCATCTGCCGCAATTGCTTTGCAAGACTCCGCTACACCTGGTGTATAAGTCAGGCTTAAATCATCCGCTGTATTTACTTCTACCTTACTTGTAATCTCAATTTTCCCTACTAACTCTTTATGCAATAACAATGATCTTTCATTAATTTGATTTTCTAACATACTTATAATCTCCCCTTAATTTGACAAGCTAGCTATATGAATATAGCTAGCTTGTTTAATCATGAAAACATTGTTAATAAGATTGTTGCTATTACAACCATTGCTGCCCCGCCTAAACGCGTCGAAATTTGTGCGAACGGCATTAATTCCATACGATTTGAAGCTGATAAAATAGCAACATCTCCAGTTCCACCTAAACCGCTATGACATCCAGTTACAATCGCTGATTCAACTGGATACATTTTCATCACTTTTCCTATAAGAAAACCTGACGCTACCATTGTAAGAACAACCGATGCACAAACAACAACATATCCTACAGAAAGAACTGCCGCTACGTCTTTTAACGGAATATATAGCAATCCTAATCCGACCATTAGCGGCCAAGTTAAATTCTTTGAAATAAATTTATATAAATGGAATGCACCTTGCTCCATTTTTGCTGGCATTAATTTAAAGTATTTCACAAGTGCTGCTGAAAAAATCATAATGATTGCTCCTGGAATACCGATAAACTTAGAAGCAAACCCTCCGAAAATAAAGAATGTACATGCAATCAATAACCCAGCTCCCATTAATGAGAAATCAATTGGTTTTTCTGTATTTTGCTCTTTTAATAACTCTGCTTGATTATCTGTTTTTACTAATACACCATTCCCACTAAGCTCGGGTCTCTTCTCACCTAAACGCTTCATATAACCTGCGCTCACAATTGCAAACATATTTCCGATAATAGCTGCTGGAATAAGCTGTGATACAAATGTTGCTGATGATTCATTTAAAATATCACCGTAAGCTAGTGATAACGGTAAAATCCCTTCCCCAATACCACCACTCACAATTGGCACGATGATAAAGAAAAATGTCTGCTTCATTTCAAATCCAAATAGTGAGCCTACTAATAAGCCTACTGCGATAGAAGCTAACGTTCCTACTACTAAAGGAATAAACATGCGAATGAAACCTTGTACCAATACTTTACGGTTCATTCCTAAAATACTTCCCACTACTAAACAAGAAATATATAAATACAAAAAGTTCGATTTTTTCATTAACATAGTCGCAGCTTCCATTGAAGCTGGATTCATCCAGTTGAAAAATACAAGTAACGATGGAATAAATAACGAAAGAATTGCTGGACCACCGATGTTTTTTAGAATTGGAATTCTCATCCCAATGTCACCTAAGAAAATCCCCATGATCATAATAACTGCAAATCCACCAATCATATCTGCTGGCAATTTATTATATACAGATGCCCCATAAATAATAGCAGCCAATACTACATATAACGGTAAAGGTATTACACCGATTTTTACATTCATAATTTTAGAAGCGAAAGATTCCCCTTGTACTTCGTTTTCCTCAGAAAATGATACCGCTCCCACGTTCTTTTGAATCCCCATATGGCACCCCCTTGTTTTCTTAATAACAATATTAAAACGCTTTCAATATTAAAAATAGTTTTTGTAAGTTTTGTAACTATTTTTGTAATTAAAAAAAGTATAAGCGACCTATAATAAGTCGCTTATACGTAAAAATCTATTTTATTCCGGTCAATACACCTTAATTTACTCACCGGTCTTCCCACATTTTGATACACCATTTCATTCTCTAATACTCCGATTTCAGTCAAAAACATTACATACTTTCGAATAGAGACTCTTGAAACTCCTACTAATTTCGCCATTTCATCAGTTGTAAATGCTTGTCCATTAAGCGATTCGATTTTCTGCCAAATGAGTTGCAATGTTTGCTTTGTTAATCCTTTCGGAAGCTCTTTATAGTCAAAGGACTCTCTTTTTTCTTTTTGTAAAATTAACGAATCTAATTCCGATTGACTAATTTTTTGTTGTTCTTTCATGAAAGTAAGTTTTTCTCGATATATAGTTAATGCATCTTTAAATCGTTCAAATGTAAATGGTTTAATTAAATAATCTACTACGCCATATTGTAATGCTTTTTTAATACTCCCCATATCATGTACAGCTGAAATCATCATAATATCGATTTCTTTTTCTTGATTCCGAATATACATTAAAAGCTCAAACCCAGTTTCTTCAGGCATAAAAATATCAAGTAAGACTAAATCTATTCGTGATTTCTCTAATACTTCTATCGCCGATTTTACTGAGTTAACTGCTTGAACAAGTTCAAATCCTCCCACTTGCTCTAAATAATGTGTATTTAACATTGCTACCATCGGGTCATCTTCTACAATTAAAACTTTAATCATATTTGCTTCTCATCCCTACCTTTAGGTATTTCAATTGTTATCGTTGTTCCCTCTCCTAATAAGGAGGAAATGTGAATCTCCCCATTTATTCGCTGTATACTTTCTTTTACAAGATACAAACCATAACCGCGATTATCCCCTTTTGTGGAATAACCTTTTGTAAATAATGCATCCACTGCGGCTTCTTCTATACCTTTCCCCGTATCTTGCACTGTAATAGTTAATGCATTCTGATATTGTATCCCAACTTCAACTTGTTTCTTTTTGCAATGTATCACTGCCTCTAATGCATTATCTATTAAGTTCCCTACAATCGTAATAAGTTCATGAGTAATACTTTCATCATATATTTCCGGCAAGTAAGAATCTTCACTTATAATTAACTTTATATTTTTCTCCCTAGCATAGCTAAGTTTACCTAGTAAAAAACCAGCAAATACTGGACTTTTTATTCTTTTCATAACCCCACCAATTTCATATTGATGCTCTGATACCATGCCGCTTATATACTTTTGTAATTCTTCATATTGTTTCATATGTGTAAGCCCTAATACGACATGCATCTTATTCATAAACTCATGAGATTGTGCCCGTAATGCTTCCGCATATAGCCTAATACCAGTTAGTTCCTCTGCTAGTTTTCTAATTTCTGTTTTATCACGAAATGTTGCAATCGCGCCAACTATTTCTCCTTTTACATATAAAGGAACACGATTCGTCACAATCGTAATTCCGTAAATATTTTGTTCTTCGTTTAATTGTACCTCTCCCGTTTGTAATACTTCTTTTATACGCGAATTAGGCATATACAACTCAACGTCTTTACCTATAAAATCTTCTTCAAGTCCACTTTTTTTAAATAGACGTTTCGCTTCATTATTAATTAACGTTACTCTCGCTTCTTTATCTACAGCAATAATGCCTTCCTTTACAGATTGTAACATCGTATTTCTTTCTTCAAGAATTTTCGCTATCCTGTGCGGCTCAAGACCGAATAAACTTTTCTTTATATGTCTAGCTAGCAATATTGCTCCTATAATTCCGACTAGTACTCCAACTCCGACACCGATATAAATAATATGTCTACTTTCCTTAACTCTCTCTTTTACATTATCTGCCGAGATACCAACGGCTACCGCTCCAAGTTGTTCACCTGTTTCAGAAAATATAGGTACAAACACTCGCATTGAAATACCTAACGTTCCTTCTGCTAGCGATACATGTTCCTTTCCTTTCAAAGCAGGCCCTTCATCTCCCCCAATAAAATGATGACCTATTTTTTGAGGATTTGGATGTGATTTTCTTATTCCATTCATGTCCATAACTACAATAAATTGAACACCTGTGTTTTTTAATATTCTATTTGTATACGTTTGAATTGCAGAAGTATCTGCTTTCCCAATCAAACCATCGATTACAATCGAATCATTAGCCACAATATGTGCAATCGTTTTCGCTTTCTCTGCCTGGCTATCCTCCGTTGTCCGCTCTACATTATGACTAATTAATATATCTGTAACAAGTAAAGAAAAAATTACAACTGTACAAACTAGCAATGTAATCGTTTTCCATAAATTCCATAGTTTTTTTCTTTTTTTCATCCCACTAATGACTCCCCTAATTGCTGAATAGAAAAATAAGTAAGGTGATATTATTTTCACCTTACTTATTTGCTGTTATTATACTTTAAATTTACTAATCATTTCTTGTAGTTCTTTTCTTCATCCATCAAATTAACTTATTTTTCTACAGCCGCTGCACTCTTCGTTATTTCAACAACTTAGAAAACAATACATAATAATAACATGTATTATTTTGCTCAATTATGCATTTTTGCATATTTAGTTATTTTTAAAAAGATTAAATTACAAAATAAGAGAACCCCATATAGAAGTTCTCTTGTTTCATATCACTTTCGCTTCTGAAAAATACCTTTCACAAAACTTTCTTTATGATCCGTGTAATTCTTTATCCCGGCTGAATGCTTCTTAGCATAATCTAATTTTAAATTTATATACTCTCCCTTTGCTTCCTCGTTTGCACTCAAATAATCTCTGAAGAAGATTAAATTATTCCAAATCCCCTTTTCATACTCTACTAAATGAATATAATGTGTGCGTTTTTGAAAAGTAGAATCAGTAAACTTTGCAAAGATAATTTCACCAGGTCGTTCCACCTTTAATCGTAAAAAACCTATAGATTTAAAACCATCTATAATAGATTTTCCTACTGCATTTAAATCATCTACAGCTACTAATATGTCTATAATTGGCTTGGATACCATACCTTCAATAGCCGTACTGCCAATGTGCTCAATACGATTCGCCTCTATATGCATATTTTCTTGTATTTCATGTTTCACTTTAGAAAATTCTTTTTTCCACTCATCTGTATAACTCATTAACTTAATTTCGTCACCCGTTATGCCTAAGTCCATACCCCTTTTCCTCCTAATTTATTTTGAGCTTTTCACATAACTAATCGCTTGGCTCCCCATTTGTACCCACGCCTTTTCAAAATCTTCTCTCGATACACTGATATTCGGGCTTTCATTAAGTGGATCTTGAATATATACAGACTCCTTATCATATCCAACAAGAACAACACAATGTTCATTATAAGTAATAGAAACATCTCCACCATTTGTTTCCCATATAGTGAATTCATCCTCATCTAGCGGTGCATATGTTGCATTCGTAATCATTACTACCGGTTGCCCATTACTTACACTCTTATAAAGTTCTTCAATACTCTTCCCTGTTAAGTCCACAGCTTCATTCGGTAAATATTTTTTCGCTAATTGAAAAAGTGGTCCATGATATACACCATATCCCGATTCAGAAAACGTATAAATGTTCCCCACAAATCCTTCATTCGGATTTCCTCTTACACCATCGTCTAAAAAATCTACCTTTTTGATGTCACTCGCTAATTTCATCTTATCTACAGAAACACCCGCATATTGTAACATCATCGCTAAACTTGTTACTTCGCAGCCTCTATCTAACTCCGGTAATTGCTGAATTAAAGGCACATTTGATAACATGACTTTTTCATCGTTATTACTAAACTCTATTCGTTTTTGACTTTGTACACTTGAAAATAGTAACCTCTTTACTTTCTCCACATAATTTGTAATTCCATTTGTATATGCACCCCATACCCCTATACATAGTAAGGCCATACATATATACCACTTCCATTTTCGTATCACTCTCACGCCCTTTTTAATTCGTTAAATACGAATAAAACGCATCAGCATCTGTTTGAACCATAGGAACAAACTTAAGCTCTTTTCCCTTTTCAGGTTGTTCAAGATTTATCTTCTCCGCTAAATCTTGAATATTCAAATTTGCTCTATCCATACCAAGCTCATCCGCCATTTGTATCACTTTTTGTTCATTGATTTCTCTTAATACTTGATATATATCTTTGCCATATAAATCAATATGATATTTTTTTGCTTCTTCCTGCACTTTTTGTTCGTATACTTCTTGTGCTAACTCTTCCATCTCTTTTCCTCGTTGAGCAATACCTAGCTTTTCTGCCTCTTCTCTAACTTTCGTTCCATAGATTTCTTCCTCAATTTCTTCTACTTCTTTTCCTTCAGTTGAAACACCAAGCTTTTCTGCTTCATTATTAATTTTAATCTTATTAATTTGATCAATTAAACTTACAATCGACGTATTCTCTATAGATATTCCTAATTTTAACGCTTCTTGCCTCACTTTTGTTTCATAAATTTCTTCTGAAAGAATTCCAACATCTTTTCCTTCTACCGAGATACCTAATTGTTCCGCTTCTCTTCCTACTTCCGTTTCATGAATTTCTTTTTCTAACGTAATTTGTTCTTTTCCACCCGTTTCAATGCCTAGCTTTTCTGCCTTTTCTTCTGTATGCATTGCATGTATTTTCCCATCGTTTAATTGTTCTTTACTACGCTGCGTATAATCGGTCTTTCCTTTTGTCGTTCCAGAAGGAGAGGCCCCTCCTAATATACTTAAACTCATTACTCCAATAGTGAATACCGTCATCATTTTCTTTTTCAAGACTTCTTCCTCCCTCTCACACTTTCTTTTTCCAGCTTTCCCATAATTTTTTTTATACTATACATAAACTTCATCTCTGTTAGAAATAACAGTATGATTCATCTAATTCATTCAAAAATATCTACTCCAGCGTCTCTTTCTATTACAAGTTTCCATGATGTAATACATGATACAAGTTGTTCCTTAACTTTCCCTTAAAAAAAGACGACCTTGTAAAAACAAGGTCGTCTTCTTACTTATAATCTTTGATTTTTAGGGAAAATCACTTCAAAACAAGTTCCTTCTCCCCATTTGCTCTCTACCGATATTTTCCCATAATGCTTTTCTACAATCCAATTAGCGATTGAAAGACCTAATCCCGCTCCCTCTGATGGGCTTCTCGCTTTATCTCCTTGATAAAAACGATCAAATAACTTTGGAATATCCCCTTCTTTAACTCCTATCCCGTTATCTTTCACTTGTATGCGAATTGAATTACTCGTTTGCATACAATTAATTTGAATATATCCACCTTCATTCGTATACTTCATCGCATTATCTAGCAAGATGACCATCAATTGATGAATTCTCTCTCTATCGCCAATAAACGATATGTCACGCTCTACTTTTAATATCATCTCTTTTTCTTGATAAGAAGCAATCTCTTTATATGGATCTACTATTTCTTCTAACAATTTATCCACTTCAAATGTTTTCTTATCCATCTCGATTTGATTAGAATCCGAACGTGCTAACAATAATAAATTAGCTACGAGCTTCGATAATCGTCTACACTCCTTTGAAATTGTAGAAATATCCATCGCTTTTTCTTCTATCGTCGCAGATGGTGACTGGAATAATATATCTGTTTTTGATTGAATAACCGCAAGTGGTGTCCTTAATTCATGTGATGCATCAGACACGAACTGCTGCTGTTTCTCCCATGAATTTTGGATGGGTACGAGTGCCCTGCCAGCTAAGAAAAAGCCGATACCTATTGCACATAAACTTCCTATGCTACAACCAATAATAAGAATTAAAAACAATGTACGCAGTACTTCTGTTTCAGTCGTAGTTTCACGTAATATTTGAAATGTGACATTCTCTCCCGAACGTATAGTTTCTTTGACTGCCACGGTTCTATAACTTTTTCCTTTTATTTCTATATCATAGAAATCTCCAATTTTTTTGGGGAATAGCTTTATTTTGTTTTCTTCCAGAAAACTACGATCTCGAACTCTCGGATCAATCTCTCGCAATTGCTTACTTTCGTCCCATATTAAGTAAAAAGCTTTTGAATCCCCTATACGTAATTCTTTACCCACCTCAAATCGTGGAGGTCCTAGTGGCTTTTCTCTCGTTATCTTTATAATAAAGTCCTTTATCGATTCATCTACTCCCTTATAAATTTCATTGGATGTATATGAATACACTAAACTTCCTAACACTCCAATTAATATAATAAACACTAACGAATTTAATATAGTCAGACGAATGCGTGTTTTTTGAAACATACTTCCTTTTTTCATTGTTCTTTTAATATATATCCAATACCTCGAACGGTTTGAATATCTTTCTGATAACCGAATGCTTCTAATTTTTTACGTAAATGATGCACATACACTTCTACAATTGCTACTGTCGTATCTGAATCAAATCCCCAAACACGATCAAAAATTTGTTCACGCATTAAAATCTTACCGCTATTCTGAATGAGGTACTCTAGAAGTTCATACTGTTTTAATGTAAGCTTAATTGCTTGTCCATCTACTTGAACGTCTTTATCTTTCCCGAACAATTCAATCCCTTTATAGCGAATGGTCTGCTGTGTTGTTAAACTACCACTTCTACGTAGTAAAGCACGAATTCTCGCTTTTAATTCAGGAGCCTGAAACGGCTTAACAATATAGTCGTCTCCACCAAAATCCAATCCTTTCACCCGGTCTTCCAAAGAATCCCTCGCTGTCAAAAACAGGACTGGCGTTTCAATCTTTTCATCACGTATTTTTTGAATCACTTCAAATCCGTCCATTTCTGGCATCATCACATCAAGTAGGATTGCATCATAAATGTTTTGCAGTGCTAAAAATAATCCATCTTCTCCATTCAACGCTGTATCTACTTCAAACTCATCACGTAAGATTTGGACAATAGATTCTAATAAAGAAGCATTATCTTCTACTACAAGTAAACGCATATTCTCACCTTCCACAATCTATTTCAATTCTATTTATTATTACATTTCTTCTCTTCATAACGAAAGAATGTAATCATATTATGTAATTTTATTTTTAACTATTTCCTTCTAAGGTTTTGCTTGATCTAGAATTTTGAACCTTTATTATAAAAGCTCTTTCTTAAATTTTGCTTAATAAAAAATTGAAAGAAATAAGATTTCCCTTATCCCTTTCAATTTTTTACTACATACACCTTTTTACTCGGCAATTCTAAACAATTTAACTGGCCACCATACACAGCACTGCCATCAATCCCTATAATACGATTATCCCCAAAATACACTCCACAATCATCATTACCATGAAGCGTCTTCGTTTCCGTATGTCCAAATACAACAACCTTTTCACCACTATACCCATTATGAAATTCATTACGGATCCACATTAACGTGTATGGTTCAGATTCAGAAACTCGTTTCATTGGCTCAACACCAGCATGCACAAAGATATACTCTTCTGTTTCAATGTAATGATCTAATCCTTGAATAAACGTTACATGTTCCTCTAATACATGAGATTGTAAAATCGGTTTTTGGAAGTTTTCCTCATTAACCGCAATGTCTTCTTCTACAAATCCATAGCTATATAACGTTTTATCTCCACCATTCCTTTTTACCCAATGGCTCCATGGACGCTCCTCATCTGTCGTTAACGCCTTAATCATCATATCTTCATGATTTCCCTTTAAAACGAAGGCTCCCTCTTCTTTTAACTCTTTTACCTTTTCAATGACAGCACTTGCATTCGGGCCACGATCTACATAATCCCCCAATAAAATTAGTTGATCCTGTTTTGCATCGTAGTGAGCTTCTTCCAATAGCTGTTCGAACTTTTCTATTTCTCCATGAATATCACTAATAACAAGAATTCTTTTCATATTCTACCCCCTCTTTCTAATTATAGTTCAAAACAACAGAAATTTCTGAATCCTGATCCAAAATCACATTTATTACAAACTAAAACTATTATCCTTACAACAATGTAAGTCTCTTGTCATCCAATTCGATGGTTGCAATTACTGTATTTCCTTATACTAAAAGTAAGAAATGAAACAAAAAACAAGGAGAGATGAGATATGAAAAAAGTGATGGAAGTTGTAGTAGCGGTGGCAGAGGTTTTTGTAAATGGGAAACAGGTTGCAATGGAGTTAAACAAATAATGAAAAGGACAAGATTCATTCTAGACCCTTTACTCATATAAAAGAGATAAAACTTCTTCATTTTTTTGATCCCTTATCTCCTTGTAAAAAAGCCGTATCCTTTTGGGATACGGCTTTCTCTTATTTTTGACTCGTACGAGCCGAAATACTAATTGCTCTATCGGTTGCTTTTGCAGCTTCATCTAAAGCTTCTTTACTATTCTTTCCGTCATACATTGCTTCTAATGCTTTTACAACTGCATCTCTTGATTCTGGGAATACACTAATTAATGCACCTTGAGTTGCTGGAGATTGCTTCGTCGCTTGCAATTGTTCTACTGTTACTTTTAGCTGTGGATATTTTTCGTATTGATCTTTTACTAACGGCTCATTATATGCATCTGGATTAATTGAGAAATATCCTGTTGCTGTATGCCATTTTGCTTGTACATCTGGCTTCGTTAAATATTTCATAAAGTCCCAAGCACCTTGTTGCGTTTCTTCTGAAACCATATTCGTCATCCATAATGATGCACCGCCAATAACAACACCATTTTGTTTCGAATCTTCTGGATACGGAATATACGAAACGCCTACATTAAACTTAGATGCATCAATTAAATCACGAACACCAGCCGAAGAATCTAAATACATAGCAACTTGTCCAGACTGGAACGCGGCACGAATATCATCCCAACTTGCTCCATACTTTCCAAGCGCACCAGCTTTATTTAAATCATCTAACATTCCAAATACTTTCTGTCCTTCTTTACCGTTAAATACCGCCTTCTTTGCAGCATCTTTACGGCCGTTTTCGTTATCTACATATAAAGCACCTTGTGTCGCTAACAATTCTTCAAAGAACCAACCATAGTTAAGCATGGAGAATCCATATTGTTTTACATTTCCACCTTCTTTAATCGTTAACTTTTTCGCTGCTTCTTGTAATTCCGCATATGTTTTCGGAGCTTTCTCTGGATCTAAGCCCGCCTTTGCAAAAGCATCTTTATTATAAATTAATACTGGTGTAGATGAATTAAATGGCATAGAATACATTTTTCCATCAACTGAATAATAATTTGTAATTGCTTTTTCTAATTTTGACGTATCGTACTTATCTTTTTTTATCCAGCTATCAATTGGTGTGATTTTTTTGCTATCAATCATATATTTCGTTGTAATTTCACTCGATTGAACAAGAGCTGGCGCTTCTTTCGTTGCAGACATCGTTCTAAATTTCGTTAAAGACTCTTCATATGTCCCTTGGAACTCTGCCTTTATCTCGTATTTATTTTGTGACTTATTATAGTCTGCAACAAGACCATCTAGTACACCTTGTGTTTTTCCACCCATCGCATGCCAAAAGCGAATTACAGTTTTATCACCATTTTTTTCAACTGGTGCTACTTTTGCCTGCGCCTCAGGTTTTCCCTCTGTTTTACTATTTGAACAAGCGGCACTAGATAATGCCATTGTTGCTGCCATTAATAGAGCAGCACCTTTTTTTACTAAACTCATTTTAAGCTCACCTTCTCTTAGTTATTTAATTGCACCTTTTGTTAATCCTTGTTGTAATTGTTTTTGTCCTAAAAATAGTAAAATCAATGTTGGAATAACGATAACCGTAACACCAGCCATTACGCTTCCCCAATCAGTTGCAACTTCTTGTGACTGAAGCTGCTTCACACCAATTTGAACCGTTCTTACTTTTTCATCAGTGGTCACTAAAAGTGGCCATAAATACATATTCCATGTTGTTAAAAAGCTATATACTCCAAGCGTAATAAAACTCGTTTTACAATACGGAATTACAACGCTGAATAAAAACCTTACATTTCCAATCCCTTCAATAAAAGCAGCTTCTTTCAGTTCATTCGGAAGTGTCATAAAATGTTGACGTAGTAAGAAAATACCGAAAGCTGTTGCAAAAAATGGCACTGTCATCCCAGCAAAGCTATTGATCCAACCAAAGCTTTGAATCGTTAAAAAGTTCGGTACCATCGTTGCTTCCCACGGAATAAGCATCGTTGAAATAAACAGGAAGAAAATTACGTTTCTCCCTTTAAACTGAAGAAAAACAAAAGCATAAGCTGCTAAACTGGATACGATAAGTTGTCCAATCATAACAATCGTTGATACAATTAAACTGTTGTACAAGTATGTAAAAAGCGGTACTTTTTGAAAGATATTAATAAAATTATCGAAAGTAAATTGGGTCGGAAATAACCTTCTCATTTGAATATCATCTGGTGTCATAAAGCTTATTAAAAACGCATAGAGTACAGGAAAAAACACCATTACTGCACTAATAATGAGCAGCATGTATAATAGGAAATTTTGTTTCCACTGTTTAACGATCATTTATAATGCACCTTTCTCTCAGCAAACTTGAATTGAATCAATGTAGCAATAAAAATGAAAACGAATAATACCATCGCTTGTGCACTTGCTGTTCCAAATTGATGATTCACAAATGCTTCTTTATAAATCGAGTACACAATTAAATTCGTTGCATCATTCGGTCCACCATGCGTTAAAATATCAATTTGTCCAAAGCTTTGGAACGCACTAATTAACGTTACTGTCACGATAAAAAATAGAGTTGGTGATAGCATCGGTAATGTCACGCGACGGAGCTTATATAAATAGCTAGCACCATCTATAGATGCACTCTCATATAAAGACGTATCAATATTTTGTAAACCACCTAATATAACTAAAAATGCAAATCCTGTATTCACCCAGATCGTTGTAACCGATACAGAAAACAGTGCCCAGTCCGGACTCGTTAACCATGCGATTGCAGGAAGATTCATAGAGGCTAATATATTATTAAATAATCCTACACTTGGATGAAATAAAAATAGCCAAATCACTGCACTAGCAGCTACTGATATTCCCATCGTTGAAGAAAACAGGACTCGAAATAACCCAATACCTCTTACCTTGCCATTTGCAATCAATGCAAGAAACAAAGCAAATATAATACTCGTAGGCACTGTATATAAAACAAATAGTAAAGTTGACTTTATACTTTTGTAGAAAGCAGGATCAGAAAATAAATATTGATAATTTTCTAAGCCAACGAAAAGATTAGCTTCTCCATGTATATCTGTTAAATAAAAGCTATAGTAAATCGTCCTAAACAATGGATAGAAAAGAAAAATCGAAAATAGTAAAATAGATGGCGCCAAAAACAATAATCCTATTCTTAAATCTTTCGTTCTGCCCCATAAATTTTTCTTGTTTGACACTTTTGTTTGAGCTGGTAACTTACTTACTTCAATCATTATTTCGCCACCACTTTCAACTCTTCTTCTACCACTTTTAATCGTTCATTCGTATCATGATGAAAGAAGCATAGTTTATCTTGCGAGAATAATAATTTTACTTTGTCACCTTTGTTCAGAAGTAACTGCCCGATAACTTTCGCACTCCAAGTTGCACCATTTACCGCAAAGTTTAATATAGATTCATTTCCTAATACTTCTATAGATTGTAGCGTAACTTCTTGTCCTTCCTCAGACAATGCAATATGCTCAGGACGCATGCCTATTCGAATTGTTCCTTCTTGTAATCGCTTTAACTGTCCAATAGATAATGGAATTTGCAATTGCCCTATATGTAATACCCCTTTTTCTTTATCCACCTCTCCATCATTTATATTCATAGAAGGAGAACCTATAAAACTCGCAACAAATTCGTTTGCTGGTTCGTTATATATATCAAGCGGTGTTCCAACTTGTTGTATACTTCCTTTATTTAAAACCATGATACGATCTCCCATAGTCATTGCTTCTATTTGATCGTGAGTAACGTAAATCATCGTAATTCCTAATCGTTGCTGAATTTCTCTAATTTCAATCCTCATTTGCGCACGTAATTTCGCATCTAAATTCGAAAGTGGTTCATCCATTAAACAAATCGGTGCTTGACTCACAATCGCCCTAGCAAGCGCAACACGCTGTCTTTGTCCACCTGATAATTGCCCCGGTTTCATTTTCACATACTCTTTCAGTCCTACCATTTCAACAGCTTCTATTAATCGTTTTTGCCGCTCTTCTTTTTGTATTTTTCTTACCTTAAGCCCAAATAAAATATTTTCTTCTACAGATAAGTGTGGATATAATGCATAATTTTGAAATACCATTGATAGATTACGGTCTTTCGGCTCCAAATCATTTGCAACACGTTCATTAATAATTAAATTCCCCGAAGAAATTTCTTCTAAGCCAGCAATCATTCGTAATAATGTACTTTTTCCACATCCCGAAGGGCCAACTAAAACAAAAAATTCTCCCCTCTTAATTTGAACCGATACACCTTTAACCGCTGTCTCTTCCGCATTTTTATATACCTTTGAAACATTTTTCAATTCAATCACAAGGTTGCACTCCTTTTTTCTTCTTGTATCCACACTTCATAATGACTCGTTGAAATTGCACTTGCTCCTGCACGAATTGCAATTTCCGCGTCTTCTCTCGTTTGAATTAGTCCGCCTGCAATAATAGGAAATTCTATTTCCTCTGCTAGCTGTTTAATGATAGAAGGCATAATACCAGGCATAATCTCTACTGCATTCGGTTTAGTCGTTTTACAATTTTCAATTGATTTTGTAAGAGATAAAGTATCAACGATAAAAATACGTTGAATCGTTTTCAATCCAATTTTATTGGCATTTCGAATTGTCGATCCCTTTGTCGAAATAATACCTTGTGCTCCGATAACATCTTGAATATATAAAAGTGCTTCCTCTGTGTTCGTATTTAATCCTTGTATAAAATCACAATGAAGAAATACATCATGTCCATGTTTCTGTAATTCATATACACGCTCTGGTAACTCCAGCATTGAACCAGTCATAAGAAAAACTGTTTTCGGTAATTTTTTGTATGTTTTATACCCTTTCCAATCCTTTATCATCGCAATATAAGGTTCTTTAAACATTGATTCCACCTAGCTTTTCTATTTTTATCCAAACTAAAAACACCTACTTACATAGAACACCTTTCTCCTTATTTGAACTCTAGGGAATAGAGCACACTTAAGAAAGTGGCACGTTATATGTAAGCGGGTGTTCTCAAATGTTCTCTACCCTAGTTATTTTGTTACCTTTACTATATTACGCATTTATTAAGTCAGTTTTGATAAATTGTTAATTAGGTGTTAACCGAATGTTAATATTCAACATATTCCTTTTACAATAATCTAAATATACGAATAAACTTCAACAGAACACAGCAATGTTTAAAATTCAATCGATATGCAAATTCATTCCATAGTTAATGAGTTTTAGTTTTCTCGCCACTGCTTGCGAGGCACAGTTATCCCAAGAAGTACTATAAAGCGGAATGCGGTTTTCCTCTTGTATTGATATTGCCCAAGCTGTAACAACATCAGCACCGTATCCATTTCCTTGGAACTCTTTTAAAGTTTCCACACTTGCCTCAGCAGCTGCGGGAGTACTTCTTGCACTGCAACATATAGAAACTACCTTTTCATTTTTTACAATTGCAAAATAAGGTTGCCTCCATTCCATCTGCTCTATTAAATTAGGAAAATTTTCTCGCAAAAGCTCTTTATTCTTCTCTATTATTTGTATTGTTCTAGTTGGCTTATGTAAATTATTAGGGAACATGAAAGCAGGACCCATCCAAATATTCTCCACCGTTCTCTCTTCATTTAATACTTTAATGACCTTCGCTATCTCTATGTGATTTGAGTGTTCTCGAATTAATTTCTCAATCTTACTTATCATTTCACTATCCAGGTTATAATGATATCTCGTTATATTCCCTTCACGAGTTCTGCTAAGAAAAAAACGTGGTGCTTTCAGATCTCCATTTTCATTTACACACTTTATTCTTCCTACTTGATTATGAACAAATAAAACCTCTGCTTGAATTGCCATTAACTCAAGTTCTGAAAATTTCATTTGTAGCCTCCTTAGTTACTATGTATATAAATACCATCTAGCAAAGCTTTATAGAATACGTACATAAGAATTCCTTATCTATTCCTCTTTTTAAATAATTTTTTCAAAACAAAAATCCCATTCAAATACACATTACTGAATCCATCATACTAACTGATTTCTTCATTCTGTCTATCTAAATGGGATTATTTCGTACTTTTTATTTTTTCAGCTTGTTATTCCACCAGTTGTGGTTGCGGCTGTACTACTTCATTCGCTCCAGCCATCCTCAACATATTCGCAATATCTTTAAAACCTCTTTTTTCAGCACATTGCAGCGGCGTAATATTTTCCTTATTGGCCATATTTACATCTGCCCCGTGGTCAATAAGCATTTGAATTACTTTCTTATGATTTTCACTACCATTTCCTAATACGATTGCTTCTACTAAAGCTGTTCCACCACGAGCATTTCTATAATTCACATCAATATCTGTATGCTCTAATAATTCTTTTACGACCTCTACATGGCCACGTTCAGATGCTGAAATGAGTGCTGTTCCGCCTGATTTAGTAGTCTCTTTTGTATTAACCCCTGCATTAATTAGTAGCTTTACAATGTCTGTATATCCTTCTCTACTTGCATAAAGAAATGGATTACTTTGTTTCTCATCTTTACTTTCAATATTAGCACCTGCACCAATTAATGCTTTAACTGTCTCTACATGATTTTGATACGTTGCTGCAAGGACAGGCGTTTCTCCGTTGTCACCTTCTACGTTTATATTCGCTCCATCCTGAATCAACTTCATAGCTGTCTCTGTGTCTCCAAGAGTCGCTGAAAGTAACAACTGTTTGTCCATTAAATTTATACTTTTTTCTTCTTTAACTTCTTCTTGTTCTTTATGCTTTTCCTTTTTCTTTTCGTTTTTCACATGAACCGGTTTCGATTCTGGTTCTTCTTGCTTATCGCAAGCCACTACCGTCATTAAAAGTCCTAATAACATACATAATAAAATTTTTTGTTTTCTCACAACTACAGCTCCTATGAAAGATAATGTTTTCTTAACCATTCCTCCATCACATACAATAACTCTTCTTGAGTACATTTATCCATAAGCCCTTTAGATTCCTTCTTTAATCGGATTATCTTAAACTTATACTATGTTTCTCAACCTATTGGAATGATACGCCTGATGGCCTCATCATTAACATTATGAAGCAATTAGTTTAGCACGTTTTTACCGCATTTGTATACATTTCTAAAAAGTACATAAAGTGAAACTTTAATCAGTGGGGGTTTTGTTCATCCCCCACTGATTATTAGCCCACACCAATCGGGCTTTTACGGGCAGTTGATCCCCACCTAACTCCTTTGCTTTCGCAGCATTTTGAGACAGGGTCTTACTGCCCACTAATAGAGGGATAAATGATTGCTTTAGGTTACTACATTCCATTGTAACCGTTCTTCTAAAAATTTTACACCTTTTCTATATTTGCACCTGAGCAATAATAGAAAAAGACAACTATATAGTTGTCTTTTTTTATTATTAATGATGCCCACCGTGATTCCCTGTTTTCGATTTCCCCATCATCTCTTTATTCATTTCCCATTTATGCTCTGATAGCTCTTTATATGAAAGAACTTTCCCCTTATAGTTAGATACAAAACTCTCTGCATTTTTTTTATTTTTAAATGAAATGACATTATAAGCCATCGGTGTCGTTATTGTTTTATCATATACGTAAGTAGCATCTTCTAACGAAACCCAATCTTTCGAATCATAATCTCGAACAAATTTTTCTTTCGTCTTTTCACCTGAATTGATCTCCATCCATTTATACATACAACCGATATCATCAAACTTTAACGCCTTTCCATTCTCCAAAATAATTTCTGTTGCGAATTGATTATCCATTACCCCTATTTGACAAATATCACACTTATCATTTTTCTCATCAACTGCAACAGCTTCTATTTCCTTTTTTCCACACCCTACTACTGTAAACACGAAGCATAAACATATAGCAAGTGCAGCATACTTTACTCTCATCCCTATTTCCTCCCTAAAAAATATAATCCCCCTCAACGAGAATACATTATTCTAAAAAATCTCTTCGTTACATTTATACTCAACTAGAAGAATATCAAGAAACTGTGTGAGATTTGTGAAAAAACAATGTTCTTTTTGTAATATATGGAACAAAAAAGAGATGTGCAGTTACTTCTACACATCTCTCATCATTCACAACCAGTAATTAATAAATCATCTTCTAACTTAACTAATAATGTATCCGTATCAATGTTTTGTCCAACTTCTACATTTACTAATCTTATATTCCCACTGATCCCTACTGCGACTTTTTCAATCTCACCGTCATTTTTTCGGATCATCATTAACTTTTCCCATTCATATACGTAAGAGGATTCATTAATAAAAATCTCTTCTACTTTTCCTTTACACGAACTATAAATTTCTTCTATTCTTGTTTGCATGCAAAATCTACTCCCTACTTCACGCTTCGCTATTTCCATCTTATTCTACCATTCTTGTACGAAGGCATTTATCTTTTTAAAAATTCAAAATTACCCTGTGAACAAAATGATCAAAATAAAGATTATGCTTCTAATGATGTTATTTTTCAAATTATTTACCATTCAAATTGAACCTTTTATTATAAATAAAAAACCTTTTATCTGAATTTTTATTTTATTCTGAAAGCGCAATCATTTTTTAGAGGGGGAGATTACATGTTAGCATTACTCGGATTTACAATGGTATTTGTCTTTATGTTTTTGATTATGACGAAACGTATGTCTGCACTAGTAGCATTAATACTAGTTCCAATTATATTCGCATTAATTGGTGGCTTTTATGCCAATATGGGCCCTATGATGTTAGAAGGAATTCAAAAGCTAGCACCTACTGGTATTATGCTTATGTTCGCCATTTTATATTTCGGAATTATGATTGATAGCGGTTTATTCGATCCTGTCATTAGTAAAATTTTAAAATTTGTAAAAGGAGATCCTTTAAAAATTGTTGTTGGTACAGCTATTCTTACTATTATCGTTTCATTAGATGGTGACGGAACAACAACGTATATGATTACAGTTTCCGCAATGTATCCACTATATAAACGTCTTGGGATGAATCCGCTTATATTAGCTGGGGTTGTTATGTTAGGGGCAGGTGTTACAAATCTTACACCTTGGGGTGGACCAACTGCTCGGGTTATGAGTGCTCTTGGACTTGATGCATCAGAGCTCTTCACACCACTTATACCAGGAATGATTGCTGGTGCAATTTGGGTAGTTTTCGTTGCCTACTATCTTGGAAAAAAAGAAAGAAAACGTTTAGGAATTATGGATGTACAATATTTAAAACACATGAAAACAATGGATGAGCAAGCTGCGACAGTCGAAGCAGAAATACATAAACGCCCGAAACTGCTATGGATTAACTTTTTATTAACTGTTTCCCTACTCGTCTGTCTCATACTAGAAGTTATGCCGTTACCTGTTTTATTTACAGTCGCTTTTGCTATTGCGGTTATGATTAATTATCCAAACTTGGAACAACAAAAAGAACGTATTGCTTCTCACGCTGGAAACGTATTAGCGGTTGTTTCTCTCGTATTTGCCGCTGGAATTTTCACTGGTATTTTATCAGGGACAAAAATGGTAGATGCAATGGCTCAAAGTGTAGTGACTCTTATACCAGATGCTCTTGGACCACAACTACCAATTATTACAGCTCTTCTCAGTATGCCGTTCACATTTTTCATGTCCAATGATGCTTTTTACTTCGGTGTACTACCTATTTTAACAAAAGCTGCCGCTGCTTACGGAATTAGTGCAGCTGAAATGGGACGCGCTTCATTACTCGGGCAACCTGTTCACTTGCTAAGCCCACTCGTTGCTTCTACTTATTTATTAGTTGGTATGGCAAAAGTTGATTTTGGTGAACATCAACGCTTTACTTTACTTTGGGCTGTTGGAACGACAATGGTAATGCTAATTACCGGAATTGTAATTGGGATTATTCCAATATAAGACGTAAAAAACAGTAGAGAAAATAAAATCCTCTACTGTTTTTTTGTTATGAAGAAACAAGAAAATACCTTCTCTCCGGTCTCCCTACACTTCCATATATAAGCTCTGCATGTACTTTCTTTCCAGATATTAAATACTCTAAATATCGCCTCGCTGTTGATCGGCTCACTCCGACCATTGAACTTAACACTTCTGCGGTAATACCTTCTTCATTAACTGTTAACATATGCTTTTTTATTTTTGCTAAAGTTAAAGGATCTATTCCTTTTGGGGCGTATTCGATTGAGTTGCCCTTCACCCCTCTTTGGGACCAGAGATGTTCAATTTGTTCTGGTGATAATTGGTCATTTCTCTTTAACTGCATAATCTTCTTTTGATAATTTTCTAAACTTGTTTTAAATCGATCAAACATAAGTGGCTTTACGATATAATCTGTTACTCCTCCTCGTAAAGCATGACGTACGACATCTGTTTCTGACGCAGCTGTAATCATAATAATGTCTGTATCATGCAAATTATGCCTAATATATGTGACGAGTTCAGTCCCTTGCATATCAGGTAAATATACATCTAATAAAACGAGCTGCGGCTTTACAAATTCTAACCATTCCTTCGCCTGTTCTCCAGTCGTTGCTGTTCCAATTACTTTAAATCCCTCAATTTTTTCAGTAAAGCGACGATGAATTTCCGCAATCCGAATATCATCTTCTACAATCAATACTTCAATCCCCTCATTCATTACAATTCGCCTCTCTCTTTCGGTAATGCAATGATAAATAAAGCACCACCTAAATCCCCTTTTTCAATCGCAATACTCCCATTTAAATCTTCTACTAACTCTTTCACTTTTGCTAATCCATATCCACGTTTTCCGCCCACTTTCGTCGAAAAACCTTTATAGAATATGCTTGTAATTATTTCATCATGAACACCTTGTCCTGAATCTTCTACTTCAATTAATATTTCTTCCCCAATGTCTGTTACAAACATTCTTACTTTCTTATCATAATCTTGATTTCTTTCAATTGCTTCAAATGCATTCGTGATCAAATTCCCTAAAATAGAAACAACGTAATTACTCTCAATATGTGGACTTAAATTTTCTAAACTACTTTCTCGATCTAGCGTAAAATCAATCTTCAACTCTCGTGCCCTATTATAAAATCCAATTAAAATCCCACCTAACCACGGATTTCGAATTCTTTTCATAATAAATTGAACGAACTCTTGATATACTGCCGTTTCCTTATGAATAAGCTCTAAAGCATCTTCATAAGACTCTAATTGAATAAGACCCGAAAGCGTATACAATAAATTGTTATATTCGTGCGTTTGCGCCCGTAATGCCTCTGTATACTGCCGTGTTTGAGATAATTCCGCTGTTAATTGATCCATCTCAGATTTCAAGCGCAAGCTGGATACTACACCAGTTACTTTATTATTAACTTTAATAGGTAGGCGATTGGCAATAACATCCTGTCCCTTTATATTTAATTGACGATCAAATTGTTCTTCGCCAGTTTGAAGTACATCCAGTATCGATGAGTTAGGAATAACATTTAAAATAAATTCTCCCATTATATTTTGTTGTTTATCTAAAGAAAGAATGTCATGTGCTGCTTGATTTACTAAACTAACCATTCCATTTTTATCGATTACTACAATCCCTTCACGTACGGATTGAATAACTGTACTATGCTCCTCATATAAAGATGAAATTTCCTCTGGCTCCATTCCAAACATCATTCGTTTTATACTTCTTGCTAAATATATAGAGCCAATTATCCCAATTAACAGACCTATTATTGTAATCCAAAACACACGCTTTCCATATACTTCTATCGCTCCATGAATATCATCCATTGAAAATCCAACAGAAACTACGCCAATAATTTCATTATCCTGATTACGAATTGGGGCTTTTCCTCGTAATGAAGGCCCTAATGATCCCGTTGCTTCCGAAACGTAAGACTTCCCCTCTAATAGAACCCCTTTGTTATCTCCACCAACCATTCTCTCTCCTATTTTATCCCGCATAGGATGTGCGTAACGAATACCATCTTTATTTCCAACTACAATAAAGTCGGCATCTGTTTCGATTCGAATTTTTTCTGCAATTGGCTGAATAATAGAAGCTGGATTTTCTTTTTGAAAAGCTTCCCCGATTTCCGGTATAGCAGCAACTGTTTTTGCAACATGCAACGCCCTTTTTCCAATTTGTTCCTCTACCGTTTCAGATAATATATAGTAAAATAAATAACTTGTTAACAGCAGTACAACAAGAATAAGTGTACTAATAGTTAATGTAATTCTCGGTTGTAGCTTTAATTTTTTAAATGTCAAAACCATTCCCCTAACATGAATAAAGATAGAATTTAAAGAAAATACAGTTTTTTTATTATCACGTTTAATCATAACACGGTTACTATATATTTCTTTATCTTTATCTGCATAAAAAAAGAAACGAAGTAAAATTACTACCTCGTTTCTTAATAATTGTTATTACACTTTAAATTTATCAATCATTTCTTGTAGTTCTACTGCCATTTACTAGAGGTTCTTTCCGTCTTACTATTCTTTATCTTTTTCTACCGCTTTTTTCTCATCTTCTACTACTGATACTACAGGTTTATCATTTGATAGTTGTTGCACGGCACCTTTCCCTGCAAATCCTTCTAATAGTTCTTTTAAGTCAATACCAGAAGAAGCTTTTAATGTTTCTTGCATTGTTGCCATTAAATCAGTCGCATATCCTGCAACCTTCCCGGCACCGCTATTCTTACCACCGCCGCCTGTATCAACAACTGTAATTTTATCAATATTGCTAAGTGGACTTGCAATTTCTTTCGCGTAACTTGGAAGCATTTTAAGAACCATATCCATAATTGCCGCTTGACCATATAATTCAAATGCCTCTGCAATTTTTTGTTTCGCTTCTGCTTCTGCTAAACCTTTTAACCTGATAACATCTGCTTCCGCTGTACCTTGTGCCTTTTGTACTTCCGCTTTCGCTTGACCTTGCGCTTTTTCAATTTCTGCTTTCGCTAAACCTTCCACACGTACCTCTTCTGCACGCGCTCTTGCTTCTGCTTCAATTTTATATTGATCTGCATCTGCCTTTTTCATTTGTTTTACTTTTTCAGCCTCTGCTGATTGTTCAACAGCATAGCGATCTGCATCTGCCTTTTTCTTCACTTCTGCATCATATTGCTTTTCACGACGCGCAATCTCTTTTTCTTCTAATTCAATTTGTTTCTCACGCTCAATGATTTTAACTCGCATTTGCTCTTCTGTAACACCTTGTTGCGCTTTCGCCTGTTGTAATTCGTAAGAAAGGTCCGCATCTGCACGAGCTTGTTCTTGGTCCCTCTTATAGGATTGTACTTTTAATTCCTTATGTTTTTCAGCTTCAGCGATTTGTGCATCACGTTGATATTCTGCTTCTTTTGCTTCTTTCTCAGCACGAGCTTTTTCAATTCGTGCCTCTTTTTCACGCTCTGCATTCGCAACTGTTGCATCACGCTTAACCATTGCAATTTGTGGCTGACCAAGCGCATCTAAGTATCCATTTTTATCCATTATTTCTTTAATTGTAAAGGAGACGATGCGAAGACCCATCTTCTTCAAATCAGTAGAAGCTACTTCATGTACCTTTTGTGCGAATTGCTCTCTATTACTATAAGCATCTTCTACTGTCATAGAAGATAAAATAGCACGTAGATGCCCTTCTAACACTTCTTTTGCTTCTATTTTTAACTCTTCCGTTTCTTTTCCTAAATATTGTTCAGCTGCTGTAGATACTTCTTCAATTGTCGATCCTACTTTAATAATAGAAACACCGTTTACTGTAATCGGTACACCTTGTTTCGTATACGTATCACGTGTTCCAACTTCTAATTTGTAGTTTAATAAGCTAAGAGGCTCTCCTCTTTGCATAATTGGAACTACGAAAGTACCACCACCGCGGATAATCTTAATCTTCTTTCCGTCATCAGTAGTAACAACATTCTTTCCACCACCAAGCCAGTTCCCTGTCACAATTAATGCTTCATCCGGGCCAACTGTTCGATACTTCGTAATGAATACTAAAATAAGTAGAATTAAAATTGCGAGTAAAACTCCACCGATAATTAATGGAATCGTCATGTAAATTCCCCCTTATAATTTTGGTTTTTTTAAAGAATAAGCGATGTTTTGTACAAGTAAAACACCATCTTGAACTCCCTCAATAATGACCTCGGTTCCTTGTGAAATATCTTTCTTTCCAATTGTTTTCGCTGGTATTGCATTACTTCCAAATTGAGAGGAGATTAACACTTCTCCAAATCCTTCTCTAGGGATTGTAGTAATGACTTCTCCCTTGCATCCTATAAATTCATCCATGCGTTGGACAGTATTTTGTTCTGCTTCTGCAATTGGTTTTAAAATTAGTATTTTCATTATGAAAACACCGATAAAAGATATAGCAAATGAGGCCCCGAAAATAACGAGACTGTTATAGGAGTATAAATATTCTCCTATATAACTAAGTCCACATAACATGGCGAAAAAACTAAGTAGCAACGTTACAACGGATACAGATCCGCCCCCAACACTAAATATTGATTCAAAAATATCTCCAAAAAAGATATAAATAACAGTAAGTATAGTTGCAATTATAAATCCGTATAAATAAATTGTTTCAAGTGGATAACCGAACAACATCATTTTTATCCCCCTTTCTTAAACAATCCCTTTTTTGTTATGTGTATGCCTCACCTCTTTCAAAGATTATTAATCTTAATTTTCAGTTATTTAATTTTTAAAGAAAAACCTGTAAGACAGGTCTCTAAAAAAGAACAGGAGAAACCCATTGTGACAGGCTCCTCCTAGTAAATAACCGATATATTGTATATCTATATAATATACTATTTTCCACAAAAAGTAAAGTTAAACATACATTGGAAGAGTACTTATTTTAGTGATAATGAGTACGTTCCATCGCCATTATCATATTTATATACATACAAGTAATACTTACCTGGTTTTGCATTTAATTTTGCTTCTATATGATTTCCATTAGCTTGACCGTAAGCAGCATAATTTTGCATATCTGATTCATGGTGAAGTACCCACGTCATCCCAATTCCATACTCATTTAAAACAGAAATATCGATATCTTTCGCTGATGCTACATTAAATGTATAAACATCGGTGTGATCCCCGCCGATAAGGCTACCTTTTATAGTAGTGTTTAGTCCGATACGATTTGCTTCCTCTGGACGATTATTTGGTTCAGATTCTGTTAAACTTCCATCTTTAACCGTAACAGTTGTTTCACTTCTACTCTCTTTTCCTTTATCATCTTTTACTCTTAACGCTACTTTATAAGTTCCTTCTTTTTCATATGCATGTACTGGATTAACTTCCGTACTTGTTCTTCCGTCTCCAAACTCCCATGAATAAGAAACGATTTTTCCATCTTCGTCGTTTGATCCATCACTTTTGAATTGAATTCCTTCTTTTACAAGCCCATTATAAGGACCGTTTATATGAACTGTCGGAGCTTTATTCTCTCCGTCATCTTTTGCGATACCATGGAAGACTACATCATATTCAAATTGATTGGAATTATTCACACGGTAATTGACGAAATATGCTGTAACCGTTTTGTAGCCGCTCCATTCTTTTTGCGCCAATTGTTCTAAAGCTTCATTTACTCTTTTACCCATTGCGTTCCAGTCTTCTGATTCATCTTTTGTTACATCACCTGTAAACGTACCTTCTAATGTAAATGTATTAAAGAATTGAGACTCATGTTTTGTCATTTTTGCATCTTTCATAGACAACGTCTCACTAATTTCTTTCTTCACTTCTGTTAACGATTTTGGTGCATGTTCAGCTAAATAATCATCTGCTACTTCCGGTACATTATACTTATCTTGATTATCAATTAGCTGCTGCATATACTCTTGATACTCTTTATTTAGCTTAGAGTCTTTACTTAGATTTTCACGATATGCATCATAACTTGTCACGTCATTCGCGCGAATTAAATCTTGAATTTTATCAAATGTTTCAAACTGATGCGTATATAAGTAAGACTGCAATGCGAACGAGTAGTTATAGAAATCCCAAGAACCATATTTAGCAAATAGTGTACGCTCTGCTGTATAACGGCTTGCAGGATCAGATGATAATCCGCTAATGATGCTCTTTCTCGGTACTACATTATTTGTACGAGTAGATCCTGCGAAAAATTCTGCATTCCCTTCTTGGAACCAAGTTAATCTTTCATTTTGATACATATCTCCTCTTCCAAATAAACCGGGAACTTCATATCTCCCTTGAAGATAATGAGTGAACTCATGACGGAATAACTCTTCTAAACTATAAATACTTTGCTCTGGCGTACGCTCATATGTAAAGAATGTACCTGTCTCTTCAATATAAATTCCACCGTTGTTTGTTTCATATCCATACAATTGTCTATTTAACTGATATTCATCTGGAGTATTATAGATTACTATCGTTAATACGTCGTCTGCATTACCTTGTTCTAAAGCTTTGTCATTTCCGATTACGCGGTGATATTGCGCTTTTACTTCCTTCGCAGCCCAATATAATCTCTTAATTTTTTCTTCTGACACTTTATCCCCAGTTTTAAACACAATAGATCCATCGTCGAATGTATACGTTTTTGGTAAGTATTGCTCTTTGCCTTCTTTACGTATCTTCTCTAAATCTACCGTATTCCCGCTATAATCTTTCCCATTATAGTTTGTTGTAATTTGTTCTACCGCAACAAAATACGGTTCGCTTAAACGTGGATACATATGCATTGCTTGTGTAACAACCTCTAATCCTTTATTTGGATTGCTATGAAACTTTCCTAAACGGCTAGCAAAATAAATTCCATTATTAACGAGCCATTTATTTTCTGGCGTTACTTCATTTAGAAGAGCAATACGATTTATTTCATTAATAAACCCATCTACTTTTCCATACCACATCGTTTCATTCGCTTCTTTACGAGCCTCATTTAAGTAAGACTGTATATCATAATCAATGCCTTGCATCATATCGTACACAGCTTGTCCTTTCATACGATCGTCTACATATGTATTAAAATTATCATTATATTGTTTTAAAATATTCGATGCGTATTGCACCGGTTCAACATCACTTGATGCATTACTAATTAATTTACCGTATGCAGATACGACTGTATCTTGCTCATTTGTTCCAAGCTTAAAGTTTGGATTTTTTGCAATAGCTTTTAACGCTGGTAAACATTTGTCCTGGAAGCTTCTTTCATTTAAAGCGCTTAATTCTTTATTATAAAATGCAAGGTAAAACGCCGAACGTAATACTTCAGTAAACGTTTGAATCCCTTTCGAGTCATCTTTCGTAAATGTACTACCTCTATGAGCTAATTCGTCTATAATTACTTGCATTTTTCCTTTGTCCTGATAAAAAGTTTTCGCGTCTTCATTAAACTGGAACAAGTCTGTAATTTGATTCCACTTAATACTTCCTAACGTTTCAATTAATTCTTGATCATTCATTTTGTTTAAATCAGCCATCGAATAGCTTTCTTTAACTTGCTTTACTTCTGAACTCTTCATAATAGCTGCTGGTCGCTGTGAAAAGTCTCCTACTTTTAAACGTTCTTGAAAAGATAATGTTTCATCAACCTTAGAATTGTGTCCAATCTCATCTACCGGTTTTTCAATTCCAACTGGTTTCGAATGCAATACATTATATGGAACTTTTTCTTCCGCTGACACATGAGTTTGAATTGCACCTAACGATAGAGCCATTGTACTAATACTAAGCATGACTTTATTGATCTTTGATTTCTTGTTCATATCATTTCCCCCTATGTAAATATTCCATTCACGAACTTAACATATTATCCAGATAAAATAATATAAAATGCAATATTTCATATTATTTCTTCATACATTTTGAACATATAGTGAACGAAAAGGACTTACAATTTTTGCTACAATCGCTCCATTATTTAAGCGATCGAAACATCCTCGTATCAATATCCTTCCCCTATTCAAAAAGACCTTATCATAAGCATATTTCAACATGAAATTGCTATGACAAGGTCTTCTCAGAAACTCATATAATCATTTTATATAATAATAAGATAAAACGTTTTTTATTTCTTAAATAATCTCTTTCTAAATACAAACATACTTAGTGCTGAAAGAACAAGTGCTAATCCAGAAAATAAAGTCGATGTGTTAGCTTGACCACCAGTTGCTGCTAAAGACTTCTTATTTTCCTCTTGCTTATTAGCATGTTGTTTATTTGAATCTTTTTCTTTCGCACTCTCTTGTCCTACGATTGTCACTGGCCCAACTTGATTATCCTCTTTTGTCTCTTGATCCAAACCAGTTGCTGATTCTTTTACCTCTTCTTTCGGCCCTTCAACTTCTGTTGCTGATTCTTTCACTTCTTCTTTCAGCCCTTCAACTTTTGTTGCTGGTTCTTTCACTTCTTTTTTCGCTTCTTCAACTTCTGTTGTTGGTTCTTTTACTTCTTCTTTCGTTTCTTCAACTTCTTTTGGTGTTTCTTTTACTTCTTCTTTTTGCCCTTCAACTTCTGTTGCTGGTTCTTTCACTTCTTCTTTTTGCCCTTCAACTTCTGTTGCTGGTTCTTTCACTTCTTCTTTTTGCCCTTCAACTTCTGTTGCTGGTTCTTTTACTTCTTCTTTTGATCCTTCAATTTCTTTTGTTGGTTCTTTTACTTCTTCTTTTGATCCTTCAATTTCTTTTGTTGGTTCTTTTACTTCTTCCTTCGTTTCTTCAACTTCTTTTGTTGGCTCTTTTACTTCTTCTTCCGTTTCTTCAACTTCTTTTGTTGGCTCTTTCACTTCTTCTTTTGATTCTTCAACTTCTTTTGTTGGTTCTTTCACTTCTTCTTTGGGTTCTTCAACTTCTTCTTTTTCAACTATATTCTGGATAACTGTTCCGTTAAATCTTATACTAATTTCATCAGAATCTAATTCAAATTTATATACCTTTTCGCCTGGAGTACTCCATTTTATTACTCCGTTATTAAGCGTTCCACCCTCACTTGTCAGTTTTATATTTTCAATGATTTCTCCTTCTAAATCATATACAGGAACTTGAATTTCTTCATTTACTTTTGCATCATTTAAAACGATATTTTGTCTTCCGACATCAATTGTAAACCACTGACCTAATTGTATTAACGGCCTTATATCACGAATCTCATTTCCAGCTAATTTTAAACTAAGTAAGTCTAACATTGAGCCAAGAACCGATACATCTTTTATACGATTGTCTGCAAGATTTAACCACTGTAGATTTTTCAATGAAGATAACGGTGTTATATCTTCAATTTGATTATGAGATACATTCATAGCGTTCAATTGTTTTAAGTTTGAGATAAACTCAATATTTTTCAAGCCTACTCCTTCTAAAGTGAGGTTTTCTAAGTTCGTCATGTACTCTAAACCTGTTACATCTTTTATCTCTTTTCCTTTTTCTTTAAGTATCTCTAATTCTTTAATCTGTAATAAATCTTCTTTTGTTATAGGGGCATTGAGATTCTCTCTACCTAAATTTTCTTTATTAATATGTTGTTGTAGAGTTTTATCAAGAATTACATTTTTACTGTCTTTTTGTTTTTCAACTATATTCTGTATAACCATCCCATTAAATCTTATTTTACTTTCAGCAGAATTCGTATCTAGTTTAAATTCATATATTTTTTCTCCAGGACTATTCCATTTTATAAATCCGTTATTCAGAGTAGCACCCTCATTTTTCAAATTAATATTTTGAAGTGGTTCTCCTTTAAGATTGTATATTGGAATTTTTATTTCCTCATCTACACTTGCTTCATCTAAAAAGATTTTTTGTCTTTGAATATCGATGTACATTCTTTTTCCTAATTCTTGAACAGGTCTAACATCACGAATTTCATTCGAGCCCAGCTTTAAATCATATAAACCTGTTAATTGACTAAGTGGCGTTATATCTGAAATATAGTTTTCCTCTAAATTAAGTGATTGTACAGTAGATAATCTTAATAAAGGTTCGATGTTTTTTAATTCATTTTTAGAAAGGTCTAACTCCACTAACTTTTTCATTGAGGTAATATGCTCGATATTAGTAAGTCCATTGTTACTTAAAGATAAATTTTTTACATTTTTCAATTGCTCAATCCCAGCAAGATTAGCATTACTAATTTGATTATTTGCCAAAGTTAGAGTCCTTAAAGAAGTTACTGTAAACAGTGGTGTTATATCTTTTATATAATTACTATTTAAATCTAACATTTTAATCTTCTTCATTTGGCTCAATGGGCTTAAATCTGAAATTTTATTGTTTCTTAAACTTAAATTCTCAATATGCTCTAACTCATCCAAAGGTCCAATATCTTCAATTTCACCATAGGTTATACTTAATGATTTTAATTGTCTCAACTTCGAGATAAACTGTGTATTTTCTAACTTAACTTCTTCCAACGTTAAGTTTTCTAAGTTCGTCATATATTCTAGACCGCTTACGTCTTGTATTCCTTTATTTTTTGCCTCAACAACTATTAAAGATTTAACTTTTAATAAATCTTCCTTAGTTATTGGAGTATTTAGATTCTCTCTATTTAAATTATATTTATTAATATGCATTTGTAATTGCTTATCTAATATTACATTCGCACCTTCATCTTGTTGTTCCACTTTATCCTCTTTATTTTCCTTTTGTTCTTCTGGAACATTGTTTTCTAAATTTAATGTATTTACTTCAAACTGCACTTGATACTTATTATCATAGGCCATTGTCGGAATATAAATGTGCATCTGCATATTGTATCTTTTCCCTAATTCTCCAACTTCAAATTGAATCACTTTCGTCCCATTTTTCTTTTTATCCTCAGATATTACTTTCACATCATGAAACACACCAGGAGTATGAATATCCTCTGTTTTCAAGTATTGAAAGAAATCACTATCACTTAACGTTGCCGTTATAATTTTCTTTCCATTCTCAATTGTTAAATTCGGATCCTTTATATAAACAGCTGCCATGGACTCTTCATTTGTTTTATCTTTATACGCTTTAATAACAGCATCATATGTACCATCTTCTAAAGCATGTCCAGCTTTATTCGCCTCAATTGCTACTGCTGCTAAAGCAGGTGTTGAATACACAGCAAACGGGAGTGATAACGCCGCCGCTATAATCATTGCATTTATACGTTTTCTTTTATTTTTTTTCAACTTTACATCTCCTCCAAAATATATAAATCAAAATGTAATCATTTCTCGAATAAATGATAATGATTTTCATTTTCATTGTCAACTAACAATATAAATATTTCGCAAAAACTTCACAAAAAAATAATCCCTTTAAAAGGGATTATGCCATCTTTTCACCCGATTCTTCTTTAAAGAAGCTTTTCATCGCATGGAATACATCTGCTTTTTGCTTTAAAATATAATATCTGAAATTCTCATCTTTAATATTTTTATAAGCTGACATTAGCGTACTATGGCGGTTGTACTGATTCACTTCCCCATATCCAAACATATTACATTTTTTCATCAACTCTTCCACAAGCTTTACACATCTCGCATTATCCGAAGTTAAATTATCACCATCTGAAAAGTGGAATGGATAAATATTATAGCGGTCTGGCGAATATTTATTATCGATTAACTCAAGTGCTTTTTTGTATACAGAAGAACATATTGTTCCCCCACTTTCTCCTTTTGAGAAAAACTCTTCTTCTGTAACGACTTTCGCTTCTGTATGATGAGCAATAAATTCAATATCAACTGTTTCATATTTTGTACGTAAAAATCTCGTCATCCAGAAAAAGAAGCTACGTGCCATATACTTCTCCCATATTCCCATCGATCCACTCGTATCCATCATCGCTAATACAACAGCCTTTGAATCTGGCTTTAACACTTCATTCCAAGTACGGAACTTTAAATCTTCTTGGTGAATTGGATGGAAGGATGCTTTACCACGCATCGCATTTCGTTTATACGCTGATATCATCGTTCGTTTCTTATCAATATTTCCCCACAATCCTGTTTTTCTAATGTCATTAAATTCAATATGTTCAATCCGATTTTCATCCATTTCTTTTCTCTTTAAATTAGGTAACTCTAATTCTTTGAAAAACGCTTGCTCCAATTCTAAAATTGAGACTTCTGCTTCATAATAATCTTCCCCAGCTGCATCTCCTGCACCTTGCCCTTTTCCTGGGCCTTTTTGTTTTTGACCACCTGATCCATCTCTCGCAACGACATCACCAACTTTGCTGTCACCGTTTCCTTGCCCGACATGTTTATTTTTATCATAATTATATCTAATCTTATATTCATCTAAAGAACGAATCGGTATTTTCACAACATCCTTGCCATTAGACATAACAATACTTTCTTCTGTTACAAGATCGGGTAAATTATTCTTAATTGCCTCCTGCACTTTTTCTTGATGGCGTTGTTGGTCGTCATATCCTTTGCGATGGAGGGACCAGTTTTCCTGTGAAATTGTATAATTTGGTTGGTTTTCTTCGCCCATTCCTTTCCCTCCTTACTGTAATTGTCTTCCTCTATGAACAGCAATCTATAAATTTTGTTCTGTAATATGCCAAACTAGAATATTTGAAAGGTAACTGCCCATTGAAAATCATCCCATAAACATATATAGCGTTTTTCATACAATACTCCGAGCACCCTAAACAAAATTTTGCCACTCACATAATAGAAAGAAACATTCAGCCGTTGATAAGAAAGAAACACAATGCACTGTTGCACACATTTTCGTATTGCAACATATTGTATTGTGTTGGCTTTTTTCGTATGAATGGTTGGTTACTCTATCATATGCATATTGTAAAAATAATTGACAATAAATTCATAAAATCGCATCTTAATTTATTATATTTGGACAAGCTATGACACTTTTTACAAGTATCAATAGATAACAAAACGCCGTCCCAAGAACAAGAGACAGCGTTTTGTTATCAAACTATCGATTTAACAAACTACCTACATAGCGTAATAATTCATTCGCAGATGAAGAATTATATCCATGCTCATCAATTAAGCGTGCAACAACATCATTGATTTTCTTAAGCTGATTTTCGTCTGGCGTTTTCGTTGATGTTGTAATTTTCACTATATCTTTTAAATCAGCAAATAGTTTTTTCTGAATCGCTTCACGAAGACGTTCATGTGAATTATAATCAAAGCGCTTTCCTTTACGGGCATAAGCAGAAATTCGAATTAAAATTTCTTCACGGAATGCTTTCTTAGCATTTTCTGAAATTCCAATTTGCTCTTCAATCGAACGCATAAGTTTTTCATCCGGGCTCATTTCCTCTCCCGTTAACGGATCACGTAATTTTGATTTATTACAATACGCTTCAACGTTATCTAAGTAGTTATCCATGAGTGTCTTAGCTGATTCCTCGTATGAATAAACAAACGCTTTTTGTACTTCTTTCTTAGCAATTTCATCGTACTCTTTTCTCGCTAATGAGATGAAATTCATATAACGCTCTCGGTCTTCATTACTAATCGATGGATGCTGATCCAATCCATCTTTTAACGATCTAAGTACATCTAGTGCGTTAATAGATGGTACCTCTTTTCGAATAATTGTAGAAGAGATTCGGTTAATAACATAACGAGGATCAATACCCTTCATACCTTCATCTTGATATTCGCGTTGCAATTCTTCTACATCAATCGCATTATAACCTTCTACCGTTTCTCCATCATATAAACGCATCTTCTTAATTAAATCAATATCCGGACGCTTCGGATCTTTTAAACGAGTTAAAATAGTGAACATTGCTGCAACACGAAGTGTATGCGGTGCAATATGAACATTGGACACGTCACTTTCACGAATCATTTTCTCATAAATATGTTCTTCTTCACTAACTCGTAAATTGTATGGTACTGGCATTACAATAATCCTTGAATGCAATGCTTCATTTTTCTTATTCGCTATAAATGAGCGATACTCTGTTTCATTCGTATGAGCTACAATTAATTCATCTGCTGAAATAAGCGCAAATCTTCCTGCTTTGAAATTCCCTTCTTGTGTAAGCGATAATAAATGCCATAAAAATTTCTCATCACATTTTAACATCTCTTGGAATTCCATCATACCGCGGTTCGCCTTATTTAATTCTCCATCAAATCGATACGCACGTGGATCTGATTCTGAACCATATTCTGCAATTGTTGAAAAATCTAGACTACCTGTTAAATCGGCAATATCTTGTGATTTTGGATCTGACGGACTAAATGTACCAATCCCTGTACGGCGATCTTCAGAGAAGAAAATACGCTCTACAACTACATCCTCAATTCTTGATCCATATTCTTGCTCTAAACGCATCACATTTAATGGTGATAAATTCCCTTCAATTCTTACTCCATACTCATCAAAGAAGTCATCACGTAAATGGTGCGGAATTAAATGCAATGGATCTTCATGCATTGGGCAGCCTTTAATCGCAAAAATAGCTCCACGATCTGTACGTGAATATGTTTCTAATCCTCGTTTCAACATCGTAACTAAAGTTGATTTACCACCACTAACAGGACCCATTAATAATAAAATACGTTTTCTAACATCTAATCGTTTTGCAGATGGATGAAAATATTCTTCTACAAGGCGTTCTAATGCATCCTCTAATCCAAACAGCTGATTACTAAAGAAATTATATTTCCTTCTACCATCAACTTCTTCAATTCCGGCATCTTTTATCATATTGTAAATGCGAGAGTGTGCTGTTTGAGCCACCCATGGTCTTTCTTTCACAAGCTCCAAATACTCCGCAAACGTACCTTCCCATTGTAAACGTTCTTCTGCTGCTCGATGCTGTTCAATCTTTTTTAGAATATCCATTATAGCTCCTCCCCCATCTCCTTGTTCAATCGGATTATTATAAAAGGTATGCTAGGATGTCCTTAAACATTCTTTAAATCAAAACGAAATATATAATAGCTCTATAAAATTCTCTCCAAAATTCAAAGAAAATTCTGTATAATAAGGGTATTAACGTTTTCATGCTACTATTCATTGTAAATAAATTCTTTTCTTCTAGGAACCTTACATACATTTCGATTCACAAATAGGATTCGTAAACCGAAAAAGTAAGGAGGAAATTAGTATGAAGTTATTATTAATTTTAGGTGTATCACTCACATTTCTTACAGCTATTTTCACATCTGGTTATAACGATAAACCAGGTACACATAAAAAGTGATGTGCTTTTTAGCACATCACTTTTTTTCTTGTTTTTATAAACTATTTAAAATAAATATTTTCCACATCGCATATCGATAAAGGACGATTATAAAAATAACCTTGTACGAGTTTCACATTCTTTTCCTTTAAAAATTGTATTTGTTCCGCTTTTTCTACTCCTTCTGCAATTACATTTAATCCTAGAGTATGTGCTAAATGAATAATTGCAGCCGTAATATTCGTATCTCTTTCATCTATATGTATACCTTCCATAAAAGAACGATCAATTTTTAACGTATCAATCGGATATGTTTTTAAATAACTTAAAGATGAATATCCCGTTCCAAAGTCATCTAAATGAATCTTTAAATTTTGTTCTTTTAACTGCAATAGCACTCTTTTCGATACATCTTTATGTATAAGAGCCCCTTCTGTAACTTCTATTGCTAATAAATGAGGGGGTACATTGTACTTGTTTAAAGCGCGTGTAATCATCTCTATCAATGTAATAGAACGAAAATGTCTAGCTGAAATATTAACTGCAATTGGTACAACTTCATATCCTTTATTTAACCATTCACGTATTTGTTTACACACTTGATGTACTACCCATTCATCAAGTTTAATAATAAATCCTGTTCTTTCAGCAAGTGGGATAAATTGATTTGGCGAGACCAATCCTAGCTCCTTATTCTCCCACCTTATTAATGCTTCCATACTGGATATCTTTCCCGTTTCAATATTAATTTGAGGTTGATAATATAGGAAAAATTCATCTTTCTCTATAGCACGATGTAACTGATTTTCTATTATAAACCTTTGTTCACGTTCACAATCTAATCCACTACAATAGAAATGATAATACCCTTTTCCTTTTTCCTTGGCTTTTTCCAAAGCTGAGTCGACTCTTTGGAAAAGTATTTTTTCATCCATTCCATCTTCTGGGGCCATTACAATCCCAATTGATGCACTCAAATAAACATCCTCTTCTTCTAGTACAAAATGCCCACTAATTTTTTTTAGTATTGTTTGTGCAACTTCCTCTACGCATTCTCTCGTTATATTTTCTATTAACATAACAAATTGATCATCATGTTCTCTAAATAAATGCATATCTTCTATTTTTACGTCCCGTAAGCATTCAGTAACTTTTTTTAAGACTTGATCTCCTTCTTTATGACCAAATGTATCATTAATAAGGTGAAATTCATCCAAATCTATAAAAACCAATGCGAATTTTTTATTCTCAGCTAAAAATTCATTTAGTTTATTTGTACATGATATTCTATTCATTAACCCCGTTAACTGATCGAAGTAAGCCAAATATTCTGTTTTCATCTCATTTAATACTTGCCTTGTAACATCCCTCGTAACTATGTACACCCCGACGATTTCACTATTCACAATAATGGGGATTGTCCTAACGGAAATATAAAGTTCATATCCTTCTTTATGAATATATTTCTTTGCAACAATTTGTTTTGCTCTTCCCTGTAAAGCCTCCTTAAATATAGTTTGAAAAGCTTGTTCATATTCCTTATTTATAAACTGAAAAACAAATTGATTACTTAGTTCTTCATATCGATATCCAAATATTTCATATGTTGCTGGATTTGCATATGTAATTCTACCAATAGAATTTACAGATACAATGGAGTCATTATTATATTCTAATAATGACTTAAATAACATTTGTTTTTCTTCTATTTCCACTTTTTCCTTAACCTGTGCTGTAATATCCCTAGTAATACAAATAATAAACTGACATATTCCATTTACATCACATACTGGATTAAGTAAAGATTCATAATGTATATTACCAGTTGGCAAACTAATTACATCACAAAATGTATTTGCTCTCGCTTCTCTCATTACTTTTGCATATTGCCTTTGTAATACCCTTGCCGTATCTTCTGGTAATACTTCTGCAAAAGTTTTCCCATAACATTCTGTTCCTAGCCTGGCATGATCCATCCCTATTTTATTTACATAAATATATTTAAAAGTTTCATCATCAATAACTTTCACAATAAAAACTAAATCTTGAATAGCATGTAGCAGTCCCTGTCTTACTAAATCCATATCTATCATACTTAAAAAGGTATTTTGATTATTATATTGTTCCTTCATATTTATCTCAACCCGTCTTATCTATTTTTATTCATATACCTCATTCTATATGAATATGTACCTTTTTTAAAATGTATGATTACATATTTTCTAAAAAAAATAAAAAAGTCGCCAAATGGCGACTTTTAATAAACGATTTCTAAATCTAATCCTGGATAATTTTGTTGACGGAACGCTTCATAAATTAAAATTGCTGCTGTATTAGATAAATTTAATGAACGTACTTTATCCGTCATTGGAATACGTAAACAATGATCGAAGTTTTCTTCAATTACATTAGCTGGTAATCCATTTGTTTCTCTTCCAAACACGAAATAGTAATCCTTCTCACGTTTGCTATAATCAAATGCTGTATGAGCTTTCTCGCCATACTTTGTTAAATAGAAGAATTCACCATCTTTATTTTTCTCATAAAATTCTTCGATTGAATCATAATACGTAACTTTTACGTGCTGCCAATAATCTAATCCTGCACGCTTTAACATTTTGTCATCCGTTGAAAATCCAAGCGGTCTAATCAAATGTAATTCTGTTCCAGTTGCTGCACAAGTACGTGCAATATTTCCTGTATTTGCTGGAATTTCTGGTTGATATAAAACAACATGTACTCCCACGCGATATTCACCTCTATTTTTTGTCTACTACGTATTATACCACTTGAATGAAAAATCTCTACCCATTAATGATATGAAAGAATTTATATTTCATTTGCGGTGTATATTTACTAGAGTCTTCATAATTCCAATAACGCCGACGGCTATTCGCTGAATGTGCATTTACAAGCGGCATACCATCTGCGTCTTTTGCTACTACAATTGTCGTATGATTCCACCTACCATCATCCTCAAAATCATACGCAATTACATCGCCAAGAATTAGGTCTTCTGGCTTTTCTACCGCTTCTGCCCGAAGCCCTGTTGTAGCACCTGACAAATACCAATAAAAAGAGTGTGCTACAGCCCAGCTCCAACTCCATTGGTTTCCCCTTTGCCACCACCCTTTACGAATATTAGGATGTCCGTTCATTGGCACTTCTCCAGTGTGCAGACATTGTGAAATGAAATTTGTACAATTATCAGGGAAATTACGGTATGCAGGATTGCGATCATCCCACCAACGCTCTGCATATTTCACTGCCTCTAAACGATTATATTGATATGAACCGTATTTTTCTTTCGTGACTTCTCGTTCTAACTTTTCACCTATCCCTATTTCTTCTGACACCTCAAGAGCATAATCATCTATTATACGACTATTTTTTAAACAAACTCGCCGTTTTAATTGTTCCTCTTCGATATAAAATAATTCTTTATGCTTAATTAAATATTTCAAGTGTACTTGATAATCAATTTCTTGATGCTCACTACTATTTAATTGTCTAATGAAAGAAATATCCGCAGTTGCTTTCACTATATCTGCACTACGTTTTTGAAACAATTGTTTCTTTCTCTGTACCATTCGTAATAAATCTTCAGCAATACCATCCACATCAGTTCGTTTCTCTGTGATATATGCTAAAAACTGTTGTACTTGCTTTTCAATATTCGCTTTTACAATCATTTCGTCTCCCTCCCATATTACAATATGAAAAAGGGAAATATTATCTACTCTTTTTTCTGCGCTAACAATTCAAGTCCACGATTCATTTCATGAAGAGCCTCTTCATCTTTCTCACGTTCCATCGCTTTTTCAATTGCTTCGCCTACTCCATCTCCGCCAATTTTCCCAAGTGCCCATGCTGCTGTTCCGCGAAGTACTGGCCTTGGGTCATCTTTCATAACACCGATTAAATCAGGAATTGCTGCTGTTTCTTTAAAATGTGCAAGTGCTAAAATAGCATTTCGTTGCAATGGCTTTTTACCTCTCCATGAACCAGACATAATTCCATACTTCTCTTTAAAATCACGATTACTAATTGTTAAAAGTGGTGTTAATAACGGTTTAACTAACTCAGGGTCAGGCTCCATTTCAGGATGATTGTGGAAATCCATTCCTTTATTTTTTGGACAAACCGTCTGACATGTATCACATCCATATATACGGTTTCCTATTTTATCGCGATATTCTTCAGGCAGAAACCCTTTTGTCTGTGTTAAAAATGCGATACATTTCTTCGAGTCTAACTGTCCTCCCTGTACTAAAGCACCTGTAGGACAAATATCAATACATTTCGTACAACTTCCACATTGATCTTCTATTGGCTGATCCGGAGGGAATGGGATGTTCGTAATCATTTCTCCTAAGTATACATACGAACCAAATTCCGGCGTAATAATAGCGCAGTTCTTACCACTCCATCCAATACCGGCACGCTCTGATACAGCTCGATCACTTAGTTCACCTGTATCGACCATTGATTTCACTTCTATATCCGGAAGTTTCTCGATTAAATACGCCTCTAACTTTTGCAAACGATCTCGTAAAACGAGATGATAATCTTGTCCCCACGAAGCACGACAAAAAATCCCTCGGCGCTCTCCACGCTTACTTAATGGTGCATTTTTTAATTTTGAAGGGTACGCTAAAGCAATCGCAATGATTGATTTTGCACCAGGTAGTAAAAGCTGTGGATTCGTTCTCTTCTCTATATCAGGCTCTTCGAATCCAGACTGATAATTTAATTGTTGCTGCTGGATTAATCGTTGCTTTAATTCCTCAAATGGTGATGCACTAGCAAACCCTATTTTATCTATACCAATCGTTTTACTATACGCAATTACTTCTTGCTTTAATTGTTCAAAATCCATTCTTTATCGCCTCCTCCGATGAATCCATCCCTTATGTAACGACTATATTGGTTAGTAATTCACTTTTGGAATACTATTCTTTACTTCTATTTTCGCATACAATTACGCTTTTCAAACATTAAAAAACGCAATGCCTCGTTTATCTTAGAAACGAAACACTGCGTTGATCACAATTTATTAGAAAAACATTAAATAAAATTTGGAGCGGGTGAAGAGAATCGAACTCTCGACCAGAGCTTGGAAGGCTCTTGTTTTACCACTAAACTACACCCGCAAATATGAAATAAATATAAGATATTAAAATAACTTATGTAAAGTAGTATAGCATGTAAAAAAATACGAAGCAAGAATTTTATCGAAAAAAGTCGAAAAAGTGATGAGATAACTCATCACTTTTTCAATTCTTTATCAATTGCCTTCTTCATACTATCGAAATCAGGGTTTGCAAGATTTCCATTTACATATACTGAAGGAGCACCTTGAACTTTTAATTTTTGAGCACGATCTGAATCTTTACGTACTTTGTCTTTCATTTCTTTACTGTGTAAATCTTTTTTAAACTGTTCTACATTAATTTTCGGAAGCTTTTCTTTCACAATATTAAGAAGTAATTCTTCTGTAATCCATTCTTCCGTATCTTTCTTTTGATTTTGATAAATCTCATCATAGAAAATCCAGAATGAATCTTGATCTTGTTTATAAATCGCTTCACCAGCGGCTGCACCTAAATCAGAGTCTTTTCCGATAAACGGGAAGTTAATAAAATATAACTGCACTTTACCTTTATCAATATACTCTTCTTTTAATCGTGGTAATGCTGTTACATCCCAAGTACGACAAGCTGGACATTTAAAGTCTCCAAACTCAACTACCTTAACTGGGGCATCATCTTTCCCTAGAGATTGTTGCGTAGAATAAGCAAACATCTCATTCCCTTTATCTTTCTTGTCATTTATGATGCTATACGCAATTGTTCCAATTACAATCAATACTGCGATAGAAAAAACTACACCAAGAACCATGAGTTTATTTGATTTCATATACATTCCTCTTTAAATTCATATTCTGTATACAGCATTGTACACAATACACATAATATCAACACTTATATACGTCACGCAATGAACACGCTCACATAAATTACAAAAACACAATAATTGTGACGATATTGTGTCACAATTTGTCACAATTTATTCAAAAAAAGAAGCTCCTCTGTAGGAACTTCTCTTAACTTACTGCTTTTTTACGCGCACTATTTAACATTGATTGCTCTATTTTTATATCATGACGAATTACTAGTTTCTCGCTAACTGCTTGCACATATTCATCATGATTTATATACCCTTCTTTCTCCATTAACCTTAAAACTACATTCCGTCTCTCAACTGCTTTATCATAATTTTGTGCAGGTGAGTAATAAGCCGGTGCTTTTACTACAGCAGCCATCATTGCACTTTCAGCCAGTGTTAATTGATTCACTTTTTTACCGAAGTAAAGGTTTGCTGCTTTTTCAATCCCCCATGCGCCTTCTCCGTAGTAAATATTACTTACATACAATTTTAATATCTCATCCTTTGTGAATGTACGTTCAATCTTTTTCGTATAAAAAATTTCTTTCCACTTCCGAGAAAATGTACGTTCATTAGATAAGAAAGCATTTTTAGATAACTGCTGTGTAATCGTGCTTCCTCCTTGCACAACACCACCAGCTTTTATATTCTCAATAGACGCCCTGATAATCGCTATATAGTCTAAACCGTTATGATGATAAAATCTTTTATCTTCTGTCGCAATAAATGCGTGTGTTAATGATTCTGGCACCTCTAAATTAGCAGGTACATGTAATTTACTAATATCACTTCGCTCAATCATTACATTTCCAACGAATAATAATGCAAAACTTAACAATAATAATAATATAATGGCTTTATAAAGAAATTTAGTTAATGGATTTAATGCAACTTTTTGATGATAGTTCACTCTAGATAATACTCGTTCTTTCATCTCGAACACCTCTTTTCCACACAGCATATATAACTCTTAACTTAAGAATACATTGTTGTAAAAGAATATCCCATCGATTTCTCTTACACGTACCTTACAACATTGTAAGGTGTAAAAATGTATTGTATCACAGTCCTTTTTTATCTACTATTCATATGAAATGTTGAATATACATTATTTATAGGCAGGCAGTAGGACTCTCCTTAATAATTAGTAACAGAAAAAGAATTAAGACCTCCATAACTATCTTCATAAAAAAGCTTAATTTAACTTTATTCTTTTATTATATCATTTATAAATTTATACTTTTAAACATCTAGCAATCTAAGTATATACGATATATCACTATTATACAGAACAAACGTTCCTAAAATCAATACTAGCTATCATACTGTCTCACTATTGGCTGACAATACAACTTCTCCCACTCATTAATAGCCCACACTTTATTATTGTGACCTTTTTCTGAAACAGTATACATAAAGAAAAGGTTAGCAATTTGAGGTGTCCTCAAATAACTAACCTAAACGTTACAATCTTCCTATAAGATTATATGGCTGCACTTCCCATGTTTCGTATGGAATGAACTGCGTTGCTTTCATCGCATCGAGTGTCCTTGATTTCATATGCGGACGCGTTATATACTCATCAATATTTTCTTCGTTTAAAGCAACAAATTTGGCTTCTTTTATTTCTTCAGGTTGAATTTTTATTTCACCACTAACATATGCTACTTTAAAGACAACAGCTAAAATATGCATAGAAGCGTTATAATACACTCCTGTAATTCCAATTGGCTTCACCGTTAAGCCCGTTTCCTCCATTATCTCTCTACAAACAGCTTGATCGAGGGCTTCTCCTTCTTCTACCTGGCCTCCAGGCATTTCCCACGTATCAGCTCGCCAGTGCACCTTTGTTAAAAGTACTTCATTCTTCTCATTTGTTAAATAACCTGATACAGCAACAATATGCTTTGGTGTTTTATGCTCCATAGAAATGCCTCCTAGAAATACAATTATTTCATGTACAATCTATAACCATATTCCCTACCTACAACAATACACCTTTAATAATTCATCATCTTAATTAACTTCACAAAAAAAAGACCCTATTCGTTAAACGAAAGGATCTTCTGTCTTATTATTCTCCTAAGTCTACGTTGTGGTAAACTTGCTGTACATCTTCTAAATCTTCTAATGCATCAACCATTTTTTCAAATTGTGCTTGAGCATCTTCAGGAAGTTCTACATCATTTTGTGCAAGCATTGTTAATTCTGCAACTGTAAATTCTTCAACACCAGCATCTTTAAGTGCAGATTGCACTGAATGGAATTGATCAGGTTCAGCATAAACGATAACAGAATCTTCTTCTTCTAGAATGTCACGTGCATCTACATCTGCTTCCATTAAAATTTCAAGAACTTCATCTGATGTTTTACCTTCAAGACCAATAACAGCTGTCGCATCAAACATGTAAGCTACAGAACCGTTTACGCCCATGTTACCACTGTTTTTGCTAAATGCAGCTCGTACATCTGCTGCAGTACGGTTTACGTTATTTGTCAGTGTATCTACAATTACCATAGATCCATTTGGTCCAAAGCCTTCATAACGAAGCTCGTCATAATTTTCTTCTGAACCGCCTTTTGCCTTTTCAATCGCACGATCAATAATTGTTCTTGGCACGTTGTATGTTTTCGCACGCTCTAATACGACTCTTAGTGTTTGATTTGATTCTGGATCTGGCTCACCTTGTTTTGCTGCCACATAAATTTCACGTCCAAATTTCGCGTATATACGGCTTGTATTTGCATCTTTTGATGCTTTTTTATCTTTAATATTGTTCCATTTACGGCCCATACTTTCCACTCTCTTTCCCGTTTTAAATCTACATAAAAATATTAATATAAAATATAATGTGTATTCAACACATTTTTAAAAGAAATATAAAAAGTTCATTTTTGATTCATATTACAGACATAATATAAATCACTATCATTTTGTTCTTTCGACAAGTTATATTATACATGAATTCCTAAGTTTATTACGAATTTTATAATCACATAGCATAATTTAACAAAAAAGACTCTAACATTTCTGTTAGAGTCTTTTTACATCGTCGATACCCCGTTGGTCGGGGTCGAACCGACACTCTCAAAGGAACACGATTTTGAGCCTTTTTAGGTGACATTTATATAGTTATATAGAGTGCTCCCCTTAAAATCCTTTATTTTAAAGCATTTTAAAAATTTTGAGCTTCTTTAAACATGATAAATTAAAATGAAACGGAGCCAAAATGGAATCACAATAAATAACTGATACTTTTTACTTTCATTTCTCCCTTGATTAAATTTATTATATTTCATTTATTACTTTATTTCTCGCTAAACAATAAGGAAAAGGGAAAAGTTACCATAACTTCCCCTGATTACTTCCTATTGCTGTATAATTAAAATAGGAAATTTTTTTTAGGAATTCAAAAATTTGAAAGAGGGATGGGGAGAGTTATTATGACACATTCAAATGAAAAAAAAGCACATGGTCTTAAAGGGATAGGAGAAAAACTAAACCCAACTATCTATCAAGTGAGATTCATGAAATTAGATGAACCAATTCAATTTGAGTCGTTTCCTGAATTAAAGGGATTAGGGGACTGGTTGAGTACTTCAACGCCAATGTGGTCGTGCCACTCAACTATGTACAAGTACAACAGAGAAGAGTTTGAAAAGAGGTTTTTAGAAATTACAAAATTAACAGTTGATAATGTGCTAATATCTACTGGTGGTGTCGGATTTAACTTCATGTCACCAGGATGGAGAGATTCTCTATAAAATGGAATTATATAAAGAGATAAAAATGAATGTTCATTTTTATCCCTTTAGTGTTTCACAGTCTGCTTCAACTGTATAACATGGGCTTTGATAGAGAAAAATTTTATACTTATCTTATTCATTTATAACTATTTCACCAACACACTAGCTCGTACATACTATTAGTGCCTATTTTGTAGTGCGATGAAAACATAAAAAGACTCTACACATTTGGTGTAGAGTCTTTTTATTACGCCGTTCATGATACCGATGGTCGGGGTCGAACCGACACTCCCGAAGGAACACGATTTTGAGTCGGTTATAGAATTTAATCCTTCCCTCAAACCATCGAAAATGTTGATATATATACGTTCTTGAACGTTCAATTTTAATTTAAACCAAATTACCACATACGACTATCTTGTAAATAAGTATATTTCGTTTAAAGGGGTTAGTCAAGTTGAGTAGTTCGACACGAAACGAGTTTCTTCCTATTATATAAGTGAATATATTATTTATTATATTTTCGTTCTTATTATCTTTATTAATCTGCCAAAATACCAATAAAAACAAAAACCATAACAATAATTATAATTAAAATCACGCCACAGCCAACCATATCCATGGTTTGCCCTTTATCAAATTGTTCTTTCCTCCTTTTATACTCTTCTGCTCCATATTCCATATTAATAAATTCACTGTTCCCAGACCGTTTATTTTCTTCTACTTGTTGCAAAAGTTTTGTGTATAATTTAATATCACATTCTATTAAATCTACATATCCATTATGATATTTAACTATTACATGAAACGTAGAATCATTTTTTGCAGACAAAGCCCCTGCTAATGCTCCTGCACCACCTAATGCAATGTTACCAATAACCCCTCGAACTACAGCACTTTGTACGTTTTTCACACTATCTTCACTCACAATTTCAACCATTGAAATATTCTGTTTCCATTTTCTAGTGTCAATATTTATCAATTCACTTTTCACTTTTTGTCCAACAATTAATTCTTGATTACGCCAATTTAATGTATACCCTTCTTTTAGTATCTGTCCTGTTACCGTCACCCCTGTAAATGGTTCTAATTTCCCCATACTTACGCCCACTTCCCTTTTATAAATTTCGCACTTTACTACTAAAAATATCATATTTTACCATACACATAAACTTCCTATTATGTAATATTTAAGATAAATTTATGTTTTTCCTTAAATCCCTTTATAAAAAACTGAATTTTCAATCTTTTATTGAAAAACAATTAGACACAATATCTATTATATTCTTTTCTTGCTATCATTATTTATAAGAATCTATAAGGAAAGAAGGAGGATATCATGGACGTTCAAACAAAGGGGAATGAGCAGATTACAAAGTTATTAGATAATTGGTATATAGAAATTCGTAAAAGAAATTTAGAAAATGCAAAGCAACTAAAAAAGGAAATTGATGAAAAGATTTCTAGTGTAGAAGATGATAAAAACGTACTTTTATACCATACCTTATTAAATTTCCGTTATCAATACTTGATGGACAGTTTAAGTATTGGCAAAGATAGTTTTAAAGAAATAGAATCTTTTGATATGCCAACAGATGAATTTTTATTATATTATTACCATTTTTTCAAAGCAATGCACTCAAACATAACTGGAGATTACAATTTAGCAAAAGAACATTATGAAAAAGCCGAAATTAAATTAAAACAAATTCCAGACCAACTTGAACATGCAGAATTTTATTTTAAACTTTCTACATTTAGTTGTCATAACCAACAATATGTTTTGGCACTTAAACAAGTATCTAAGGCAAAAGAAATTTTTTCTAAATACAACGGTTATGAATTAAATATTGGTTACTGTAATAACCTTTATGGATTAGCATGTATACATTTGAAAGAATATGAATTAGCAGAAGAATGTCTTATCTCTGCAATGGACATATTCCAAAAACAACAAGAAGAACAAGCAACCTTATATGTCCGCCACAACTTAGGTTTTATGTATGCAAATCAAAACCTTTCAGAATTGGCAATTCGCTATTTATCCGAAGTAACTGAAAAAATGCCGACAAACTATAGAGCAATTTTAATTGAAGCATGTGAACATGCAAAAATCGGTAATAAAGAAAAAGCATTAGAACTTTTAAAAACAGGTTTAGAAATTAGTTTAGAATTAAAAAATGAAGAATATCAACATCGCTTTAACATCTTACTAGCAATAAACAATGAAGTTACTGGAGAACAATTAGAATCAATAATATTAGCAGGAATGCTTTATTTCGAAAAAGAAAACCTATACGAATACATTAATGAATATAATGAAAAATTAGCAGTGAAATTTTATCATGAAGATAATCATTTAAAGGCAAGTAAATATTTTTATCTAAGTTCAAATGCAAGAGAAAAAATTCATGATAAGGGGGCATTAAAATGAAAAAAGTAATAATTAGTTTAATGGGGATTATGACCGCACTAACATTAACGTTTGGCGTACTGGATTCTAAAGAGCCATATCAAACTACCAATATTGTAAAACAAATGTCAGATGGTCATACTGGTGGTTAATAAGTTGAATTAAAAGGGTGGTTATAAAATAGATAACCACCCTTTTTTATTTTCATACTTCTTTAAAATCTTTAATTAAATAATTTATTTCGCTTAAAATATCTTTTAAAGTTCATTTAAAACATTTTTTTATTATGTAAAAGAAGGGGCAAAGCCCCACCGAACGAAGTGAGGTAATGAGCCGAAGGCGAATCAAAGAGCGTTAGCGAAAGAAGATAGGGGAGCGTTAGCGACCTTCCTTTTATACTATCTATTCTTTTTACTATCTATTTTCTATACCTATCACTTTTTGTCCATTTTTGAGACACTTTTTGATATAGGTTTGTCAGTTTATGTCCTAAAAATGGACACTTTCTGATAAATTAATATCAGTTTATGTCCAAAAATAGGACACTTTCTGATACCCCGTTGCATTTAAAAAAATCCATTTAACACTCCAAAATGTCCAAGAGAGTATCCAAATTGCAATTAGGTACTTTTGGGACCATGAAGACACCATATGGTTGCTACATTTTAGTTTGTTCGATTATTTGCTAACTTTATATATATTAAACCCAATCACGAAAACGAAAATCAAAAAGATTCATTACTCAAAAAAACGACCTCTCAAATTCGCTTGTACTAGATTTTAAGAATCAACTTCATACGAAACATCATGAATTAATCAAAACGTCATAGAACGAAAAAAAAGAGCACATCATAAGATATGCCCATATTTCTATTACCAAGGTGAAGGTTCATCTGGTAATGCTTTTAATTGGTCGCCAGAGTATCGTTTTGGCTGTAAATAAACTGTTGTTGTACCGTCTGTATAGATAGATTCAATTATTACAAACCACTCACCAAATTTATCCTTACCAAGAATGCAAGATTCATCTTCTTCAATGTATGTTTTTTCAATAACATCTTCACCCCAATTATCTATACCAACTTGTATACGATAACCACTAAAACCATCCCAATTAGTTTTCTTTAATTCTTCCGACCATGTTAAAAGACCGTTTCCAGAAGATGAATCATTATATGATTTTGCTGTCACTTCTGTTGGTTCTGCTCCTGTTGGAAGATTGCTTGCAATATTTTCCTTATAAACATATATAACATCAATATTGCCTTCAATATATGTTCCAGATGCATTTGCAGGTGTTGTTTTTAATATATATCCATCTATTGTTTTTGCTGACGTTGTATATGTTAAACCTACATTGCCAGTTAATGAATCTGATGGTGCAATTTCAACGTTTGATTCATTAACATGTTTAACGGTTATTGTCCCTTTTGGCTCTGGTGGAATGCTTCCACGTTGATAGAAAGTATAATCAATTTGGCTTGCCCAATCAGAAGGTTTTGTTGTGCTTGATGACCAATAAATATTATTAACGTAGTCAGATGCAGAATTTCTATTTCCTAAACGACAAGTAATGTTAAGGTATCCTTTCTTTTCGATAGATACACCAATAATGTCGTAGTTTCGCTCTCCTAAAACAATTTGACCATCACCTTTACCAACAACCTTAATAATTCTTCTTGTGCTAGGTGTATCTCTTACAAATATATGAATCTCTGAATCAACTGTAACCATTGATACTGTACTTTGATAATGTGTTGTATAATCACTTGTACGTTGAATGATTGCAGGACATTTTAAAAGATATTTGCTTGTTACATCTGCATAATACAAGTTAAAGATAACATCATGCTCACACTGTCTCATAATTCCTTTATACGATTCTGTTCGTGGTACAGTTACTTGATTCCAAATCATCCAATACATACTATCGTAATAGATGTAATCGCCACGCATCATAGGGAAATCAGTTGAAAGATATTTATCATTAAACTCTGTAGTGTCTGTATTTGTAATGATTCCATGATTCTTTTCACCATTCACAAATACTTCTTCACCTGCTAAAGACAACATGTTGTTGAAGTCATTGTATTGTGTCTTAAAAATATTAAACTTATCCATTGTTATCCTCCTTTCTTATTGGAATAAATTGAAGAAATTGCTAGGTGCAGAATCTTCATTTGGCATTTGACGAATCGTTTTTTCCAGTTGGTCAATTCGTGACTGCAAATACTTAGCAAAACTGTCAATTGTCATGTCGTCTTGTCGGTAATTTTTGATTAAATGTGGTTGGTTTGCAATTGAATTTAAGATTGATAGTGCAGTCGCATAAATCGCTTTCTTATTGGCTTTTGACGACGCATTGTAAGTTGCATCACCGTTAATTCCTTCTTCTTCTAAGTACACAAGTAATTCTTCATACGGTAATTCAATACCACCTATTTCCATTTGTAATCTTTCGATATTATCCATATCTATATTCTCCTTTGTAATTGGTTTGTTATATATTAAACATTCGTGAGAGTTGCAAACTAATTGATTGATGTACTCTTGAATGTGAGTGGGTATTTCTAATGGCTCATTGTTATAAAGCCAGATTCCTTCATATGTGAATACGAATATATGTGTTTTAGCGTTGTAGTGTTCTGCAATGTAGAATCCATTCAGTTTGATTCCATTAACTTCATATTCCATGTTCTCATCATCTTCAAAATGAACAAGAGTTGTATCACATGGAGTAAATGACAATTCTTGATACAACATGTCTGCAACATATGGATAAATTGCTTCATATTGTTCTGTTGTCATTAATGGACGTTGTTTGACTGGATTTAATGTTGGGTACATTGATTTGATTTTGTTTTCGAGATATAATAGAGATTGACTAGGTAAATTTAGGATAGAATCAAACATCATGGATTCTCCTTTCTGAAATTTTTTAGGGTGTGTGTTGAGAGGTTGGCTATAGGAGCATTGGGCTAACATGGGGTAAATGGTTTGTTCGTTTTACTCACTCAACAGGACGAAAAATGAACAATACACGAATAAATAAGTACCCCTATAATACTAATTATAGGGTAGTTTACATAATTAAGGTTATAGGAAGTCCTATCGCACGAACATTTATTGACTATTACGTCTGATTGTTCGTGTTTTGTTTTATTTCCGTTTGTATCCATTTCATTCAAAACTCACTCATCTACTCATTAAAAACCACACAAAAAGGAGTGAATCGAACACACATTCGACAACACTCCTCCCCAGATTTTTCTATGTTTTTTGCCACCGCTAGGTTGTATATACAGGCGTATAACTTAAAAGTGTGTGGTGTCAAAGCGATTACCTTTATCAGAAAATACTGTTATAGTGCGGTTTCCACCAACTGCACCACTCTGTATCCCTCACAACCATCACACCTGCTTACTACTTAACTATATCCTCTTGATTAGTCATAACATCTTCATTTGCAACCTTCGTTTACACTTGTTCACTGACTTGCTTATCCACTTGATTCACTTGCTCACGTTCAAGTATACGCTTCAACTCTAGGTGTTCATTGCTAACGTATGGACTAATCTCAACTAATGACTCGATACTCATTGCACCAACTTGATACAACTTAACTAAGTTATCAATGACCTCTGTCTCATTGACTGGTCTTGCATAGTGGAATACCATGTCTAATGACTCAATAGCATCTTCATTGTGTGCCTTGCCTTGCTTACCTAACAGCCCCACTACCATGTCATTGCGTTGCTCTAGTCCCTCTCTCAAGTACCGTTCGTTGATACCTGCTTTCATATCAGCAAGTTGATACAGCATTCTCATACTCATCTCACTTAGATTACTTACATCAGAAGCATTCAATGCCACAGCAGGAACGCTGGCAATGTTAATCAGTTGTTGCATAAGAGTATTGAAGATGACCTCGAATGCCTTATGATTGACACCGTTACTTACCATCTTGAAATCTGCATCGTTGTCTAAAGTTATTCCACCACCAACAATATGTGGGTTTAATCCTTCTCCTTTTAATTGTTGTCCAATAACAACTGGAATTGGATTATGGTGTTTGTAGAATGAATCGCTAAACTTAGATAACAAATCCTCCATTGAATCAATGATGTTAATGAAGTCATCTAAATCACTCTTTCCAAATGTCGTGCTTAATTCATTATCTGTTTTATAGTGAATTGGCAGACCGCTAACATTTTTATAAGAACCCACAACAAGTAGTTCAACACCTCCAATTGTTGAATACTTCACTACTTCCTCTGGTGTATAGACAACATAGAAATCACTCTCTAATGAAGTATAATACTCAACGAATGCAATCATGTCGTTCTCATCGTTATAGATAGGGTATCCACATTCAGTAGGGATTACCTTACTACTCACGTTCCCATTATCTTTGATATACACATACTCATATGCATTTCCATACTTCACTAAGTTATTCAACAGGTCGAAATCAATCTTGTCATAATTTCCTTTCTTGTATACTCTTTGCATGTCGCCAACAATATTTTCTTCACCTGTAAAAGTTAGCGGTTTTTTTAATAGGTAAGTTGTTTCAAGGTTCACAATTAATTTTGCATATTGTAATACAACTGTACGTGGTTCATATATTTTACCATTGTAATTTTCCACGACACGATTTGAAATCGCATGTCTACCATCTAGATATTTTTTCTTTTCGATTGTATCCAAAATTCTTTTTTGATTTTCAAAATGGGATACCTCATCAACAAACCAAAATGGATTTCCATTATGGATTGTTTTAATATAATCCTGTAAATTCATTTTTTCTTTCCTCTTTCTTATTTTAATAATGAAAAACCCCTCTTTATTGAGGGATTTCTACATACCATTTATTTTGTTTGATACCTTGAATTGCCAGTCCAATTGCAATTACTAGGTCATCATGATTATTTGCACCTTTTTTATTTCCTTGTTTCCCATCCACTTCAACGAATATTTGCATTTCTTTCAATGTCTTGTCACAGTTAATCAGAATCACTTCGCACTCGAATTGTTCTTTTAAATCTGTAATCATAATCGTTTTGTTTAATTGATTTGTTAGGAAACCTTTTTTAGATATTTTTCTACCTTGTTGTTGGTCAAAAATTCTTTGCTTATATAAATTTAGATATTCATATTCCTTCCACAATCTTTCTAAGATTGGAGTTCCAAATGAGTTTCTTTCAACAGTTACAAAAGCATAGTTATACCATTTTCCAATACAATCTATAACCCTAGCAAAATCCCAAACAGATACTTTATTATCATAAAAACTTAATACCTGTTCACCTTCTTCATTTAGGAGTGCCAGCGTACTATTATCATTTCCGCTACCGCTTGCAGTATCTACGCCTGCATAATATTTGACACCTTTTTTCGGTAATTCATAAATCATTAACGATTTGCCAACATATTTTGCAAGTATTTCTGGAATTTCTGATTTAATGTTTTTATATTCTAAAGGTTTGGCAACATATTTTAATCTATTAACAATCATTTGTTGGTCAAATACGCTGAAACCACTACTAATAAAGGATTCCATAGGTGTTGCAGGAAATTCTTGATAGAATTGTTGTAAACTCATATCAAGTAGTTTCCATCTACGCCACATCAATTGTTTTAATGTTGCACCCTGCTCATGAAGATAAATTTCTTCTGGCTCTAAATCCTCTTTAGTAAGGCGATTTCCTTTATTATTTGTTTTGTACCATGTTTCCGCTTCATCATAATCATCTTTGAATTGTTTTGCGTATGAAGAAGAATAAAAGGGGAAGAAAAATGGTTTGTACTTTGACTTTCCCTCATATGCGTTCATGAAGAGTTTTTGATAGGAGTTGAAACCGTTTGAGGTTGTTTCAATTACTAATTTTGATGTTTTACTCTTTGCCAGTGATTGTTCTGCTGATAATAAAATTGAATCTTGATTTTCATAGAATGCAAACTCTGATAAAAGAATGTATTCATATGTTGTACCACGACCAACATCTTTTCCTCCTGCTGTTGCAAGCGTAATAGATGAGCCATTATCAAATTTCATTTGTCCCCTGTTGTTTTGTACGTCTTTTGGAAACTTAAATCTGTCATGTGGCAGGTCATCGTACATCATTTTTAATTTGTCAAATAATGATGTTGACGATTCCTGTTTATAGGAAACTATCATATAGTTTGTACGTGGTCTGTTCATTGCCATCCATAAACATAAAGCCAGTGACATTGTACTAAATCCAATTTGTCTTGCCTTTGCAATTACGTTAAAGCGTTCCATTTCTTCAATGAATTGTTTTTGTTGGTCATTAACCTTAAATGGTATGTAATCACCTGTATTGGTAGTGATTTTGACGAAATTTTGTAGCCATAATACAGGGTCTTCATTAATTAATTTTAGTTTTTCTGCTGTAGTAGGTTTTCTTGCCATTATACAATCAGCCCATCGTCTTCTGGTTCTTCATCTACTTTAGATAATTCCGCACTCGCTTTAATAATACCGCTGATTTCTTTGTTAAGAGTTAATAGCAACTTAACCTGTTTCTCATCACCTGTTAATGCTTTTTCTCTCACAACTTTGTAAATAGTATGTATATCATCAATCATTTTAGATTGTAAATATAGTGCCACCAAATTTGCATACTCTGGTGTCTTTTCCCAATTTGTAAAACCATTCATAGTTTTTCTACCAACTGAAATAAGAAATTCTTCTTCATTTTTTGGCTGAATAGTTTGATTGAATCGTGTATCTGGGAATTTATAATTAAAATACATTCGATTCTCTTTTGTAACTTTCTTTAATGCTTCCTTTAATGTCATTTTACTTAAACCTCTTTCTTACATACATTCATCAAAGAAATCCCATTTTGGTTCCTTCGCTTTTTTCTCTGCACGCCTCTTTGCTTGATGTTTTTGCCATTCTTCCATGTCAACACACTCTTCTTGTTCCATCTGTGCTTCCATACACTTAAAATGTGCTTCTACTTGTTTTTGATTAGATAGATAATCTTGATATTCTGTTTCAAGTTTCTCTTTAATCCAACCTTGACCTGCCTTTTCAAGAATTTCGAATTTCTTAGTGCCTGCTTGTTTTACAACGTCACATTCAGTTTCTTTCCATGCTCTGTAACCTTTCCAATCAAATTTGACTGTTTTGTCAAAGATTTCTCCAAAAACAACATCATCAAATTTAACCGATAAGTCGGTTACCTTTTCTTTCTCTCTTTCAAGGAAAGATAAGTTTTTATTTGTTTCTTCAATTTCTTTTAAATCTGTCTTAACAGACGTACTTTTTACATATTGATTTGTTTCTTGTTTCCATTGCCCATTTTCATCTTGATACTTCTTACCAGAAACCTTTGTTAGAAATGTACAATCGTTAATAATTTCTCTTGTTCTTGTATTACCTAATTCCAATACTTCACACCATTCTTTATCGCAAATAGCGTATTCGAATTGTGCGTTATTTCTCCAATTATGGTAAGCCATAACTATTAAGTGATAATCATTTTTTTCTGCTAGATTGTATTCACTTGCTTTAATTTCCGTATAACCTTTAAATGTAAATGGTTTCTGCTTCCAATCAACTTCGCTTTTTACTTCAACACTTTTCATTACATCATTGATAGTGACCGTAAAATTCTCTTTCTTAACATCATTCTTTGCACCATCTTTGAATGTAATTGTGATGTATCCTTTTTCTGATAGATTGCTTAATGCTTTTGCCACTTTTTTCTTATCACGACTTGCACTTGTTGTTTCCCAATTTAAATCCTCAATGATGATTTCAATATTTGTTCTTACAACCATCGTTCCAACTTGCTTTGCAAATTGAAGATAAGCAAACACCTTTAACTCATCGTCGTTTAATTTGTACTCTGTACCAAACCCAAACGCCACGTTTGGAATTTGAATATAATTATCTGTTGTCATTTTCATTTTAATTACCCCTTTAATTTAATTAACATTTATATATTATTTGTTTTTAAAACCTAATTTTTCGCTACGCTCATTGTATTCATTTAAAGCGTTTAGCAACTGCTCATCACGTTCGAATAACCAAAAACGCTTATTAGTTGTATCGTGGAATGCTGTGCAAATATATTTAATTCCTTTCTCGTATCTCAAAAACTCATGTAAGTTAGTTGAATAACAGAAAAAATATTTGTTCATGTCCATATATATCTTCCTCTCTTTGATTTAACTGTTGATTACATCAACGTCATATTTAATTCATTTTTGCCTGTCAAAGCATATGAAAATGGATTGTAATTGATTTCAATAACACCATTGTTATATTTACTTTCACCGTTTAAATCATACGATTTGCGAGTAAATTCTCTTCTAATTTCAAATTGTTTATTTGGAAGAAGGATATCCAATTCTAACAATTTACTAATACCATCTAAATCCATTTTGGTTTTTAAGAAACCGCTGTCATTTAAGAATATTTTTTTAGAAGAATCATATCTTCTTTTGACCTCTACGAAATCCATTGATTTATGTCTTTCTTGTAAATAAATCATTTCTTCCAATCCCATTTTTTCTAGCCATTCACATTGCACCTTTTTAAATCCTTTGTAGTATCCTAAAAAACTAGAATCAATTGACATGAGCATTAACTTTCCATCTTCTGTTGAAGGTAATGGTAAGTCGTATAGTGACCACAATAATAATGTTGTACTCATTGCATATTTGTCTGTGTAGTTATCTCTTGAAATTCTTCCAATTACGTTTAGATTTGCACTCATAATGTTTGGTTGACTGCTTGAAGAAAGCATTGTCACGTGGTTGTCGAATGTTCTGCCATTTACAAGGGCAATATCAACACCAACTGCTTTGCGTGGGTCTTTCTTATTTGTGGAGTAAAGATTATGGAAGTCATAGAAATGTTCCACTTCCCAACCTTTGACGTTTTTGAGGATTGTTGCACCTGCCAAACTATCAATATCATCACTCATACATACTGTAAAATCGTTTTCCTCAAATACCCATTGAGGAAATTTGTTTTTTAAATCTTGCTTCATAAATTAGCGAAAGTGTAACTTTCACTCTTAAAACTTTTGCACTAATTTATGTTTTTAATGTTTGATAAAACCTTAATTTTATCTTTATATTTAATTATCAAATTTTATAAATGTTATTCCTTTATTCCCTTTTACTCACGTGCTGATTGAGTAAAAGAGTTAAGTTTCTACTACTTCCACATATTTCACTCCTTTAATTTATCTTTTTTTATTTATTTGGATGATTTCCTCACCCTGTATATAGTATAATATTTTTTGTTACACATCTCAATTTTATGTGTTACATAAAATCCAATTGTCAAGTATTTTTTAGAAGTTATCTATAAATTCTTTGTACTTAACAATTTTTGCTCTATCCATTTCGCAATTACCAGTTTCATATTGACTAATTAATGATTGTGAGCAACCAATGTATTCTGCAATCTGTCTTAATCTAATGCGTTTCTTTCTACGCTTTAAAACATATTCATCTTTAGTGTTCACTTTGATTTACCTCCATCATTGAAATTTTTAAATAAGATTTAAAATAATATAGGAGAGGGCGAACCCTCTACCATATACTATTATTTGTTACACTTAATCTATTGATTAAGAAGTTTTTAAGTTGTAAACTGCAACTGATTTCTTACTACCAACTTCAAGTGTTGCTTCTGCTACTACTTGACCTTTGATAGAATCGCCTGTTTTACCTAATTCTTCGAATTTTGGTTGACGTAAGAAAGCAATTTTAAGAGCGTTTACATCGAAAGCCACGATTTTATCTGCTGGCATGAAACGGTCTAATACAAAGTTCATTGTACCGTAAGCAGTTTCAATAGAATTAACTACGATACCGAAGTCATTTGTAACGTGGTTGTAGTTGTAAGAACCTTTGTAAAGGTCATCAATTTGGTCTTTGATGTCTTGACCAACTAATGCGTAAAACTCACCGTTTTCGTTACCTGCTTCAAATAATTTACGTGCTAATGATTTGATTTCTTTTTCAGTTACAACGTTTAATGTAGCACCGTTTACAACGTTACCTGCATCAACGAATTTTAAAAGACCATCCATTTGACGTTTTCCAGAAGTACCATCGTTTTTAGTACCACCGATTAATTTTTTCTCAATACCGATTGCTAATTCAACTAAACGGTCTTGAATTTCTTGATTGAATAAATCTCCAACTTTACCTGTTGCTTGTGCAGTACCAGATACTTGTGTCGCTTTCATGAAGATTTCTTGTACGTTGTTAAGTTCAGCACGTACTGATTCAACGAATGCTGTAGCATCTGCACCCTCTGCGATTGTGATATCAGCAGTAGCGTCTAATACTCTTTCTCTCCAAGTGTGGAATTTAGCAAGTGAATCAACAAATTGACCTTTGCTAATTAGTAATGACATTAATGGAGTTGCTTTTGGAGAAACTAAAGCGATTTCATCTGTAAGATGAATATTTTCTTGTGTAGTTAATTTTTTAGAATCTAACATTCTAATTCCTCTTTTCTTTTATTAAAAATTTAATTTTTGACCAATCATGCTTTTAACATCTTTATTCTTTTTTGCAATTGAATAACCATCTACTTGCTTATGATTTGTCGGTTGATAACCATTAGCCAACTCTAGTTGACCAACAATCTCTTTTAACTTTATGATTTGATTATTTAATGTTTCTGTATCATCTACAGAAACGTTAATGAAGTCGGCGAAAACTTCAACGCCTTCTTCTTTTAAGGTTTGTGCAACCTCTCTTTGCCAAATTGATTCTAACTTTTGCTGAATTTTAATTTCATCATCTGTTAATTCTTTTGGCTTGTATTGTGATAACTCATCAATCTTTTCTTGTAGTACATCTACTTCTTCTTGCGAATAAGTTTTTTCTTCAACTACTTCTTCACTTTGTTGAGTTTCTTCAATTTCTGTTTCCTTAACATCTTGCACCTGTTCTTGATTATTGATTTCATCCATTTTTATTTAACACTTCCTTTTAATTCAAAAAAAATAGGAAACAGCATGGCTAATACTGTTTCCCAAGTTGACTATCACTAAGATAAAATCTTAGCAGGTTACAACGGTTAGCAGTCCATTGCAACTAATTTTAGGGTAATCCTTTTAAGGGGAAATGATATGCAAAAGGGATTGCATATATATTGAATTTTTTTAATCCGTAGGCAAAAAATATTGTTAATTTAGTGCCTTCATACATAAATAAATATATGGAAAAGTGTAACATTTTTAATACGTTATATGAAATTATTAAAGAATAAATATTATTATATCGCTGAAACCTTCATATTTTCTCTTGTGAGGTTTTAATAGTGTTTGAGGTGAAATAATTAGAAGAGATAAAAAACCACTCATACAGTTGAAATGAGTGGTTTAGAATCTATTTGAGATAACTTCTTTCCAGTTATCAAAGATTTTCTTCTCACAACGCTTTAATGTTTGTTTGAAGTTTGTTTCAGTTATTTCTTGATTTGTTAATATTGTCATCTGTTTCGCTATATGACGTTTCTTCAAAACAGGTGTACCGTCTTCTTTCCATCTGAAAGCACCTGTGTTATTTTCTTTTAAATCTCTTTCAATGATATTGTAAACATCTTGCACAAATTTAGTTTGTTTTGGTGTAAGCCATAAACTAAACGCTTCCAATCCTCCAACATGCTTCAATGTTTTTCCAAACATCATCATCCAAATATCTGTTTCTTCTGCTTTTGTTTCTGCTTTTACATATGTAGATTTATTTCCTTTACGGATACGCTTAACATTATCTCTCTTCATTTGTAATTCAATGAATTTCGTCAACATTGCTTTGTTTACATATTTAACCATTTCTTTTGTTTCTCTCTCACAATCCACTTTCTTAATTGCGTAAAGAAATGCCTCTTCAAACAATGGTAATAAATTATCTTTAGTTTGTTTAAAATCTGTTTTAAACTCATCACTATTTTGACTTAATCCTTCAAATTGGTTTAAAAGGTTAAAGAAGTCATATTGTGAATCTAGTAAATAATCTCTTACTTCCCTTTCATTAACGTAAATTGAAGAAAAATCATAATTATGCAATGCTCTCCAATCTAACTCAATCCAATCTGCTTCATATAAACAATCTAAAAATTCCCGCAACCCTTCAAAATCCTCTGCTTGATTGCTTCTTTCAGTTAAATTTCTAGCATTTCTTCTCGCAAAACAACTTTTCATCATAAACGCTTTAATACGATAAGCCACATATTTTAAACCCTCTTTTACTTCTGGTGCTTTATCATTGTATTTTAATGCCGTTAAATCCTCATCCACATAATTCACTAATGTATCTATAATCTCTGTGGATTCTCCAGTTTCTTGATACTTTCTAATTAATTCTTTCATACTTCATTCCCCTTATATCTATACATAGGTTCTCCCAAACCCTTAACTAAAGTATAACATTTTTTGTTACACTTGTCAAAAAATACGTTACGTTATTTGTTGACTTTTTAACTTTTTTGTGATTTTTATTTTTCTTGTTACTATTTTTAAGCAATTACGTATTTTTCTATTGACATGTGGTATCCGCCCTTCAACATTGGTTGAGTGGAAAGGACAACGGCTAGGGCAGAGAATGACTACCTTATATCGTAAAAACGAAAAAGTTAATACGATATAAAGCAGACGTTCATTGTCACTCCAACATTGTATATCGGGTTAAGGTTTCCGTATAGTAACACCTTGTTTGAACGTTAGATTTTCACCTACAACGAACTTTTTACATGTTATGCTTGTCCAACATGCTGAAAGATTTAGGGAAGGAATTGTACTACTGACATATCCTTAATTATTCGTAACCTAATATTATCTTTCATATTCGTTGCTACCTGTACCGTAGTACACCAAGCAACCTATACCAAACCGTTTATGGACGTTCTCTCCTAGACTATACTCAACGTAAACAAGGAAACGCTTTTGAGAGTATACGCTTAATTTTATGACATTGGCTTAGCAAACCTGCTCAAGTGTTTATCGTGGTGTTAGGTCATTCCCACGTTCGGAAACTACCGTACACTTCACCTAAAAAGGCATTACTAAAGAAACCTTGCATTCCTCGAATTTTTTCGATAAAATTAAGGTGCTAAATGTACGGCTTGTCCGTTATTTGGTTTTGAGTCGATTTTTTGAATTTTAGTCACCTATTGCAGTAGGTGGCTTTTTTCTTTTATTTATATTTATTAAGCATTTTTAAAGGAGAAAATTCTTTATGTTTCTCCTTCACATCATTGCTAAACAAGTTTACATATGTTCTAACCATATCCATTGTGGTATGTCCAAGTATTTGTTGCAGTTCAAATATTCCTGCCCCATTTTGAACGCTTAATTTGGCAAATGTATGCCTAAATGTATGAGGACTACAACGAACGCTCTTTATCTTCGCCATCTCTCCATACTTTCTAATTCGATTTTGTAACTGTCTTTTTGTCATAGGTCGATTATCAATTGAAATAAACAACGAATCTGTTTCTACAGACCCACGAATAGTTACATATTTCCTTAGTACCTCTTTCATATATGATTGAACTGGCACTAACCGTTCTTTATATCCCTTTGTATTACGAATATGAACAAACGAATCTTCCCACTTAATATCAGTAATAGTTATTCCAACAAGTTCATTTGCTCGCACACCTGTTTCTAATAGAAGTAACATCACTGTATAATCACGAAAACCTATAAAAGTAGTTAAATTAGGTTGTTTTAATAAACCTTTTATTTGTTCTTTACTGAATGTAGGAATGGCTTGTCTCCTCACACGTAAGAATTTAACACCTTTCATTGGATTCGACTTAATGTATTTTTCAGTATGAAGAAAGTTAAAAAACGCCCTAATTGCTCGTAAGCGTGTATTAATAGTGATAGGTTTTCTTTGTAGAACCTCTTTCATATAGAAAATGACGTTCTTCTTAATTATTTCACTAGTTATTTCAGTTGGATTTGTGGAGACAGATTGCTCCATGAGAAGTTTGTAAAACGTGGTCAACTCACTCCTATAATATCGAATAGTATGGTCACGTAAATTACGCAACTCACAATCATTAAGGAATAAGTGTAGAGCGGTTTTAAAGTTGAGTACGTCTAATTGTACAGAATCGTGAATAACCGCTAATTCTTTAACATCTAAATCATTATTACGTCTTTTCATAACAACCTTTTACCTCCCTTTGGTACATGATTCAGTACGCTTATTTAACAAGGAGATAATCGTATGTAATAAACCATTAAGAACACAAAAAAACGGCTCTTACTGAACGTAAGAACCGTTTAAATCAACGTTTACATGATACCGATGGTCGGGGTCGAACCGACACTCCCGAAGGAACACGATTTTGAGTCGTGCGCGTCTGCCAATTCCGCCACATCGGCACAATAATAAAGGCGGCAACCGGATTTGAACCGGTGATAAAGGTTTTGCAGACCTCTGCCTTACCACTTGGCTATGCCGCCATATGAAATTTTAATGGAGCGGAAGACGGGATTCGAACCCGCGACCCCAACCTTGGCAAGGTTGTATTCTACCACTGAACTACTTCCGCAAAAATGGCTGGGCTAGCTGGATTCGAACCAGCGCATGACGGAGTCAAAGTCCGTTGCCTTACCGCTTGGCTATAGCCCATCGATTTCTTACTTAATTATATGTAAGTATCAATTAGATTATTTGTAATTTTTAAAATAAAAATGGGGCGACTGATGGGAATCGAACCCACGAATGCCGGAGCCACAATCCGGTGCGTTAACCACTTCGCCACAACCGCCATGTTGTGTAAATATATTTGGCAGGGGCAGTAGGAATCGAACCCACACTGGAGGTTTTGGAGACCTCAGTTCTACCTTTAAACTATGCCCCTATGTAAATGGTGGAGGGGGGCAGATTCGAACTGCCGAACCCGAAGGAGCGGATTTACAGTCCGCCGCGTTTAGCCACTTCGCTACCCCTCCGAAACTTACATGGTGCCGGCTAGAGGACTTGAACCCCCAACCTACTGATTACAAGTCAGTTGCTCTACCAATTGAGCTAAGCCGGCGTATTTTATTAAGATAAATGGTGGCTCGGGACGGAATCGAACCGCCGACACGAGGATTTTCAGTCCTCTGCTCTACCGACTGAGCTACCGAGCCTTATTAAAATGGCGGTCCCGACCGGGGTCGAACCGGCGATCTCCTGCGTGACAGGCAGGCATGTTAACCACTACACCACGGGACCATTTGGTTGCGGGGACAGGATTTGAACCTGCGACCTTCGGGTTATGAGCCCGACGAGCTACCGTGCTGCTCCACCCCGCGATAATACTATTCATATAAAATTTATATGGTGGAGGATGACGGGATCGAACCGCCGACCCCCTGCTTGTAAGGCAGGTGCTCTCCCAGCTGAGCTAATCCTCCAAAGTGGTGACCCGTACGGGATTCGAACCCGTGTTACCGCCGTGAAAGGGCGGTGTCTTAACCACTTGACCAACGGGCCAAATATTATAAATCCTTATGGCGGAGAGCAAGGGATTCGAACCCTTGATACGCTTGTGACGTATACACGATTTCCAATCGTGCTCCTTCGGCCAACTCGGACAGCTCTCCAATGGCTCCGCAGGTAGGAATCGAACCTACGACCGATCGGTTAACAGCCGATAGCTCTACCGCTGAGCTACTGCGGAATAATATTGCCTGGCAACGTCCTACTCTCACAGGGACAAGGTCCCAACTACCATCGGCGCTAGAGAGCTTAACTTCCGTGTTCGGTATGGGAACGGGTGTGACCTCTCTGCCATCATTACCAGACATTATTCTTTTGAGACAATCATTATTATAACTTATCCACTTTAAAAGTCAACAAGTTTTTTTATGTTCTCTCAAAACTAGATAACATTGCTACATATTATATGGTTAAGTCCTCGATCTATTAGTATTCGTCAGCTCCACATGTCACCATGCTTCCACCTCGAACCTATCAACCTGATCATCTTTCAGGGATCTTACTAGCTTACGCTATGGGAAATCTCATCTTGAGGGGGGCTTCATGCTTAGATGCTTTCAGCACTTATCCCTTCCGCACATAGCTACCCAGCTATGCCCTTGGCAGAACAACTGGTACACCAGCGGTGCGTCCATCCCGGTCCTCTCGTACTAAGGACAGCTCCTCTCAAATTTCCTACGCCCACGACGGATAGGGACCGAACTGTCTCACGACGTTCTGAACCCAGCTCGCGTACCGCTTTAATGGGCGAACAGCCCAACCCTTGGGACCGACTACAGCCCCAGGATGCGATGAGCCGACATCGAGGTGCCAAACCTCCCCGTCGATGTGGACTCTTGGGGGAGATAAGCCTGTTATCCCCGGGGTAGCTTTTATCCGTTGAGCGATGGCCCTTCCATGCGG